>CAYZRS010000004.1:0-121592 GCA_964480915.1 uncultured Pirellulaceae bacterium | reverse complement strand
GACGACGATTCTGACGAGGATTCGCCAGAGGATTCTGACGACGACGAGGAAGAAGACGACGAAGAACCAATTGAAATTGAATTCGAAGGGTTGGCCGAACGCGTCGCTCGCGTGCCGGTCGAGGCTGACAACTATTACAACTTGAATGCGATTGATAAGCATCTGATCTATGTTCGAGGTGGCGCGTATTACTACGGCCGTTCGTCTGACGTCGATCCCGAAATCATGGTTTTCTCTCACGAAGACCGCGAAGCAACTTCGCTGGCCGAATCGGGCGATTATTCCCTGAATCAGGATCGGACCATGGCGCTCGTTTGGTCGTACGGCGATTCGGAAGTGTACGAGTTGCCTGACGGCGAGCCGACGGAAGTGTCGACCTATGGCATCAAGGTGGACGTTGTTCCGGCCGAAGAGTGGGAGCAGATTTTTGACGAAGTGTGGCGCCGCTTCCGCGATTTCTTCTACGTCGAAAACATGCACGGTTACGATTGGGAAGCGTTGCGAGACAAGTATCGGCCCCTTCTGAAACATGTCGCGCACCGTAGCGATCTGAACTACGTCATCGGTGAAATGATCGGCGAATTGAACGTTGGACATGCGTACAAAGCGGGAGGCGATTTTGCTCAACCCGAACGTACGCCTGTCGCCCTCCTGGGGGCGACGCTGGAGCTGGACGAGAAGGCAGGCCGTTTTCAGGTGGCCAAGATTTACCGTGGCCACAACGAAGAGGATCGGTATCGCTCGCCACTGACCGAAATCGGCATGGGCGTATCGGAAGGTGACTATCTTCTTGCCATCGATGGTGTGGAACTCAAGGCGGAAGACAACCCGTATCGAGAATTGCGGAACAAGGCCGATCAGCCGATCGCTATGAGCTTTGGAAAAACGACCGCATTGGACGATGCACGAGAAATCATCGTTAACCCTATCGAAGACGAATCAAGTCTCGTCTATCTCAATATGGTTCTCGACAATCGCGATAAGGTGGCCGAGGCAACCGATGGCCGAGTCGGTTACATCCACTTGCCCGACATGGGTGAAGACGGCATTCGCGAATTTAACAAATGGTTTTACGGGCAACTGCGGAAAGAAGGGCTCGTCATCGATGTACGTAGCAATGGGGGCGGGAATGTCTCGCAAATGATCATTGAACGCTTACGTCGAAAATTGTTGGCGACCGGTTTTCCTCGCAACAACGACACAGCAGATACGTATCCAGATGTCTGTTTCCACGGACACCTGGTCTGTCTTTTGGATGAAGACAGTGCTTCCGATGGCGATATCTTTCCGGCGATGTTCAAAGAGGCCGGACTGGGCCCCCTAATTGGCAAACGATCGTGGGGGGGTGTGATCGGGATTACGAATCGAGGAACGCTTGTCGATGGCGGTACGGTGTTTGTTCCCGAATTCGGGTTCCTGTCGGCGGAAGGGGAATGGGTTATCGAAGGATATGGCGTCGATCCAGATATCGAAGTCGAAAATGACCCCAAATCGATGATCGAAGGGCGAGACGCGCAGTTAGAACGCGGGATCGAAGAGATCATGACCCGCGTGAAAACGGAGCCTCGCCAATTGCCGAAAAGGCCAGCTCCTCCGGTGAAAACCAAGTAAAACACCAGTTGCTGGCCCGTGGTCTGCAAGGCGACCACTATGATGCAGTCCCCCTAGATTACGGGGGCGGTCGATCCGGGGTTGTCAGCTTGGTAAAGAAGCGATATCTTACCTGCATCAGCTGAACGCCCCGGACGGCGTTTCAGATTCTAGGACTAAAAAAACGGTTGGGCGTGTCTAGTGAGCATCATCACGACTGTGTGAACTGAGTCATCTCAGTTTTCGCGCAGAGCTTCGTGTTTTTGTGCTAGCCCAATCCTGCTCTGTCCTGGCGTTGTCACAACGCTTCGATCCTCTTTTGCTTTTGCGGGCTCGCTTTATAGATCAACTGTCGCGCGATTGTCGTGACGAGTCCGAGGTGAAAGCCTCGCAGGAGACCCAAATATGATTACTCGTTTATACAGCTTTGTTTTCGTTCTGTTTTTCGCTACCGCTGCCACTGTTTCGGCCAACTTCGCTGACTTTGGTGCTCAATTGAATCCTGGCGACACCGACGTTCCGGTCATGATGGCCGATTTCTCTGGCGGGATGATTCGTGCATCGGTCGCTTCCTCGTTTGAAGAGACGCAACCTCGCTGGATGGCGTCCGACATTTCGTTCGACAACCCTGCGTTCACAAACATGTTCGGAACGACCGGAAACACCATTCAGGTGATTTCCCAAGCAGACCCTTCACGAGCGACTCGCATCGACTTCTCGATTGATCAACCTTTCCCGGTCGGCACTCGGCTGGTTGTTTTTGACATGGACGGAATTCAGGAGCGAGTCACGGTCGCATCGGCAAGCGGCGGGACCTTTGCTCCGCCGGTTCAATTGGAATCGAATACCGGACCTGGTGCGAATGGGGTTTTCCCGTCGTCGCTGCCAGTCTGGAATCCTGCGACCAGTCAGTTGCAATCGACAGGCCTTAACAACGGCCAAAACAATCGTGAAGCGGCCATCTTCGACATCGAAGGTTTGGACCACGTGGCAGTCACGATCTCGGCCGGCGAGCTGGCTTCTTCCTGGGTCGGTATTGCGACCGTTCCTGAGCCGGGCACTTCGAGCATGGTCTTCTTGGCTCTCGTTTCGCTTGGAATGCTGCGACGCCGCAACGCCTAGGCCGTCGACACGGGAGACGGATGAAAAATCACAAGAGGCGGACTCGACGAGTCCGCCTCTTTCTTTGTGGAATCACCGTTAAGAGAACATCTGGCCGCGTTCCGTCGATTCGAAAGCATTTTCGTAATGGCGGACGATCGGTGATTGTCCTGCGGGCCAATTCACGCCCACGACGTCGAAGCGAGCCGCGTGCTCTAACAATTGATGGCGTTTGAGATAGACCAGAGCGAGCTTGGCCACTTGGCGCTGTTTGGCTCGATCCACCGCTTCGAACGGTTCACGGGGATCATCCGTCGTTCGTGTTTTCACTTCCACGAAAACGATCGTGCGACCATCCACAGCAACGAGATCGATCTCACCCTGTTGCATTTGCAGGCTCCGTTCCAGGATTCGATAGCCTTTTGATTTCAGCAGCCGCTCTGCCTCGCGTTCTCCGCGAGCACCAAGAGATTCCTGTGAAGGAATCGTGGCCCGCGATTCGAGCCATGCGCTGATCCATTTTGTGAGGATGCTCAACATGTCCACACTGCAAGAGCCAAGTGAAGGATCGAACGGAACGGTGGCGGCACCGCTCATTTTAGCAACCGCTGCGGAATCGCAAACTGCTCGATTATGAACGAGCAGTAGGCCGGATTCTCGTATATATTACTGCCAAGATGTCCGAGCAAGCATTTTGAAAGAAATACCATGAGCCGATTAAACACGACCAAGCGGCGGCAACGACTTCAGATGGAAACGTTGGAGCATCGGCAGATGCTGACCGCTGTCTGTTCTGACGGAAGAGATGCATTTACTGTCGGTCTCGTGGGTTGTACCGCAGACGCCTACGATGGGTACACACTGCTGACGCCTGATCAAAGTGGCGACGCGTTTTTGGTCGATGTCCATGGAAGGGAAGTCCATTCTTGGACCGGCGCACCTTCGAACGGTCGACGAGGCGCTTATCTTGGGCCAGATGGTTCTTTGTACAGTTCGGCAACGATCAATAATCCGGCTCAAGCTGCCGGCGGTGTAACAGGGGCGCTCTACATCCAAGATTGGGATGGCAATCTTGTTTGGGACTTCAATTTTTCCAATGCGACGCAAACGCTGCATCACGACATCGAAGTCTTACCCAATGGCAATGTTTTGGCATTTGCTTGGTCGCAAGTCTCTAGCGCCGACATGATCGACCTAGGAAGAGATCCTTCTTCCGTGCCAGTGGGAGGCATGTGGAGTGAACGGATCGTCGAATTAGAGCCTACTGGACTCAATACCGCAGATGTCGTTTGGGAATGGAACCTGATCGATCATCTGGTTCAGGACTTCGATCCGACGAAGCCAAACTTTGGAGTGGTTGCAGACAATCCGCAAAAGTTCGATGTTAATCTGGGCACCGGCAGAGATTGGATTCACATCAACGCGATCGACTACAATGTCGAACTGGATCAGATACTTTTTAATTCGCCATTCATGGGCGAGTTTTACGTGATCGATCACAGCACGACGACCGCCGAGGCAGCGACGAGTTCCGGCGGCAATTCGGGACAGGGAGGTGATTTCCTTTACCGTTGGGGCAACCCGTCCAACTACGGTGCACCGGGCCCATCTCAATTGTTCAACCAACACGATGCCCAATGGATTGATGCGGGCAATCCAGGCGCCGGTAACTTCCTCGTATTCAACAATCAAGCGACGCCCAGCTCGACGGTCGTTGAAATCGTCCCACCAGCAATTGACGCGATGGGGAACTATGCATTCGTCGCAGGTTCAGCCTTTGAGCCGAGTGCGCCTGCGACGACATTGGACACCGGTATCAATGCCGGTTTCATCAGCGGCGCTCACCGGCTTCCCAATGGAAACACGATGTTTGTCAACGGACCGGACGGGATCATTGGCGAACTCAACCCGGCCAATGAGCTTGTCTGGGAATACGCCAATCCGGTCTCCTCGTCCGGTGTCGCTTCGCAAGGAAGTGCGGCGCCGTTTGCGAATGTTTTCAAAGGGCGCCGATATGCGCCCGAGTTTTCTGGATTCACTGGACGTGATTTAAGTCCCACAGGTTATGTCGAAGACTGGACGCCTGGCGATTATGATCTGGATGGCCAAATGAACGCCACCGATTTGGATCTGTTCTGCCAGGGATTAAGTTCACAGGACCGCATCTACGATCTGAATTTTGATGATGTCTTGGACGTGGCTGATGTCGAAGTCATGGTGACCGATTTACTGGGAACCGTGATGGGCGACGCGAATTTGGATGGAACCGTCGATGGCATGGACTTCCTCGCTTGGAATGCCAGCAAATTCCAGGCCTCCAACAACTGGTCAGACGGTGACTTCAACTGTGACGGCATCGTCAACGGTGCTGATTTCTTGATTTGGAATGCCAACAAGTTCAATTCGGTGGCTCCTCTCCTCGCGGTCGACTCTGCGGATCGTGTCGAATCGGAATTCGCTGAATTGGAGTTGGAGACAAGGGAAATTGCTCAAGCAGAGAATGTGGCACCCGTGAATGGCGCTGTTGCGAAGATCGACACTCACGCGTTATCGAAACGTTTGCCAATTCGCAGGAGCGGTCAGTCCCGATTGCAGGAGCCGACAGGCCGAGAGTCTTGGTTCGCACAAATTGGTGGTGCTGATTGGTAATTCAGAGCCGGCCTTAGGCGAGCCGCCTTACCGATCCAGTTCCGCGGCCGGTGTGGCTTTCGCGTGTGGCCAGTTTGGGGCATGCTCAGGTCGCATTGGGCGACAGTGGCGACCAATCGACATCGACACGTGTGTGGATTCGTGAAACATACTCGATCGATTCCGGGTGTTGGCAGAAGAACTGATACACCATATTTCCGAGCGGTACGTTTTCGATTTCGTGACACAAGACAAGATTGCCACTTGTTGCCGGCACGATCGTAGGCGGTTCGCCAAGTCGATCTTGGACCCACTCACCGATTTGATTCGGCTGCGAGCGGTCAGGAACGGCCAGCAGGAGGCGGCTCGCACCACCGCAAGATGAAAGTGCAGGTGCGGCGCCACCCATATGTTTTTCGATCCAATCGGCAGCCGCTTCACCGACGATACCCGATTTCGATAGCGCCGTTTCCAGGTCGGCTGTACGACGAATATGACGTGAAGCTCGGCAAGCCGCATTGTGTAGCATGTTCAGCATTTCGTTGCGACGCGATTCGTTCATGACTTCTAAGAAAGGTAGCAAGCCGTCGTACTGAATGTAAAGTTGAGCGTCGAGCTGACGATCGATTTGCGTAAGTAACTCTTCGATGTGCTCGGGATCCATGACAGAGACGTCGGAAATCGGCACGGCATCTTCAAATTGCTTGAGGCAGGACGCGAGTGAGTTGGAGTAGGACTCCATGTCTCGACCCTTCTCGTCCAGCAGGTTGATGGTCGTGAGTGCGAGCTGTTCACTTGCGAACAGAATCATTTCCGCCAGTCGCCGCTGAGCGTATTCGCTAACGACGTTGGCCAGACCGCGAGCGTCTAGAATCGGTTCTTCCTGACCTCCGCAAAGCACCTTTTCGGCGGCCATGAGTTTCTGCAAGTTCTTCTGCCGCGCGTCATGCAGCTCTGCAGCGGTGATCCGCAGTTGTTCAACGAGGCAGTATCGCAGTGTGTTTGCGCCCGCAAAGCGAACGCCCGGTTCGTTCATGTGTTGTTCGAGCGCTTCCAACAATGGCTGGCAGCTTTTCTTTGCGAAAACCCGGATGGCGTCGGCAGCCCAAGTTGGCGAATTGGAACAGAGGTTTTCCGATTCGTCATAGGGGAAACATTGGAATACATGAGCGATCAATTGCGAAACGTTTTGCATTAGGTTTTGACCCGGTGTTTCGGTTTCGCAATTTTGAGTCTGTTGCATTGCTTCGCGGACGATGTTGGCCAAGTATTCGTCGGGGCGAGTCTGCAATCGTGACTCGATCATGACGTTGGCTCGTGACGTCAGACCGCTGATCGTGAGCTGTTGCTCGGTTAAGAGCGTTTGCGCTGTTTCCGATCTCTTGGGATACTTATGGTCGGGTTCGTACTCAGCGGTCCAAGACTGCAAAGCCAAGCGGGACAGGTCGGTGCCTGATACGCCGGTGTGACCATCTGAAAACGTTGCCGTACGGACGCTAAAAGTGCGTAGGCGATTTGTAGCACTATTGTCTCGTCGGCATTCATCGAAATAACTGCCGCAGGGCGAGGCCGCATTCAGGTACAGATACTCGGATATTTCATCAATGGAGTTGTCGTATTCCCGCTGATTCAGGTCGTCACCCAAATGGACAACGTAGCTGGAAGAGAATGGTTCACTGTCTTCTTCGAACGGCGGTAGATTGCACGTTTCGTCGCCCGGATAGCCGGCCATGCTCGAAAAGTGATTCATCTCGCTCAGGAAGGCACAGGTGTTGGCGACCGTCAGGTCTCGTTCTGTTGCCGAGCGGCCGGTTGAATGCATCAGGATGCCGATAACGTCTTCATCCGGAATGCCCTGTTCCAAGAGGACGGTCCGTACCGCGTAGGCCAGATCGAGAATCATGCCGCTGCCGACGCCACCGGCGATGGAACCAATAACGAAAGCGCGAGCTCTCGAACCGACAGGATCCAGGGCAAGTGTTTCCGCTGTTTGGGCCAACAATTCTGGTTTGGTGATTTCTTCCAATCGTTCGTGAAGTTGTTGAAAGATTTTCTCGTGGTGATCAGCGAATGCCAGTCGCCCTAATGGCCGGATGCCCTCGGTTCGAAGGCTGCGAGGAACGTTGTAGATCCAACGTCGGCTCAACCAAGAATGATGCAGCGAACCCTGATCACGATACTCTTCTGGCTTGCGAAGCGGGATGGGCAGGGTATCGGAAACTTTCAATGGTCCGCCACTCGTGGTGCACGATGCCATCAAATCGCGCTCATCCGTATCCAGGCAGAGGAAACTGAAGGCCGGGTAGTCGTCGTCCAGGCCAATTTGTTCTCTTAATTTCTGCCTTAATGATTTGATGACGTTGGTACCGGTTTGACCGACACCGATAAACAGCGTCGGGACAACCGACGCTTCTGACCGTTCGACGGCGATCGGTTCTAGTTGCTTTACTTCGGCCGCGGTGATGTAGCGTTCGAGCGTACTGTCACCCAGTACAGACGTGTTGCTCGAAGTGACACGCGTTGTCGGTTTGCGCTTTCTAGCTTGGTTGGCTTTGCGTTTTGTTAACGCGGCCACCATTTCGGCGCAGTTTTCAAAGCGCAGATCCTGGTCTTTGGAAAGCGCCCGCAAAATCACGGCTTGGTCGCCACGCGGCAACGACGAAAGTCGTGGCCGGGCGTTCATGTGCTGTGATGCTAGTTGAGCGGCGGTGCTGCCACTAAACGGACGCGTCCCCGTCAGCATTTCCTGATAGACAATCGCCAGGCTGTATTGATCGCTGGTCCGGCTAGGACGACCGTCAAACAACTCTGGAGGTGCGTAGATCGGTGTGAGTCCCGTCATCAGCGACTGATTCGTATCTTGCAATTCTTTGACGAGTCCGAAGTCGGCCACTTTGATATGGCCACTCACCATCAGTAGGTTCTCCGGTTTGACGTCTAAGTGCTGTAGCTGATGCTCGTTGCTGATGTAGTCGAGTGCCTCTGCCGCCTCGCCGATGTACTTCAAAAGTTCATCGCGTGGAATGCCCGCTTGGCCATCATCGACGCACTCATCGTAGTGATCTTTCAGGCTCTTGTCGGCAAGCTCCGTCACGACGATCAACTGACCGTCGACAACTTCGATACGTTCCAACGACAAGAGGAACGGGTGGCGAAGTTCGCGAACTCGATTTAACGCCTTCAATTCGCCTTGAGCTCTGTTCTCATCGTGGTAGCCATAAACCAGCTTCACCGCTTTCGCGATGCCTCCTGGTGCTTCTGCCGACCATACTTCGCCGTAACCGCCAGCGCCGATGCGTTCCTTAAGCATGTACCCGAGAAGGGGTTTCGATGTATCAAGACGTTCAGTTGCCACGGGAAAACTCCAGAGTCTCTATATGTATGCTGATAGGTCGGCGCAAGGAGCATCCGATATCTGTGAAGTCTAGCTTTCAAAAACTGCGCACTTGTCTTTGCCGTCAGAAATCTCACGGGTTAGAAGTTCCCGAATTATCGGACTAACCGATACCGAGACGGGCCGGGTGAGGGCCGATGCTGCAAGTAGTCGTCACAATCTGCTGAATCGCTACTTGGGCGTTTGCCGGGGAATTGCCGGTTTGCTTGGCGGAGCTGCCAAGGGGGCTGACGGTTTCGGATTTGCACCACGGCTCACGGCAAGCGGCCCGGAACGTTGCGTCGCGACGGGCGCCGATTTGCGGGGATTGGGGTTCGCTCCAGAGCCAACGGCAATCGGGCCCGAACGTTGGGTCGCCACCGGCGCCGATTTGTGTGGAGGGCGTTTCGCGGGGGCAGCCGGTTTTCGCGCTGGTGGATTGGCTGCCGGCGGCCTCTTCTTTTGATGCGGATTTGTGGGCTGACTAGCCGCCCTGGCAGCCGGTTTTTGAATCATCGTGAAGTAGCTTTGCACGACCTTGTCAAAGTACTCATCTCGCATCTCGATTGGCAAGTCGTTGTAGACACAGTAGTTTCTGATTTGACTGAGCAGATCGCGCGGGTGACATCGCCTCAAGGGTCGATTCGCTTGTTGATAGTGGTTCTTCAGCAAGTACTCCACGGCGCCAGGCACATACTCACAGTCGAATCCAGGAGCACACAATTCGAACAAGCGATGGAATTCGTCGGCGCTCGGATTTCCAATTTCGACTTTGTAGGGAATGCGTCGCAGAAAAGCTTCGTCGGCCAGGTCGTTCGGTTCTAAATTCGTCGAAAAGATGATCAATTGTTCAAAGGGGACCTGAATCTTCTTACCTGTGGAGAGCGTCAGGAAGTCGATTCTCGCTTCGAGCGGAATGATCCATCGATTAAGCAGCTCTGTCGGATCGATGCGCTGGCGACCGAAATCGTCCACCAGCAAGCAGCCGCAGTTGCTTTTCATCTGCAAGGGCGCCTCGCTCACTTTGCTATGCGGGTCATGTCGGATTTCCAACGCATCCATCGTAAGTTCACCACCGACAACGACGGTTGGTCGTTGGATTTTTAGCCAACGGCGATCATAGGAGGCCGACTTGATGATGGATTGTTCGCTTTCAGAAGCTAACTTGTGAAAGGCGGCATCGAATAGCTTAATGATTTGGCCATCTTCATAGATGGCCGAAGGGATCCAGATCTGCTGACCAAAACACATGGTGATGCGTTTGGCGAGCGTCGATTTCCCGTTTCCCGGTTCTCCATAAAGGAATAGGCCAGCACCCGAGTTAATGGCGGGCCCCAAGCTTTCAAACAGCGTCGCGTCGACCGTAATGTCACTGAACGCTTGTTGCAGCTGCTGACGTCGCGGCGATTCGGCGCGAATGGTCTGAGCCTCTGCCGAAAGGACATAGTCGAGTAGCGGGACGGGAGCCGGGCCGACGTAGCTGCAGGCTTCTGAAAAAACGGTGGCACGGTCGCGTCCCTGTTCCGTCAATGCATAGGTGTAATCGTTGAGCGGCGCTGAACCCTTGTGAACAACGGTCCGGCGTTCACGAAGCGTATGTAGCACTTGTCCCACGACGTGGAATGGCAGGCAAATAAACTCCGACAGTTTTCGACCGGTGGCCATCCCGACCAAGGCCAACCTCTTGACGATGAGCGATTCGATCAAAGATTCTGGTAAGCCAGTGTCCCGCAGCTCGCTCGGTTCGAAGGGGCGGAAGCTCTCTTCGGACAAAATAGCTGCCAAAAGCTCTTCGCCACGTCTTGGTTCTTCGGAGTGGTTCATGGGCCAGGTCGATTGGAGGATTGCGCAGCGGTAAGGGAATTCGAGCTATCTATTCAACGTCGGACCGTTCAAGTTGACTCGTTAAGACTTCGCCGACTGTTTTGAATGTTCCCGTCGTGAGGGTTGAAACGATCTTTTCGCAGTCAGACGGTCCGTCGCTTTGATCGCTTTTTCAAAAAAACTCACCACTCTTCACGGACGATGTTTTTTGTAACCTATCGTTAGGAAGACCCGCTGTTCCTAGGCGGATCGTGTGGTGTCACACGATAAGGGGGAGGAAACCTCTATTCGCAAGAATAGAGTTCAAAGAGAAAATCGAGTTTCGCGTGGACAGTTTAGATAATCTATGCCTTGAGCCCTTTGTTTGGTTCTTCTCGGGACAGCCAGATGGCGAAGGTCCAGTAAGAAGGACCAGCATTACGAGCTTCCCGTTTCGGGTTGGTCGTAAAGGTGATGCCGATTTGACACTGCCCTGCGATTGCGTTTCTAGCAATCACGCAGAAGTGTTTGTTGAAGACCAAGTTCTGTTTGTGCGAGATTTAGGCAGCACGAACGGTACTTATGTCAACGGTCAACGCCTCGAAGCAGAGCCGGTCGAATTGAAAGATGGAGATATCGTTCAGTTCGCGACCGTCGTGATGCGAGTTGGCCAAGAGTCCGATGCCACGGTCGAGTCTGGAACGATCCAGGCCGATGCCGGGGGCCGCGCTCTCTCGATGATGCAGTTCGAAAGACTGATCAGCGAAGCGGCGGTCGTTCCCTTCTTTCAACCGATCATTTTGATGGGCGAAGAATATGGCGACTTTGGCTATGAAGTGCTTGGCCGCAGCCGCCTGTTCGGATTATCAACGCCGGCCGAAATGTTCTCGACGGCAGCTCAATTCAATCTCGAATCTGAGTTAAGTCGAATCCTTCGGAAGAGTGGGCTGGAAGCAGCTCGGGCGCTACCTTTGGAAAGCAATATTTTCGTCAACACGCATCCGACTGAGCTAAGTCAACCTGGGCTGTTTGAATCGCTCACGGAAGTTCGCAAGAGCGTTCCTGATCACCGCATTACTTTAGAAATCCACGAGGCGGCGGTTACGAACCCAGAAATGATCCGCGAGCTTCGCGATGGGCTGATCGATCTCAACATTGGTGTCGCTTTTGACGACTTCGGTGCTGGGCAGGCTCGCTTGGTTGAGTTGAGCGAAGTAAGGCCTGATTTCTTGAAGTTTGACAAGCAACTGATCCAGGGAATCGATCGTGCATCACCCAGCCGACAAGAAGTTGTCGCCACGCTCGTGCAAATGGTAGAGAAGCTGGGGATCAAATCGCTAGCCGAATGTGTCGAGACAAAGGAAGAGCACGAAACGCTCGTGCAAATGGGTTTCTGCCTGGGGCAGGGTTTCCTTTATGGTCGACCGTCGGTTGTCGACACGTTCGTCAAGAAATAGTCTTTCGCTCGCGCATCAATGCTTCGATCGAATGCTTGACCCGATCCCGATCGTGGCCAAAAAGAAGAGCCACGCGAGATTGGCTGGTTCTGGTACGGGCTGTACGAGTGCGCCTGCCGGTGCGTTGATTCCATTCAGCTCATTGATCACGATGATGGCGTCGGTCGGAGAGATGATTCCGTCGTCATTCACGTCGAGAAACCCACCCGGCGGAATTCCAGAAATCTCGTCCAACAGGCCGGTGTCGGCGTTGCTAAATTCATGGGCGGTCAATTCGTTGATGACCAACAGCGCATCAATGGGCGAAACGACATTGTCAAAATCTGTGTCGGTTGACTTCACCTGATTGTGCCAGCTGAGCGCTGAACTAATGAATAAGTCTAATGCTGACTCGGTGGCCGTCTTGCCGATGGTCGACCCCATGACGCGGCCGGCAAAATCATCGGCCGGGACGTGGATTCCGCCCCACAAACGTGAAATGCCCGCTTCATCTGCAGCGTCAAAATACGTCGCCCACTGCAGCGTTATTTCTGATGACGGACCTTGTTCGAATTCCAACCAATCGACTTCAAACGTCTGCTCGCCCAAACCGCCTGGGAAATATTCACTTCCGGTGAACTGAGCCAAAACTTCCGCGGCCGCCCGACTAAAAGTACTGTGTCCCGAAACGTAGGCGGCGAAAGCGGGTGTCACAAAGTTGTCGTCTTGGTAAGGCACCCAATTCTCGGCCAAAATCCAGTCGATGCCGCTCAATTCCGTTTCCGGGTCTGCCGGTTCGTGATTCCAGGCGTTGATGACAATTTTCCCGACCATTTCCGCAGGCGTAAAATGCGACACGACATTTCCGTCAGAATCGAGGTTGGCGTTGAGCAGCGCGTTGTGGTGCCGACCGCCGACCGCGATCGATTCCGTTGTGATGATCTCGACCAAATCGGTTTCTAAGAGTAGTCCGTCGGGATGGTAGGAAGCGAGGTTTGGATCGGAAGCTTGACCTAAGGAGCCTTGGTAGCGAATTTTCGTGATGGGGCGGACGTAATCGTACTCACGTTTTGTTCCCCAGGCCGCTACCGCCGCGTCGTGATGAGCACCATTAAGCGCCAAGTAAAGTTTGACGTCCCATTCGAGATCCCCAACGACCTCGCCAACGCCGCCGACTCGCTTGGCAAGCAAAGGGTGTTCAGAGATTTCATTGGCCAACACGTTCCAGTGCCCGGGAGGTGTTTCCGAATTCGGTCCGTCTGCCCAAAACTCGGCTAGGATCCTGCCATAGTCGGCCGTCCGCACCATGTTGTCTTCATACGGGGCACCGGTCACTGGATTCACGGCATATCCATTGTCATCATGCGTGCCCAGCGGTCGATTGCCGGCGACGCTTGGCGACAAATTCATCATCGTACTTCCAGGACCTTGGGTGGGGTCGAGCGAGTTGCTATAGCGAATGACCAGTCGCGTATCGCTGCGGTACTCGGCATCTCCGATGCCATCGAGTAGAGGTGGCGGGCCTGGGTCGACGCTCGACCAACTGAATTGACCTTCCTCGCCATTTTTCCCGAGTGCGAATGTCGTGACGTTTCCCCAGTGAGGTCCGATGTATTCCTGGAGTGATTCCCCTTCAAGGCCGTTCTGTGTGGTTGCCGAATCAAGGAAAAGCGGTTGCCAACGGTTGGGGGCGCCAAGCGGCGGAGCGTCGGGTGTCAAAACGCCCGGATAGTCAACGACCATCGGGGCATTCGACGGGACGTAGTTTGTGTTGTCGATGTAACCGTTGGCTTCATTCGAACCGTCATCCAAAGTGGTCGTAAGGATTTGATCGGCGATGCGATTGCCAATAGCGGCCGCCGAATTGCCCACCAACGTCGTATTGCTCGGGTCGAATCCGAGCTGGTTCATGACTTTGTCAAACAGAACTTGAGACCCGGTCGGGTTGTCTGCCAATTGATACCTTGCGGAAAGGACCCGGTACGCGGCGTAGCTGATCGCTTCATCGCGGGCCGCCACTTGGTCGGCGGCGTAGTGCTTGTCTTGATAAAAATGGCCGCTGGCGATTGGATCAAAAGCGGCCCAAGCATCGTACATCGCGGCCGACGTGTGGTAGAGATTGCGGGAATGCACTGTCGGCGCTGGAAAGTCGATGCGAATCGCATCCATCAGCGCTTCGTTCCACTGGCGAGCGACTGACTGTCCTCGGCAAATGGCCGGATTGGTGAAAACAGCAATGATCGCAATTACACGGAAACCGTTGCGAAGGGCAGTCAACTTAGTTCTCCCGAGACAGGATAAAGGCCTAGAAGTGTTAAGTACCATACTAACACGGAGTTCGATTCTGGCACGCGAAAGGCTTGTCCAGGAACGCGAATGCTGATTTTGCCGGCTCTGCGGCTGCCGTCGCTGGGACCCCGGACGCAGAAAGGGGCTGTCCCGACGGGAAGATTTCGACTTCCGGCCATCGCGACCGGGGCCTCCGCTGCGATTCCCTGATCGAAACGAAAAAAGCCGCATGCCTTCACTCGCGGGGTACACGAGTGAAGGCAATGCGGCCGTGATGGATGGACAATTTTAAGGTCCGACGTTGCGAGCTAAACTCGTCGGCGGATGGCCAGGCCGGCCAGCCCTGCCAGTAGCACGAGCAGACCCGTTGGCTCAGGGACAGCGGCCAAATCGGCCGACGTGAACTTGAACTGGTTCCACAAGAGGAAGTCTGCGCCGTTGGTGTCTCCGTCGCCGTTGAAGTCGCCCGTGGTCCAATCGGTTCCCGAAGTGAACTTATTGGCGTTCCAAATCAGGAAGTCTTCACCGTTGACCGTTCCGTCACCGTTGGCATCACCCGGCAGCGCGTAGTAGTTCGAGAGCAGCACCTCTGTGCTGGTCGTCGAGTAATTCACGAACAGGCCGTCGCCGACATGCTCGTTGCCGCTGGGCGTAATCGCGATGCCGTCAAACGTTACCTCGTCAAACGAACCGATCAGGGCAGTGGCGGTCACCAAAACGAAATCGTCGACAGTGCCCCGCGCGGTAGGCGTGTAAAGCGAGCTGTCGATTTCTAGATCGCCATCAATGGATGCGGTGCCGTTCACGGTCAATTTGTCACTGGTAAGTCCGATTTGAATTTCCAGTGTGGCTCCCGCTTGCTGTGTGTAGCTTGACGTCGTGAGCTCACCGACGACAAGTCCGGGTGCCACTCGGGAACCCGCGTAAGCACGAATCGAATCGATCGTTCCGATGCCACCGAGCGTGCCTTCGAGGACAACGACTTGGCCTGCGGTCCCATTGAGGTCCAGCTGACCAGCGCCACGCTTGCGAATGCTGGCGTTGGACGTTTCTGCCGCGACGCCTCCATTGATGCTGGCAACCACGCCGGCATCGACCGAGATGTCCCCGGAACGCACGGTTAGAGTTCCACCTGTCAGATCGTAGCCGGCTTGGAAGAGCACGGCTCCGGCAGTCCGATTGCCTTGCAAATCGACCGACATCGAAGAAGAACCGGGTGCGAAGACGACTCGATCACTGGCCACCATCACCTGGTCCGTCGTTCCACCACGGGTCCAGTTATTGGCATCGTTCCAGCTCATCCCGTTGCCGGCAGTTCCGACGGCGGCGTTGCCATCCCAAACCGCATCGGTCGAGGAGGATTCGATGCGGTAAGTGTTGCCGTTGTAGCTCACGATATAGACTTCGCCGTTGGCATCTTCTGCGAACGACGAAACGCCGCTGATGCTACCGGCATTCGTGACGAGTTGGTTGTTTCGCAGAAGGACACTGGCCGAAGGGTCCTCGGCGTAAGGGTCCAGCGTCCAGATATTGTTCGTTGCGAAATCGGCAAAGAAATAGAGGCCGCTAAATTCCGATGCCGATCCGTGATACGTGTAGCCACCGGTAACGGAAAATCCACCGGCGCTGTTGTGATTGTACTCGTGGATTGGATCGACCAATGAATCGTCGAAACAGGGTGGGCCAACCGAATTGTTGTTGAAACACCTTGTGCCCTCCATGACACGCCAACCGTAATTTTCGCCACCCGGACTGTTCGCCGGTTGGAAGTTAATTTCTTCTCGGACATTCTGTCCGACATCGCCGATCCAAAAGTCGCCCGTTTTGCGATCGAAACTATTGCGCCATGGATTCCGAATTCCATAAGCCCAAATCTCGTCATCGCCGGTTGTGCCTACGAAGGGATTCGAGGCAGGAATCGCGTAGTTCTTGCCGGGGTCAGCGGGAAAGTCGTCACCATTGACGTCGATGCGCAGAATTTTTCCCAGCAGTTGATTCGTAATATCTTGCGATCGGTCGCCCGGGTCACCCCCGCTGCCGCCATCGCCCGACCCAATGTATAGGTACTGGGGATCGCTTGGATCGACTTTCGGATTGAAGCCAATCCAGCCGCCGTTATGATTCGAAAAAGGCTGCGAAAATGACATGATCAGTTCCGAGCTGTTCGGGTCGCCGACGTTGGAAGTGGCCGGATCGCCAGACACGGTGTAACGACGAACTTGCGACTGGTGGGCGCCGAACGAGTTGGCCGACACATAGGTATAGAACTGACCATTCGTTGCGTAGTTGGGGTCAAATGCGAGACCCAGAAGGCCTCGCTCACCACCGGTAAACAAACCGGAAATACTCATGAAATTGGAAGTCGCACCGGTCGTTAGATTTTGAGAGATAATCTGGCCAGTTCCGCCCGAGCCCTGTTGGAGCCAGAACATGCGATTGGTGTCACCAGGAATATGGGTGCCGTAGAGTGGGTCGGAAAGCGAGGACGTCACGCGCTGGGCGGAAGATTGAGCTGCCGCATTTTGCAGGCCGACAGCGAGTAGTCCTAGGACGATAGAAACGGTGATAAAATGTTTAGTCATTGACCCCTCGTCGGTTTTGATTGGAAGCCGTCAGCGGCAACTCAGCAGATCGAATGCCGCAGGCCGCGCGGCCGAATTTCCCCAATCCCTAGGGTATCTTGAGTGACAACCTGTCGCAAGCAATCCGCAACGATTCCAGGGCTTTATCGATGACTTCTACTGCTTTCGTCACAAGCACTGCCTATTTGAAGCACAAAACGGGAACCGGGCATCCCGAGCGTCCGACGCGCCTCGAATCGATCTGGGCCGAACTGACAGAGACGGGGCTTGAAGATCGACTCGTAAAGCTCGATCCGATACCCTGTGCGGACGAATCAATGGGCCTCGTGCACGGGGCCAACTACTTGGCACAAGCGAAAGCAGACATCGAAGCGGGAAAGCGTTTACTGTCGACCGGCGACACGGCGGTCTGCCTTGATTCGTGGGAAGTCGCTGCGCTCGCCGCAGGGGCCGGTACGGTCGCAGTCGATGCGGTCGTCTCCCGGCATGTGTCCAATGCGTTCTGTGCCGTGCGGCCTCCGGGGCACCATGCCACACGAGATGTCGGCATGGGGTTTTGCGTATTAAGCAACATCGCGATTGCCGCAAGGTACGCGCAGAAATCGCTTGGCATTGGCAAGGTGGCCATCATTGATTGGGACGTCCACCACGGCAACGGTACGCAAGATGTCTTCTATGATGACGAGTCGGTTCTCTTTGTTAGTTCGCACCAGTCGCCCTGGTATCCCCACACCGGTGACGCGGATGAAACGGGGACGGGGAGAGGGTTAGGTACGACACTTAACTTGCCCTTGCCGGCGAATGTTCCAGCAGACGAAATGATGGCTGCCTATGAAACCAAACTGTTGCCGGCGGTGTCAGCCTTTCGTCCCGAGCTGATCCTCATTTCGGCCGGGTTTGATTCGCGAAGAGGGGATCCGCTTGGCAATTTTCTGTTGGAAGATGAACACTTTGCTCAGCTGACAAAACTGCTCAAATCGATCGCTGATGAATACTCGGAAGGCCGGTTGGTGTCGTTTCTTGAGGGAGGTTACAGCTTGCAGGGCGTCGCCAAAGGGGTTTGCGCCCATGTGTCGGCTTTGCTGGACGAGTCGTAAAGTCGAGCGATGATGTCGATTCGAACGGCCAAGTCGTGTTAAATCGGCTCAAAACACCGCCGTTGACGTGCTGCTCTTCACTCGGATTCCTCATCGGGCGATATACTAAAGAGAGTCATTGCCGAGACGACGACCCAAATTCATTGAATCATTGCCATGTCGACGACTGCCGATAATCTCCCAACGCCCACCGACACGGTGCCTGCGGTCAGTAGCTCGTCCCGGCCGAGTCTGGACTTGCGTAAGGCTCGCCTGCATGGGCGACTCTCTTGGTGGCGGAACAAAGCGCTGGAAGTCGCGGCCTTCGAATCGGAACTGCAAGGGATTACCGATACGCAGTTGAAGAAGCGAAGTTTGTCTTTGCAATATCGCGCTCGCAGCGGAGAGAAACTCGACAAATTGCTCGCCGAGGGCTGTGCTTTGTGCCGCGAGGCTGGCCGTCGAAAAATGGGCATGCGCCACTACGACGTCCAAGTGCTGGGTGGAATTTCAATATTTCACGGCAACATTGCCGAAATGGAAACGGGTGAGGGAAAGACACTCACGGCAACGATTCCGATGTACATGCACGCATTGATCGGGAAAGGCTCTCACCTTGCGACCGTCAACGATTACTTGGCCTCTCGCGATGCCGAATTGATGAAGCCGATCTACAGTGCGCTGGGGCTTAGCGTGGGCGTTGTCCAAACGGGGATGGGGCAAGATGAGCGCCGCGACGCCTACAACTCCGATGTGACGTATGGCACTGCGAAAGAGTTTGGCTTCGATTTCCTGCGTGACCGGTTGCTTATCCGCCGCACGGGCGAGACGGGTAACTCTTGGAAGAGCGCCGGACTCGATATGCAATCGAAGAACGAACAGCCAGTGCAACGCGGCATGCACTTCTGTCTGGTCGATGAGGCGGACAGCATTCTGATTGATGAAGCGAGAACGCCGTTGATCATCAGCGCCATCCCTGGGGAAGCTCAGATGCGAGCGGTTGCCTGTTACCGCTGGGCTGCTGAGGCGGCCAAGGAATTCGAAGAAGACCTACACTACGATTACGATCATGAAAAAAAGAAAGTCGAATTAACTTTCGAGGGTCGACAAAAGACCCGCATGATGGATAAGCCGGAAGAGATGGGGCCGGTCGGGTTGGTCGATATCTACGAGTACATCGAGCGAGCTGTCAAAGTGGCTCGTGAGTTCTTTCTGCATCAGCAATACGTCGTGAAAGATGGCGAAATTGTCATCGTCGATGAGTTCACTGGCCGTATGGCCGAAGGACGAAAATGGAGCGCCGGTATTCACCAGTCGGTGGAGGCCAAAGAAGGTGTCGAGATTTCGGTCGAGACTGGACACGCGGCACGCGTGACGGTGCAGGATCTGTTTCGTCGTTACGAACTGCTGGGTGGTATGACGGGTACGGCTGCTTCTTCCGCGGGCGAGTTGCGAAAAATTTACGACACCAGCGTCTATCCGATCCCGACGAACCGAAAAGTGGCTCGGCAAAAGATGCCAGATATCGTTTTTCCAAATGAGGATGCCAAGTGGCAGGCGATCGTCAAGCAGATTCAAGAGATGCACTCGATTGGGCGACCGGTCTTGGTGGGAACGCGAACGATTGAGAAGTCGGAAACGCTCTCGAGATTGCTCAACGAAGCCGGCGTGCCGCACGAAGTACTCAACGCTCGACACGTCGTGCGGGAAGCCGAAATTGTCAAAGACGCAGGTCAGATGGGGAAAGTGACCGTGGCCACGAACATGGCCGGTCGCGGAACCGATATCAAGCTTGGCGAAGGGGTGGCCGAACTGGGTGGGCTGCACGTCATCTGTACCGAAGTTCACGATGCGGCTCGGATCGATCGTCAGCTGGTTGGCCGCAGCGGACGGCAAGGTGATCCTGGTTCGTTTCAACAGTACCTGGCCGTCGACGATGAAATCCTCGAGCTGGCGTATGGCCCGAAAAAAGCAGACAAGATTCGCAGGCGGGCCGGTGTCCGCGGCGACGGGACCTCAACGATGGCTTCTAGCGCGTTCCGGCGAGCCCAGCGGAAGATTGAGCGACGCCATTTCAGCGGCCGTAAAGTGCTGATGTACCACGAAAAACATCGCAAGAAGATGCATGTCGAAATGGGACAAGACCCGTATCTCGACATGCCGGATCAATAGCGGCCGTCACCCGCCTCGTTTGTCAGGTAAGGGCCTTCTCGGCCGCTATCAAAACTCGGTCGCTATCAAGACTTGGTCGCCACTATCTTCGGCGACGGTACTGCAGGAGCGCCCATACTGTCAGTAAGGAGAGCAGCGACGTGGCCGGTTCAGGGACCGAGCTCACATCGTCAGCCGATTGGAACTTGTTCGAATTCCAAATCACGAAGTCGAGACCGTTGACTTCACCATCGGCGTTGAAGTCGCCATCACACCAAGCCGCAGTGGAGGTGAATTTGTGGGTGTTCCACGCGACGAAATCGACGCCGTCGACGCTGCCGTCGAGGTTGGCATCGCCGAGTAAATAGGCGGCACCCGAGGTCAAGTTGGCTGCTCCGGCTTCTGCCAGCCAGCCATCAAGGTCAGTGCCATCGACGCTGCCATCGCCATTCAGGTCGAACGATGCCGAATTCGTCGACTGGGCGATCTCTTGAACTAACGCGTCGATATCGGAACAGTCGTACGAGCCGTCGTTGTTGAAGTCGCCGTCTGGAAGGAAGAACGACAGCGCGTGTTGGAAGGCGTCGATGCCAATGCTCGAACCCATAATGCGGCCCAAGAAGTCGTCTGCCGGAACATGGATGCCGCCCCATAGGCGAGAAATGCCCGCTTCATCGGCCGCATCGAAATAGGTGGCCCATTGCAACTTGATGGTTTCGGACGGCCCAATTTCGAAATCGAGAAACGAGGTGTCGAATTCCATTTCACCGAGTCCGCCCGGGAAGTAGGCGTCACCCGTGATGGCTGTTAGGATCTCTGCGGCTGCTCGACTGAATGTGCTGTGCCCAGAAACGTAGGCTGCGAATGCCGGCGTGACAAAATTGTCGCTCTGATAAGGGACCCAGTTTTGTGCCAAAATCCAGTCGGTACCGCTGACCTCCATGGTGGGATCGACGGGCTCATGATTCCAAGCTTTGATCGCAACTTTGCCGACCAGTTCCGATTCATCAAAATTGAAGATGAAGTTTCCATCTTTGTCCTTGTTGGCGTTGAGCCAAACGTTGCGATGCTTGCCACCGACGGCGATGGACGACGCCGTGATGAGCTCGATCATCTCAGCTTCCAATTCCAAGCCGTCGGGGTGATAGGAGGGTAGGGCCGGGTCGGACGATTGTCCAAGCTGGCCTTGATACCGAATCTTGGTAATCGGGCGGACGTAATCGTAACTCTCTTTGGCACCCCAAGCGGCCACAGCGGCGTCATGAGTGGCTCCATTGAGGGCTAAATACGTTTTGACATCCCATTGCAAATCGTCGACGACCGGGCCGACGCCGCCGATCCGTTTGACGGTTAGCGGATTGTCGGCGACTTCATTAGCGATCACATTCCAGTGACCCGGTGGCGTTTCCGATTCAGGTCCGTCGGCCCAAAACTCGGCCAAAACGCGGCCGTAGTCGGCCGTCTTTACGAAGTTGTCGGCATAGGGTTGCCCGGTGACAGGATTCACCGCATAGCCCTGGTCGGTGTGCGTTCCCAGCGGCCGATTGCCAATCGTGTTTGGCGAGGCGTTGATCACTACCGTTCCCGGTCCCTGATTCGGATCGAGAGAATGACTGTAGTTGATGACCAGTTTCGTGTCGTCACGGTACTCTTGGTCGCCAACTCCATTCAGTTGAGGCGGCGCGCCGGGGTCGATGTCGGACCAACTGGTGGGACCATTGGCACTATTCAGTGCAAAGGTCGTCACTCCCCCCCAATGCGGTCCAATATAAGTCTGCAAGTCTTCACCGACCTGTCCGTTTTGAGTTAACGCCGAATCGATGAATAGCGGTTGCCAACGATTGGGATCGACCGTCAACGGGTCGGATGGATTCCCATTAGCATCAAGTCGGGGCAGCACGCCTGGGTAATCGGCAATCATCGGCTCGTTGGCCGGCACGTAGCCGGTCGTGTCGACATAGTTGTTTGCTTCGTTCGAGCCATCGTTCAATGTGCCCGTGAGAATCTGATCCGCGATTCGGTTGCCAATGGCAGCCGGCGTGTTTCCGACGGTCGTGGTCACGTTGGGATCGTAACCGAGGCTTCCCATCAGGTTATCGAAGAGAGCTTGGGAGGCGACCGGGTCGGTGGCCAATTGGTAACGCTGCGAAAGCACACGATAAGCGGCATAGCTGATCGCCTCGTCCCGCGCCGTGGCGACGTTGGCGGCCGAATGTTTCGTGTCATAGAAAACGCCGTTGGAATCGGCGTCAAAACTCGACCAAGCGTCGTACATCGCTGCAGAGGTGTGATAAAGATTACGTGAATGCACGGTCGGCGCGGGGAAGTCCATGCGGATCGCATCGAGTAACGTCTCGTTCCATTGTCGAGCGACCGATTGTGCCGCAGCTGTGGGAGCGAATGCCGCTAGGCTGAAAAGAACGATGGCGCAAACAATTGGGCGTAGACGACAGCTCATGGATATTCCAATACAGATGGTTTCCGGTACGACAAACGGCACTCTTCCGCCAGTTTATCCGTATTTGCCTCGAATCTACATGATTGCCTCAATTTGATTTTTTTCCTAGGAATAATCGACTTGGTGGCTGCCATTCCGCAGGAAACAGGGGCCATTCTTGCTGTATTTGCGGGCTGAATGAGGCTAGCGATCCGTTGAATGGACCATGCGGAGGTTTCCTCAACGGTCGTGCGCCGGCCAGTCGTTGGCCAGTCGCCGGCCAGGATTCTGTTGCAAATCGCCACGGCAAGTTGCCTCGATGCGTCAAAGTTTGCCAATCTTGACTGTGCTTCGAAAGCGCAAATGTCTCACTGACCGATAGAAGTCGAAGAGAAAAGTATGAACTTTTCTGAGTAGTTAACGGGCGGGCCGTGAATAGTGGTAAATTACTGTGCTGGCTGGTTTTCCGGCATTGGAGAATGGTCGCCTAGCTCGATGGTTAGGCGCAAGATCGTCGGGTGTTAGCGGTCAAAGCTAGCGACGGCGGCATATCATTTGCTCGATGATAGTTACTGCAAAGACAAACTTGCCAATTTGGCGGTTTGCTGAAACAGCATAAATTCGGGCGAGCGGACTCTTATCGAGAAGCGTCATGTCCACTGAACAACAACCTGTCGACCCCCGCGCGGTAGAAGAGACCAAGCAGCAGATCCGCGGTCTCGTGAACGAGATTTCGGGGCTTACGCGACAAAATCTCGAGCCGACCCAGTTCTACGGCGAGTTCATGCAACGTGTCGTGACGGCGCTGGCGGCTGTCGGCGGCGCGATTTGGGAGATGAAAGACAACCAGCTGCGGTTGGCCTACCAAAGCAATATCCGGCAGGCGTTCCCGGAAGATAATGGCGACGATCAGCAACGGCATGGTCGCTTATTGCACTCGGTGATGAAGACAGGCGAGAACCGACTTGTGCCGCCATATTCTGGCGCACCGGGCGATGAGGAAGCCGGTAATCCAACCAGCTTCTTACTCGTGCTGGCGCCGGTTCGCGATAACGAAGACGTCGTTGGGATCATTGAGATTTTTCAACGTCCGACCGCGGGCCCGGCGAGTCAGCGTGGGTATCTGCGTTTTCTTGGTGAGATGTCGCAGCATGTCAACGAGTACATGCGTAGCAGGAAGCTCCAAGAGCTGACCGACTGGCAGTCGTTATTCACGGAAGTCGATCGATTCTCCCGCGCCGTTCATGAGGGGCTCGATCCGAAATCGACCGCTTTTACGATTGCCAATGAAGGACGCCGCCTTATCGGTTGCGATCGAGTCAGCGTTGCGCTGAAGAAGGGCAAGAAATGCCGCGTCGAGGCCGTCAGTGGCCAAGATACGATGGATACTCGATCCAATGCGGTGACGCTGCTGGGCAAATTGGCGACTGCCGTCATGCGTACGGGGGAACCGCTCTGGTTCACCGGCAGCAGCGATGACTTGCCGCCTCAGATCGAACAAGCGGTTCAAAATTACGTGGACGAGACGCATACAAAGACCGTCGCGGTCCTACCGCTTCGCCGACCTTCTGATCACGTTCCCGACGGTGACGATTCGAAATGGAATAAAGGCAAAGAAGAAGGGACCGTCATCGGCACACTGATTGTCGAGCAGATCGAAGACAGTCGGTCGCCGGGTGAATTCGCTCAAAGTGTGAAGCTAGTGAGCGAACACAGTGAACGGGCACTGGCCAACGCGGTGGAACACAACATGGTGTTCTTGATGCCGTTGTGGCGCAAAATCGGCAAGCTGAAGTGGTTGATTGAAGCGCGTACATTGCCGAAGACGCTCGCCGCTCTAGCCGGCGTCATTCTGGCGATTCTAGCGCTCGTGTTCATCCCCTATTCGTTCGACATGGAGGCAACGGGCACGTTGCAGCCCATCAATCGCCAGCACGTGTTTGTCCGCGTCGACGGCACGATCGACGAGCTATTCGTGAAGCATGGCGATAAGGTAAAGAAGGGCGAGCGCCTGGCAAAGCTGACGAACGCTGATTTGTCGGTCGAATACGAACGAATTCGGCGCGAGCGTGACACGGCGATGAACCAATTCAATACGAATAAGCGCTTGTCTTCCCAGATCGAAAAGGAAGTGGACCGCAATAAGTTGATCGCCGATTCGATGGAATTGAAGGTCAATATTGAGAGTTTTGATGAACAGCTGAAATTGATTCGAGAGCAGCAAGAGTACCTGAATGTTTCCAGTCCCATTGATGGCGAGGTCGTGACCTGGGATGTCGAGCGCACGTTGTTGAAGCGGCCGGTACAGACGGGTAGTGCCATTTTGACGATTGCCGATACGGACCCCAAAAGTCAGTGGGAAATTGTGGCCGACATGGAAGAAGATCGCATGGGCCACGTTGTCCGGGCGTTCGTCGATGATAACGTCGAGGAGCGGGATGTTTCTTACATTCTCAAGTCGAGCCCGGGTGACCAATTCAAAGGGGTGCTGCGACGCGATGCGATTCACGACGCTTCGCAGCTCAACGCAGAGAAAATCCAAACGGTGCGACTGCTAATCGACATCAATGAAGAGGATCTCGAATTTCCCCGACCAGGCACCGAAGTCACGATTAAAGTCAATTGTGGCAAGCGGTCCATTGGCTATGTCTGGTTCCATGAGTTAGTCGAATTCTTGCAGTCCACCATATTGTTCTAGCGTTGAAGTGGCGCCAAATATCGCTACGAAGATGAGATCGGAGCCGTCCATGATTCGTCATTTGTCACAGGCAGCATTGCTCTGTTTGCTAAGTGCAAACTTGGTTGGTGCGCAAGACTTTCCCGCCATCGATGATCCGCTTGATCCGTTCGCCAATCCGGCGGGAGAGGTCGCCATCAATGAAGATGGTTCGCTCAAAGGGAGCGTTGTCTACATTGATGAGTTGGACTTGGCGGTCAGCGAATCGGGTGTGCTCTCGCAAGCGCCAGAAGAAGGTGACATCGTCGAACTCGACGAAGTGGTCGCGAGAACCGATGAGACGGACGCGAAAGCTCGTCGCTTGGTCGCGTTTTACGCGTGGAAGGCTGCCGAGAAAGAGTTAGAAAGCGACATTCGCATGCAATATGCGAAGAAAAATGCCGAGGTCGCCAAGGCGAGTTACGACGATGCCGTGGCCGCCAACCGCCGACAGAAAAAAGCGATCTCCGAGTTCGAAATCCGACGACGCAAGTTCGAGTGGGAATCGGGGATGCTCAACATCGAGAACACGCAGCACGAAATGTCCGTTTCGAAAGTTGCCGTCCTGCAGCAGAAGGCCGAATATGACGCCGCCACGTTGATGTTACGGCATCACGAGGTAAGGGCACCAATTTCTGGCATGGTTGAAAAGAAGTACCTCGGTAAGGGCTCGTTCGTTCGCCCCGGTGATCCGATTTGTCACATCGTGCGGCTCGATCGGATGCGCGTTCAGGTGGAAGTACCGATCGGCAAATACTCTCCTTCGGAATTGAAGAATCGCGAAGTCACGATCAAGATCGAAGTCGGGGCCGAGGATGGAAAGCCCATCTATGAGAACTTTGATGCAAAGATTGATTTTGTCAGCTCGTCCATTGAAATCAGCGATAGTATTCGCGTGTGGACCGAGTTTGAAAATCGAGGCGACTTCATTGTCCGCAAGGGGATGAATGCTCGCGTCTATATGAACTAGCGCGTTCCTTCGAACCAGAACATTGGCTCGAACGGAAACGTCACCTCGCACGAAAACTTAGTATCATGGCCAACCTTGCCGATAGTCTCGTTGCCAGTTCGTCTCGACCGCTCGGTCTGGCGATGCGGGCCGACTTGACCGCACGGCGTCAGACCTATCAAGGCCGCTCTTACTGGGTTGTGAAGGAGCCCATTGGGCTCAAGTACTTTCGATTTCAAGACGAAGAATTCGCCGTCTTGAATATGATGCGCGACAATGCCAGCCTGGAAGACATCAAAGAGCAATTTGAAGACGAATTTGCGCCTCACAAAATTACCTACCAAGATCTTCAGCAATTCATCGGGACGCTGCATCGCAGCGGTTTGGTTGTGTCGGATGCTCCTGGCCAAGGCCAGCAGCTGATGAAACGGGGCGAAGAGCGCGAGGGCAAAGAGCTCCTCGGTAAGCTCAGCAACATCCTGGCGATCCGCTTTAAAGGGATCGACCCGGAATGGCTCTTGGATCGCCTTTACCCTTGGACGAGGTGGCTCTTCACAACCGCCGCGTTGATGGCGCTGATCGTGTTCGGGCTGGGCGCTTTGCTGCTCATTGGCGTTCAATTCGATGTCTTCCGAGCACGCTTGCCCGCGTTCGAATCGTTCTTCGGCCCGAAGAACTGGCTCATGCTCGGTTGCGTGTTGGGCGTGACAAAGATCATTCACGAATTCGGGCACGGCCTATTATGCAAACACTACGGTGGCGAGTGCCACGAGATGGGTGTGATGTTCCTCGTGCTCACGCCGTGCCTCTACTGCAACGTGTCCGACTCTTGGATGCTGCCGAACAAATATCATCGAGCTGCGATCGGGGCAGGGGGGATCTACCTCGAACTGATCATGGCGACGATCGCTACCTACATCTGGTGGTTCACTGAACCTGGCTTGCTGAATCACTTGGCGCTGCGAGTGATGTTCATTTGCTCGATCAGTACCGTGTTATTCAACGGCAATCCGCTATTACGATTTGATGGTTATTACATTCTCTCGGACTTGATCGAGATTCCTAACCTCAGGACGAAGGCCAGCAAAATCTTGCAGAAAACATCTGCGGAGGTTTGCCTCGGACTCGAATTGCCTGACGACCCGTTTCTGCCCCAAAATAATCGATTCATGTTCGGCATGTACACGGTCGCCGCGGTCGCCTATCGCTGGTTCGTGTTCTGTTCGATTTTGTTTTTCCTGAATGCGGTATTTGAGCCTTACGGTTTGCAGATCATTGGCCGTGGCTTGGCGCTGATGGGCCTGTTTGGTCTCGTTGTGCAGCCGCTATGGAAAGGCGCGAAGTTCTTACATATTCCTGGAAGGATGGACCAAGTGAAATGGCCTCGTGCGTTTGCGACGTTGGCAATTGCCAGCGCTCTCATCTTTTTGATCCTGATGATTCCTATTCCTCGGAACATTCGCTGCACTTTGCAAATTGAACCGAAGGACTCTGCTGTCGTTTACGTCGATGAAGGGGGCATTGTGGAAGAACTGCATGTCCAGCCAGGCGACTCGGTCAAGAAAGGCGATCCGATTGCCCGATTGTCGAGCCGCATGCTGGTGCGGGCGATGTCAGAGCATCAACGAGAGAAGAAGTCATTCGAAGCGACTTTGGAGGGGCTGCGCCGCCGCAGTCCGTCAGAACCTTCCGTGATGAGCCAGATCCCTAGCATCCAAGCGGCGATTCAGGGAAAAGAGCGTGAGTTACGGGAGCAGCAGCAAAAAATGGATCGATTGATCGTGCGGGCGCCTCAAGATGGCGTCGTGATGGCACCGCCGTTGCGTCCGAAAAACCCGGCGGTCGAAGGAGAGCTTGTGGCCTGGAGCGGTTCATTATTTGACCGAGTGAACTCAGGGATGTTCCTCCAGCCGACCGATGTTGTTTGTCAGGTGGGTGACCCGAACCTTATGGAGGCGGTACTCGCGATTGATCAGGCGGATGTCGATTTCGTGGAAGAGGGGCAGGAAGTCAAGATCCTCTTCGAAGCGGTATGCGACGTGCCGATGGTTGGAAAAATCGAAGAAATATCGGTTCGCGAGATGCAACGAACTCCGCCCGGCATGGGAAATCAGGCGGGCGGAGGCCTGGCCACGACGATGGACGCTGCCGGAAATGAAATTCCGCTGAGCGCCACTTATCAAGCACGCGTTCCCTTGGAAATTCCCGACGGACTGGTGAAAGCCGGATATCGAGGGCAAGCGAAAATTCGAGCTGGAAAACAGACGATTGGCAATCGCATTTTTCGCTACTTGTCACGGACATTCCATTTCGATATCTAACGGCGCCGCAGGAGTTTAACAAGAAGAATAAGCGATCTTATGGGAGTCCAATCGACTTGCTTCGATTTGTCCGATATGATTCTCGCATCGCGCTGATTTAGGTTTGTAACGGTCATTAAGACAGTCAATACATAGCGAGCTCAATGTAACGAGCCACTAGTTTCAAGAAATGAAAGGTCACAACCATGGCAAAAGACGCTGAGACGAAAACGGATGCACCGGCAGAAAAGGCGGCGCGCTCCGAAGTGAAGTTTGACGATTCTCGCTCGATTGCTTGTTACGCCAACTTCTGTCGCGTGACGGGCACTCCGGAAGAATTGATCATCGATTTCGGTTTGAACAATCAGCCGATGGGTGTTCCAACGGAAGCCATTCCCATCACGCAACGCATTATCGTGAATTTCTTCACGGCGAAACGATTGCTTGGCGCGTTGAGCATGTCGATCCAAAGGCATGAGGCTGCGTTTGGCGTGCTGGAAACGGACGTCCAGAAACGAGTGCAACCATCGGCGCGCGCGGCAACGCCTTCGGCTCCGCCACAAAAGGCCTAGGTGTGGCCCCATTTCATAAAGAAGCAGAAGGCGTTGGAGCGTTTGGCTCCAACGCCTTTTTTGATTGCAGCGTTACACGCAGATCGATTCGATCGGCTGGCTCTTGGTCATCGATGAACTCGTTTGCTGAGCTGCTGTCGTGTCGAGATGCGCCCACTGCGCCATCCGGCACATTTCGATTAGGTCGATGGCCAATTCGAGCGTGTTGAGCCAGTCTTCGTCTTCGCTGTCGATCGATTCCAGGACTTCGCTGGTCAATTGCACTGCCGGAGCCAGCGAGCAGGCCTCCGCCGTGGCTCGCACGATCTCCGCGTGCATGCGGAGCGAATCGCGATCTTGATCATCGATCGCTTTGGCGAGACTCTCAATTTCCACGCCCAGTTTCAACGCAATCTGTTTGTCTGGAATCGCCGCCGTATCCTTCAGCGTCTCTTCCTGTCTGCTCACCAAAGCGACGAAACGTTCCACTAAATGGGGATCAAATTGAGTGCCGGCGCACTTGCGCAGTTCGGCCATCGCCTCTTCCTTCGAACGTCCCTTTCGATAGACCCGATCACTGACCATGGCGTCGTAAGAATCGGCGATTGCTAGGATGCGTGATCCGATTGGAATATCTTCACCGGTTGGGAGGTCGGGATCGTTGGGATTGCCGTCGAACCAGGCATGGTGTGTGCGTACGATTTCTGTGAGTTCTTCGCAGACGAACGTGGAACGGATGATCTCGACGCTGATGTCGTCATGAGCTCTCATGATTTCCCACTCTTCGTCCGTCAAATTGCCCGGCTTGAGGAGCACATGATCGGGGACGCCGATTTTGCCGATGTCGTGCAGCAATGCAGCGTTCTCAAGAATGTACGAATCGGACCATTTGATCAGCCCGTCTGCCATGCGAACGCATAGGTTTGCGACGCGACGACTGTGCTCTGCTGTGCCG
The DNA here is from genome assembly GCA_964480915.1 of uncultured Pirellulaceae bacterium. GTDB lineage: Bacteria > Planctomycetota > Planctomycetia > Pirellulales > Pirellulaceae > CAWGCE01. Next base: position 91,655 of record CAYZRS010000004.1, on the reverse strand, counting down.
ATATCACGATAGGCCAAGGCGGAGAGCAGACACGAGACGGTTTCAACGGGAATGGGCTCTGGTTTGGATTCGTCCTCACGTTGGCTTCCTTCGTCGGGGGTTGACTGAAGGTCAAAGTCGGCTGGGATCTTGTCGAATCGCCTCACTCGATTCCGTCCCGTACGCTTGGCGAAGAACAAGGCCTGATCGGCTTGGTCTTGCATCCTGGCAAAATCGGTGGCGCCCATTTCGATACTCGACACACCAAAGCTTGTCGTAATTTTCAATCCGTTGAAATCAAAAGCCTCGATCGCTTCGCGGAACCGTTCCGTAATCGCCATCGCTGCGTCGATGTCCGTCTTGGGAAATACGACACAGAATTCTTCACCTCCATAGCGGCAGACGATGTCGTAATCTCGGGACTCTTCCAGCAAGATCGCGACGGTCGCTTTAAGGACAAAGTCGCCCATGGCGTGACCGTGATTGTCGTTGATGCCCTTGAAGTGATCGATGTCGACCATCGCGCAGCAGAGTGGATGATCGGCGTCGACTGCCTCTGTCCAAATTGGCTCAATCAACTCGAAGAATGATCTTCGATTGAGCGCGGAAGTTAACGGGTCTCGTGTCGCAAGTACATGAAGTGTTTCGTTCTGTTGTCGAATCTGATCGCGAGAAGTCTTCAGGCGTTCGAGCATCTCGGTCAGCGCCAATGTGCGCTCTTCCAACGCCGTGACGTCATCGAAACTTGTTAACGCACCTTGGCAGTTGCCATCTTCACCAATGATCGGCGCCGAGTTGACTCGAAACGTTCTGGCTTCGCCGTTACGATCGAGCATGCGAATCACGCTGCCGGTATTGACCTGGCCCGAAGCGATCGCCATCGACCAAGGATAGTCATCTGTGACCTGCGTCCAGGGGAGGTCACGAATCTCACGCCCCACCATTTCTTCGGGCGCTTCGCCGAGTAACTCAGCAAAGGCATTGTTCGCCAGCACGATCGTCTGATTCTCGTCGATAACAACAAGGCCTTCCGCCAGGGTATCGAGCGTCGTGCGCACTCGCTGGGGAATGACCTTGGTGGGATCGAGATGTTGTAAAACGCGTTTGAGATAAATGTAGATGATCAGGAATCCCAAAGCACCGATGAACGAAACCAGCCGCAGCGTTGGCGTGTTCATCGCGCCTAATTGACCCTGGTTGAGCGGTTTAAAAAACAGCTGAGCCGTCCCCCACGATTCACCGTTGGACGCGAGCGGCACGGTGACGGTGTCAACGGGCATCGCGCCGCTGGGTTGACTGCCGGTCGCATACATCAGTTCGCCACTCTTGCGGACGATGGCCACCCTGAGCAATTCAGTATTCCGCGAGACGGCCGCTGCCAGGCCCTCTTCGATGAGCGCTTTGTCCTTGCGTTGGATCGCCAATGAAGTGTTCACGGCAATCGTTTCGCAGAGCGCAATTCGATTTCGAGCCAGCGCCTGAGAACCATCCGGCGCCATGCCAAGCATCAGCGCGAGCAACAAGACACCTATCAGTACAAAAGCTAAGCTGATCGTGATTGTGAACGGCGCAGAAATGAGCTGTTTGGTCATGTTGAGATGATTTCTTAAGGTGGCAAATTCACTTGCAATCCAATGTCTGCCGTCACCTGGAACGCGAATCACGTCGCTAGACAAAGATATGTCACCCTAGGCCCGATTCGGCGATTGCTCCTGCCAATTTTCAGACCGCCCGAACCCATATCTGATGGCTTTAACGGGTCGTCCGGTTGGGCCGATTCTCTCGGTAGCATTAAGTTGCATTTTGCAATTCGCTGCTCAGGGATTCGATCAACCCTTTGCTTGTTTGCTTCCGTCTGGGATGTCGTTGAGCACCTTTCGCCATCGCAAAATCGACGACCGGCAAAGGATCAATACGTGACCATACGGGCATGGATGCCATCAACGATGCAAAGAAGTAGCCGCTTCGTACGGACCATATGAGATAGCCAAGCGAAGCTGCTGCTCCAGCACCGCCGAACGCGTAACTAAAGATGGTAGGGATCTCGCCCGTTTCTACCTGGTCCGAAATCGACTCAAGGCTTGTCCAGAAATACTGGTCGAAGGCCGCCGCATTTACCGATGCGATGTCCACCGGTCTTCCCAGGACCGGAGTGGACGTTTCTCCAAAACGGTCTCCAACAAGATTGGTCACAACGCCATTGCCAGCATTCAGGTCAGCCAAAACCACGTCGCCCAGAATCGCATCCCGATTGGTTGGGCTGGCTGATGCAGTGGGGCTCGTGTCTTGCTGTGTTTCTCGGCCCGTTGCGACGACTCCTTGGTTCGTCGTCGATGTGGTGAGAACGGGTGCGGCGATCGTTTCTAGCGTCGCATTGTCTTCGCTACCGTCGCCGCCATCGTTGCTGTTGGAATCGAAGTTCTGATTCTCATTCGTGAAGGATGAGCCCGCTGGTGCGACCGGTACGACCTCGATCGTAACTGTGGCCAAATCGCCCACTCCCGAAGAATCGAAGACCCAATACGTAAAACTGTCCGTCCCAAAGTATCCCAATTCCGGTGTGTAGATCAGGGTGCCATCTGTCGCCACGATAACGTTACCCGAGATCGGGGCTCGATCTATGAGTATGGACAAAGTGTCCCCGTCGACGTCACTGTCGTTATTCAGCAGAATGTTCGTCGGTATCAAAACGGCCGGTTGCCCAGGTGTTAGGTCGAATGCGTCGTCGACGGCGACGGGCGCGTCATTAACGGAATCCACATTGATCGATACACCCACTTGGGCCGTCTGGTTGCCACCGGTTCCGAAATTGCCTTGATCGTCGATTAGCAAGTCGATCGATGCCTGCCCATGGAAATCTTGGTCTGGAGTAAACACGAGGCCATCCAGCGCCGCATTAATATCGCTGACGGTACCTACGAACGTCACTTGGCCGTCGTCGATTCCGTTTCCGTTGGCAAATGTAAGTGCCGCAGTCGTGCTGAGCGACACACGTCCGTTCGTCGAGCTGAGCGTCACAATCACCGGGTTGGTACCAGCATCTGAATCAGCGACGGTCAGCGCGTTTCCATTGGCGATTGACAGGACCAGTGGGACATCTTCGAGTGTCGATTGAGGTCCTGGACCGGTTGTCGTCGGTGCATCATTGATCGAGCCGATATTCACCGTCACGGTTCCGGTGGCGACCCCACCGTTTCCATCGCTGACCTGGTAAGTAAAGGCGTCCGTGGTTGTGTCCCCACCGTCATGCGAATAGGTAAACGAACCGTCAGCATTGAATGACAACGTGCCGTTGGTCGGACCGGCGATCAAGGCTGTCGCAAGCAAGTCGCCTTCAATATCGGTGTCATTCGCGAGAACTCCGTTCGCCGATGTGACGTTCAAAGTGCCGCCTTCCGCCACCGAGTACGTATCTTGCCCGGCGACGGGAGCGTCATTAACGGGTTGAATTGTCAAGTTGACGAGAGCCGTGTCGCTGCCGCCGTTTCCATCATCCACTGCGTATCGAAAACTGTCCGTTAGGGATTCGCTGCCGTTGTGAGTGTAGCTGAACGAACCGTTCGGGTTCAGTGTGAGCGATCCGTGAGTTGGTCCTTCGATCAGTACGACCGTAAGAGGATCGCCATCGACGTCCGTATCATTGGCAAGCACGCCGGGAGCATTGATCGTGATCGTGGCGCCTTCGTTCAGAGTGAAGTCGTCTTGGCGGGCAATCGGTACGTCGTTCGCGGGCGTCACATCAATCAAGACGGTGGCGTTAGCAATCCCGCCATTGCCGTCGTCGACTTGATAGGTGAAGCTGTCGCTGGTTGTCTCACTGCCGTCATGAACGTAGGCGAACGAGCCGTCACTGTTGATCGTTACCGTTCCATTGGTAGGGCCCGTCAGCATGGACGCCGAAAGTGAATCGGACTCACTGTCGAACTCGTTTTGAAGCAGTCCCGGTGCGTTTTCATTCAATGACCCGCCTTCGCTCACCGTGTAGTTTTCGCCCGTCGCTACGGGAACATCATTCATCGGTTGGATGACGAGGTTGACCGTCGTCACATCAGAACTATCACTCGAGTCCGTGATGCGATAGCTGAAGCCGTCCGCCGTGGTTTCACTCCCGTCGTGGGTGTAGGTGAACGAACCGTCTGTATTTAGCGTTAAGGTGCCGTTCGTTGGTCCATTGACGAGGGTGACGACGAGGGCGTCTCCATCGGCGTCGTTATCATTCGCTAAGAGGCCTGTTGCCGCGACGTTTAACGTGCCTCCTTCATCGAGTACATAACTGTCGCTAACGGCGACCGGCGCGTCATTGGTAGGCAGAACCGTCAGGCTGACGGTCGCCGTGTCGAAACCGCCGTTGCCATCGGAAACTTGATACACAAAGCTATCGCTGGTCGTCTCGCTCCCATCATGCGTGTAGGTGAACGAACCGTCCGGGTTTAGCAGTAGCAGGCCATGTGTCGGCGCAGTGACAACGGTTGCCGAAAGGAGATCTCCCTCGGCGTCCGAGTCGTTCGCGAGTACTCCTGGTGCCGCAATCGTCAGGGAATCACCTTCAAGTACTGTGTGGAATTCACCGGTGGCAACGGGGGCGTCGTTGACTCGAGTGACCGACAAGTTCACAGTGCCCGTATCGAAGCCGCCGCTGCCGTCGGCGATCTGATAGGTGAAGCTGTCTCCGCTGGTTTCACTGCCGTCATGCGTGTAATCGAATGAACCATCCGCGTTCAGCGTCAAAGTTCCGTGGGCGGGCCCCGAGAGAACCGTGGCCACCAGCGAATCGCCCTCCGCATCGGTGTCATTGCTGCTGACGCCTGTGGGAGCTGCAATCGAAAGAGTGGCTCCTTCCGCCACCGTGTAGGCGTCGGCGATAGCGTCTGGTGCATCGTTGACTGGATTGATGGTCAAATTCACGGTGGCAACGTCGAAGCCACCATTCCCGTCAGCGACCTGATACGTAAACGAGTCGGAGATTGTTTCGCTCCCGTCGTGCGTGTAATCGAACGAGCCGTCGGGGTTCAGAATGATCGTTCCATTGGTAGGGCTGCTGACGAGCGTCGCGGTCAGGGCGTCTCCATCAACGTCCGTATCATTTCCTGTCACGCCAGGCGCGGCGATGTTGAGGGTTGCCCCTTCAGCGAGTACGTAGTTATCGTTTACGCCAGCCGGTGCATCGTTGACGTTCGTGACGTTGACATTGACCACTCCGATGGCAATCGTACCGCCGCCACCTGTGCCTGTGTTGCCGTGGTCCGTCACTGAAACCAGGATGGAATCTACATTGTTGCCGCTCGTGTTAAACGTCCCCGTGTATTGGACGTTGGATGGGTCATCCAAAAAGGAGTTCAGGCTGACAAGGTCACCGTTTAAGGTCAACGCCGCCGTTCCGCTCCCACCTACAGTAACGCCGCCCGCGTCGACCGAAGACAGGGTCCCGCCAGAACTCGTCGCCAATGTTACCGTGAGGTTGTTCCCGTTCGCGTCAAGGTCGGCCAAATCGAACAGGCTCAGGTCGACATCACTCGCCAGATCTTCAGTCGTTGTGACACTCGCGGGAAGGCCGCTCGCATTGAACGGATCATCGTTGACCGGACTGATCGTAATGGCGACCGTGGCCGTTGCCGATCCTCCATTGCCGTCGGTCACTGTGTACGTAAAGGAGTCGCTGGTGGTTTCCGATCCGTCGTGCGTGTAGTCGAAAGAGCCATCGGCATTGAGAATCACAGAACCATTGCCGGGGCCGGCGAGGATTGACACAGCCAGGCTGTCGCCATCCACATCAACATCGTTGGCAAGCACCCCGGTCAAGGCGTCGATGCTAACCGAGCCTCCTTCGGCCACGACGTATGTATCATTCACACCAACCGGCGCATCATTCACATTCGTAAACACGATATTCCCAGAAACCGTGACGCTGGCGCCGTCATCATCCGCAACGGTTATGTCGAAGGTTGGTGCTGCCTCATTGCCATCGTGCACAAACACGACTTCGCCGGCGTCCATGGTCGCTTTCAGCCAATTCGTAATGGCGACACCAGGGTTTGTTGTCAGTTCGAATTGGCCCCCGGAAACGCCGCTTGCGGTGTATGCCAGCGTTGGGTTCGAATCGTCCAAGTCATTCGAATTTATCTCGACCGACGTGACGGGGTGCGTGCCTCCCTCAGTGATCGAAAAACTATTGGTAACGATTGTGGGTGCGTCGTTGACGGGCTGGACCGTAACAAAGGCGGTATCCAATCCGGTGCTGAAAGTCCCGCTGCCGCCGGTGTGACCGGCCAACTGGAGGGTATCTCCTTCGACCCCGACGGTTTGATCCCAAGCCACATAAGAGAAGGTCGCGTCGCCATGGAAATCGGCATTCGGTTCAAAGCGGATCATCGCGTTTTCGCTCAATAGCAATGCGGCTGTTGGCGACGGGCTGCCGAATCCGTTCCAAGAAGTGCCGCCGTCAATCGAGTACTCCCAATCGCCGTTCGATGAATCTGCATTGTAGATGCCGATGCCTTCCGTCGCGCCCAGGTCAACATCGGTGATCGAATCACCGCCAGCACTTGCGATCAGGTTGGCAACCGTATCACCGGCCGTGTTCGTGGCATCTTCACTGATCGTTGGTAGCGAATGGATGCCGGTGTTGTCGAGCACGGGCGCGTCGTTGACGGCAATGACTTGGATGTCGTGTGATTGAATGGACGGACTGGGGGCCACCGAAGTATTGTTGGCGGCCCAGGCGAAAATGTTCGCCGCCAAGATGTCATTGGGCGTGGCGACGATTCCCCCACCTGTCATGTTGGACGCACGAAAGGGGCCTTCATCTGCCATAAAGAGGATCCAGCCAGCACCCTCTTGTCGAAGCACGATCGTGGGTTCTCCCGAACCAGAATCGGTCGCTATGACCACATCACCGGCGATGAGATTTCCAGAAGAAAAGTAGCCGATCGATCCGGCCGCTTCGATCGTCTGTCCCGTGACACCGACTTGTCCGAATGGACCGTCAATCATGGTGTTGGTGTCTTCAGCGATGTTCCAGACCGTCGATCCCACGCCAACGACGGGCATGCCAAAGTGCGCCGCCAGTGGATCGAACGACGGATCGTCGTTGGTCGAAATCAGTACACCGCCGCTTTGAACCCAGTTGGTAATGTCGGCTAGTTCGACCGCATCGTAGGCCGCGTCTCCCACGAACCCATCGAACAATACCTCTCCCTGAGCCAAGTAGGCAGCATTCACGGTCGTTGTCGTGGGCAAAACCGTAATGGACTGACTGAACGTCCCCGTCGGACCGAAGTTCGACGCATCGGAAATGATGGCGTTCGTTGCCGTGAAGGCGCTCTCTCCAACCGTATAGTCATTGTAGTCGCCGGCCAAAACAGCCAGCGTGCCCAGCGATTCGGTAGCAATCTGCAGGTTTGCTGTGCCATTGAAATTCGATGTCGGCGTAAAGACTAGACCATCAAGCGCCGCATTCACTTGGCTTTCCAATCCAACGATGGTCATTGCGTTCGACCCATCGGAACCAGAATCGAACGTGAGACCAGCCGTCGAACTCAGATTGAGCACGCCGGACGTGACGCTTAGGGTAACTCTTACCTGCCCATCGTTGGCAGAGCCATCAGTGACCGTAAATTCATTCCCATTGGCGACGGAGAAGACGGCCGGAGTGTCTTCCAGCGTTGCGTTGGCGCCATAGACTTCGATGGACACGATATCGGCGTCCGTGAGATTTCCTCCAGCTCCCGTGTTGCCCAGGTCATCCGTGTTAATCAATAGCGTGGCCGAACCTGAGAAGCCATTGGTTGGCTGAAACATCAGTCCTTCTAACGCATTGTTGATATCGCTGAGCGTTCCGTTGAACGTGACGCTGCTGTCGGCAACACCCGTTCCGCTCACAAACGACAGGCCGGTAGTGCCACCCAACGTGATGGTCCCGTCCGTTGCCGTGAGAGTCACTTCAATTTGGTTGACGCCGGCATCCGTATCGGCAATCGAGATGGCATTCCCATTCGCTGAAGTAAACGCCAGCCCAGTATCGGCAGCTATGTACTGAGTCCCTGGTGCCACGTTCACCGGCGCATCATTCACTGCCGTGATATCGAACGTTAGCCTATTCGCGACCGGATCAACATCCGTGCCACCGTTGGTAATTCCGCCGTCGTCTTGCACCTGGAAGGTGAACGAGTCGGCTCCAACGCCGTTTACATTTACGTTGGGTGAATAGACCAGGTTTGCGATGTCTCCTTGAGCAATCGACTGCCCAGCCGTCACTGACAATCCATTGAGTTCCAATACCCCGTTTGTCGGCAATGAGCTGATCGTCACTGCCAGCAGGGCATCGCCATCCACGCCGTCGCTAAATCCGAAATCGGCAGGGGCAAACGTATGAGAGCCGTCCTCGGGGATGATGTACGTGTTGTCTGTGCCACTTGGCGCGTCGTTAACAGGAGTGACGTTGATGGTGAGTACATCGGAATCTGTGAGCGGGCCGCCCGTCCCGCTATTTCCCAAGTCATCGGTAGCAACCGTGATGGTTGCGGGCCCGTTGTAATTTGTTGTGGGAAGGAACGTCAGCCCATCCAGCGCCGTGAAAATGCTGGCGTTGGAACCGGTCAGAGTTACAGTTCCTGTCCCGTCGCCAGTGACCGTCAGTCCGGCAGTCGTGGCAAGATTCAATATTCCATTGGTCGCTGTTAACGTGACTTGAATGGGGCTTGATCCGGAATCGATGTCATTGATCGAAATGTTGTTTCCGTTGGCCAGTGAGAGTACCAGCGTTCCGTCTTCGGCAATGGTTTGAGAAGCAGGCAACTGGTTGACAGGGGCATCATTGACCGCATTGATAGTGAACGTTCCCGTGGCAGCCGTAGGGTCGACCAATCCCAAATTGTCTTTGGCGGCATATTCGAACGTTGTCGAACCATTCCAGTTGGTGTCTGGTGAGAAGTACAACGTAATGGACTCACCCGTTGCCGCGTAGTCGACGCCGGTCGTGACAGGCGTGGTGAGGCCGGTATCGAGGTAGAGAGTTCCGTTCGTCGGCAAAGTATTCAAAACGAAATCGGTTACCGTTCCGTCTGCATCTGATCCGTTGATCACGATCGAGACGGAATTTACATCCTCAGACCCCGTGGTATTCGATGTGCCTGTCGTCGGCGCACTATTGACATCCGATACCGCCACCGTTGTCGTCGCTATTAGGCTGTTGTCGGTTCCATCATTGGCAATGAATGTAATGACTCGGTCAGTCGCAGTATCGGGACTCACGGACGTATTTTCGTACGTGACTGTTCTCAGGACCATTTGGTAATCTGCCACGGTTCCGATGCCTGAAATCGTCAGGATTTCGGTTCCCCCATCCCAGGAAGCTGTCAACGAGGTGCCGGTTGTGTCGGCAGCGAGAAGTTCGTTGCCACTGTCTTGGACGTTTGTGTGCGTCACCAGAATGCTCGTCAGCGTTGCGCTATCGGCGTCGGTCAACATACCGTCGGCATCCACCAGGAGCACCGGACCGCCACCTTCCAGGAATCCGGTACTGAAATTGCTTCCCAACGCCCCGCTGCTGTCGTCCGCATCAAGATCTAGGACAGGCGCGTCGTTCGTCGTCGTAATGTTGACTGTGGTGCGTCCTACTGCTTGAATCGACCCGCCCGTACCCTGGGATCCGAAGTTCCCATCCTCGAACGCCCATTCAATTTGCACGCTAGAAGGAGGTGAGTCGCTTGTGTTGCTGTAAGCGATCGATTGCATGACTTCGTTGACTTGGGCGTTGGTCACGCCACCATCGAATGCGATAATCAAGAAGCCGTTGAATTGCACTACGCTACCGATCGTGACGTTGGACAGTTCCAGCGTTGTGCCGACAAAGGCGACGTTACCACTGCCTGAGAACACATCGTCAGTATTGCCTCCACCGTTGCGGGATAGTGCCAATGTTGCCCCGCCAAAGTCATCGATCGCACTCAGCTCTGCATCAAAGATTTGAACATCAGCGTCGAGTTGGACGGCATTGCCAAGGCCACCTTCGATATAGGTGGGGTTGCCGTCGAGCGTGTTGAACAGGCCTCCATCATTCTCAAACCAGGCGATTGAGTCGCCGCTAAAGACTGCGGATAGCACATCCAGATCGCCGTCACCATCGACGTCGCCTGTCGTTACGGCATAGGCGCCGTCGGCATTGGTGGTCAGCGTGTGTGTCGTGAAGGCCTGACTTCCATCGTTCTCATACCAAGCGATCGTGTCGTCGCTAAAGGAAGTTGAAAGTACATCCAGATCACCGTCGCCATCGACGTCGGCGGTCGACACCGAATTGGCGCCTAGTGCAAGGTTTGTGATCGTGCGAACCGTGAAATTCTCGTTGCCGTCGTTTTCGTACCACGCGATCGTGCTGTCCTGGAAAGAGGCGGAAAGCACATCCAGGTCGCCGTCGCCATCCACATCGGCGGTCGAGACCGATCGTGCGCCTGTGGCACTCGTCGTGATCGTGCGGGCTGTGAAGTTCTCGCTGCCATCATTTTCGTACCATGCGATCTTGTTGTCGAATGCAGAAGCGGAAAGCACATCCAAGTCGCCGTCCCCATCGACGTCGGCGGTCGTGACAGAGAATGCCTGGTCAGCGTTTGTCGTGATGATGCGCTCGCTAAAGTTTTGACTGCCGTCGTTCTCGTACCAACGGATTGTGTCGTCGTTGTTTGAGGCGGCAACCACATCTAGGTCGCCATCGCCGTCGACGTCGGCCGCTGTGACCGAAATCGCTCCGTCAGCGGTTGTCGAGATGGTGCGGGCGGTGAAGTTCTCGCTGCCATCGTTTTCGTACCAGGCGATCGTGTCGTCATAGGAGGAAGCGGCGACGACATCGAGATCGCCGTCGCCGTCGACATCGGCAGTGGTGACGGATCGCGCGCCATTGGCGCTGGTGGTGATGGTGCGCGTCGTGAAGTTCTCGCTGCCATCGTTCTCGTACCAGGTGATCGTATCGCCATGGAAGGAAGCGGAAAGTAGATCGAGGTCACCATCACCATCCACATCGGCGGCGGTCACGGAACTCGCACCGTCGGCCGCCGCATCAATCGTGTTCTCTGTAAAGTTTGGCGTGACCGGAATGTAGAACGTCGGCGCATCGTTCACGGAGTCGACCGTGATCGCCACGCTGACCGTGGCTTCTGCTTGATCGGTGGCCAACGCCGCGATTTCTTCGGGAGACAGAGCCCTCGAATAGACGCGTGCTTCGTCGATCTGGCCACCGAAATCGAATCCACCCAGTCCATCGCCGGCGCGACCAATGTAGGTGTTCGGGCTGTTGTCGTATTCGATGGGAGTTGTCGCTGCTATCGTCTCGACGACGACGCCATTTACAAACAGTGTCAGTTCTTGACTGGTAGAGTCAATCGTCATGGCAACGTGATTCCAGCCGGTGCCAATCAGGCCGCCGCTAAACGTCGCGATGTAGTTGCTCCCTCCCGATTCGTAAAAGCCAAGTAGTTGTCCTGCGGAATCAAAGTAGAGCGCCGGGCTGGTCCCCATCGAGATGACGACAGCGCCCGAATTGTCCAGACTGTTCACGTCGACCCAAGCCGCCAACGTCACATCGGCGGGTTCGCCCATCAAACCATTGATTTGGACGAAATCACCGTTTCCATCAAGACTCAACACATCGCCCCGCTCGACATCGTTGACGATCGCCGCGTTGCCGTTCAGCATTCCGTCGTACTCGGTCCCCGCCGCCTGGTCATTGACGGTCAATCCGCTGATGGTTGCTGATTCAAACGAGTAGTGCCCGCTGAGACTGGCTCCTATGCTCGTCTTGATATTCAGTGTGTCGGCACCGTTGTAGTTGGCGTCTGGCGTAAAGGTCAGGCCATCGAATGCTGAATTTAGATCGCTCTCCAATCCCTCGACGATTATGGTGGACCAACCGTCAGCGCCTTCGACAAAGGCAACGCCAGTCAGGTTGGCCAGTGACAAGGTCCCATTGGCAACCGACAATTCAACGCGTAGGGGAGTGTCCGCGGCCAGCCCGTCGTTTACCTGGATGACGTTCGCACCGGAGAAGACGAACGCGATATCTTCATCGGTCAATGAGGCGACTGGTGCGGTGATTGCCAGTTCGCTTGGGTCGAGGATGTTGACCGTGGTGCTTCCGATCGCCTGCAGCGCTCCGCCGGTACCTTGAGAGCCGGAGTTGCCGTCATCAAACGTCCATGCCAGTTGGACGTTCATTGGCGGGCTCGAATTGGTATTCTCATAAGCGATGGATTGCATCACTGTGTTCACTTGAGCGTTCGTTGTGCCCGCATTGAATGTGATGGTCAGCATGCCGCCCGAGTTGGTATAGGTGCCAACGGCAACGGAGCTCAATTCGACATTGCCGCCCACAAAGGCCGTAGGGTTTTGGACGCTGAAAACGTCTTCGGAGTTTGCGCCGCTACTTCGAACCACGGTCAGCGAGGCACCGCCGAAGTCGTTGATGCCGGTGAGTTCCTGATCAAACACCTGAGCGTCGGCATCGAGCACAACCGGCGAACCGCCTTCGGTAAAAGTGGGATTACCATCAAGCGTGTTCACGAGATCGAATCGAGTATCGAGGTTGCCAGCGCCGTCGTAGCGGGCGATGAACGAGTCGCCGCTGATGTTGTCGGAGCGGCCGACCACGATCAGGCTTCCGTCATTGTCCACGGCGACTGCACTGGCAGAATCGGTCCCGGGACCGATTGCCGTTGTCAGTGTTCCACCCGTGCCAAATGTTCCGTCCAGCGTCCCATCCGTGTTCAGACGAAACACGGACACGTTGTTGTTTGAACCGTTATACGCATTGCCGACGACGACCAGTTTTCCATCCGCCTGAATCTGCATGTCGTTGACGGCTTCAAACGGGCTGCCCGTAGCCACCGTGGCAATGCCCGCTGTGCCAAAGCTTGCGTCTAAACTGCCGCTGCTGTCCAAACGCATTACAACCGAATCCTGGTTGCCGGTGCCAGCGACGAAGATGTTGTCGGCACCATCTACCAGGACCGCGGTCCCGGAGTCGCCGCTGGCCGCGATATCGATACCCACGATCCCGGCCGTCCCGAAAGTTGTGTCGAGCGACCCATCGGTATTCAATCGACGGACGGCGATGTCGTTATTGCTACCGTTGTTACTTTGGCCAGCAATTACAATCTTGCCATCGGATTGCAAAGCAACCGCGGTGGCTCGCTCGTCATCGACGTCAACAGCCAGGGTGGCTTGTCCGCTCGAACCGAAGGTATTGTCGAGCGAACCGTTGGCGTTGAATCTCGCGATGGTCATTTGCTCCAGACCACTGAAATTTCCGTAGCCTACGACAACGATTTTGCCGTCCGGTTGAATGACAACGTCTTCAAAGTAGTCGCTCCCCGAAATCGAGAAATTGACTTCTTGCATTCCGTCGCCACTGAATGTGGTATCCAGCGTGCCGTCGCTGTCGTAACGCAGAATGATGGAATCGACTCCGCCGTCATCGTACGCACCGATAACCACAATCTTGCCATCGTCCTGCAACGCCATTCGACCGGGTGCTTCGTTGCCAGTATTGACTGCCGTAGTGACGGTTCCGTCGGTTCCGAAGCTGGTGTCCAGGGAACCATCCGCGTTGTAGCGGGAAATGGCAAAGTCGATGTCTTGCCCGGTTGCCGCGGTGTTGGCCGAACTGGATACCAGGTATTTTCCGTCTGGCTGGATCGCAACATCGGTTGCCGAGTCGAACTGCGTCGCCAGGGATGTCACTGTCGAGCCATCACCTGCAAAGAACGTTGGTGCGTCGTTGGTGTCACCCACCGTGATGTTGACAGTTGCACGGTTGACGAGCGTTTCAAGATCGTTGATTTGAGTGTCGTTTAACGCCGTGCTAAAGACCTGCACGGAATCCAACACTCCTCCAAAACGACGGTCGGCATCCAGGTCCTGTCGCGCTCCCAGGTATAGATTACCGATCGGATTCACGCCGTCGGTTCCACGGGAAGCGTCGCTCGCAACGAGTACTCCGTCGAGGTAGACCTGCGCTCCTGATGCGTTGGCAGTCAGCGTATAGGTATGGAATTGCCCATCGCCGACGAGGCTGGCGATATTGACTTGCAACGCTGTGTTGTCAAGCGTGTCATTGCCGTCGCGTACTACGGTCCGCAGGACGTTCGGGTCAGATCCATGCAAATTTTCGTTAATGAAAATGTTGATGCTATTGGTATTATTGACGTCACCATGGCTGTATAGGTACTGGAAGAGGCTGCCGTCGGTATCATCAACTTTGAATTCGAATGAAATCGAAAAGTCATTGTTGTAGGTCACGTCAGGAATGGTGATGTAGTCATTGACTTCGTCGAATTCGAGTCCGTTGCCAAATTCGCCAGCCGTGGGACTTGCTCCTGTCACTGCGCCATGATTGCCGCCAACAGCGTCGACTGCAGTGCCTTCCAGGCTCCAATGGTGCTGCAGGCCTAAACCGCTGTCTGCCGCAATGTAGTCAAACGAGTCGACTCCCGTGAAGTTTGCGTCGGGAGTATAGGTGAGCGTGCCATCGCCGTTGTCGATCACCGATCCATTGGCCGGTTGAGTGAACTCGACAATGCTGATGGTGTGCCCATCGGCATCGGTATCGTTCGCCGTCGGGTCGATCACGAGTGGAGTCTCTTCGCTGGTGTTTTCGGTATCTGCCACGGCGACCGGAACGGCAAAGTCTGCGACGACAATCGCGATCGTATCGTTGACTTCTGTTTGTTCGGCTGCCAAGGCGTTGATCTCGCCAGCAGAAAGCGCTCTTTCGTAGATGCGGGCGTCATCGATTAACCCGTCGAAGTCGAATGAGCTGTTACCGAAGCCATGGGCTCCAATGAAGGTGTTGGTCCCGCGGCTGTAGCTAATCGAATCGGTTTCAGAGTCAGATGCAGTTTCGGTACCGTTGACAAACAGTCGTACCAAGTCGTTAGAGTCGTCAAACACGAATGCGACGTGTGACCAGTTACCAGCCGGAATCGCGCCTGCTTCTGAATCCAGGAAAGCAATGCCCCCGGAATCGTAGTAGAACGCCCGAAGTGACCCGTCGGATTGAACTCGGATGGCGACGTTGTCACCGAGAGAAATGACTTCTTCGTGGCCGGACAGATTGGGGTTTACCCAAGCAGCGAGTGTCAGGTTGGCCGGGTTGCCGAACATGCCGGTAATCTCGACAGAATCTCCGTTGCCGTCCAGGCTTAATACTTCACCACGCGTGCCGTCAGTGACCGTCGTCGCCTCGCCATTAAAGACGCCATGCTGGACGCCACCCAACCCGGTATCATTGGCGTCGCCTTCAAAGGCATAGCGGCCTGCCAGGTCGGCTCCCAGCGAAGTTGTCATACTGATCGTGACCGGGCCGCTGTAGCCGTTGGCCGGGGTGAACGTCATTCCTTCCAAGGCAGCGTTGATGTCCGATTCCGTTCCCTGAATCGTCATGAACGTGCCACCGTTGCTACCGCCACCAATGTACAAACCAGTCGTTTGCGATAGCGTCAAAGTGCCGTTGAAGCTTGTGGAAATGTAGACTTGCAAACGGGTGTCTTCGGAAGCGACCGTATCACTCACGGTCAATGCGTTTCCGTTCGCAGCGCTGAATATGAGGGGAGTGTCGATCTCAACCGCTTGGGCGCCGGGAACCGTTTGCTCGATCTCAAACAGGTTGTTGACCGAGATCGACATGGCTTCGCCGTAAGTGTTGCCACCCGCGTCGGTGACTTCGACAGTGATACTGTGCGAGACATCGGTTTCATGGTCGAGCAACGATCCGTCTACGACGCTGACTTCCCCCGTGCTGGAGTCGATCGCAAACCGTCCTCCCGCGTCGTCAGTCAGACTGAAAGTGAAGCTGGATAGAACTTCGCTCGCATCCCACTCGACGACATAGGCGTGGGAACTCGTTGGCGTATCGTCGGCCCAAGTTCCGTCGATATCTATTCGAGCGTAGTCTTCAAAGAGGGCCTCTGACTGACCAAAAGTCGGCGCGTAGAATCCAGCCGTAGCCGAGCCGCCGTTCCCGCCGGTCCAGAACTGCTCGTTGGATTCAACGTTGCCGTCGAGCCAATTCCAATTGCCGTCGTTGTTGGTGTCTCGCGCACCCAGCCAAAGCGGCAACCCGCTGTCGATAGCAAACTGGCGAATCAGGTCATTCTCATGCGCAGAACCGATCGTGACCAATTGTCCTGACAGGCCGTTAAGATGACTTCCTGTCGCCGCAGCCAGGGCTGTGTCAAAGTCACTCGCTGAAGTCACGATCCGGTAAAATTTGCCCGTCGCTGCGTCGTAGGACAATGACGCATCGGCTTGTAGAACCGTGGAGATGTTCTGTGAAATTTCGATGATTTGAACGTCGCCAATCACCGCACCGTATCCCCCCGAATCACTCAGAGAAGCGAACTGAATATCGGTGGTTGGACCCGTGGCAGTGAAATTAAAAGAACGATGTTCCCAAAGCAGGTTGGTTGGCGACCATCCACTTGGTTCCGTAGTCGTGAAATCTTCCGAGACGCCCGCTGCGCTTAAACGAAGATCATACGACGTATCTGTACTCTGGAAGTTGCCAGTCAACGCAAAGACGACTTGGTATTGTCTGCCCGCTTCCGTCGTCAATGTTTGCGCGATGGCGCCAGGGGTTGTCCCATCCAGCCCAAGCGCGGTTCCTCCCAACGGCGAGTCGGCCCAGCCGCCTTCTAGATCGACGTCACCGGAAACCACCGTCCAGCTGCCTCCCGCGCCGCCGATCGTTTGGCCGATTCCGACATTCACGTACCCCGTC
Source organism: uncultured Pirellulaceae bacterium (assembly GCA_964480915.1). Taxonomy (GTDB): domain Bacteria; phylum Planctomycetota; class Planctomycetia; order Pirellulales; family Pirellulaceae; genus CAWGCE01. The sequence goes on along the minus strand of CAYZRS010000004.1, from coordinate 74,914 downwards.
GCCCCGGCATGGGTAAATGAACCGTCCTGGGCAACGTCTTGCGGTGCATCGGGTACGCTCGGTACGACGTAGCCAACACTCGTACCGTCGGCGCTGTTTTCGTCAATATTCAGATCACCAACAGGCGTGCTCGCTCTAAACCCCGGAGTTAAGACGTCGTTCCCATCGACGACATGGAAATTGGACAGAGAATAGTCATCCTGGTTGTCGTATGTTGAGTCAACCGTGCGGACGTAGAATGACGAGTCGACATACCAATCGGTGGCCGCCGGAATGGTATCCGTTGCGAATGTTACTCCGTTGTATTGGTACTCCAGCGTCGTACCATTTATATAGAAGCCGAACTCTCCGCCGGCCGTCATTCCGACGTTGTAGGAGCCCATGTTCACGCCGTTGTGCCGTATCGAAACGGAATCCACACCACTGACATAGTCATGGAAAATTGCGAATTCAGGGTCCAAGTGGTTAACGCTGGATTCGACCGACCCAAGGCCTACCGTCCATGCGTTATTGGTTTCATTGTCGACGGTGAAACGAATCGTGTAGTCGTCCGAATAACCCAATGTCGACAAGTTGGGCGAATTGATCTGTGACCCCCATCCATCCGGGGCTCCGTCATCGATGTAAGTGAGCGTATCGCCGTTGGCAGTCACTCCACCGACCTGATTCGTCCAGCCGGTGATTTTAGTCAGTCCTGCGCTTTCCACTGTTAGGTTGTTGCCACTGACGATATCGACGATTTCGTCACTGCCGTTGAAGCCATCCATTTGCCAATTCGCAATCAGGCCGCTCGGCAGACTGCCGCTGTCGAGCTTGTGCTGATAGGCGAGTGCCACTTCGGCTTCGCTGCGTGCATGATCCCAGATGCGGAAATCATGAAACGTCCCAGAGAATGCTTCGCTGGGGTCAATGGAGCCATCGGCAAAATCGACATGTTGGCCGATGACGAAAGTCGTGCCTCCCGTGCTCCCAGCTTGCGAGGGCACGCTAGTTGATTCCGCATACTCACCATCAACGAAGAAAGAGATGTGTCCGGTAGAAGCATCCCAGCTGACCGCCAATGAATGGATGCCTCCATCCAAGAGTTCGGTGTACTTTCCTACCGAAGTCAGCCCCGCCCAATCCAGTGTGCCGTCTGCGTGGATTGCCAAGTACGATTGAGCCGCACCCGGATCCCTGTGTGAATATAGGGTCGCCATCGAATCGACAGAGGTCAGGTCAGAGAACCTCACTTCGTAGGTATGGCCCTCAGCACCAAGTAGAAAGTTGGCATCCGTAGTCGCCAAGTAGGCGGCGTTCCCGCCATCGAAATTCAACTCGATGCCGCTGGAAAGGTCGGTGGGGGCCGAATCCAATTCGATGGCATCGACAACTGCGATCACGATCGCTTCGCTGGATGTGTTCCCGGCCGCATCCGTGACGTCGACGGTTACGCTGTGAGATGTCGACGTCTCGTAATCGATGCGATCACCGTCGGTGACTGTGATTTCGCCCGTGCTGCTGTCGATCGCGAACCGTCCGCCGGCGTCGTCAGTCAGGCTGAAAGTAAAGCCGGAGAGTACTTCACTGGCGTCCCACTCGACGATGTAGCTACGCGAAGAAGCCCCATCGAGATCATTCCACGTGCCATCGAATGCCACGAGTTCCGCGTGGTTCTCGGCAGCCCCACCACTCGGTTCGAGGGCGCCAAAGTTCTCATACGCGCCCGGTGCTGCGGCACCGCCGGTGTAATAAGTGTCCTCGGAACCGTCCTGCCAGGTCCACGTCCCTTCGACAGTCGAGTCGCTGCCGCCAATCCACGCACCCGAAACGGCATGTGCCTGAAGCAGGTTGCGTAAGAATGAGTTTTCACTGCCGGAACGAATCGTCGCTAGGTTTCCTGTTGTGCCGTTTAGCAAGTCGCTGCTCGCATTGGCTTGCGCGCTTGTCCAACTTGTTGGCGAACTGACGATCCGATAGAACTTGCCTGACGCTGCATCGTAAGAGAGCGTTGAATCACTGTTCAGGATCGTGTTGACGGCTGCCGAGATTTCGGTGACTTGAACGTCGGTGATGACGGAGGCCTGGAAAATGCTGCTGACATCCAGCGAAGAGAATCGCAGGTCCGTTGTCGTATCGGTTGCAGTAAAAGTGAGTGTGCGATGCTCCCAGCGAGGATTGGTTGAAGTCCAGTCGGCAGGCTGTTCGATTTGAAAATCATGAGACTCGCCACCCGCCGAAACTCGCAGCTCTTTCACATCCGCGCCTGCTGACCAGTCGCCGTTCAATGCAAAGGTGATTTGATAAGTTTGACCAACGTCGGTGTCGAGTGTCTGCCGGATCGTTCCGAGGCTACCTGCCGATAATTCAAGAGGCACTCCTCCCAAAGGGCCAGGGCTCATCCAGCCACCAAGACTTTCGACAGCCCCACTTTCTACCGTCCAAGCACCGAAAGTCGATGAAGTGCCAAACAGCTGTGTGCTACCGCTCGGCAGACCTTCGGTCAGCAATCCATCTCGGACGATATCGTTCTGGGCATCGGGATCGGATGGCACCACGAAGCCAACGCTCGTTCCGTTGTTTGCATTTTCATAGACGTGCAAGTCTTCCGCAGGGATACTGGCTGTGAAGCCGGTTCCACTCGCGTGCCCAATACTAAGGTTATTACCACTGACAACATCAACGATTTCGTCGGATCCGTCGAAGCCATCCATCTGCCAATTGGCGATCAGCCCCGTTGGCAGGCTACCACTGTCGAACTTGTTCTGAGAATTTAGCGCGATGTCGGCTTCACTGCGAACTTCATCCCAAATGCGCAGGTCATAAAAAGTCCCTGAGAATGCTTGGTCACTCTCATAACCTGTAAGATCTTGATCCTGGCCAAATTGGAGAGTACCGCCGGTTCCGATCGTTGCCCCTTGTTTGTATGTCAAAGGCGCTTCGGCCAACTCGCCATCGACGTAGAATGCGACCGATCCGTTTGTGCTGTCCCAGGTCACGGCGAGGTGATGTAGCCCGCCATCGAGAAGTTCGGTGTACCGCCCAACCGAGCCAAGTTCTCCGGTTCCAATGGAGTCGATACCCAGCCAGAGCTGACCATCGTTATTGATGGTCAAGTAAAACTCGTTGTGCTGCAAACCGTTCGCATATGAGATGATGGCGTTGTCTGAGCTATTCGGGTTTTCGACCTGAAATGAGGCCTCAAAAGTGACTGCTGTTAGGTTGTTGAAGACAGCACTGCCATTTGAGGCCTCGAAATAGGCATCATTCCCTCCATCCGTATTCAGCTCGATACCGCTGGAAAGGTTCGTGGGCGGATTGTTGTTTTCGGCCAGGTCGTTCAACAAGACGGTAAAGTCTTCGTCGTGAAAGTTCCCGTCGCCATCAGTGGCGCGAATCGTCAGTGTGCGTGAAGCGCCGCCCTCGAAATCGAGGAGCGAACCATCCAGGACGCGAATCTCACCCGTGTCGGCATCGATTGCGAATGCGGTGTTGATCGTCTGTGACTCGATCGTGTAGATCAATGCGTCCGCGAAGTCGAGCACTGCATCGGCATCATATTCGATGATCGATTTCTGTGAGGCCGTTCCATCCACATCATCCCATTTCCCACTGGACGCAAATATCTTGGCGTAGTGTTGGTCGTTGAGATTGTTATTCGGGTTGGAAGCATCCCAGTTCTCGTAGGCTCCGTCGACGTTGTAGCCATTGCCATCGCCGCGCCAGAACAGTTGGTCGGGTGATCCACCGTCGTACCAACGCCATTCACCCTCAATCGATTCGTCCGCTGCCGCAAGCCACGCTTGCGATTCCCCGTGGCGGTTCAGGATGTCGACGGCGATCTGGTTTTCGGTCGCCGACTGAATTGAAAGCAAGTTCCCCGATACGCCGCTTAGATCGGAGCTTGTCGCGTTAGAGATGGCGGTTGCCCAATCCATTCCGGTGTCAACGTATTCATAGAACTTGCCCGTCTCGGCACGGTAGTGCAGGTTAGGATTCGCGGCTAAGAGCGAGGCAATCTGTGCATCTCGTTCAGCGTCGACCCCGGCAACCTGACCAACAATGGTGCCGTCGGGCGCGTTTTCATCCAGCGAGAAAGTTAGTTCCGGAACGCTGGCCGTGAAGCCGGCTGCGGTGACTTGTTGGGATTGGAGGTTGTTGGCGTTGACCGAGTCGAGCACGCTCCCATCCTGTGACAACTGATCAAATTGCCAGTTGGCGATCATGTTCGGTTCGTCGAAGGGTAAGTCGGTGCGATGACTGGCGACAATTTCGGTTGCGTTCCGCACACTGCTGAACAATCTCGCATCGAAGTAGGTACCACGGAACGTGTCGTTGGTGTGAAATCCACCATTGAGAACATCTTGCTCTTGTCCAAACATCAATGAACCGGTCTCTGCGTTCCCTGCAAATGTTTCCCCAACTGCAAAGCCTGAGCCCGATTCGCGCTCGGTTCCGTCAACGTATAGCGACCAATCGCCATTGCTGCCGCTGTCATCCCAGGTGAACGCGATCTGATGCCGATTGCCGTCTAGCAGGAAGTCATAGTCTTCAGCCACCGCGATGATCTGATTCGATGTTCCATTCAGGATGACTTCGATGTAGCCGAAACCGCCCGATTCACCGACGCGGATGAAAAAGTCATTGCCATCGGGTTCCGTCGCAGCATAGGACAATAGCGTCTGACGATTCGCATCTGCGAAAGCGAAGTCCAATTCGACGGAAAATGTGTTCAGCCCTCCAAGCAAGTTACCGATGCTGGTCGAGCTTCCGTCACTTTCGATCACAAGGTTGGCGTTGTCGCCGCCATCGTGATTCAGGCTCAACCCCCCTTCGGTCGTGGCGGTTGTTTGTAAGTCGCTTGGGAGCGTGCCTCCTGGGTCGCCATCGGTGGCCACGGCGTAATTGGAAAACTCGGACGTGTTACCGCTGCCATCGGTGACCAGGGCGGTTACATACTCACCCGTGGCCAGAGTCACGCCACCGATGACGCTGGAATAGGAACTGTTGCCCCACGGTAGGAAGCCACCAGAGCCAATGAATCGTTCGCCTTCGACCTGTCCGCCATCCCGATCACGACTAGCAAAGAAGTCGATGGTGTAGGTGCCTGATATCAAGGTCGTGGAATCGACTTCGTACTCCAGTTGTCCCGCATCGTTTATCGAAATCGACCTCAGGATAGGCCAGTTCTGTAGATGGTTGGCACCGGTGTCGCCATCGCCAGCATCATTGGGTGAGAATCCGTCAATTCCCAGATCGATCCCCAGATCGCCGCTGCCATAGATCGCGTTTTGTAGCAGTGCGTTTCCAGTGGTCGTGTTGGTTCCACTATCGCTTACCCCGATGCCGTCTTGTCCACTGAAGGCGATGACGTTGCCGGTTCCCGCCGAGGTTCCGCCAATGGTGTTATCGGATGCTTCGTTCTCGATGAAAATGCCCATGCCGAGGTTGCCGAGGTGATATGATTGGGAAGCATCGGTCCCTAGGAAGTTCCCCTCGATCGTGTTGTTGCTGGTGCCGGCGGTGGTGAGGTTGATGCCGCTCCAGTTGGTGCCGCCGATCACGTTGGCTGCCACAGCGCTCGTGCCGCCGACGACCGTAAATGATGAGCCGCCGCTCAACTGGATTCCCATGTTCGAGTTGCCCACGAGTGTCGTCCCGGTGGCATCGACGCCGATCAGATTGCCGCGAATTGTATTGGAATCGGCATCCCAAATTTGAATTCCTGCATTCGTACTGCCCGATATCAGGTTGCCTTCCAGCGCATCGTCCGAACCATCCAGGTCGGTACCGATCGTGTTGTTGTCGGCACCTCCAAAGATACCGATGCCAGAATTACCATTGCCAATCGCCACCGTGCCCGTCACATCGGTGCCAATGTAGTTTCCGATGACGTCATTACCTGACGCACCGAAGCCGCTCCAGTTTTCAATGCGGATGCCGTCCGACTGATTGCCGGAGACGATATTACGCGTTGTTGAGCTCGTACCACCGATCGTATTGTTGGCACTGGCGATATAGATGCCGTGACCTGTGTTCTCGTCGTCGGCGCCCGCATCACTACCATCAGCTTCGAGGCTTCCCAGGTAATTCCCCTGGATCGTGAGGTTATCCGCGTCGCCATGGACGGTAATCGCGTTACCGTCAAAATCGCGAATCACAAAGCCTTGAACCGAGCTGCCAGCGGCAGCCGACTGAAAGACGAGGCCGTGCCCAGTGAGCCCGTTGCCGTCGATGATGATTGCCGGGGCATTGCCGTTGGCCGCCCAGCTGTCGTCGGTTGTCGCGTCGATCGTTACTTGTTCGGTGATCTCCGGCAGCAACGTCGACAACGTGATCGTGTGGACGCCAGTCCCGGAGATGTTGAATGCGATCGCATCGGCCCCCGCCGTCGCATTCGCTTGGTCAATCGCTTCACGAAGAGAGCCGGTTCCTGCATCGTCTGTGGTCGTGACAGTAAACGTTGCGAGGACGCCTTCCCATGTGGGTCGTACTTCTTCGATGAACGAGAGGCTGCTGCGCACGTCACCCACGACATACTCAAAGTCCCAGTCGCCACCGAGCGATGCAGAACCGGTCAGATCGGAACTTGCGGCGACGTCTGCCCCCGTGAGCATGCCAATCTCGTCGACCAACGACTCGCCGGTGTCCGTTGCTGCTAACTCACAGCCATAGAACAACAAGTCGGCATCGGCGGAAAGGGAAGAGCCCCATTGCGCAAGTTCGCTGGCATACAACTCAATCGTGTCGGTCGAAAGTTGTGTGTTGCCGAGAGAAACGGAACCGTCACTTCCGTGAGACAAGATATGAACAGAATCGATATTGCTGCGGCCTCGTAGGGCGTCCGTAATCGCTGTGATTCCGTCGACGTTGTCCTCGAGCAGGACGATTTCAATATCGTGATGGCTTGATTCACGAATGTCGTCAACGAGCAACTCGTAGTTGTCGACACTCGCATCGATGAAAACGACTTCGCTTTTCAGATTGTCCCCAGCGTCAACTTGTATCTCCAAAACATCATCGAGGGATGCCAACGCGTCGGCGATCGATGGCGGCAGCTCGGCTTCTTCTATGGCATCACCGGAACCGTCGCCGAGTAGGGCGCCCAGCGGCGATGCGCTATAGAGGATTCTCTCTTCCAGAGGTGAACAATCTGGAACAGAGTTCTGAGGTGAATTGGGTTTCATGAACCGGCCTTAGGAAGCGAACACTTTGACACGAGCTGGAGAGAGTCTCAGCTAAAGCTTAGTTCAGAAAAACAGGGTAAATCGCGGGTTTATCTGACCAATGTCAGGTCGACGAAGGTGGCGAAGATCGCCGGATGCCTGAGGGAGAACACGTAGCAACCAAGGCCGGTTGATCCGTTCAAACCGCTTAGGCGGTCGTCGGCTGTGGTTCACGCGTGGTTGCGAATGGAGCCACAAGTCCTGTTCTGCGGCCGAGACGCGATTTGCCGCTTCGCAGGGCTTCAGCGATGGAAAAAATCGACGCTGGGGAACGAGCTGGCACGATGCCAGGGCGCACGTGGAATCGAGCAGGTGCCCGCTTCGAAGTTGCTAGATCGGACGACCGTCAGAATCGGTCCTCTGCGCCGCGTCGGCGTCGCCGCCGATGGAATCAGTCGGCGTGCTTGTTCGCGATCGCTTGGATTTCGTCAGCGATTTTCAAGAAGTTGGCGACGACGCGAGGATCGAAATGACTTCCGCTCGATTCGCGAATCGATTCGACGCATTGGTTGTGAGGAAAAGCGACTTTGTAGGCACGCTTGGAAGAGAGCGCGTCGTAGACATCAGCCACAGCCGTGATTCGGCCTTCCAGCGGAATCTGCTCTCCTTTCAGGCCGTTGGGATAGCCAGTGCCGTCCCACCGCTCGTGGTGAGTCAGGGCGATCGAGGTCGCCAGTTCGACGATGCCGGAACTGCGTGAAGGTACGACGCCAGGGCTGGCGAGCGCGGCTTGGAAGTCTTCGACTGTGAGTCGTTGCAAAATCCGTTGACCCAGCACGCAATGTCGTTTCATCAATGCAAATTCGTGAGCCGTTAATTTTCCCGGCTTGCGCAAAATGCTGTCGGGGATGCTGATTTTGCCCACATCGTGAAGCTGCGACGCGAGTTCAATCGTTTCGACCTGCTCCGTTGGCAGGCGCAGTTGTCTGGCGATGGCCGCGCAGTACTTTCCAACCCGAATAATGTGTCGACCGGTCTCTTTGTCACGGCATTCGGCCGTCCAAGCAAGGCATTCAATGATCTCGCGACGCGAGAAGGCAAGTTCTCTCGTGCGACGGCGGACGGCTTCTTCGAGTCGCTCGGCATAACGTTCGAGATGGTCTTGGTGAGCCTTCACCATCAGCGTATTGCGGACACGAGGAATCAGCTCGCTAGGATCGAGCGGCTTCGTGAGGAAGTCGGTGGCTCCCATTTCCAACGCCTTGACCTTCGTTTGCGGCTCATTCGAGGCCGTCAGGATCAAGACGGGTAGATTACGCAGTTGGGCAGTTGCTCGCATTTCCCAGAGGATCGCCAGTCCATCGACCACCGGCATAATAATGTCGAGCAGCACAATGTCAGGCATCTCGGCCTGCATGATTTCCAACGCTTTCGGTGCGTCGCTGCAGGTGACGAAGTTGGAATAGCCCGCATCGGACAGGTACTTGCGAGTGACGCGAATGTTGATCGGTTCATCGTCAACGATCATCACTTTTGCTTCATCGGTCGTCGCCTCTGACATCGAGGCGCGAATCTGCATGGTATCCGTGAGCTTTCTTTCCGTTTCGGTCGCGGACATCAAGATTGCCTTTGGTGACGCTGAATCAGCGCAAGTACTAGTTTAGATATTTGGGGCCTAGGACGTTGCAACGACCTGACGGTCGTCGATCGTAATCCGTTTCGTCAAATCGATGATTCTGCTGATATTCTGGCGACAGCCAACCGTATCTTCCTCTTTCGCGGCGTTTTCCAACGCCTTGGCTGGTCCGGTAAAGACGGCGAACCCGGCTGTGCCACCAGAGCCTTTGAGCCAATGTGCTTGATTGGCGAGTTCCTTAAAGTCCTTCTTGTTCAGTGAATCGACGAAGACCGTCAACTCTCCTCGCAAACGCTGAACGAAATCGTGAGATATCGCACGAAACTCTTCATCGTCCATTGGCAGCGAAGAAGTGATCGGCTCGTCCAATGTTGTTGAGTGAGACTCTTGTACCGATTGGGTGATCGGTGCTTGCCGTTTAGGTCGAGGTTTCCGCTTCACTTCACCCCCCAGCAAGGTGGCCACCAATTCGAAAAGATCGTCAATGTCGACCGGCTTGGTCAAGAAGTGGGAGAATCCGGACGACAACGCTCGGTCTCGCTCTTCGTTCATCGCGTGAGCTGTCAGTGCCACAATGGGGATGGAGTGGCCTGCCTCGCGGATCAGTTTCATCGCCGTGTAGCCGTCCATAACAGGCATTTGCACGTCCATAAGGACAGCATCAAAGGAATCTGTGATAACTGCTTTCACGGCCACTTCACCGTTTTCGGCGCAAACCACCTCGACTCCAGCCCTCGTTAAAATCAACTCAATCAATTTGCGGTTGGATTCGCCATCATCGACCACCAGGATGCGACCTGGTGGTAGCTCAACATCTTCGTCCGAAGTGTCTTTGAGAGACGATAGCTGGGCGGTTGCTTGCTCGTGGTTGATGAGTGCCGTTTGCGGATCGGCAAACAGTTGGATGTCGGCGAAGAAAGAGCTGCCTTTTCCCATCTCGCTCGTTGCACTGACGGCTCCGCCCATGAGTTCCGCCAGCTTCCGGCTAATCGACAATCCTAAGCCGGTTCCGCCAAAGCGACGTGTTGTCGATTCGTCGGCTTGGCTGAAAGGGTTGAAGATACTCGTCAGCTTGTCAGCAGGAATGCCGATGCCTGTGTCACGAACCTCGAATCGCAGCATCGGGACGCCATCTTGCCGAGCATAGGATTGAGCATGGACGTGGACGCTTCCTGCTTCGGTGAACTTCAACGCATTTCCGGCCAGGTTGGTCAGGATCTGTCGAAGTCGAGTGGGGTCGGCTTTGATGGTCTCTGGGATCGTTCCTTCGATGGTGAAGCCGATATCGAGTTCTTTCTCACGCGCTCGTGCATCCAAAACGGAAACGACTTCGTGCATGATCTGATGCGGTTGGCAGTCAATCCACTCGATTTGCATTCGCCCCGATTCGACTTTGGAGAGATCGAGGATGTCGTTGATCAATCCCAGCAGATGTTGCCCACTCGAGTGAATGATCTCGACATACTCTTGCCGTTCGCCGGTATTCATGTCGAATCCACGTTTCATCAGTTCGGCGAATCCAAGAATGGCGTTCATTGGCGTGCGGATTTCGTGGCTCATGTTCGCCAAAAACGCACTCTTTGCCACATTGGCGGCCTCTGCTGCGTTCTTGGATCGTTCCAATTCGGCTTTCGCACATTCTAAAGGGGTAATGTCTTCGAAACTTACGAGGACGCCACGGTACATCTCGTCTTGCCCGATGACCGGTGTCGCATTGACCATCATCACGCGTTGGATGCCCTGCGTCGTCGCCAAGCGCAGGTGAGTGCGGACTTCGCGACTGCGTTCTTGGTGAACGGTGGTCCACGGAAAGGGATCATTCGTCGTCTTGGCCCAGGCGAGTGATCCGAGATCTTGGCCCATTAAGTCTTCGCGCTGGAGACCGACGATATCGGAAAAGGCCGAGTTTGCGAGAACGATCTTTTGGTTCTTATCGAGCGCTACGAGACCACCGGCGAGGAAATCGTATGCGGAGCGAACGCGTTGCGGAACGGCTCGTTCTGGGTCCAGTTGATGGAACACTCTTCCGAGGTACCAGCGGTAGATGAAGAATGTTGCGGCACTAAAGAAGGGAACGAATCGGGCCCAGGGATGTCTCAACAAGGCATCAAGAACATTCGTCGGGTAAATTTTTTGGTAACGCATTTGAAGACGAGCGCGTTCTTGTGGTTTGCCGTCCGGTTGAGTGACATCAATGGGGATTTGCATGAATCCGTCGGCCGGCTTCGTACCTATGCTATCGGGCCAGTGGCCGAAATGTTCGCCGACTTCCAATAGCCGTTCATTTTCATTGTTAATGAGTCCAACCGACAACAGCTCGGGCGTACGTTCCACGCTGCTGGTCAGAACGATACGGGCGTTTTCCAGGGTCTTGGTTTGCAATGCAATTTGCGCATTGACCGCCATCGCTTCGCAAAAAGCAGCACGCTGCTTCATGATTTGCGTTCGATGGTTGGGGATCAGGCGACTGCCCAGAAGCATCGCCGTGGTGGCGATGGAAACTAGCGCCATTGCGATGCGCGTTCTTGCGTTTAAGCGACTCAACATGACAGTGATGACCTAGCAGCGGACCCGTGTGATTCATGAGGCCGTGGGGGAAAGCCCACGCCGCAGATTCTCAAGGGTAGGTCACGGTTGCGGCCTCAAGGCTGACAACCGCTGGTCAAGAGATGGTCGCCGAATCGTTTGCACCTGTAAAACGGGTTATATCGACACGCGTAGGACCAACGTTCGGCAGGTCGGCTCGATCGGCCGATGGACGCAACTAGCCACCCATCAACGATTCGACGGTCTCGTCTTCGCCTTCTTCTTTCATGGCGTAGGCCAGGATGGGGATCGGATCGAAGGTCTGCCATGCGGGTAGTGCCGAGATGACGCTGGCGACTATATAACCACCTCGCAATAGCCAGAATGCGGCACCAACGCTGAAACTGGAGGTCGCGGCAACGATACCTTCGACGGCCAGTTCTGGCAGGATCATTTCCGCGTCCAGTGATTGGCGGAATTGGTCCATCTTCTCGGAAATGGCAAAATACGACTCTCCTTCACGGAAATAGGTCGCGAAATCAAGTTGGCTGAGTTCCGCAAGTTCGACCGGTTCAAGTTCGGGAACGGTTTCTCGATCGGGCGTCGTCAGTTCGACCCCGTCGGCCACATACGATCCGGCGACGATCGCCAGTCGCTGCAATGTCGAGTCTTCCGATTCGATGTCCGTCAGGATGTTGGTGACAAGGAAGACGCCATCTTTGCTGTCGTCGCTGGTAAACGAATCATTGAGCAACGCAATGAAATCGGAATCGTCGTCATCGACACTTGACTGGGTCGTGTTCGAGTCCAGCAGAGCACCAATTGCCGGCGTGTCGCCCGCTTCGTCAGCGGAAGTGTTCGCATCTTCTTCAATCGGCGCATCCGTATTGGGCGGAATGACCAAGGGTGGTGCCGCCAGGACGGTGACGGACACGGTGGCGGGGGCGCTAACCGCTTCTCCATCGGTGATCACGTAAGTAAACGTGTCGATGCCGACAAAACTGCCATCCGGAGTGTATTCGATCGTTCCATCGGGATTCTGAGTGATCTGGCCGTTCGTTGGCGATTCGATGAATTCGACGGTCAGTCCGTCGCTCTCAATATCAGAGTCATTCGCCAGCAACTCAGCAGGAAGAAGAGAGAGGGGAGAATTCGACGTAGCAAGGAACTCATCATTCTGGGCGACCGGTGCATCATTGACTTCGGCCACGACGATTTCCGCGACGGCGACTTCAGATAGTCCAGAGTCGTCGCTTACTCGGTATCGGAAGGCCGTGGTTCCGTTGTGGTCTGCTTCTGGCGTGTAGACAAACGAGCCGTCAGGATTCAGTTGCAGGTCGCCCCTGGCAGGGAAACTCACGATCGAGAACGTCAGTCTGTCGTTGTCTGGATCGATGTCATTCGCAGCGACCGAGCCTTGAATTGGGGTGTCTTCGTTTGTCGTGAAGGAATCATTCGCGGCAACTGGCGCTTCATTGACGTTCATGACATTGATTTGAACGGTGGCCGTTGCACTACCACCTTCCGAGTCGGTCGCCGTGTAGTCGAATTCCGTGACGCCCACAAAGCCCCGTTCCGGCGTGAAAACAAAACTGCCGTCCGGGTTGATGGTGACGGTTCCGTTCGATGGGGTCGTCGTCAGTGAATAAGTCAATGAAACTTCTTCTACATCGGCATCATTGGTCGTCACTGTATCGGTGAGCGTCCTGTTTTCTGCCGTGGTGAAGAAGTCGTCATTGGCCTTCGGGAGATCGTTGACTGGCGAAATGACGAACGACACCTCGGCAATCGCAGTGGCGCCGTTTGAGTCGGCGACCTCGTAACGGAAACTGTCGGTGCCGTGGAAGTTTGGTGCAGGCGTGTAGGCAAACGTTCCATTGGGCTTGAAGATGAGAGTGCCTTGAGTTGCATCGCTGAGGAGCGCGAACGATAGCGTGGCATCCTCGACGTCGATGTCATTGCTGCCAACGAAGCCCGTTAGCGTGGTGTCTTCATCGCCCTGAAAGAGGTCGTCTCCAGCAACCGGAATGTCGTTGATCGGGTCGACCGTAATGTGAACTGTGGCGGTCGTGCTCGTCACGCCATCGGTCACGGTGTAAGAAAAACTGTCCGCACCCGTATAGTGCCGGTCCGGAGTGTAGGTGAAAGTGCCGTCCGGATTGAAAGTCAGACTGCCATTGCTTGGTGACGAAGCGGTCGCGAAAGTAAGCGCCGATGAATCAGGATCGGTGTCATTCGTGCTGACATCGTCCGTCAAAGAGAGGTCTTCGTTGACCGAGTACGAGTCATCGACAGCCACTGGCGGGTCGTTGATCGGTAGGACGTCGATCGTGACATCGGCGTTGACAATTCCTCCTGCACCATCATCGATCTGGTAACGAAACGTATCGAATCCGTTGAAGTTGGGGTTCGGTGCATAACTAAACGTTCCATCGACGTTGAATTGCAAAGTTCCTTGGGTTGGTCCGTCGACCAAGCTGAATGTGAGAGAATTCCCGTCGATGTCAAAGTCGTTGGTCGCCACGTTCCCGGACAGGGTTGTGTCTTCATTGATGCTGAACGCATCGTTGAGACCCGTCGGAGCATCGTTCTCTGGAGTCACTTCAATGGTGACGGTTGCGGAGTGCGTACCACCATTTCCGTCAGAAACTTCGTACGAGAAAGTGTCGGTGCCATGGAAGTTAGCGTTGGGGCTGTAGGTGAATGTTCCATCGCCATTCAGATTCACCGTTCCAGACGTCGTCGGGCTAAGGAGCGTGTAGGCGAGCGTGTCATCTTCCGCATCGGAGTCATTGGCGCTGACGGTGGCGTTGAGGAGGCCATCTTCTACGACGCTGAATGAGTCGTTGCCAGCAATGGGCGGATCGTTCTGATTCGTGATGGTGATCGTAACGGTGGCTGTCGATGTCTCACCATGATTGTCCGTAACGACATAGTCAAACGAATCGACAGTCGCTTCCGTTCCATCATGATCGTAAGTAAATGTCCCGTTCGGGTTGAGCACCAACGTGCCATTCGTAGTTGGGTTAGCCAGGGTGTAAGTGACCTCGCTGCCGGCGGTTGTGATGTCGTTTGTCGACGCATCGCCCGAGAGCGTGCCACCTTCATTGACCGTCGCCACGTCGTCTTGCGCCTGCAAGCGAAAGTGGAGTACCGGAATCACTTGGCTGAACTCCGAGGTGTTGTGCGACGTTGTATCGATCGCGATTGCTGTCAGCATACTCGTCGGCGTCAAGGAAGGGCTGGTCAACGTTGTGCTAAAAGCGCCTGTCGCGTCCGCGATCACCGTGCCAATGTATTCGGCACCCTCCCCAAATTGAAACCCGCCCGACATGTCATTGCTGTTGGGGGCCGCAAGATAGATTTCGACCAATGCGTTTGCAGGCGCTGTGCCAACAATATCTACGCTGGTCCCCTTGAGGTTGGCGACGGAGAAGACAGGGAAGTCGAAGCCTTCATTTCCCGTCGTTGGCGATGTCGTGCCATCGTTGGCAGTGACTCCATCTCCGGCCCTCGCAGCGTTTGTTCCTACCGTGGCGGCGCGCAAGTCAATCGCGAGGCCACCATTGTTTTCGAATGCATTTTGGCTGATCTGGTTTCCGATGGCCGCGCTGCGGCCGTTCGCTCCCGTGGTTTCACCGACGACTAGCACGCCCGCGCCGGAATTGTTGCGAATGCGATTAAACGAGATGTTATTGTCATTTCCATAAACACGAACGCCTGACGATTCCACACCGCCAGCCCCATTGTTTTCGATGGTGTTGAATCCGTAGAAATGACTGCCAGGTGATCGGAAGCTATCAATGCCCGCGCCTTGGTTGTCTGCGATGTAATTGCCGCGGACGACAAAGTTGGACGAGTTGCCGGCGATCTCAATCCCATCGCTGGAGGCGATGACCTGTGCATTGCCGACAATTGAATTGGCTTCGACGAGCCAACCGCTGGTGCCCACGTCTTGTATGCGGACGCCCCAGGTGCCGCCAAAACCAATGACGTTGTCTCGAACTGTACCCACGCCGCCGCTCATGATGATGACGCCGGCACCCTCGTTGTGGTCGGCAGCGATCCTGGCGAATTGATCTGGACCTGACCCAATCACGTTATCGGTGATCAAAGTGTTTTGCACTGCGGGATCACTTCCGACACTTCGAACAACAATATTTCCTAATTTTGCTGCCGATCCTGTCTGGCTGGCGTCGCCGAAACCGTGAATCGCAACTCGCTGAACCACCGTATTGTTAGCATTGATGTCGAGGCCGACGGTTACGTTGGCAGTGTCGATCAATTCGAGTTCGACGCCTTCCAACTGGGAAACCAAATGTTCGTCGCCCGAATTGGGGATGCCATCGGGGTCGATGCCGACTTGACCGCTGAAGCCGAGTTGAGCCTGATTGGTGTTCAGCAGGCTGGTACCGTCGGCCGCGTTGTACGCGGTCCCGTCGATCGTTGTCTCGATATCTGTGATGTTCGGCAAGACTTCCGACACGCCGATCTGCCACCAAGAGTTACCTGCCAAATCGGACCGGTTCGGCGCGTTGCCTCGGGTGAAAGTAAAGTTACCCGGTGATACTTCTGTCGCTTCAGCCGGGACAAATCGCATCGCATTGGCGCCGAATACGTTATTTGCATTGGTAATGAATTGTCGCAACGATCCTTGAACGGTTTGCTCATTCACGCCGCCTCGATCGTCTTGCGCATCACCCGCCGACGTGTTGGTCACGACATTAAAACTGAAACCGAAATCAACGTCCGCTGGCGTGCCCCCATTCAAATCGACGTGAATGATGTGCTCTGCGGTTGCGACGTGATTGGCGTTGTCCGAGGCAGTCATGTCGCGCCCACCAAACAAGGTACCGTCGTTTATTGAGGCAAGAAGGTTGTCGTCGTTATCGAGATAGAGACTTCCGGCCGAGCCGAAGGTCTGTTCGGCCCAAACGTTGTCGGTCGTGAGCGTTCCGTTGAAGCCGGCGCTGGGCGTAATCGTCGTGGAGTCGACGATGACATAATACTCACCGTGCCTGAGGTTTGAGAACGAGTACTGTCCATTCGACAGCGTTCCCATCGACGTAATGAACGTGTCGCCGCCATCGGGTGTGCCATTCCCGTTGTCTCGATAGAGTTTCACAAGGACGTTTTCGGCACCGACACCGTCATTGGTAACATTACCATCGCCGTCGACGTCTTCATAAACCGTACCGGAAATCGTTTGGAACGAATTGGGTCCGAAGTTCAATGCAATCGCGTCGAC
Source organism: uncultured Pirellulaceae bacterium (assembly GCA_964480915.1). Lineage (GTDB taxonomy): Bacteria > Planctomycetota > Planctomycetia > Pirellulales > Pirellulaceae > CAWGCE01. The sequence goes on along the minus strand of CAYZRS010000004.1, from coordinate 58,359 downwards.
GTTCTCGGAAGCTGCCGCCAGCTGTACGTCGTCGGCATCAAAGAGTAGTTCGGCTTTGGCATCGGAACCGACAAAAGAGAATGCGAAAATGTCGTGCGGTTCGACGGATCGTGATCCGGCAGGGCCGCCGACATTGGCAGCGCTATCGATGGACATCAAGAGCGTCCCTTCGTCAAGAACGACGTCTCCCAACTGAGTCGTCCGTTCGATCAATTCCAAACCGTCGATGTTCGCGCCGGCCGAACCTGTCAGCACGGTGGCCAGTGAGCCTGCAGTGCCCGTGCCGCCGGTCGATGCGGGGTCTCCCAAGCTGCTAGGCCGCAGGACAAACAGGCTAGAATCGCCAGCTTCGGCAAACAGCAGATCGCCTGGTATGAAATTGAAGGCACCAAAACTGACTGCTTGTTCCACGACGGTCGCTGCATTGAGTATGGGGGCACCGCCCACGCTGTCGTACACCTCGAAGAATTGTCCGCTGCGATAGTCGCCAGGAACATCTGGTCGGAAAAGTGCGAAATCGCCTGTCTCGATGCCCGCTGTATTCGTCGAAGTGAAGGTTGCGTCTTGGTCAATGGCAAACATCACGTCGCCCGTTTGGAAACTGAATCCAGTCGAACCGCTTCCGACCATAAAGTCGCGTGATATGTACTGCAAAGCCGTGATATTTGCATCAACACCAAACTGGTTTACGTCAAAGACCGAGGCAAAGGTGCCGTCGGTCGTGGCGCCGACCAGATCATAGGTCGACCCATCAAACTGGATAACCTCACCGTCAAGCCAACTATCGAGGCCGGGAGCGCCCGTTGCATTCGAATCGCCCGACGTGGATATCCAAAGGCCGTGCGCGACCACATCCGAAACGGTGACCGTCACGGTCGCAACGTTCGACGTCGCTCCGTCGACATCATCGACTTGGTACGTGAAAGAAAAAGTTCCCAGCGTGTTAGACAGAAATTCGACCGTACCGTCTGGATTGACGGTGACGTTCGACCCAGCGGAAACGTTGTCGATCGTCACCGTGCCGAACGCACTGTCGACGTCGATATCGTTGCTGAGGACGCTGATCGTCTTGGGCATGCCAATCAGCGCAGAGCTCGTGTCGTCGTTGGCGATGGGATCGTCATTGATGCCGTTGACCTGAATCTGCACGGTCGCCGTACTGCTGCTGGTTCCGTCGGTAACAGAGTATGTGAAGGAGTCGCTACCGAAGAAATCGGCGTTGGGCGTGTAGGTGAAACTGCCGTCGCTGCTCAGCGCCAGCGTTCCATGGGAAACGTCCGATTCGAGCACCGCAGTGACGGGAACGTTGCCGGAAATCGAATCGTTGGCAAGGATTCCACCGGTCGACTCTTCATTGCCGATGGAAACCATCGATCCTTGAGCCGCTTCGTATTGAGCGTTGATCCAAGCCGCGCTGCGGGCGACGGACGCGACTCGAACTTCGTCAATGTCGCCTCGGAAGAACGACAGGGACATGTTTTCTTCGACCCCGATCGTGCCTTGCATGGAGTTTGTGTCGGGTGTCGAATTGTTGCTGAAGTTAATCGTTCCCGTGGTCGCTTGCTCCTGCCCGTCAATGTAAATCTTGATGGTATCCGAAGCGAAGTCGACCGTTCCGACAACTTGATGCCATTGTCCAGTTTGGATGGCGCCGGTCGTGGTCTCTATTTTTTGACTGCCGGAAGTCGTGTCGGTCGTTCTGGCGTAGATCGCGATTTCGTTTCCTTCCCGCACCAACTCGAGACGTGAACGAACGCTACTGCCGCCGGGTCCTCGTAGGAATCCGACGACTTGGCCGTTGCCAGACAATGAATCGGTGTTAACCCAGGCCGACAACGTCGCTGCGGAGAAATCGCGGACAAATGGTCGATCAGTACCCAGGTCGACGTAGTCACTACCATCGAACGACTGGGCGCCGCCAATCAACCCGCTGACAGCCGATGATCCTTGGTTCGAGCCATCTAATCCGCTCACGGTATCGGCCAGGAGGTCGCCGTTCGCGTTGGCGTTTTCACTGAAGTGATAGACCGATTGGTAACCGTCGCTCCAAACGCTCGCCGGCGTTTGTCCGGCTGCGGCCGAAGTGTTCCCATAGTACATCGTGATGGTGGCGGTCGAATTGGCGTCGATCGTGGGAACGCGAACCCAGACGGTCGACTCGCCCGCTTCGTCCCAAGATTCAATTTCATAGTCGAGTAGATTTCCAGTGGAATCTAAGAACCTTAGATCCTGCCCAAGATTCTGGGTCTGACCGTAATCGATCGTCGTCGCATCGAGCCGCACGAGCAGCGGAAAGTCGTTCAGTGCTTCGGCTCGTGTCGTGTTGTCGACGGTTATTTCACGTCTTGCCTGCCAGCCGATTAAGTGCGTGCCGAGGTCCTGGTTCAATGTGCCGTCTTCTGAAACGAAGAATGGGCCGTCGTCGATGGCAGCAATCGCCACGGGTATGATTTGCAGCGAGACGGTGTTGCTTGCCGCGCTAAACGCGGACGTAGCACTCGACGACGCGTCGACTCCGGTGTCGCCATTGTTGCCAATGGTTTGATCCCAGGCGACGAACTGCAGCGGACTTGCTGCACCGGAGAAGCCCGCCTGCGGTACGAAGCGAATCAAGGCCGTCGGGTCGAGCAGTACAGCGTTTGTAGCGCTGGCCGAAGTGGCGGGCACAGCAGCCGCTGAGAACGCGGTCCAGGTCGAACCGTTGTTGAGCGAAAACTCCCAGTCCCCGTTCGTTGAGTCAGCCCCGATGACGGCGATCCCTTCGCTCGAATTGTCGTCGACGTCGGTAATCGGGGCTGTCGCAGCACTGCTGAGCATTGCGGCCACCGTCGTCCCGTTCGGGTCCGAGCTGTTTTCAAAAATGTCGGGAATCGTCAGCGTTGCTAAGCCGTCCAGAACAGGCGCATCGTTGCTCCCGTTGAATACGACCGTCGCGGTCACGGTGGTGCTGCCGCCTTGTCCATCGGTGATATCATAATTGTAGACAACGGTTTCTTGAGTCACTCCGGCAACCGGCGCTCCGGCGGTCAAATAGTCATAGGCGCTGGGATCAATTTGGATGTTGTTGCCGCTAAAAGAGACACCTATCGAATTACCGCCGACGTAGGCGATGCCGCCGACGCTGAGTGTGGCACCATCGTCTGGGTCCGTCGCTGTGGCAATGAGCGATGTCGAGAAGGCGGCATCGTTCTCAGAGTGAGTTGAGCCGTAGCCTCCACCGTTCGGATCATCGTTGGCTCCGTCGACGACGACGGTTACCGTGGCAGTGCTCGCCAAGCCACTGGGGTCGGTGATCGTGTAAGTGAAGGAATCGGAACTGCTCGTGCCTAATGGCAACGCGTCGAATGCACCATTTGGTGAGTAATTAAACGTGTTGTCACCATTGAGTGTCACCGTTCCCCTCGTTCCGGAATCGTCAAACGTGACCACGGTGGCCGGATCATGAGTGTCATTTCCTAGAACATCAATCGTATTGCTCGTGGTGTCCTCGCCAAACCCAGTGGTGATGTCATCATCGACAGCGATTGGTGGTTGCACGACGATCGTCGCGAAACTGACTCCGGAAAGTGCATTGCTGACGGAGTATTTACTGCCGTCGAAGATTTCTGAAATGGTGCCGTCGGATTGTCCACTGCCCATTTGCGTCGCTGAGATGTCAACGAGATAGAAGTCTCGATCTTTCGTATCTTCGTTGTTATTTCCGACATTGGATGCATCGTTGGCGAATGAGAGTATCAACTGCCCTTCGCGAAGGTGGGCGTTACCTGCAATCATGTCTTGCTCGATCACTTCAATCGCAGTGATTTCTTCGGCCAAATCAAACCCGCCCGAGTCGGTACCATCGAAAAATAGGTTGGCTGTCCCGGCGGTGGACGCACCAACGCCGGTCGGTCGATAGGCAAAGAGTTTGGCCGGGTCGCCGTCCCGCGTGAACAAGAAGGTGCCAGCTTCCAGTGTCGTGTCGGCAAAGTCGGTGTCGGTTTCGATCAACGACAGAGCCAGGATGTCGACACCGAGAGGGTTTTGTAAGAGTCGAGTGAATGTGCCAGCGGTGTTGTCACCGGGTGTCGTTGGTTCGAAGAGAAAGACATCGCTGGCTTGGAAGTTAATGCCACCGAGCGTCGTGGCGCCATCGAGTGAGCCGATAATGTCACCGGGTTCGAGTTGAATCGAGTTCGTGTCGCCCAGTTGCAGGCCCTGCGAGACGTAATGGATGCCTTCGAGTTTTGCGCTCGAACCGAAATCATCCAAGTCAAATGCGATTGTATCTGTGGTTGAGCCGCCGCTTGGGTCGGGTAAGTTGAACGCTGTTCCGCCTTTTTCGTCAATCGTTGTCGAGCTCTCCTCGGTAACCCAAATGTGATCGACGATCGTTGGGTCGATCACGATGACGTGGACAGTTGCCGTATCGGAGACTCCGTCATCGTTTTCGACGGTGTAGGTAAAGCTGTCGTTTCCCGTAAATCCAGTCGACGGAGTATAGGTGATCGTGCCATCGCCATTGTCGACCACCGATCCAGTGCCGTTGGTCGTGCTGGTCAGTGTCAGGGTGCCGTCAGAGATGTCATTGTTGAACAGCCGATCGATGAAAATCTGCTTGTCGTGATCTGTTGCGACCTGAATGGTATCATCGACCGCGTCCACGCCCGTACCGAATTGCCGAATGTAGACGCCGTTGTTGTCGTCAGCGCCATTGCCGGTCCAGACGACGGCGAAATTGTCGCCGTCGAGGCCAGCAATGGAGACGTTGCCTTGAGCGCCTGCAGTGGTCTGATTGACTCGGAATTCATCAGAGGCACCAGCCGGTAGCGGAATGGCCTGTGTCGCGCCGTTAGTTGTCAGGACTCTGGCAAACACGCCGGCCGTATCGTCTTCGCCAGATTGATTTCCAAAACCTTCCCAGGTCAGAAGGAGCGTGTCGTCTTCGTTGAACCAGATCGACGGATTGACTTTGTCGTTGCTGGTGCCGCTCACCGACCCTTCCGGGGCAATGGCGAAGGCAGCGCCTGCGAGCGCCGGATTAAACACTTGGACTTCGATTTTCCATTCCGGATTGATGTTCGTGCTGATTTCATAGGCAACCGCGACCGTTCCATCTTCTTTCATGTCGATGGACGGGTTGCGAATATCAACGTCAACGAATCCGAAGACTGTCTCCGGTGCCTCGATCTGCGTACCAGGGGATCCGAATCGGTCAAAATGGCCACCATTGATCGACGCTTTCGTGATGGTTCCGCCGCCATTCACTCGGTTGTCGTTCCAGCCGATCACCAGGTTGGAATTCGCATCGATGGCGATGGACGGGTTCTGCTGTTGGTCGGCGATTCCAAAAGTGGCGTTCGCATGAAACACGTCGCTGACAGGGGTTCCGTTCAGATTGTACGTTCGAGCAGCGATGCCGTTGTTCTCGCCGAAGACTTGCCCTCCCCACGTGATGGCGAAATCGCCGGCGAGATTCATGGCGATGTCGGCATTGCGTTGGATGAAGGCCGTATGGTCGACCGACGCACCGTCGTAAACGGAAAGTTCGCCCGACAGGGCGACGCCGTTGACGTCAAAACGGCGAAAGAAGACGCTGGAAGCCGAACCATCCTGGTTCTCACTCGTCCAGACAACGACGAAGTCGCCATTTGCGGCCATGGCAACGCTGGCCGAATGTTGGTTGTCGGCGGTTTTCGTGGTGGCTAACTGTTGTTCGCCCACGGGCTCGCTGTTGGCGTCGAACAACTGGAATAGCACGTCGCTATCTCCGTTGCTATTCGCGCTTGTCCATACAACAACATGCGTTCCGTTGGCGGCGAAGGCGACCGCCGAGTCGCTGTTGCTGGTCTCGGTGTCGGTTGCCTGATCAAGGTTGAGCGGATGGGGTGCGAGATCTTGGTTGACGATCTGCTCGCCTCGAGGCACCAGGTCGAGAGTACCCGTAAAGTTGGCTTGCAGTGCCGCGTTGGCAACAACGTCGGTCGTGATTGTGCCGGTCGCAAATTCTAGTTCCCAGTCGCCCCCAGCTTTCGCAGCACCGGTCTTGTCGTTACTCGCAGCGACGTCGGCGAGTGTTAGCCCGGCGATGCCGTCCACAAGCGATTCGCCATCGTCGTTGCCGGCCAAGTCGCAGCCATAGAACAAAATGTCTGCGTCCTCGTGCAGATGGTCGCTCCAACGACTCAGCTGCGACGCATAGGCATCGAGATTTGCGGAGCTGAGCGTTATGTTGCCAAGCTGAATTTGACCTTCGGTACCGTGCGACAGAATATGGACCGCAGAAATCTCGTGATGCGACTGGACGATCTCGGTGATCTGATCCAGGCCATCGCGAGCCGTGTCGAGGACGTGGATTTCGGCCTCATCGCCGAACCTGGACGTCAGGCCTTCGATCAACATCTCTTTTTGTTCGACATTGCCATCGATGAAGATCAGCGCCATTCCGGACGACTGGTCGTCTGCGGTTGTGAATGGACTCGATGGTTCTTCGTAACTGTCGATTTGAACGGCGGCTTGCGCATGGTCTGCGCCAAACATCCATTCGTCCGTGAGAAGGTCGGCTCCCAACGGCGTCGCGCTGAAACACAACCGCGGTTCCAGCATGTCCAGTTGGACGCCGGGCCGTAAGGCGGGATCAGTCGATTTTGCCAATGGATTACAACGGTTCCAGGCGTGGTTGATCCACGACTGAACCGACTCTTGAGAAGAAGTCCGCATTCTGCGCTCCGATTTTCACTCTATACCTATTTGAAAGGTAGTACCGGCCGAGATGCGCGTCGGGTCAGCGTTGTAGATGGCACAGAAAACCTGGCCCCATGAAGTCGTGCTTTGGGGAAAAACCCAACGACCATGTCGAATTGGAACAGTCGTCATAACTGGCGCCTGGGGCACAGAATCGCCCGGCAGCCTGGTCTGACGAAGTTTGTCGGTTACACGCGTATTCTTCGATGTTTTGGTTTCGCATCATTGCTGCATTTTGCGGACGGCAAGCGACAGGTTACGCGGACGGCGAGGGAAACGCCGAAACTCCATCTAGCGATGCGAAATGGCGCTAGAGGTTCGTAGTGCGCATTGTCCATTGTGACCAAGGACGGTCACGACGCGTTCCAGAAGAACTCCCCACAATTGCACATGGATGTCAATCATGACTCGGTATCAAGCTATTCTTCCGCCGCATTCCACCCGCTTTTGCACAGCGCTCATCGCGACCCTACTCCTGGTTGGAATTCAGCCCTTAACGGCAGCCACATTTGAGGGATTTGCCGAGCCATACCAGCAAATCGATATCGCGAGCGGTAACGAACCGGGCATCATTGACCAAATATTCGTTCACGAAGGCCAAGCGATCAGCAAAGGTGAGTTGGTGGCTCAGCTAGAATCGGGTGTCCTCGAGACGTCGCTCGACATTGCCAAGCATCGAGCGCAGCTCAATGGCCGGATCGATGCGGCCGCGGCCGAGTATCGCATGCGTCACACGCGATTCGAAAAACTGAATCAACTGCTCCGAGAAGGACACGCTTCCCCCGCTGAAATTGATCGGGCCCGCATGGACCTGGAGGTCGCCAAGGCGCAGGTCGAGCTGGCGCGTGAGGACATTGACCTCGCAAAACTGGAATGCCGCCGCATCGAGGCTCAGATCGAACAACGCCGCTTTCGCAGCCCGATTGACGGTTTTGTCACCGAAATCGTACGCGAAGTCGGCGAATCGACAATGATCAGCGACCCGCGGCTCATGACGCTCGTTCAACTGCATCCACTGCGGGTCAAGTTTCCAGTGAGCCGTGATTGCGGGACCAAAGTCCGTGAAGGGCAGACCGTGCAGATCAAGCTGCCTGAGATCAGCCAAACGGTGAATGCAGAGGTGGAAGTCGTGTCGCCCGTGCTGGACGCGAAGAGCGGAACGATGCAAATCACGTGTGTGTTGAACAACGAGTCGCGTCAATATCGGGCAGGTACGCGTTGCCTGTTGGATTTAGAAGGAGACGCGGCCGAACCGACAAAGGACGACGCTACTGAAGATTTTAGCGATTTCTAAGACGGGACGGCGAGTGATGAGTGGTTCGACCCATGGGGGCTGCTCGTCTGAAATTCGGCTGCTGCTGGCCGAGCAAATCGCGAATGGGACAGACAACGCGGCAAGTAGGTCCGGTTGGGACTAGGGACAGATTATGAAGTCAGATGTCGGATTCGGTGAAAACGCACCGGGCGCTGGCTCCAATCCTGTCGATCTGGGACTGTTCCAGCGAGAAATGCAGGAGCTGATCGTTGCGGGGCCCAGCGAAATCGAAGGGGCTGTCGCTGCGGTTCGCTCTCTTTTACACCTGCCCGGCGCCTATGCCGTCGCCTATTTTCGTTGTGCCGAGTCTCGACGTTTGCGGCCCGCTAGTCCGCTGATCTGCCACAACAGTTACGCTGACGATGTCCGCGGGCACGAGCCACGCTTGGTCGACGCGGTTGAACGGATGATGCGGGTTGAAGGCCCCATTGCGTATCCGCTAGGTGATGCGCCTTTCAACATCTACGTCTATCCGCTGGGTGCCCCGGGAAACGTTACGGGCGCGATTGCACTCTTCGCCCAAGTTGAGACGACGGCCGTCGAGCACAATCCGTTGATTTTGGCGGCGGGTCTCGTGGCTGCCGAGCTATCGCATGTCCATCTGAAGTCGCCCGAACTACAAGCGCTCGACGACCAACTGCCGGCACCTGTCGCTTCCTTACCGAATCACGCTGGATCAAGTGAGGGAGCCGCTGACTCGGCGAAAGCCTCACTCGATCCGTCCGCTGCATTCGGCAGCGGTCTGGCAGCCGAACTCATCGGTGACATGGTCAGCAGCCGCCAAGACGAAACGGTGCAGGTGATCGGTCACCGACTGGCAAGCCGTTTGGAATCGTACTTGGGCGCTTCGCAGGTCATGTTGGGACTGGCCGACAAGAAGAAGCGGCGATGCAAGCTCTTGGCCATGTCGGGCATGCCCACATTTGCGGAAAGATCGCCCTTGGTGACGCAAGCGGAAGAGCTGTTAGCCGAATCGATTCTACACGACGAGATCTTCGAAGCGTCGATTTCGGCCCGGCCTCACGAGCTGACGTCGGCCGAGCACTCGTTGCTCCACGCGAGTGATGCCGAAGCATTGGTGCATGGGCCATTGAGGGATCCGAACGGAACAAAAGTCGGCGCCTGGGTCGTCGTTAAGGGGACTCAATCTGGAGCCAACGAAGGCTCGCTCTACTCCCGTGTGGAAGAAGTCCAACCGCTGGTCGGTGGATTGGTCGGACTGCTGAGCCGCATTCGACGTCATTGGCTGGGCCGTACGTTGCGAAAGTTAACCCTGCCCGCTGACGATACGGTCGGTCGTCGGCGAGTCTGGCTGGCGACATTGGCGATCGGTGCCTTGATGTTATGTCCCGTACCTTACCGCGTTACCTGCGATACCGAGCTGTTCCCGGTCACCCATCGATTTGTGCCAGCGCCGTACGAAGGGGTGCTTGTTGAAGTGTTGGTCGAGGCGGGCGATCTGGTAAAGGCGGGGCAGGTGCTGGCGCGCATGGATGCGAATGAATTGGAACTTGAATTGGCCGAGATGCGAGCCGAATTCATGCAAGCGAGTAAGCGACGAGACAGTAGCGTCGCGCAACAGGATGCGTCGGCGTCGCAGATGGCTCAGCTAGAAATGGAACGCCTTCAAGCCAAAACAAACATGCTGAAGAATCGGCGTCGAAAGCTGGAAGTGAAGAGTCCCGTTGACGGGATCATCCTGGGTGGCGAATCGAAGAAGCTGGAAGGGGCTCGTATCAAAGTCGGCGAGAACCTTTTCGAAACCGGGCCACTCGAACGAATGGTCGCGGAAATCTACGTGTCGGATGACGAGATCGCTCGTGTTCAGTCGGAGCAGCGTGTCACGGTCCGTCTGGACGCATTCCCGTTCCGCACTTTCCGCGGAACGATCGAACGCATCAGCCCTCGAACCGAAACGCATCGTGACGCGAACGTCTTTGTCGCCGAAGTCGAGTTGGATAATTTCAAAGACCTGCTGCGTCCGGGCATGGTGGGCCGAGGCAAAATTTCGACCGGCTGGCGGCCGATCGCTTGGACTTTGTTTCATAAGCCGTTCGACCAGTTGTTGCGGGTTCTTCGTTGGTAACCAGGGCGGAGTGAATTCGGATGCAAGGAATCGCTGCTGCACCGACATCCGCCGCGGGTGAGCCCGTACTTTGCTTGCGTCGTGATTTGCGCAGCGCGCTGCACGAAAATCGCGGTGATCGGTATTTCCTTGTTGAGGACCCGGCACGGGAAGCGTTCTTTCGGCTGGGGCTGAGCGAATGGCATTTTGCCACGAAGCTAGATGGTGAAACGTCGATGGCCGATGCTTTTTCGGCGGTTCAGGAAGAGCTGGGCGATGGGGTGCTCACCAAAGAAAAGGCACAAAGCGTTTGCCAATGGTTAATGCGAAGCGGCCTGCTTCGTTCGGGGCAAGCGGCTCCGCCCGTCGCGGCTGCCCCGGAAGTGCGTGGCCCCGGTCTGCTCATGTCGGCCTTCTTTTTCCGCATTCCTCTGTGCCATCCAGATCGGTTCTTGGACAAAGCCGTGCCGTGGTGTGGTTGGCTTTTCAGTTGGCCGGTGCTCTTGTGTTGGACGCTGCTGGTGGCGATGGGGTTGGCCAGCGTTCTGAACCATTGGAGTCGATTTCAGAGCTCGGCCGCAGCCTACTTCTCGCCCAACACGTGGCTCTATCTGGCCGTCGTGTGGGTCGTGCTGAAGATTGTGCACGAGTTCTTCCACGCGATCGCCTGTAAACACTTTGGTGGTCGAGTCGGTTCTTCAGGGATCGCCTTCATCCTGTTCGCACCCGTGGCGTACGTGGACGTGACCAGCGCTTGGACGTTTCGTTCGAAGTGGCATCGAATCTGGACATCAGCGGCCGGGATGTATGTCGAGTTCGCTTTTGCAGCGGTCGCCGCGATCGTGTGGTCGAGCACCACCAGTCCTTTTGTGGAAAACGTCTGCCACAGTGTCATCATGGCAGCCAGTGTGACGACGCTTTTGTTCAACGGTAATCCATTGATGCGGTTCGACGGTTACTACATCATTACCGACTTACTCGAAATTCAAAACCTGTACGGTATCGCCCGCGAGCACGTCCGATCGAAGATGCGGCAGTGGTTTTTTGGGTTGCCCGCGACTGGCGAGCCTCTGATTGGCTGGAGTGGATGGGTGACGCGCGCCTATGGATGGTGCTCGGCTTGCTGGCGCATCATCGTGTGTGTTTCGATGATGTTGGGTGCCGCGACGTTGTTTCATGGTGCGGGTATTTGTCTGGCCATAGCCGCCGGTTGTGCTTGGTTCGGGAAACCCTTCTTCAACTTGGTGAGGTATCTGATGAGTCCCCCAGAAACGCAGCAGCCGTCGGTATCTCGGTTCTTAACGTTGACCGGCGCCATCACCGTGGGGACCCTCATCCTCGTGATTCTCCCGTACCCAGGCGGTGTCTCTGCTCCAGCAATCGTTGATTTTGAACCGCTGAACTACGTGCGTTCGGAAGCGGCCGGTTTTGTTGAGGATGTTCGAGTAGCCACCGGTGACATCGTCGAGTCGGGCCAGGTGATGATGACCATCCGTAATGATGAACTGCAAACAGGATTGATTCAGGTAGGTGCCGAACTAGATCAGGCTCAGTTGCGAGCCCGGATACTGCACCGTGAGAACGATATGGCCCTCTATCAGGCCGAGCAGGAACGCATTGCGGCTTTGACGGAGAAACGAAACAACCTTCAACGACAAGTCCAAGGGCTTCAGGTGCGAGCGCCATCAGCAGGCCAAGTCTTGTCACGGCGTCTCTATGGGATGGAAGGACAATACGTCGAAGTCGGAGCCACTTTGGCCGTCGTCGGCAGTACCGATGCCAAGGCGGTTCTGGCATCGGTGCCCGAAGAGTATGTCGAAGCGTTCGAAGCGAATGTCGGCGGCAAGCCTCACGTGTGGGTGCGAGGTTACGGGCGGACCGTGCAAGAAGCTCGTTTGGTCCGTGTCGAGCCGACTGCCAGCGATGTGCTGCGGCATGTCGCACTGGGTGGGAACGCGGGCGGACCGATTCCGGTTCGAGCGATGAGCTCCGGTGACCAGGATGCCAGAGTCCAATCCCAGTTTCGGATGATTGCTCCACGCTTCCACGCGGTCGTGGAGTTAGGGAAGGAAGAGTCGGACGCGATCGAAGCGGGGCAATTGGCGGAAGTGCGATTTACCGATTGGTCGGAATCGGTGGGAAAGAAGCTCCATCGCGTCGTCACCTCTTGGATTGGTTCGAAACTGGGCCGTGCCAACGCCGGGTAACGGTCATGCGCAAGTAACGAGGCTACTCTGTAACAATCAATTCTACTGGGCGATGATCACTCTTCTTATCGTCGTCAGGAAAATCGCCGTCGCGAACGATGACTTGACACGTGCAATTCCAACGCCGTGCCTTTCCCGCGACGAAGGTAAAGTCTAAGCATGACCCCGGGTACCGGTCATTGCCTTTGCCGTCATCTGACCAGTTCGTGTCAATGAGCTCGTTCGGTTTTACCCATTGCCAGACATTGTCCGCGATAAACTCGTCATGAGCCGGATTCCCTTTCGCCGAGGCAAAGTCATAGTCAAAATTGAAATCGCCCAATCCAATCACCGGCAGTGTTTGCCGTGTGGCCCAAAGACGCAGGCTTTTAGCTTGAGTCTGTCTCAGTTTCGCGTTGCGTCGGGCGAGATGATTCACCGTGACGAGAAACTGCTCGTCGGTGGCACGATTGCGAAACTGAGCCATCAGCGGCGAACGATGCCGTCCATCGTTCATGGCGACTCCGTTGTAAGCAAAGAGTTCCCAGAAATTGACCAACTCCAATTTTCCCTTGTCAAAAATGAATGCCAGTCGGTCGTGGCCACCGGAAACGCTGTGGAATGATCGAAACTTGCGATTGGCACTGGTCTGCAGTGCAGTGGTATAGGTCGGCAAGTTGTTGTGATTCACTTCCGACAAGGCGTAGACGTCATAGTCGTTTAGCTGGCGTAGCTCTTCAGCAATGGTCTGCGCATCGTTGCCACCCGATTCAATATTCCAGGTGAGAAACCGCAGTTGTGCCTTGCTCGTTTGTGGCACGCCGAGCAAGAGCAATGAAATGGCGATGACGGCAAGTGGAAAGCGAAGATGAGTGTTCATCTACTGAGTATAGTTCGAGCGGCTGGGCTGCACTCAATTTGGTTGCTTCACCTGTCCCGAGGTCGACTGCAGAGCGACATGAAAACTCGAGCCGCCCAATGAGTCACAGAGATCGGAGCGGACAAATGGGACTCGCTCACGACCTTCAATTGACAAGGGCACTTGGCGAGTGATTGATGCAACATGCGTTGAATCGTGTGTCGCCCGGCAATTCCATTTGACTTGGGTGCTGGGCCGTGAGCCAGTCCCGTGAATCGGCTCGGGCGAATTGATGGCGGCGAAAATGCCCTCTAGTCAGTCGGAGATGGGTCAGCGACACTAGGGCTGGTCGCCAAAGCAGACGAGCCTCTTCGCGTGATCTCGATCCTCGGATGGAAGAAGATGACGGCGGAGCCAACGTCGATTGTGTGGCTGAAATTGGAAAGTGTTTTCGCAGTCATCCCACGCCAAGTTCCTTCGGAAAGCGTCACTTGTTCGATTCGCAATTGGGGGAACTCGCTTCCTTGGCCACGGCCTTTTTGTGGGCCTGTTGTTCGTTGCTGTTTACGCTGGGAAGTAAGCGCATCGGCGCGACCGTCGTCAACACGACCCGGCTAATATTCGCGCTGCTGTTCATCTCCACATTTCACTTTTACCAATTTGGTCGCGTGATTCCTTGGGAGACCGAGCCATGGCGCTGGGGCTGGTTGGGCGTGTCCAGCATTCTTGGCCTTGTGATTGGTGATGGAGCTTTGTTCTTCGCCTTCATGCGGATCGGGCCGCAACTGTCGATGTTGGTGATGACTCTGGTGCCCGTCATCTGTACCTTCTTCGCTTGGTTGATGTTTGGCGAATCGATTCGGCCGCTGGAGTACGTGGGGATTGGCGTGACGGTCCTGGCGATCGGCTGGGTCGTGAGCGAACAGCGGACTGCCCCAAACCAGGAAGAAGAGGCCGATGTCACGGCAGTCGAGGGCGAAGCGCAAACCAACGGATTGGACCAAGCAGCGGAACGAAAGAACTTCTGGATCGGGATCGGTTTGGCATTCGTTGGCGTTTTAGGACAGACGGCGAATGTCATCATGACCAAAGTCGCCCTCGAAGGAGACTATTCCGAGTTGTCGGCAACGCTCTGTCGCGTGCTTGTGGCGGTCGTCTGCTTGGTCCTGTGGACCGTTTTGACCGGCAATCTGCTGGCGACACTCCGCAAGTACAAAGACGTTCGCGCGTTGTGTTACGTGGCGTCGGGCGCGTTCGTCGGCCCATTCCTGGGGATTTGGTTCAGCTACATTGCCATCGAAAATACTCGGGTCGGTATCGCGACGACGATCATGGCGACGCCCCCTCTGTTGCTGCTGCCGCTCGGGGCAATCTTTCTCAGCGACCGAGTTACGATACGAGCGTTTGTAGGAACCGTCTTGGCCATCGTCGGAGTGTCGATCTTGTTCTTGAAATAGACAAGTCGACACGCCGAGCTGGGCTAGGCATTCTTCAACAGCTTGAGACGTCGCTCGATCCAAGTGCTGACCGATCGGTAGAAGAACTGGCCAAGCGTGCCTCGCGCTTTGCTTAGCCGCATCGTCGCCAGTTGGCCGGTGCGGAGCGATTCCGATTGTTCGGCGGTGAGCTTCACCTTCGCGACGAAACGAGGTTCCGTCAATTCCCATTCGGCGTCCGAATCGGCTTGGGTGATCGGTTGTACCGCGAGCGGTCCACCATTGTTGGCGCCGAGGGCAGGTTGATCTAAAGTTTGGCTGGCTCGTGGATCGACCGTGCCGAGCTTGCATTCGAGCGTCTTGCCGCCCGCCGTTTTCAAGAATGCGTCGACCGGGTCGCCACTGCAGGCGGTGAACGTCTTGACGTCTTGTTGGGCGACCGCCATGAGGATCTCTTTTTGACTCTCATTTCCGATGGCGAGGATTTCTTCGCCCTCTTGGACGTAGGAACCGATCAGTGAATCGAGGTCACGCGTGATGACTCGGCCGCCCGCCGGAGCCACCACGGAAGACTGGCTCAGCTGCGATTTGCGTTCCCGTATTTCCGTGGCGAATGCTTGCCGCATTTCCGTCTCGACCTGGTCTGCGGCCACGTCGCCATCTTTGAGATAGATGCGACTGCGCTGCTGGGATAGGACCTCTTCAATCTGCAGCTGAGCGAGGTCAGCGTTGAGGTCTTTGTTTTCGAGGACAACGAGGATGTCGGACGGCTTGACGTGTTGTCCCGGTTTGACGTGGATCTCGCGAACAAATCCGGAATGAGGTGCGCGAACCACGCTCAAAGGTTCGTACGCGACGATTCCGGGGGCGCGTGTGCCACCCGGTTCGGGCAGCATGAGGAGACCGATCGTGACGGCGGTCAGAACGGTGGCTGTGATGGCGAACCGCTTGAAGCTTGGTTTCTCCATCGTGTTACCTTGGACAAGATACTTGCCCAACTGATAAAGCGGCATGCCAACCCACAGCAACAGACCACCCAGCGCCAGTACGATACCGGCTCCCTTAAAGAGGGAAGCGGCGGCGCAGAAGATGCTCGCACAAACGAGGATTCGCCAAAACATCGCTGCAATGCCGTAACAACGAACGATGAAGGCCTTTTTCATCGGCCAGGCTGGCATCTTCGCTTTGACGCCCATCAAGTAGCGTCGGCCCAAGTATTTGGTGTACTGTTGCCCCATGCCGTAGAGGTTTGGCAGTTCGAAGAAATCGGACAACATGTAGTATCCGTCAAACCGCATCAACGGATTTGCATTGAAGATGAGCGTGACGAAACTGGCCGTGATCATGACGTTGTACGCTTGCTGGCGAACGACGGGCGAGTCGGTGTGAATCCAGACGAGCGTCGCTAGCGCCGCAATGAATAGCTCGGTATACATCCCGGCTGCTGAGACGAAAATGCGCTTCCATTTCGATGCGAACCGCCAAGAGGAGGTCACGTCGACGTACGGGATGGGCGCCATCGCGATGAATAGTAGGCCTGCCTCTCGAACATGCCCACCGAACTTCTTGCAGGCGATCCCGTGCGACAGCTCGTGAAAAACCTTGAGGATGCACCAGAACAGCAGGAGGTAGATCATGTTGCCCTTGGCCATGATGTTCATGGACGAAGAGCGGATGGAAACCCAGTGCGTCAACACTTGATGAAAAGCAAAGCCGACAACGGCCAACCATAAGAAGAACGCCGGCCAACTGACCCACCAACCGAAAACCCGAGTCGCTGCGGCCAGGAACCTGTCGGGCCGGAATAGTGGAACTCGGACCATGATCGGATTGTATTTTTGAATGCGCTTCTGCGAGGCCGACTTTTCTGAGGCGGTAAGGAGGCGATCAAATTCGGCCGACGCCTCCGTCTGTGCCAATTGGCAATCGACGAGCCATTTACAGATCGACGCGGCATCACGCTCGGTGAAGGCATCTTTTCCCAGCAGAGCCGCCGTATGAGCCATCGCTTCACGAATGCTCGTCGTCCCATCTAAGAGCGAGATGAACGTGTATTCGGGAATGCCGATGCGGTAGAACCGCGAGTTTTTCTCATCTTCGACGAGATAGCAGGTTTGCTCGCCGTGGCGTTGGAGCGTAAACGTCAAATCGTTTCGCAACGCAGGCGCGACATTCGAGATTTCAACGGTACTGGATTGGCTATTCATAAGAAGATTTCCGATAAGTCAGCGAGCATCGTAGGCAGCAAGGCGCAGATCGGTTGCCGCTATACGCCGAAGAACACTCGGACGCGATGCCAAGCCTTGTGGAACCAAATCCAACCGAGCGGTCGCAGGTTGGATCGAACTCGAGCCAGGCCGCTCATGCCGGGCAGCAGTTCACCATCTGGGTTTTCCAATTGCACTTCGGCGATGAAGACATTCTGCCCATCGCGGATTTCGGCCCGCGGGTGAATCGTACTCACCTCGCCGCTGACCTTGTCGCCTCGATAGCCGTCCAGCTGAGCCGTGACGGTCATGCCTTCACTGACGGTGGGCAAATCCTCTTCGGGAATGGCCAGTTCTAGTTTGATCGGATCGAGCGGTGCGACTTCGAATAGTGCCTGGCCTGCCTGGACTGGCGCGCCTTGCGCGTCTTCCAAGTCTCCTTTAAGAATGAGACCGTCAAGCGGCGCCGTGATTTCGAGGTTCTCTTCGCGGTATTTTAGTAACTTGATTTTGACGTCGAACGCTTGGCGTTCGAACTCGGCCAATTGCTGTTCGGACGTGTCGTGCGACGCCATCGCGACGTCGACTTTCTTCAAGGCGCGTGCTCGATCGGCGGCCAAACGGGACATTTCCCAGCGCAGCTCGCGATCATCCATCCGTGCTAACACTTGCCCCTCTTGAACGATGTCGCCCGGTTTGACGAGGCTGTTCTTGAGCAGACCGTCGTAAGGTGCCACCGTGAATCGGCGGACAACCGGTTCGACGATACAATCTGACTTGATCCGATGAGGAACTGGAATCATCGGAATGATGCACAGTGGTATGGCCACGGCAGCGACGAGCGCTTTGTTGGTCACCGTCGTCTCGTTACCGAAGACCATGCGCCACGCTTTCCGCAGCTTACTCGGCTCGGCCGCCTTGCGGGTTGCGATGGCGGTTGCCAGATGGGGCCGCATCGCTTCGATGGCGCCCAGACGACGCGCGTTGTGCATGCCGTCGCGCCGACCGAGAAACATCAGCGTGCCGAGCGTCTGGTCCTCGATGGTCGTGAGCGGAACGCTGACGACCGCCTCATGCTTCGTCGTTTCGATCAGCTTGCGATGAGCGAGCGTCGCATGGCGTTCCTTGGCCGATAGTGGTGGCCAGGTGGTCATTTCGGCTCGGACGAGCGTCTCGTCCATGGCGGCTCGTACCAACTCCATCGATTCAGCGTTTTTGTCAAATTCGGCAACGCCCGATACGACTTTGACGTCGACACCGGCTCCGTCGAGTCGTTTTTGTCCAAGGATCACCTGTTCACAGGCAAAGAACTTTTGCAGTTCATTGACCGTCAGGAATAACGCGGCCGGAAACGACTCCGACGTTTCGATACGACTGACCAATTCCGTCGCCGCGGCCGAAGCGCGGGCTTCCCATTCAAGGCGATCGAGGGCATCGGTCAATCGCCATTGTGACAACGCACCAGCGATCATGTCGATCGCTGCAATGCGTGGTGCCACTCCATGTTCTCCGGGCGTGACCAGCGCGGTAAATACCGAAGCTGGCTGCCCGGGCGCCATCACGGGTGCGGCTATTGCGAAGCGACGCGCCGATTCCGAGAGGCATTTTGTAATCACATCCTTACGCGTTGCGGCTGCCTGGCAGACAGCATGAAACGCTTCGGCCGAAAAAAGTTCTTGGAAGGTGTCCAGGTTTCCGTGCGAGGCGACCGTTCGCATTTTGCCCGTCGAGTCGGGCTGATAGAGCGCAACGAATTCCGATTGTGTATGGCGCACCGCCGACTGAATCAGTTGGTCAAGGATGACGCGAGGTTTCTGCGACTGTCCGAAAATGCGCTGCAAGTCGGATTCAATGTGATCGACGTTGTTGCGACCGGCTTGCCCGCCCACGACGGCCAAGGTGGGAGTGTTTGTAGGTGTTCCAAGCGTCGACATAACAGCTTCCAATTCGTGGTCAAAAAAGGTCGGTCTGGTGCGTGTGCGGGGTCATGATCGTGTTGGCAAGACTTCGCTTACCACCACGAAGGGGCGTATCTCTGGCTAGCCGGCAGCCACGGCTTCGGCCGGTTTATCCACTTCAGCAACGGTCGAAAGTACTTCGTTCAGCCATTGGTCTTGGCGGTACAAGTTGCATCTCGCTTCGTACGATTGCAATTCGGCTCGCTGCTGCAGGCCGTCCATGGTGCGATCAAGGTTTTCGAACGACTCGTTGTGTTTGCGGCCCGCTTTGGCGAGCCGGTTGCCCACTTCGGGACCGTGTTGGGTAATCAGTTCGTCGTCGGCGGAGACGAAGAATTGACACGACCCCGGTTTTCCTTGTCGGGCCGAACGGCCAATCAGCTGGCGGTCGATACGCTTTGATTCTTGTCGTTCGGTGGCAATCACATGGAGACCGCCCAGGCGGCAGACTTCGTCGCTCGTATGAATGTCGGTACCACGGCCGGCCATGTTAGTCGCGATTACGATCGACCCGGCCGCGCCCGCATGGGCGACGATGTCGGCTTCGTCTTCCGTCTGAGTTCCATTGAGAATCTTGTGGGGAACGCGAAGCTGACGCAGGATGTCAGAAATGGCTTCGCTTTCGCGGATGGTTCGCGTGCCGACAAGCACCGGCTGTCCGTGAGTGTGCCGCGCTTGAATATCGGCGGCGATCGCTTGCCACTTGGCCTCGGTGGAGGGAAAATAACGTGTCTTATGGGATTGTCGCTGATTCTTGCGTCGTTCTGGAATGATGACGACTGGCAGTTGGTAAAACTGCTGCAATTCCGATTCATGTCCAGAAGCGGTGCCGGTCATGCCGCAGAGTCTGTCATAGAGCCCGAAGTAGCGTTGCCGTGAGACTCTCGCTAGAGAGTTCTTTTCCGAAGTGACTTCGACCGCTTCGCGAAACTCGACCGCTTGGTGCAGTCCGTCTCGCCAAGTGCGATCGGCAAAGATGCGACCGGTGTACTGATCGACGATCATGACCTTGCCGTCTTGGACCACGTAGTCGACATCTCGTTTGAGCAGCTGACTGGCTCGTAGGGCTTGCTCGACATAGGTCGACCAGGGGCGAATCAGTCCCGTATCGGGGACATGTTCGCGGCTCTGAAAAATCTTCTCTTGCCCCAATTCGGTCAGTTGAATCGTCCGTTGTCGCTGATCGATCGTGAAATGTTCACCTTCTTCTAATTCGGTCGCCAATTCGGCCGCACGACGGTAACCTTCGGTATTGGCGTTCGGCGCTTCGGCCGATCCGCTAAGCACCAGTGGCGTGTTGGCTTCGTCGATGAGGACGCTGTCGATTTCGTCGATGACGGCGAAAGCGTGGCCGCGTTGCATGCGAGATTGGGCCGCATTGGTGACGCCGCGTAGGCTTTGGCGGAAAGACTGTCCCAGCATCGATTTGCGATTGCGACGAAGCGAGCTTTGGTCGCGCAAGTAGTCGAAGCCGAATTCATAGCCGGTTCCGTAAGTGATATCGCAAGCGTAGGCACTTCGTTTTTCGTCGGGCTTCGCCTTTTCTTTGAGCAGACCGATGCTCATTCCCAACAACGTGTAGGCCGGCAGCAAGAGTTCATGATCGCGTTCGGCCAGGTAGCTGTTGACCGTGGCGACGTGGACGCCTTCCCCTTTGAGTGCGTGCAGCGTCGCAGGGAGCGCAGCGACGATCGTTTTGCCTTCGCCGGTCTTCATTTCGGCAATGGCACCGGCGGCCAACGCCAACCCGGCCAGCAGTTGAACCTGGTAGTAGCTGAGCGTCGTGGTGCGGCGGACAGCTTCAAACGTTAAGGCAAAGCAGTCGATCAGGATCGACAGGTCCAAGATTGGGACTCCACCGTTGACGCGAGACTTTAGTTCCTGCACACATTCAGAGATCTGCCCATCGGCCAGCGACGTCAGTTGATTGGCGCGGTCTGCGATCGTCTTGCAGAGGTGGCGATGCGAGGCGAGAGGTGCGTAGCTTTTGGCCCACAGCTGGTTTGTCAGGCGATTGTATTTGGAAAGTCGCTGCGACATGGGAACTCTACGGGGACGAATACGAGATAACCTGTTCGGCGAAACGAAAGCGACTCACTACGGCATCGGTGCTTGGAAAGCGGCCGGGCCGACTTGGGGATCAACCATCATGCGGCCTCCCGCTTTATGAAGACGCGTTTGCGGGATGCCGCAGTCTTCGGTGCGGGTGGTGGTAATGTTTTCCATGTGCAACAGAGTGCCGGTCGCCTTATGGAGGTTGGTAATGGCCAAGTTGTAGGTGACTTGGGCGTTGAGGTAATCGAATTCTTCTGCAGTCAGCCGCTCTTGGGCTCCCAAGAGGTCCTCGAGCACGAGGCTGGCGGTGCGGTCTTCACCGGGCAAGAGACGCCAACGACGATCGATGTATTCGACTTCGCTGGCGGCAGCTTTCATCGCCTGCAACTTGGCTTCCATTTCGCGATGGGAAGTTTGCACCTCACGAACCGCGATCTCCACTTCGAGTTGCATGGCGTGTAGCGTGGCTCGGAACTGATTTTGGAATTGGCGAGTTTCGATTGCGCGGCGTTGGAATCTGGCTTTCGCTTCACGATTACGCAAGGGGATGTCTAATTGTAGGCCGGCCGAGTAGCTGGGTTCGCCTTCCTGGAACATGTCGCGCCAGGCGCCTGCCAAATCCGATTCGCCTCGTAGGCCGGCAACGTAGGTCTCTAGCACCATGTCCAGTGCTGGGAGGAGTTCGTTCTTGCTCATTTTCTGACGAACAGAAGAGGCTTTGATCTGTTTGATGGCCGAGTGAATTTCGGGTCGGTGGCGGAAAGAGGCTTCCATCGATTGCCGCATATCGACCGGGACTTCGCAGTTGGTCGGGTGGCCGATCGGCATCAGTTCGAATTCATCGAGCATCCCTAGTTGCGGATCGTTCACCAAAGCGCGAATCCGGCCTTCCGCATTCTTGACGGCGGCAGCTGACCGGAAGAGGTCCGATTCGCGAGCCGCCACCGCTGCGCGAGCACGGACGATTTGGTTCGCCACCGCATCAATCGATTCGCGATGTTCCAGCTCGGCCAGGATTTCTTGGCCCCGTTTGAAGAGTCGCTGCTTCTGAATCAAAGCGCCCCGTTCGAGATAGAGTGCCCAGTAACCGCGGGTCACTTCTAGCAAGTGTTCTTGCAGCTCTCGAGAGAATTCGTTGCGGGCGGCACCCGCTTCGACCTGAGCGAGTAGGACCAAGCTCGTGTTGTAGACTCGACCGGCTCCTCTTAAGAGCGGCTGAGTGTAGTTTAGCGTCAGACGGGCGGTCCCTTGATCATTCGGGATGAAGAAAATGGAGTTGCTATTCTCATGTCCGTAACGCTGGCCAATTTCCAATCGCCCGCCGCGCGAGGTCTGCTTACGCAAGCCGTATTCGTACTCGAAAAGCTTGTTTTCAAATCGTGGGGGGCCACCTGTCGTGAGCGTACTTCCGACCGGTTCGTTCGTATCGTACCAGGTCGTTTCCATGAAGCCGGACCAATCAAACGCCGCGTCCGATTCAATGATGGCCGTTTCTCGGATCAGTGGCGTATCGCTGATGACTTGGATCTGAGCCGAATACTTGAGCGCCGATTCAATCAGCGAATTGATCGAAACGGGCCTCGCCGCGACGGCGTTGCGCATCGGTTTCGATGTGTAGCCGGTCCACCACAACTCATTCGCCGACTCACGCTCGACCGGAATGGCATCGATCGTCGGCGTGGCGGCATCGTCCATCGGTGGGTGCTGCAGGAGTGATTGGTAGAACTCGCGATCGACGTCGTCTTGTGCAGCGAAGGGACCATCCGATGTGGAATCCAGAGTCGTGTCCATTGAAGTGATTGGTGGTGCGCCCGGATCCCAGCCTTGATGGTTGGTCGGGAAGCCCGAGTAGTTCGTGTCATCCAGCGGAGGCAACTTGTCGGGGCCGATGATGACGGTCGATTCATCGATAGCCAGCGTTGGTGCGTCGAATGGTGAAGAGGCAGTCGACGAAGTCAGCACCTGCTCGGCATCGGGCAGATTGGCAAGTTGAGGAACGGCAGGCGAAACCGCTTCTTCTGGCACGAAGGGTGGCGGAAGCAATGGCGCGCGTTTCGTGGGCACGAAGGCAGGCGGCATGTCGCTTGTCGAATGTTGATCTTCCGCGACCGCTGGAATCGCTTCTTGAGGGGCCTTCGAATTGACGGTCGGTGGCGGCAACAGGTTGAAAATGGGCGGATCTTCCGCGCGACAATTCCGCGGGGGGATGACTAAAAGTGCAGCCAAGAAAGCTGCGGTCACTGCCAGGCGGATGTCCATCGCTCGATTTCGAAATGTCCAAAAGCGGACGTTCATACGATTCCTTCCAACACGTTGCGCTCAAAGCGTCTCAGCGACGACGACTGTAACTCTTGGTACCGATTAAATCGCTTATGGCAATTCTTCGGAAAAACCTCGTTGCAGGAGTAGTTTTCGACAGGCGGCCTTGGCCACCGTATAGATGGCCGACCAATGCGAAATATCGTTACTTCAGGCGAGCTTTGCGCAGCCGGGAAGGTCGAGCCAGCCTGCGCAGATTTCCCAACGCACTGGAGATGCCCAGACCGAAAACCTTGTCAGTTAGCAAAAGAAATCGGCAGGTTGCCATTTTTGCCCAAGGGCACGAATGTGCAAAAGTCTGCCGTAGCAAGAAGATTCTGAATCAATCGATGGTGGATCAGAAACCGTTGGGCCAGATCATGCCGTACCTCGGAAAGGGTAATTCCTGCAAGCGGAACCCAGCGTCGCTACGTTGCAGCCCCCCGCCTGCGGCTCGAGCCGGATTGTTGGGAGAGGCATCGAGTTGAAATTGTGCAGGCGTTGCTTGCGTTCGACGGACAGCAAAGCAGTCCGGATCGAGCCAGGCGACCTTGTTGGTTTGAGCCAAACTTTCTGACGCAGACCAACGTTCTTGCCATGCGGAAAAATCTTCGGCCGGTTCGTCCGTCATTTGCCAGAAGTTCGTGACCTGCTCATAGAAATTACGTTGTCCACCGAAAAAGAATGAGGTGGCGAATTCTGTTCTTTGCTGCTCATTGCCTGCCATGCGAACAAATGGTTCCGTCGATCTGGCGACAAAGATGCTGCGGGTACAATTGAGGTCGACCGTAATGAAACGCGCCTTGGTTTCGCTAGCGTTTGCCTGCAGCAACCCGTCATCGATGACGGCGGTGAGGTGATCGACATCGATACGATGCTGCCCGGCGTCCGCGTTGGCCATTGCCGTTGCCTCCAGTTCCGCCAACTTACCCGTGGTACACAAGAACCCATTGTCCCACTGAAAGCGGCAGGGCTGGTCGGCTCGGACATGCAAAACGTTTAGATCGCCTCGCATCACGCAATCGGTCAACTGGATTGCCGTCGGGAGGTTGTTGGTCCGTTCTAAATCGGGCAGTTCATCGACGTCGACAGGGCGTTCTGACGGAGATTCTGCAGTGCTGATGTCAAATACTGCGCCGGTTTGAGAATCGTCCGATTCACCGCTGATGGTGGTCCATGCGCCATCCATTTGCACGTTGGCCACATTAATGAGGTGAAAAAGATTGGCCGGCGTTGGCGCGAGCAAGTCGAAATGGACGCCTTGGATATCGAGCCGGCCTCCTGTCATTTGGATGGCACAGTCGTCGCCAAGAACTTGGCGGAATTCGAGAATCGGCCACGCGTTGCCGACAGCTTCGAGCCGCAATGTTCGGTTGCTGAATCGCATCGGAGCGACCGGAAAGCGGCCCGTCAATTGAAACTCAATTGTCTTGATCGCCGGGTTGTTCTGGGCCGCTTCCAGGGCAAGCTGTGGAGAGCCAAACACCTGCACACCGTCGGCTCGCGAGCTGTCGGCGATGACTCGGATGACGCCATCACCAAGGTCGGTCGCAGCGGAGCTTGCCTTGATGGGAGGGACCTCGATGCTGGTGGGCTCGGGTGGAATCCAGCTCGTATCCCGGCGTCGACGACTGGCGGCCGGTATTTTCAATGGCGCAGCGACCGGATTACTGGTTGCTGTGATCGGCAAGATGACTTCGGGCAGTGAGGCCTGCTCGATCGGATCCTTGGGAACCAGACGCTCCACAGCGAAAACGGCGGCTGCCAGCAACAAGCAAGGAACGAGCCATTCGACATAGTTATAGAGCGGTCCATGTTGATGCTGGGCGGCGCGACGCGCGACGGCCCTTGCGCGGGGCGGTAGCTCTTCCGAATCGGCAAAACGAATCAGCGCGTCAGAGAGTGCTCTGGGCGTCTGAAAGCGATCGTTCGGATGCTTCGCCAGCAAACAATCGACGATTGCCAGCAGTCCGCGTGGGATGTCTTGCCGCAAGAGTCGTAATTCGGGTGGCGGCTCGTTCTTGTGGTTCAGGATTTTCTGAATCGGCGTGCCGGACGGGAAGGGCGGTTGTCCGACCAGCATGAAGTAGATCGTACACCCAAGTGAATAGAGATCACTCCGCACGTCGGCCTTGCTTGGGTCTTCGCCCTGTTCCGGTGATATGTAATCGAACGTTCCCAGTGTCATGCCGGTCGCGGTTAGGTCTCGTTCGCCGGTGTCCAGCTGATGGACCTTGGCGAGCCCCATGTCGACTAACTTAGCCTGTCCTTGCGGAGTGACGATGACATTGGATGGCTTAATATCGCGATGGACGATCCCTTGGGCGCTGGCATGTTCTAGCGCTTCGGTGATTTGCCAGGCGTAGGAAATCGTGTCATCGATTCGCAAGCCACCTGTCTGCTGGACGAGATCCCGCAGGTTCTGTCCTTCAATGAACTCCAGCACGATGTACTGCCAGCCGGACGACTTACCGTAGCCGTGAACTCGTGCGATGTTTTCGTGGTTGAGTCGCGCTGCGCTTTGCGCCTCCTGTTCGAAACGTCTCGCTTCTTCGTCGTTATCTCCGTGTCGTGTCGTCAGGACTTTCACAGCCACCGTCCGGCGAAGAACCAGGTCTTCAGCGCGAAAAACGGCTCCCATCCCGCCACCGCCGACAAATTCCTCCAACAGATAGTCGTCCAAATGCGTCCCTTCGAGTTGCTTGCCGATGGCGGCGTTGGAAAGCCGATCGGCGGGCGGCGGCGCGATACGACCGCTGGCGGAACGTTTGGAAATGACGGTCGCATCGAAGGCACGCGGTTCCGCGTGGTGCGTCGTGGTCAGCGGTTCACTGGCAGAGGTTTGGCCAGAGACTTGGCCAGAGGTTTGATTCGGCGCGGCATCGGCGGTCCGACCGTCCACGGCCGAACGAGGCGGAGTCTTCGGCGCCAGTGGCTGCTCTTGATGTTTCGAATCGTCACTCATCGCGAGGTGCCGAAAGGGAAGCGGTTGCTGCGAGGTCGGCAACGCAGGGGAGCCGTGAGGCCCTCCATCGCGCGGCGACATGGGGCCCTAAGTATACGCCGGCGCCCCACTGAGGGTAGCGATCGGTCGAAAGTCGCGGAATTCGCACGGTCTCGTGCCTAGCGAGCGACAAACCCAGAATCGGGTTCTAGCATTTGGCAGTAGCTTTCATAGCGCCGCGCATCGAGTCGTCCGTCGGCCACGGCGTGCTTGACGCTGCAGTCCGATTCATGAGTGTGCGTGCAGTCGGGAAAACGACAGTCGGCAACGTAGGGGCGGATGTCGCGAAAATAGCCGGCGACCTCTTCGGGAATCACGTCCCACAATTGGAATTGGCGAATGCCGGGCGTGTCGACGATCCAACCACCGAAGTCGAGCGGGATGAGCCGCGCCGCAGTGGTCGTGTGACGTCCTTTGCTGTTTTCGGCGCTCACCGTGCGCACTTGCAACTGAAGCCCCGGTTGAATGGCGTTCAGCAGCGACGACTTTCCGACGCCGCTCTGACCGGCAACGGCACTTTGCTTGCCCCGAACGAGCGAGTGCAATCGATCGACATTGAAACCGGTGGCGGCCGAAACGAGCAGCGTCTCGTAGCCCATTTGTCCGAAGACGCCCAGCAGCGGTTGCAGGTCGGCCGCCGGGACGAGGTCAATTTTGTTGATGCAAATGATCGGTCGAATGTTGGCCTTTTCGGCGGTCACGAGGAAGCGGTCGATCAGGTTCGGTTTGAGTGTCGGTTCGGCGGCACAAGTGATGATCAGCAATTGATCGACATTCGCCACGATCACGTGTTGGCGTCCTCGGCTGGCGCGAGACAGGTAACCGTGCCGAGTCTCGATTCGTTCGATGATACCTTCGTCGGCGCCAGATGGGCGAAAGAGGACCCGGTCGCCGGCTGCCACGACATTGCGTTGATCGGTACTGAGCGTTTTTAGAACACGTCGCGTGGCGCAGCGGTAGACCGTGCCATCTTCGATCGCCACATGACTGGCCAGGCCATGAACACTGAGAACGCGACCCTTCAGGCAGGCCGACTCGTCGACGGCAAGGACCATTTCGTTCGGATCATCGGCCGATTCAGTCGTGACGACCGTTCTTTTGCGCGTGAGCGCGCCTTTTCCGCTGACACGTTCTTGCTGTTTCGTCAGATCGGTGACGTCGTCAGACTGTTTGTAGTCACGAGTCAGATCGGCATCGCGCGTCTTGGCTCCCCGGTTCTTGCGGAAGTTCGTCCGAAGCTTCTTCTTGCCAGAACCTGATTTAGCCATAGACGAACTACGTGGAAGTGGAGGTAAGCGAACCGTTCATCTCGTGATGAATCGAGGGGCCGATCAAGTTGGAAATCTCGGCTTCGTTGATTTCTTCATTTTCAACCAAGGCGGTCGAGATCGCTTCCAGTTTATCACGATTCTTGGACAAGATTTCGATCGCCTGGTCGGAAGCGGCATGCAAAATCGCAGACACTTCCTCATCGATGATCTGCAGCGTCCGTTCGCTGAACTGTCGTTGCTGGTGCATTTCGCGGCCGAGGAATGGATCGTCATCGCTCAATTTGTAGCTGACAGGCCCTAACCGTTCACTCATGCCCCATTTCGTGACCATGCGGCGAGCCAACTGCGTCGCTCGTTCCAAATCGTTTTCAGCACCGGCGCTACATTCATCGTAGATAAGCTGTTCAGCTGCACGGCCACCGAGCATGAAGGCCAGGCGTGCGTTCAATTCACTTTCTGTGACATTCATTCGATCTTCGGCTGGTAACGTTTGCGTTACACCCAAAGCGCGTCCCCGTGGGATTACGGTGACTTTGTGGATGCGATCGGTGCCTTTGGTAAGCCATGCGATCAGGGCGTGCCCCGCTTCGTGGTAGGCCGTTTTTTCTTTTTCGATGCCGGTGAGAATCTCTTCTCGTTTTGGCCCCATGAGAATTTTGTCGCGAGCATGTTCAAAATCTTCCATCGTGACGCTCTTTTTGTCTTGGCGAGTTGCCCAAAGAGCCGCTTCGTTGACCAGATTTTGGATGTCGGCGCCGGTGAGACCGACGGTTCCGGCCGCCAGTCGCTGCAAGTCGACCTCTTCGTCAAGCGGTACCGACCGGACGTGGACTTTGAAAATTGCATGTCGCCCCTTTAAAGTCGGCCGATCGACCGTAATGTGTCGATCGAAACGACCCGGACGGAGCAGCGCCGGATCGAGAACATCCGGCCGATTCGTAGCCGCCATGACGATCACCGAATCGGTCTGGGAGAATCCGTCCATCTCGCTCAGGATCTGATTCAGCGTTTGTTCGCGTTCATCGTGACCACCGCCTAATCCGGCCCCACGTTGTCGGCCGACCGCGTCGATTTCGTCGATGAAAATGATCGCGGGCGCTTGCTCTTTCGCTGTTTTGAAAAGGTCACGCACGCGACTGGCACCGACACCGACAAACATCTGAATGAATTCAGATCCGTTGACCGTATAAAACGGTACCTTCGCTTCACCAGCCACGGCGCGTGCTAGGAGCGTCTTGCCCGTACCTGGAGGTCCGTTCAAGAGGACGCCTTTGGGAATGCGACCGCCCAACTTGGCGAACTTCGCTGGCTCTTTGAGGAAGTCGACGATTTCTTGGAGGTCGGTTTTGACTCCCTCAAGTCCCGCCACGTCGTCAAACGTTGTCGGTTTGTCACCGTCTTCGTAACGCTTGGCTGTGCTCTTACTAATTCCAGAGAGGATACCACCGCCCATGATTTGATCGCGGGTGCGGCGGAAGGTGGACCACAGAAGAATAAAAAACGCCAGCGGCAAACCAACAAGCAGAATCGACATCAAGATCGGATTACTGTCCGCCTGCGACTGGTGGTGCAGGATCACCTCGTGCTCGGCATACCAGGCTTCGAGCTGCTCCTGTTTCTTTTGGCTCATCATCGGATCGACCGTCGTGCTGAATTCTTTCTTCAGCAAGACCGGTTCCCCCTTCTTATCCTTCTGCGCGATGACTTCGCCGTTATTGCCGGTCTTGGGTGGAGCGGTCGGCTGCTCGCGGAAGCGACCGACGATGCGCTGCTTCGAGATGTAACTGATTTCTGCCACGTTGCCTTTTTCGAGCTGCGACACAAAAAAGCTCTCGGGCACGTCCGGTGGAGTCAGATCTCGGACCAGTAGCGTTGCGGTCAAAGCCAAGATCGCTGCAATCAACCACAGGTTGGGATTATTAAAGCGAAAGAAGTTGTCCGGTTCGGAGGCCTTCTCTTGATCGTTGTTTTGGCCGTCGGTGGGTGGCGATTCCGGCTTGTTCATAGTTAGTTTACGCGTACTTCCAGAGTGTTGAATTCCATGTCGTTGCCTGGACATTCCTACGAACGCAGCTTGCTTAGAATTAGGAGCTTGCACCCCAGAGGTCCATTCGGCAACCCAGTCTGCCCAGCGTCTGGGAATTCTAACGCATTTTAGGCGAATGGCGTACCTCAAACCGAACGCCACAACGAATCGACATCAATGGCAGGAGTGTCGAAATCGCCAAGTCGTTGGGGTTTGGCCAACCGAATGGGAAGCGAGCGTATTTCAGCGTACGCTGCCGAAGAAACGTCTGACTTAGGAGGACACTTCCAACGGCGACATCAGCGGGAACTGGTCGCCGATGTGCGGAACATCAATTGGTCGTTTTGATACTGCGCGTCCTGGATCACCGAGCCATTGGGACGCCATTCTTTGAAAGAGCCGTGCCGCATCCCGTTGAGGTAGGATGCGACCGAATGCTGTTTGCCGTTGCGGTGCCATTTTCGCTGCACGCCGTTCAGTTTTCCCTGCTTGTATTTGGCATGCTCTTTGGGCTGACCATTGGGGTAGCTGCGAGATACTGTGCCGTGCAGCTTGCCGTTGCTGAACTCGCGAGTTTCCAAGACCATCCCCGTTTCGACCGAATACCTCTCCCATCGTCCGTGCGGGATGCCGAGCTGATAGGTCTCCATACGGATTCGTTTTCCATCCGCGAACATTTCCCATTTGCCATCGATCAGGCCGTTGGCGAATCGTCCTGTTTTGACGACTTGTCCCTTCTCATCAAGATATTTCCAAGCATCGTCCCGTTTGCCGTCCTGATATCGTCCGCTGCGGTAAATTTCACCATTGCCGTAGAATTCGACAAAATTGCCATGCTTGAGCTGCGTTCCGTCGCCCAAGATCTTCGCGGTGTACTTTCGCACGACGTTGCCCGCGTCATCTTGCTCAGTGATCGTCTTCAGTGTCGTCGTCTTGTCGATCGCCGGAGCCGCCGCCGGTTCTTGCTTGCTTTTTAGGCTCGTCGTGATTTCTAATTCACCTGCGAGCGATAGGCATGGTGAAAGGCAAGACGCAATGATTGCAAGTCGCAGAACGCGGTTCGATGAGAGTTTCATAATGCAGTTTTCAGAAGGCGGGAACGAAGAAGAGGACTTCCACCATTTTAAATTGCCGCACCATCCTTTTTGCGAACGTCGATATTCTCCTGCCGAGTTTCACGTCGAAATCAATCGGTCGTTCGGAATAGGCCGATTATAACTGTGACGTGTCGGTTGCGGTGAGCTATTCTTTGGTTCCGAAATTCCGGAAACGTTCCCGGAACAAGCCTGCCCACAATCCCTATCCTCGCACGGTTTGCTGGCAAACGCCAACATTTCAGCGACAACAATTTTCATCAGACCCGGAGTCGACCATGCCCCACCAGCCCAACAACAAAAACGAGCGACGGGGGGTGATTGGCGTCATTCGTAGGAGTGACAAGTATTTAGTAATCCGACGTTCGCTCACCGAATCGGCGCCAGGGAAAATTTGTTTTCCCGGCGGCGGAATCGAAGCGGGCGAGTCGGAAGAGCAGGCCCTGTTAAGGGAAATCGAAGAAGAAGTCGGCATCGCTAACGCCGAAGCGGTTCGTCGCGTCTGGGAATGTAGGACTCCCAGCGGCATTCGACTTGGTTGGTGGGAAGCGCGGATTCCGGTCGATGCGACCGCGATTCCCAATCCGGAAGAGGCCTCCGAATGCTTCTGGTGGACCGAGGAGGAGATGCGCGCCTGTGGCGATCTACTGCCCACGAATCTCGCTTTCCTCGACGCGATCATTGCATCGGCTTAGCTTCCATCATCGATTCCATTCCAATTGCCACCCCCTGGCGGGGCGGCGCAATACAAGACCGCAGAGTTGTTGTAGAATTTTCAGCGAACGCTCGTGGTGAGGGCCGACTTGCCAATGCCAACGCCAACCGATCATCGCTGGGAAAACTGCTATGCCAACTTTGCTTCGTGCCCGTGGCGCCGCCTTTGTGCGGCTATGTCTCCTGCTGGGGTTTGTCTCTTGCACATCGCTAACTCCGGTGTCGAGTGCTGAAGAACCGGCCGACGGTCCGCTCGCCAGCTTAGTGAACGACTATTGGGAATTCCGACTCAGTTCGAATCCGCTCTTTGCGACTCGGGCCGGAGATCATCGCTTCAACGACCAACTGGGCGATGCGTCGCTCGCGGCGGCCGAAAAGCAGCAGGCTCAAAGGAAGCGATTGCTCGCTCGAGCCAAGGCGATTTCGGCGGCCGATTTGGATGAGGCCGGCGCCGTGAATTTGGACATCCTCCAAAGGACGCTGGAGGACTCGGTCCGGGAATATGAATTCAACGCTCACTTCATTCCGATCACGAATCGATCAGGCTTTCACATTGATTTTCCCGACCTGCGTGTCGGTGTGCCACTCGAGACCGTGCAAGACCATGAAAATTACATCGCGCGTCTGGCCGCCTTTCGCCAGTATGCGCGCGATCACATCGAAGTGATGCGTGCCGGAATTGAACAAGGCTACACGCTACCGGCCGTCGTGTTGGATGGATTTGAAGAGTCGATCGAAACGCACATTGTGAACGATCCCGAAAAGAGCTTGTTGTATGAGCCGCTGAAGAAGCTGCCGGCCGGGTTTGATCCCGCGACTTGCGAGCAATTGACCGCAGCGGCCAAACAGGCGATCGCCGATTCCGTCGTGCCCGGTTACCAAGAATTCTTGGAATTCATGAAGGAATCGTATGTGCCGAAGGCCCGAGAGGCGATTGGTGCGGCGGCTCTGCCGAATGGTCGCGAATACTATCGTCATCTCGTCCGGAAAT
Organism: uncultured Pirellulaceae bacterium; assembly: GCA_964480915.1. Taxonomy (GTDB): domain Bacteria; phylum Planctomycetota; class Planctomycetia; order Pirellulales; family Pirellulaceae; genus CAWGCE01. The sequence continues at coordinate 26,157 of CAYZRS010000004.1, read as the reverse complement.
TTACGACGCTCGACCTGTTGCCTGAAGAGGTCCATCAAACGGGCCAGCAAGAGGTAAAACGGATTCGTGCCGAGATGGAGCAGATCATTAAGTCGGTCGAATTCGACGGTGACTTCGCAGCCTTCTTAGAATTTCTACGCACCAGCGAGCAGTTCTATGCCAAAACGCCGGAAGCTCTGCTGCGGGAGGTGGCGATTGTCTTGAAGCAAATTGATGGCCAGTTGCCGAAGTTGTTTAAGACGTTGCCGCGCACCCCTTATGGCATTCGCGAAGTGCCCGACTACATTGCGCCACGTACAACGACCGCCTACTATCGGCAGCCAGCGGGTGACGGCAGCGAAGCGGGGTTCTATTACGTGAACACGTTCAATCTAAAGAGCCGGCCGCTGTACGAAGTCGAGGCATTGTCACTGCACGAAGCGGTGCCCGGTCACCACCTGCAGATCGCTTTGCAGCAGGAACTGCAGGGGCTGCCTGCATTCCGGCGGTTCACAAGTTTTACCGCTTTCGTCGAAGGGTGGGCGTTGTATGCGGAACGGCTGGGGCTGGAAGTCGGTTTCTACACCGATCCCTATAACGATTTTGGCCGTCTGACCTACGAAATGTGGCGTGCTTGCCGTTTGGTGGTCGATACCGGGATGCACTATCTCGGGTGGACTCGACAACAAGCGATCGATTTCATGGCCGAGAATACCGGCCTTTCGCTGCACAACATTCGGTCTGAGGTCGATCGCTACATCGCTTGGCCCGGGCAGGCGCTCGGTTACAAAATCGGCGAGCTGAAGATTCGTGAACTGCGTCAGCTGGCGGAGACGGAATTGGGCGACCGTTTCGATTTACGAGAGTTCCACGACGTTGTACTGGGGGCCGGTTCGATTCCGCTTGAGATATTAGAGAAGCGGGTCCGCGGATACATCGCCGCCGCTCCATCCGAGTAAGCCTTAGCATGTCGCTTTAGCCACTAGTCGTCGGCCGCATCGTTCAGGCGATTGAAGGCTGCGGGGTCGTACGGATCATCCCCGTCTCGCGAGGTGGGTCCGACGATGGGAACGTCGTTTGGGGGAGAGCCTGACTTTGCTGGCGGCGGCGTGGTCATCGCTTTCGCCAAGGAATCGATAGGAGAGTCTCCAGGTTGGGAGTTCGAAACGGGCGTGGCTGCTGTTCGCGCCCGCTGGCGGTTGGCCGCGGCGGCTGCTTTTTGGGCCGCTGGAAAAGTTGCCAACCATCGTTCGATTTGCCTGAGAGTGATCTGCTGTCGGCTTTCCATAAATCCGGCGTGAACATCGGCGTTACGTAGGCTCTTGATCAGCCGGCTCTCCAGCGGTTGCGAAGCATCGACGAAACGGAGCGTCGCTTGCAAGTTGGCGATCGACTGGGCGCTTGTGAATCCGCGACCCCGAATGGGACGGTGGATCAGATACGTATTGTCGCCGTCTGCGACATGGACGGCTCGACCATGGCAGCCAGCGGTCGCGCATTGATTGACGAGCAATGGTTGCAGGTGTTTGGTGAAGACGGCCAACGACTGGCGCTCTTCGTCCGTCAGGTCGGAAGTCCGCAGTTGGGGCACCGGCTTGGCCGCAGAGGATGAAAATTTCGATGAGGGTTGGCCGACGGGTGGCGAAGCTGTGCCCTGAGCATACCGGAGTCGCTCTTGAAGGTTCGGCAGGCTGGTGTGAGTCGAGTCGATCTGGCTCGCTCGATTAAGCTCGAATTCGCATTCATCGAAGAGCTTGTTCTGCAGTGCCCACTCGGCCAACTTGACGACTTGATCGCAGTCGTTCAGGTTGGCGGCTCGCCGTAAGAATTGCAAAGCGTCCTCGGCGTCGCGGCTGAAGTGCAAAATCTCTTTGTCGGGGATCCGCAGGGTGGCTCCCCGTTTGGTTGTGACGACAATCGTGTCGACTTCCCGGACGACAAATCCTGCGAGCAATTCTCCGTTGGCCAGCAAGAGTGTGTGGTACGGTGCTGTGGGCCGTTCGGCGTCGGTCTGGGCGAGCAACGGCCCCGTCACGACGAAGATGAGGCCCAGTTCGAATAGGCGACCGGCGAATCTCTTGCGTGTTTGCATGTTCTGACGGTATGCCATCCCATTCGCGGGGGTCAAGGTCAGCCGTTTGACGGCCGTTTGACGGTATTGGCGCAGGGGGCAGTGGCCAGGCGAAAGTCGGCAATTTATACTGTGGGACTGGTCTGATCCCAGGTTGGGTGGCAGCGGTCGACGGCAGTTGGACTTTGGTGGTCTATGGATGGTGGAATCGGCCCGTGAAAAAGTCCTCTATAGCGGTCGGGTTCAAGGCGTCGGGTTTCGCTGGACGGCGGCCAATATCGCGAGGCAATTCGCGGTGACCGGCTATGTTCGAAATCGGAGCGATGGCCGTGTCGAGTTGGTCGCGGAAGGCACGCCGGCCGAGCTGGATCGTTTTTTTGGCGCGATCCGAGCCGAAATGGCAGAAAAGATAGATAACGAAACCAGGAATCGGACGGTGGCGACACGTCAATTCGCAGACTTCGCGATCCAAAGATAGACGTTTCTTGGCCGATCCAATTTCGTTTGATTACGTAGATAATAGCTTCGCTCCACCGTGAGCGAATTTCATACAAGTGGTTCGAAAGGTAGAAAATGGTCTCGCCAGTTCCCATGGTTTTGATCGGAGCGGTCCCAGATTGGATCAGCACTTGGCTCACCACGTTGTGGCTCATGGGCGTGGGAGCGTTGGTCGGTCTCGTCGTGCTGTGCGTCTTGTGGCTCGTTCTATCTGTCGTCAAAAAATCGGCGGCCAAATCGGTCCCCACGATCATCGGCGAAGGTCCGATGATGCCCATTTTTCTGACCGTGGCCGCCTTGGCTTTGTTCGGCATTGTTGGCGCGTTGGTTGCCTCAGACCGGGACGAGTTGCTCGCTTCGATGCTGCGAATTCCTTTTGTCGGAACGACGTCGGCGAGCGTCAACGTGCCGGCCGCACCGGACGAAGCGACCGACCCGACACCGGTCAATTTGCCTCTCCAGTTTCGCGGCAAGGAGCTGCGCTCGGTCGACTTTCGATCCAACACGGACGTGGTCATCTCGACCCCGCTGAATGAAGAGAACGAAGCGGCCGTCGTTTGGGATGTCGCCGCGGACGAAGCGTTGAAATGGGAATTGACATTGAAAGCGGCCGCCGGCTTGGCGGACAAGACGGTCGACAATTTGGTCGTCACCAACGTTAGCGACCGTGACGCCACGGTGAGCGTCGACCTGAGGACGGCTGCGGCCCATCCGCAGGTGACGCTGGTCCCTTGGACTGCCTGTTCCATTGTGGGGATGTTCTTACTTTTCTTGGTTATCCACAGCGCTTTCCCCAAGACGGCCGCCATCTCTTTCGCAACGGCGAAATCAGAAATGGCTCAGCCGCTGTTCTTGATTTTCATGTCGTTGGGTTTCTTCTTGTTGGGGTTGTTCATCTTCATTCCGTACAACACGTTCGGTGAAGATATCAAAATGTTGAAAGATTCTGGTCTGACGTTGATCATGGTCTTCGCCATTTTCCAAGCCGTTTGGGCAGCCAGTAATTCGGTCAGTGAAGAGATCGAAGGCCGCACCGCGATGACCGTACTTTCGAAACCCATTGGTCGCCGACAGTTCGTCCTAGGGAAATTTCTCGGCATTAGCTGGACATCGGCCGTGATGTTCGTGTTGCTCGGACTCTGGCTGCTGATCGTGGTCGCTTACAAACCGATCTACGACGCCCGAGAATCGGCCAACACGGCGCCGACATGGCAGGTTTGCCATGCGGAAATGGTCCGCACCGTACCGGGACTCGTGCTGGCCTTCTTTGAAACGATGGTCTTTGCTGCCATTGGTGTTGCCGTTTCAACTCGGCTACCGCTGCTCGCTAACCTCGTCATCTGTTTCTCGATCTATGCCTTCGGCCACCTCACTCCGTTGCTGGTCCAAAGCGGGGCGACTCAGTTCGAGAACGTGAAGTTCATGGCTCAATTCATTGCGACGGTGCTACCGGTCCTGGATCACTTCAATATTCAGGCGGCAATCGCGGCAGGCGTCGAGGTCCCGTACGTCTACTTAGGGACCGCTGCGCTCTACTGTTTCCTCTATTGCAGCATCGCGATGCTGCTTGCATTGGTATTGTTTGAAGATCGAGACCTGGCGTAGCCGTTTAGTTGGTCTTGTGTTCGGTTTGAGCTGTTGCCGCTGGATCGACGAAGTCATCATCCGTTTTTAACTCGCAGCGTTCGGCTTTTGCCCTAGAGTTCGTCGACGCTTAACCGGTTGTCGCTGGGATCACCAGCTCGACGGGGCGATTGAACCGATCTCGAATTGGGCAAATGATTTCCTGCTGCGACCATGGACGAGAAGCGCGATGAATCCGCAGACGAATGACAGGTTCGGTTCGGGGATCGCTGTCACGTCGCTGGCGAATGCATCACTGCTCGTGAATTTGTTAGCATTCCACACCAAAAAGTCCTCGCCATTGATTTCGCCGTTGGCATCGAAATCACCATCGCACCAGGCGGGGGAGGTCGTGAATTTGTGATCATTCCAGGCCAAGAAGTCTTCGCCATCGACGCTGCCGTCGAGATTGGCATCGCCCATCAAGTAGGCGTTGCCAGACGGCAGATTCGCGGCACCAGCGACTTGTAACCATTGTTGTAAGTCGGCGTCATCTACGTTTCCATTGCCGTCCATGTCGTAAATTGGCCCATTTGTGCCGCCGACGATTTCGGCCACCAGTGCGTTGACGTCGGCACAGTCAATCTGGCCATCTGCGTCGAAATCGGGTGAGGCGAATTGCGAGTTGAATTGGAACGACTCGACCGAAAAATTGTCCACGCTGTTGAAGACGCGCAGTTCAATGTCGTGACTGCCGAAAGGAAGTTGAGCCAATTCCAACGAGAAGAGTTCCGAGTAATCTCCAAATTGACCGTCGTTTGGTGACAGGGACTGCCATAGGCCTTGGTTTAAACGATATTGGGCCGACTCGATCGTGTTGATGGTGTAGTCGTCTTCGTTGGGATCGGGGCTGACCAGCGGCGTGACGATGCTGGACAAATCGACGCTGGCCAATCCAAGGCTGGAATTGCTGTGGGAAGTGTCGATCGTCAACGTCGGAAAAGTATCGAGGATGTCGGGGATCGTGTCGTTGTCGGTATCTCGCCAACCAATTTGGCCAATCGTACCGTCCGCAACGGTGTAAACGTCGCGTGTTCGCATGATGGCCGGAATGGAGTCGGGATTGGGCGAACCATCGGGCAAATTGACCGCGTTTGTGTTGAACTCGTAGAGGTAGCCGCTGCGAGTTGAAGTCGTCGCCGATCCGTATTCGTCTCGGGCACCAAAAGTATGTCCGTATTCGTGCGCGTGGGTCCACGTCGAATCGTCTTCGTAAGCGTTCACGTAAGGGCCATTGATGAATGCCGAGGCTCGACCGTTGTATGGCTTGATAAAGACCGTAGAGGCCCAGTGCGTTCCCAATTGCTCTCGTGTGTCATTGTTGAAATGGCGGACCGCGTTGACGTCGGAAAACATCGCATAGTCCGGATCGATGAATGCTAAGGCGTCGCCGTAACCAATGCTCGACCCTTCGCCACCGATATCGGTGACCGTGATCGGGTTACCGTCGTTGACGAAGTTGACTCGAACGTCCAATCGTGCCGCCGGGTGATGTCGGCTGACCGATTCTGTCGTCCAGAAGGTGGCCGCATCGATGGCTCGTTGAGAGCGGCTTGCCAATTCGGCCGACGTCCAATGGACAATGCTGCCGCCGGGAGTCACAGGATGCGTGTTATTGACCGGGTCACGCAGTTGATTGTCTTGGAGAAAGACGACATTGAGCGTGTGTGATCCCAACGCATATTCGGAAGTATCGAATAACGGATCGGCACCAAAAGGAGTCATGTCGCCGTGAGCAAGTGAGGTGGCCAAAAGAAGAAGCCAGGCAGCGGCGAGCGAAGAGACGGAAGATCGAACGGAGCAGTTGGGCATTAGCGGCTTCCTTCGGAGTATAAACTGGCGGTGGCACTCAGTCACATGACTTCAGTCTAGCCACGCGCTACAGCCGAAGGAAGAGATCGACCCCGTTCATCGATTCCGTCAATTGGACAACGACTGGAGCGGGAGTGAATTCCCGGAACTCGGCTGCATTTGGTATCAAGTCAGCGCGGCAGAAGACTCACGCCCGGCGCTGGTGAGAACGTAGCGCAGGCCAGGGTCTGGGGCATTCTTCGGCCAGCGCGGTTGAATTTAACCGATTGGTTTCGCCCAAAAACATGTGCCTGACCCTCTTCGTTTGAATGTAAAGAAGCGATGCGCTGGACGCAAAACACAAGTTTCTACACCGCTCTTCCGGCCCTCATCCGCTCGAAAAATCACGGTGGATCGACTTGGAGAGTCGAGGTTCGGGGCGATCGGCGCTTTGCTGGGTTAACCTGCTCGGCGAATTGGCATGGCTTCCGGCCATAGCTCGGGAGACAAAATCGGCGTGGCCGGTTCGGCGTGAGGTCCCATCGGGCCTGCCGGGACTCCGTTCCATTGATGGACCGCAATCGAAGCGAGGATTTTATCCGCTATCGCGACCGCGTCACGTCCATCCTGTCCCGTGACACGGGGGGATTTCCCTGAACGAATCGCCGAGACAAAATCTAGCTGCTCGTTCTGGATCGCGTTGGCTTCGGTCACCGGCACGACGCTCCGTTCCAAAAGTGTATCGTAAAGTTGCTCAGCCGTTTTTGCCTGCTCCGTGGCCGTTCGTGATTTCCCGACAAGTTCACCGGCCAGGATTTCGTCGGCAGGTGCCACCATTTGTGCCGTCCGCTGACTGAAGTCGATTCCGGCAAAGGCGGCTCGGCAGTAGACGTTCATGGTGCGCGCCGCTTCGAAGCTGACGCGCGAGGCGACCAGGTCGGCAACACAACCGTTTTCGAACTCCAAGCGAGCTTGCGCCATGTCTTCGTGGCCGCCGAGCACGGCAGCGCCCATGGCGGTCACTCGACGGACTTGGCTGTTGGTCAAACTGAGCACCAAATCGATATCGTGAATCATCAGATCCAAAACGACGCCGATGTCGGTTGAACGGGCAGGATAGCCGCTCGTGCGGCGCGCTTCGATGTATTTGGGATTCTCTAATTTGCCGGCGACCGCTTCAAATGCCGGGTTGAATCGTTCGACGTGGCCAACTTGCAGGATTCGGTTGCGGTAGGTCGCCGCGTTGAGCAGCCGGTCGCATTCGTCCACGTTCGTGGCGAGCGGTTTCTCCATCAGCACATGAATGCCCTGGGAGAGGAGATCGCAACCGATTTCGGCGTGAGCGAAATTCGGGGCCGCGACGATGGCCGCATCGATTTGGCCGAAGAGTTCGAGATGATTGGCCAGTGGTTTCGCGCCAAATTCGTGGGCGACTTGGGAGCACCGATCCCCATCGGGATCGACAACCCCGACCAACTGAACATCATCCATTTGGCTGGCAAGATTCGCATGAATCCGCCCCAGGTGGCCCGTGCCAATGACCGCTAACCGCATTTTGCTCATGCCGCGACTCGTCGTACATCTCGTGTTCGTCCGTGGCGGCCTTCTTGTTGGCCTTGAACGAACGTAAGCAGGTGGTTGACTGCCGGAGTCAGCATTCCCTTGGATCGAAGGATTTCGCGAGCGTTGTCGAGGCCCACCTTGGCTCGATACAACAGCCGATGCGATTCGGACAGAGCTCGGATGGTATCGGCCTCAAAGTTGCGTCGCTTCAAGAGGACCACGTTGACACAGCGCGGTCGCGTCGGCACACCTTCGACGAGCATGTAAGGAGGCACGTCGTGAAGAACACGGCTAACACCGCTCACAAAACTATAGCTACCGACCGTAGCGAAGTGATGAACGGCCACGGCGCCGGAAATCGAGGCGTGATCATGGACGTGGACGTGGCCACCCAACATCGTTCCGTTGGCGATGATGACGTGGCTGCCGACGTGGCAATCGTGAGCCACATGGCTGCAGGCCATGAAATAGCAACGATCGCCAATGGTCGTGATGCGTCGATCTTTTTCTGTACCGCGATTGATCGTGACGCTTTCGCGAAGCACATTGTGATTGCCAATGCGAACTTCGGTATCGGCTCCACCGTAGCTAAGGTCCTGCGGTTCGCCGCCAATGACCGTGCCGGGATGGATATGATTGAATTCGCCGAGCGTCGTGTGCCCTTTGATCGTGACGTTGTTTTCAATGCGATTTCCCCTGCCAATCACCACATCGGGTCCGATGTAGGTGAACGGCCCGACCTCGACGTCCTCTGCCAATTCGGCGCGAGGATCGACATGGGCGGTAGGAGCAATTTTCGTGGTCATACTGTGGCTCCGCTTCAGACGGCCGTTCGCAATGAAGCTAGGGTCGGCTGGTATTGTTCAAGTAGCTCGTGCACGAGATCAGCATTCAATCGATGTCCGCTGCGATGGGCGCAAATGCGGGCGTGGATATCACAGTTCGAGAGTGCTAAATCGCCAACGAGATCGAGGATTTTGTGACGGACGCATTCGTCCTTGAACCGAAGTTCATTACCAATCGGACCGTCCTCGCCGAAGACGAGGAGGTCCTGGTAGGTTGTTCGTGCACCTAATCCGCGAGCTTTCATCCACTTGGCGTCGTCTTCCAAAATGAAAGTACGGGCCGATGCGAGCTCTTGGCAAAAGGACTTGGGATTCACTTCCAGGCTGAACCTCTGGGTTCCGATGGGAGTCTCGGACCCGTAGTCCAAGTGATAGTCCACGAACAGACCGGGTTTATCTGAGGGGCGAGCTTCAATCCAAGCAGACTCATCGCCGACGCGTACGGTCTGATCGACCGTAATTTGCGTTCGCATCGCATCTTGGAAGATCACGCCAGCCGATTCGATCGCTTGCACAGCCGCTAAGCTGGAGCCATCAAGGGCAGGCATCTCTTGAGAATCGATGCAAATCTCGCAGTTGTCAATTTGCAAGCCAGCCAGGCCAGCGAGCAAATGTTCGACCATCTCGACCGTGCCACCGTTTTCGGTCAGCGTCGTGCGACGGGGCGAGACGATGCGGTTTTCCGGAAGTACCCGGATGCGCCGAATCGGTGCCATATCGCTGCGGACGAAAACGAGACCCGTGTCAGGTGCTGCTGGCCGGAATTCGACATGAATGTCTTTTCCACTCCAGTAACCAACCCCCGACAGTTGTGCAGGTCGTGCGAGCGTACGTTGTTGGCGTCGTGCCGTTGTCAATGAACTCGTTCCACAAAAATCTGAATAGGATTCGCGGCTCGCCCACGACGGGCGATGATCGCTTTTGAACGACCGCTTAACGGGGCGCCGCAGCAGCAGGTCGGTTGCTGACCTGGGTTTGCTCCAGGCGCTGCAGAATCGCGTTGGTGATATTCAGATTCTTCTGGAAAATGACCGCTCGGTTGACTCCTTCGAGTACCGCTTGGCGGTTCGTCGGGTCGATCGGTTCGCTATTGAAGCGAATCACAAGGCCGATCCCATGCTGTTCCGCAAACTTGGCGACCTCAGCGGTCACTTCGTTGTAGACTTCGAAGTAGATTTTGGCTTCTCGTTCGAGAAACTCTTTTTTCTTCTGAGCTGCGGCGATCTGGCCTTCGGCCTGAACTCGCATGATTTCGGCTTCGAGCTTCTTGTATTCGGGGCTACCTGGAGCAAAGGGCTGCATCTTCTTGCGAAGGTCGTTCATCTGCTGGCCACGGGCCTGCAACGAGGTCTCGAAGGTCTTCACTTCTGCCTTCATAGACTCCATGGCTTGCTTGAACCGAGTGTGGTTCTTAAAGATCTTGCTTACATCGATAACTGCTAGTTGAGTTCCCGTTGCGTTAGCTACGCCGGAAAAGCAGAGGCAAAGCGCACAAATCGTTGCGCCGCGAAGTAAAGTTCTCACGTCAGCACTCCCTTGCTGTTTTGGTCATCCTTGACCGATTCATTTATTCGACCGTCACCTGATTGGCAGGTTGGTCCCCGTAGTGGGGTGGTGATTGTGCCGAGAACGAAATGGAAGGTAAAGGTCAGATGTCAATTCCCATAATTTTTAGCCTGGGACTCAAGATTTTGGCGGACGCGGCCGAGCGGGCAGTCGTAAAGATTCCCATACAATGTGGGGAATTCGACGTTTCTGCCTTGTGGCTAGTGCTTTCGGTCACGGAACGCCGGGTGGCAGGAATGGAGCCCGCTCATTCACGAGCGATGCTAGCTCGCGCCAGTCGCACGACTTTAGTTTTTCCGGTCTGCCTGCCCGCGAACTATGCCCAGTCCACCCATCTCCTGGGACCGACGCCCTACCAACGAGCCAGCGAGCCTCGTAAAATTCACCTGGTTGGGTCCGACTGAGGCTCAACACTGCCTCCCGGAAGTCTTTAAGGAATTGACGTGCCGTCCCTGTTTGTCATTCGAGGTCACGACCAAGGCCGCCGTTACGAACTGGAAGAAGGATCGGTTCAGGTCGGACGCGATGCCAAGAATGTCGTGTGCCTACGGGACACCGAAGTGTCGCGACAGCATGTCGAAATCCGCCAGGGACAGAAAGATGGTGCTTTCCTCCTGATTGATCTGGGCAGCTCCAACGGAACCTACGTGAATAGCCAGCGAGTCTCAGAGCACTCACTGCGCAGCGGTGACCGTATCCAGATTGGCCGGACGCTGATGATCTACACCGGCCCCGAGCATGATCAGTCGGTGGCCGATCTTCGGAACGAAGTCGATATCGTGTCGGCCTCGTCCGAGCGAGACGAGTCTCAAATCATCAAGTCTCTGGGAGACCTGGACGCTTCGTTTTCTGACGAGCTGGACAACGAGAGCCCTTGGCTGGCACGAGCCCGTAGCAATTTGCAGGTCATGTATCGCACGGCGCTCGCCGCGAGTCACACGATGGACATCGATGAATTGCTGGCCCGTATCATGGATCTCATTTTCGAGTGGGTCGAAGCGGATCGCGGCACCATCATGCTCTTGGAAGGTGACAGCCAGGAGCTACAGCCCAAGGTCAGGCAGAACCGCCCCGGTGTTCGCACCGACGACAAGATGTCGATTAGCCAGACCATTCTCGATTTCGTCATGGAGAAGCATGAAGGCGTTCTGACCAGTGACGCGCAAGATGATCAGCGCTGGGAAGCGGGTGGAAGTATCGTCAAACTGGGTGTTCGCGAGGCGATCTGCGTGCCGATGCAAGGTCGTTATGGCGTCGTGGGCGTTATCTATATCGATACTTACACGCCGCCTGGCCATTTGATCAAGCAAGGCATCGCCAACAAATTTAACGAAGAGCATTTAAAGCTGATGATCGCCATCGGTCATCAGGCCGCCTTGGCCGTTGAGGATACGTCTTATTATTCCGCAATGGTTCAATCGGAACGGCTCGCCGCGATTGGCCAAACAATCGCCGGCCTGTCGCACCATATCAAGAACATCCTGCAAGGGATCCGCGGCGGTAGCTACCTCATTCAAGAAGGGTTGAAAGACGAAGAGCCCGACGTGGTTCGTCGCGGATGGTCGATTGTTGAACGCAACCAGGAGAAGGTTTCGCGGCTCGTACTCGATATGTTGACGTTCAGCAAAGAACGCCAGCCAGAGCGGCTCGCCTCGGAACTCAACGCCATCGTCGAAGATGTTGTCGAGCTGATGTCGACTCACGCGGCCGAACGGGGCGTGGCACTGAAGGCGGAACTCGACGCCACCATCCCGACACTCACATTCGATCCCGAGGGGTTGCACCACGCGATCTTGAACGTTGTCACCAATGGCATCGACGCCTGCGAAGAGGCGACGGGCTTGGTGACGATTGCCACGAAGTTCGACACCGATGCTCAACTCGCTCAAGTCACCGTCACCGACAACGGTGCCGGCATCACCGAGGAAGATCAACGCAAGATTTTCAACTTGTTCGAATCGTCGAAGGGGCAGGGCGGCACGGGGCTGGGGCTCTCGGTGAGCCAAAAAATCATGGAAGAGCACGGCGGCGAAATCAGCGTCACCAGCGAACCGGGCCAAGGCAGCAGCTTCACCCTACAGTTGCCGGCCGTCGAACCGGGCGAATCATCGCCGGAAGATGGCTCCAGCGTGTCGACACCAGTTCATCGTGACATGGATGATCGGGTTGGTTAAAAGCGAAACCCTGCCGGTCTGCCCACGAACGGGTTCGATTGTTTTTCGGCACCGATCGTGGTCGAGTTGCCATGGCCGGTGAGAACGATCGTGTCGTCCGGGAGTGTGAATAGCTTTTGGTGGATCGCCGTGACCAAGGCCTCGTGGTCGCCGTCAGCGAAATCGGTGCGGCCGATGCTGCCTTGGAATAGGACGTCGCCGTTGACGAGGAGCCAGGGCTCGTCCAATTTGATCAGGAAGACAATATGGCCAGGGGAGTGGCCCGGCGTGTGGAGGATTTCCAGTTCGATGTCGGCAAAATTGAGGGTCTCGCCTTCTTCGACTAACTGGTCGGCGGCGGGACTGACGAGCGGGAAACCGTAATCGGCCGAGAGGTTGGCTGCGGGGTCGGTCAGTTTGAAAGCGTCGCCGGTCCCGATGATCAATGGGCAGTCGGGCCATTCGGTCTTCATGGCAGCATTGCCAGCAATGTGGTCGCTATGGCCATGGGTATTCAGGATGGCGACCGGGGTTAGATCGTGAGCGGCTAGGTGGCGGACGATCTTGCCCGGTTCGAAGCCAGGGTCGACAATCAGGCAGTTTTTCTGCTCTTTGCGGTGCAAAACGAACGTATTCTGTTGGAACGGAGCTGACGTGATGCAGCTCCACTTTAAGGTTGCGTGAGCCATAAGGGGTCCTGGTTTAAGTCGTTCCGGCTTGCGAAACTGTGCGGCTTAAAGACACTTTGTCGAAAGGTCTGCATGAACGCCGTTGGACTAGGATTGTAATCATGATTAAATAGAGGGGCGATAGATAGGTTATGTATCTCAGGTCCGCGAGTTCCAGTTTGAGGCGCTTCGCGGATGGCATTGGCTGTCCAAGGCTTTCGGCCGGCTGGCAAGCGGCAGGCAATGAGTCAGTGAGGTCCGTTTAGGTTCCACGGATGGGAGCCCAGCGATGTGCGAATCGTTGTAGAACATGGAAGTGTCGTGTGTTGACGAAAGCACGCGAAGGAGAAAAAACGGTAATGCTCAGGCGTGCTCTCTTACCCTCGGGGTGTCTTGTTGCTCTTCTTGCCGCCGTGATAATCGGCCAGGAACGTGAGCAATTGAAGAGCCCGGTGTTCCACGTATCGAAGGACCAGGCTGAAGAGATGCAACGCGGTCCGGCTCCCGTGCTCGAAAACAGTGCGGCGCCCACTCGCCAAGAAGCCGTGGTGCCTGCGCAGGTTGCGCCGAGCGTCGATGCGCCCGCAGGCAACTCGTTGCCAACAGCGGTCGGGCCAGAACCTGCGCGTGAAGAACCGATCGCGGAAGTTGCACGATCGGTCCAGCCGATGGCGGCGACTCCTGCTCCGCCCACCGTGCCAGAAGTCAGTGAGGCGCGAAAGACACTCGATTTGGCGATTGAGGATGCTCGGGCCAATCTGCTTCACATCAATCAGAATATCCGCGACTACACCTGTCTGTTCATCAAACAGGAAAATGTCCGCGGCGAAATCTTGCCGTCCGAATACATGGAATTAAAGGTGCGCAACCGACAGGTCCAAAACGGAAAACTCGTTGTTCCGTTTAGCGTCTACTGTAAATTTCGCCGTCCGAGCGAAGTGAAGAACCGGGAAGTGCTATACGTCGAAGGACGTTACAAGTCGCCGAAAATTCTCGTGAAAGAGGGCGCCGGCGCACGCCGCTTGTTGCCAGCAGTACCTCTGTCGGTGAACAGTCCGCTCGTCATGTCGACCAATCGCTATCCAATGACCGAAATCGGACTGGCCAATCTGACCCAACGATTGATCGATCGATCAGTCGCCGATCCGGATGTGGACGATTGCGAAGTGACCTATCAAAGCGGTGCGAAGATGGATGGGCGCCCTTGCAAGTTCTTGCAAGTCAAACGTCCAGTGCCCAAAGTCGGTCCTGCTGCCGAGCAGGGTATGAATGTCTACTTGGCTCAGGTACTCATCGACGAAGAACTGCGAGTCCCCATTCGGTACGCCGCCTACATGTGGCCGACGACCCCCGGGAGCCGTCCCGAAGTTGTTGAAATGTACACGTACAAGGATCTCGAACTAAATGTCGGGCTGACCGACGCCGATTTTGATCATCGGAACTCTGCCTACAACTTTTAAGTTCGCGGCAACAACAAATCAGCAAACTCCGAGAACCCTCTTGGCTTCGCCAAGGGGGTTTTTTGTTGTCCCGGAGTTTCAAGAAAGAACGGCAACGAGATACTCGTACGCCGTCTGATGGATGCCTTCCCAACTGCTTTCACGCGGGCCGGCGACATTCAGAATTCCTTCGGCCGCGGATTGGTGAATCCAGTCACGTACTTCGGATGGCCCAACCGGGGCTGCCAGGTCGACCGTCAAGCAGGGGCGATGGTGTTTCTGCGTCATGCGGAAAGTAAACTGAGTTCCCCCGCTCAATTCGTTGCAGAACAAAATGAGCGTTGCATCGGAATCGACGACATTCCGTTCCGTACGCACCCAGTACTTGCTGGAGGGCAGTTCCTCGAGTTGATACTTTGGTGGGACGACGCCATCTTCAGCGAGCCGGCCCAGCGGGCACCAGCCGCCGTGTGGGATGCCAAGATGGATCGCCGCATCGAGCGCAGCTCGATCGACGCCTGTTTGACCGCCCGAAGCGATCATCCGCGGCAATATTGCGGTTCCGTCCATGCGTTGATTCTACTCCACCAGCCGATTCCGTCGAGCGAGGGGCGGCGAGTCAAATGCAACGGGCGGTTCGGCTTGGTTCGGCCAGTCGCCTATGCCACTCGCTTTGGATTCGATTCTTGTCGGGCATTTTGTTCGACGCTCCTTTCGCGGAGCGAAAGGCGACAGAACGACAGTGCGGAGCGAAGGGTGACAGAACGGAAAAAAGGCAATAGAACGGAGCGGCTATTCGAGCGGTTGAAGGATCTCGGCCAGCACATCTTTGCCAGCCTCTTTGCGAACCAGCGTCATGAATCGGGGGCCGCCGTCGTAGTCGATCTTCAGCGTCTCGAATGAGTCACCGCTCACGGTCATCAGCTCGATGATTCCCGTCGTTGTCGATTGGGCGATCGCATCTCGCATGCGATTTTCGCTCCAAGCGTGCCCGTTAATGCCGATGATTTTCATTCCGGGGCCTAGTCCCGCCTTGTCGGAGGGGGAATGCAGCAGGAGGTCACCCACTTCTCCCTGCGGTGTAAAAACGGCTCCAAGCGAATCGATGGCATCGACGCCCGACGACTTGCGGAAGGTCTTGCTCGGTACGTCCGGTTCTTCATTTGAGTACTGAATCGAATAGCCGAGGCGATCGACGACTTGAGGATCGAAACGATCGGCGACCTGTTCGATGCGGCGGGCAATCAGCCCATCCCAATCGAAAGCTACGACCTGTTGCAATTCCTTGACGATGTCGGAACGCTCATAGCCGTTTGGGTGAGGTGAATCGACGTCGAAATGGAAGAAGCTTTGGCAGAAATCGTCCAGCGATTTCTGACCCTGGGACCGATTTCGGATGATCGCATCCGCTTCGAGCCAGAAGAGCATCCCTTCCATGTAGTAATCTTGACTGCGGCGCAGGCGGGGCCAGGAGCTGCTGCCGGCGCGCAGCGTGTTCGAGCAAGCGCCCGTGTCGGCCAGCGACCGCCACTGGCGTCCCTGCTGGTACATGGCGCTGCGAACTTCGATCAGCAGACGATGCTGAAACTCGTCAGCCGTCATGAAACCACTGCGAGCCTCGACCAGTTCACCCAGGTATTGGGTGAGTCCTTCGTAAACCCACAACAGTTCGGTCGCCTTGCTGGTGTGGAAATCGCTAGTCACCATGCCGGCTGGTCGGCGATACTTACCGCACCAAGCGTGGATGAACTCATGAGGAACCAACAAACGGTCCCAGCCCTTGAGTGCGTCGGTCGATTGCAACGTGCGTTGGCCGAGTACGTTGAGGGACGAACGCGAATGTTCCAGTCCGTTGCGGGAGATGAGATCGCTGGTCGCTAAGAGAATGTCGAATTCTGGATAGGGGTGACTGCGGAACAGGAGCCCCGCTTGGGTGACCATCTTCCGAAACCGAGACAGGATCTCTGCGGGTACCTCAAGGACCGATTCGGCTTCGCTAAAAAGCTGCAGGCGGTGAGGCGGAATCGTGAACTTGTCGGGAGTCTCTTGGTTTTGAGCGTAGGCCGCTTCGACCAGATTGTGAGTCCGGTGGTGTTTGCCGCATAGGATGGGGCTGTCGACAAACGTCCGGAGCGAAACTTGCTGGAACGAGATGGGTGCGCCTGCTGCATCGGCCTTGGCGGTTTCAGCGACGGGCAGGGCGGACGCCGCTTTCCACTGCGCCGGCAATTTTAACGTCGCAGCCACTTGAGTTTCATCGACGTCGATTCCTTCTTGGTAGAACAGTGCCGAGCTGGGGCTGACGATGCCCACGAGCGCACTACCAAAAGAATCGTGTCCCATCGAATTGGTCGTTGGCTGGTTGGCGATGTATCGAACCGAAACGATCAGTTTCTGCACATCGGAATTTGCCTCGACGAGTATGCGGTGAGGTTCGCCGACCGTGCGTCGCCATTCCAGGCGGTGGCCTTGGTCATCTTCAACGAGAATGCCGGCAACGTTGGCGATGGGCCCGCCCGGTCCGTGCGATCCTGGTACCCACTTGGGATACCACAGAGCGACTTCGTGCTTGGCCTTGTCGTTTGCCGGGGCCGAATCAAGGTCATCGGTTTCGGATGAGCCCGATTCGCGATTCACCAACGGCAATTCGACCTTGGCACTCAGAAGTCGCCGCGGAAGATCACTCGCATCGATTGCGACCCGCATGACGAACGGCGTCGAGTCTTCGTTCGTCTCGGCGGCCGGTGTGAGGGGGAGAGAAGAAGAAGTGGCGGCGATCAGTGCAGCCGCAGCGCAGGAGTATCGAAGGCGATTCATAATGGAGCGTGATCTGAGTTCGGGGACGAACGAAGGGAACCAAGCTCATATTGTAGTCGAAGCACAACGTGGTAAGAGGCTCACACGGTGCGATTTTCACAGCGTTGGCAGCGCTGCTCGATGGAGGAAGGATGGTGAAATCGCTTAGAACTGATCGGGATCCGTCAGCAGGTATTGCCCCGTTTGAGCGCGGGCCGTGTCGATTCGCTCCGATGGTCTGCGAAAGCTGGCTGGGCGAAGTTCGGTCGATCCATCGTAGCTGGATTGAATGATCGTCGAGGTGGGCCAGTTGGAACGATCGGTTTCTGGGGCCAAGGACTCGGCCGTATCTTCTGGGGCAAGAATCGTTGGTTGTGCTTGAGGAGCTGTGATTGGGATCGTTTCTGGCACGCTTTGGCTGGGAATGGCCGCAGGCGGCGCCGGTGCCAGGCCGTCCATTTGCTGCTGGACAAACATGAATCCACCAATCGCAACGATGGGGATGAGAAAGTACGACAATCGTAGTGCAGTTCGACGCATGATTATCTGTGGCCTCCGGCTGTGAGCAAGTTCACAGCACGAGCGCTGTATTCGGATGAGAACGCGGACAAGTTTGACTATCGGATCGTGGCGACCCGCAACTTCGCACTGCGCGACCGCGGGTTGCGTTGGATCTCGTCGTCCGTGGCGATCACGGGCTTGCGGGTGATGGTGTCAAAAGCGTCTGAATCGCGAAAGGCCTCTTTGACTCGCCGATCCTCCAGCGAGTGGAAGCTAATCACCGCTAGCTTGCCACCGGACCGAATCCGTGACGGAGCCCGCTTGAGTAGCGTCTCGAGCGATTGGAGCTCTTCATTCACGGCGATTCGCAACGCTTGAAAGGTGCGAGTCGCCGGATCGATTCGATCGGTGTCCTTGCTGCGAGGCACACTCCTACGGACTATCGCCGCTAGCTCGGCAGCCGTGCGAATTGGTTGATCTTGCCTCACTTCGACTATTTTACGAGCAATCCTCCGGCTGAATCGTTCCTCGCCAAACTTGTAGATGATGTCGGCTAAGTGCTCAGCGGAGAGCCGCTCGAGCAACTGATGGGCCGGCACTCCACGTCCTACATCGAACCGCAGATCGAGCGGTCCTTCCGAATGGAAACTGAAACCGCGTTCGTCGTCGTCGAGCTGGTCGCTGGACAGCCCCAGGTCGACCAACATCCCGTCCGCCATTTCGATTTCGAGTTGGTCGAGCGCTTCGGGGAAGTTGCGGAAATTGGCGTGCACGATCGACACGGGCAGATCGGCAAGCTCTCGTTCGGCCGCTTCAATTGCCAGGCCGTCGCGATCGAGTGCGACGACACGACCGGTTCGACCGACGGCCGCAGCAATCAATCTGGTGTGCCCACCGCCGCCAAGCGTCCCATCCACAATGATTTGCCCGGGTTGGGGGGCAAGCAAATCCATCACTTCCGCGGGAAGCACTGGCACGTGGCATGAAGATGGTTCGGGCATTGGGGATACTGTTTCTGAGCGTGGCGGGCGAGCCGCTATCCTACCACTTTCCGCAGCAAGGCCGACAGCGGCCCGGTTCTTGCCAAGGGGTGTGGTCGCAAAACGACAGGCTGCTATTCACCGACGATCGAGAGCAAGCTAAAGTTGGACTCGGTTGAATTTCACAGAAGGTTTGTCAGACGAATGTACCGATACGACAGCGGCTACTACGACCACATGAATCGGGGCTCCATGGCCTCGGCCCGATCTTGCTTGCCACGGATTTTAGAGTCTCTTCATGTTTCTGGCGTTGCTGACTTCGGCTGCGGACAGGGGGCCTGGCTGCGGGTTTGGGACGAGCTGGGAATCAAAGATTACGTCGGCTTGGATGGGGATTACGTTGATCAGGCAAGCCTGTTGATCGATCCCCGTCATTTTCGACCCAGCGATTTGAATCAAAAGATCGAACTCGGGCGACGATTCGACGCGGTGCAATGTCTGGAAGTCGCCGAGCACCTCGCACCTGATTCTGCCGAAGTCTTGATCGACTCGTTGGTCGCTCACAGCGATGTGGTGATTTTCTCGGCTGCTGTGCCTGGCCAAGGGGGCGAACATCACATCAACGAACGCCCGCTGTCGTACTGGTGTGGGCTATTCAATCAACGGGGGTTCGATGCCTACGATCTTGTCCGACCGGGGGTGAAGGATGATGCGGCAGTCAAACCGTGGTATCGCTACAACCTCTTGGTCTATGTCAAGCAAGGCTCGACGGCGGCGCAAGGTCTGCAGACGGCACCCGTTTCAGCTGCCGCGATACGTACCGAATATGCGCCCATGTATCGGGCTCGACTTGCCGTACTGCGATGGCTGCCGATTCCCGCGGTGACGTTTCTGGCTCAGGTCAACAAGCTGGTTGCGATCGCGGTGCGAGGTCGGCAGGCGCAAGCGTAGCCGCGATCCCGGGTTGCCTACGGGTCGATCTCTGAACCGGCGGCCAGGCTGGCGCAGACAAGCTCTTCATCGTTGCGAACGAAAATGTGTTTATTCGCGAAAGCCGGATGAGACCAGCAGACGCCGCCGCGGCGATTGAGTTGGTCTTTGGTCGGTTCGAGCAGCTTGGCTCGATCGATTTCGGCAAAGCCCTCAGGCGATAGCTTGCCGATGATCAACTCGCCCCGCTCATTGAACATCCACATGCGGTCACCATGTTGCACGAAGTGAATGTTGCTCCAGCGAGCCTTGGGCGTGGCCGACAGGTCCTCCCAGACTCGTTCACCCGTTTCGGCAATAAGGCAACGCAGCTCACCATAGCTGTCGACGCCATAGATGTGCTCGCCGAGCCAGACGGGCGTGCTGATAATCGAATGCAGTCCGTCGGTCTCTTTCTCGCTGCGTCCTCGTTTTTGCCAGACGACATCGGCGGTCAATTCGGTTGAGCTGATGTTCAACATCATGGCACCGTCGTAGAACGAAGTCACAAAGATGCGATCGCCGCGCACGATCGGCGTCGCGATACCGATTGGCATGTTGACCGGCGTCATGAGCTCGTGCCAATGGACTTTGCCGCTCGCCGGATCAAGCCCCGCGATGCCATCTCCGGTCCACACGACAACAACGTCCTGATCGGCCTGGCGGATGAGGATCGGCGACGAGTACTGGGCTCGATCCTCGAGTGCTCGCCAGACCGGTTCTCCATCGGACAGGCGATGAGCCACGACGCAGGCTCCTTCGCGACCGCCGATATGTAGGATTACCAGATCGTTGACGACAAGCGGCGAGGCGGCGATGCCCCAAATCGGCATGCGCGTCTGGCGATCCTCGGTTCCCGCGATGTCGTATTCGGCAGCCAAGTCACGTTGCCATTTGATCTTTCCCGTGGCCGCGTCTAGGCAATGGAGGTTTCCCATGGCGCCCAGTGCGATCGCCGAGCCTTGATGGATTGTCACGGCCGCTCGAGGTCCGGCCTTGTACCCGATCCCTTCGTAAGCACAGGCGTATGTCTGATTCCATAGTGGCGTCCCGTCGGCGGCGGAGAAACACAAGATGCGTTCTTGTTGCGGCTCTTTCACGCGATCCATCACATAGACTTTTCCGTCACTGACGGTGGGCCCCGTGTAACCTGGCCCGATCGGTGTCCGCCAGACAGGCTCCATGGTCTCTGCACCAAAAGAATCAACGATCCCGGACTCGTGCCACTTACCATCGCGATGAACGCCTCGCCACTGTGGCCAGTCTTCGCCATGGCACGTTAAGCTTCCCGGCAGCAACAGTGAACAAATCGAAAGTAAGGCAAATGAGAATTTCATGTTCTGTTTCATGTCAACCTAAAATTGTTGCGTTGGTAATTCTTCGCGCAGGAAACACTGCCCGGTTCGCATCTTAAGAGCAATAGAAAAGAACTGCTAGTTCGCAGACGTTGCGGTTTGCGGGCCCTGTTGTTGCTGGGAAGACCAGATTCGGATTTGAGGCGACTCACCGGCCAGCGCCAATCGGTGGCCGTGGCGATCGAAGGACATGTTGTGAACACACCGGTCCAAAGCGATCGACATGATTTCTCGACCAGATTGAGGTTCCCAGAAAGTGACCGTTTGTTCGCTTCCGGAAAGGAGTCGACCGCCGTCGATGGTGAAGGCCAGGCAGTTGAGCCACGAAGTGCCGACTTTCATCTCTTGGAGTAGGTCGCCTGAATTGACGTTCCAAACCTTGATGATGCCGTCGATGCCTGATGTCGCCAGCATCTCCTCCTGAATGCACACCGCCATGCACGACATGAATTTTTCATGGGCGCGTATCCGACGTTCGCATTGGCCTGTTGGCAAAGACCACCACGCCAATTCACCTTGATTGAAACCGCCGATCAGTCGCTTGTGTTTTGAATCGATCGCTAGTTGGACGGCGATTCCGCCGGCAGCAAACTGATGTCGAAGCGAACCGTCGCTCGTATTCCAAATTCGAATCTGCTCGTCATGGCAACCGCCGATCATCGATTGACCGTCGGCTGAAAATACGACGTCTTGAACGACTTCGCCATGCGTTTCGATCTGATAGAGCAACTCGCCGCGACGCGCATCGATCACCGCGATGCCGCCCCGTTTTCCCGCGGCGGCAATCGTGTCTCCTTGAGGCGAAAAGGCGATATGAATGATGCCTTGCTCACGAAGTCGAATTGCGACCGGCGGATGATCGTCTTCCCGACGCACTATCAGTTTCCTTCGCGTCGCGACCGCCAGTCGATCGTCGACCGCGGAAAAATCAACGAATTCACCGTTGGGCAAGTCGTTCGCCAAACGGTCGACCGACCAAACGTAAATTTCTCCTTCGTCCCCGGCGGAAAAGAGTTGGCTTCCGCTCGCGCTGAAGGTCAGCGCACGAATGTGGCTTGTGTGGTGTCGAATCACCTGTTGTTGGGACCGTCGTTGCGAATTCCAGATGCGAATGGTCCGGTCGTATCCCCCAGTCGCCACCAGCTGATTCTGTGGATTGCAGGCGAGCGACGTAATGGTGTCGCTATGGCCGACTAAAGGGACGGCTTGCGGTGTTTGAAGTTCTTGCCTGTCGACGGGGTTCGCATTGGTAGGGGAAATCAACGGCCAGACTCGGATCAAGCCGTCATCACCCGCACTCCAGATGGAAGCGACATCATTTGCTTCGACTTGCCTTAGGTCGTGCGGGTCGTTGTCAGTTAGTTTGGCAACTCGCCGTTTGGCATCCCAGTCCCAGATTTCAATATCGGCCTTACAGGTCAACGTAACGAGCAACGATGAGCCGGCCCCGGGAAGACAACGAATGTTCCTGATCGGGCGATCTCGACATGCGAGCGTGGCAGCCGCTTCCCATGTTGAAAGCTTCCAGCTGAAGAGCTTGCCACGATCGGTGCTCGCCAATAATAAGTCACGCGGGACATTAACTTCCAAATCGAAGATCGCCCTGGCATCGACAAACTGTTCGGTGATGATCTGATCTGCTTGCCAGTTCCAAGCGACAAGTTTTCCCCGAAATTGACCGTCGACCGATTCGTAGCCGGCGATCAGAAGCGTCTCCTCCGAGGCACCAAAAGCTAGCGTTTCGATTTTTCCGTTGAAGGCATAGCGAGCCAGCTCGCGGAAGGAATCGGTTTCATGGACGATGACCGTGTTGTCGGAATCGCCGGAGGCGAGCACCTCGCCATCAGGGCCGGAGCATAGGAGGTGAATGGGGGAGCGGTGCGTACGGATCGTTGCAGCTGGCTTTTGCTCGTCGATGAGCGTTGCCAAAAAATGCCATTCCCAATTTCTCAGCGCGACGGGGCAATCGGCGAGCAGCTCCTTGGCCCGCGTGACGTTGTTCTTGCGCCACTCGGCATGCGCCAGCCCGACCGCGTGAGAGTAGAGACTGTCCGTCGCCTGTTCCAACGCATCTTCGGCTTTGACTCGTAAGGACTCGCTCTGCCTCTTTTGGCTTGCCAAGTCACGATTGACGTCGACCAGCAGGATCAAGGAGATGCCTGTCACGATGCCCGCGATCAACAGCCCGGTTGCCGTGGCTACCACCCCGGTTTGGTGACGCTTGATCCACCGGGCTGCGCGGGCGGTCCAAGGTTCAGGGAATGCAGCGACCGGTTCTCCGGAAAGAAAACGCTCGCAATCATCAATCAGGCAAGTCACGGTTTTGTAGCGATCTTCCCGTGTCGCCGACATCGCTTTCGAACAAACGGCTGCCAGCGGTTTGGGAATCGCTTGGTCTGCTAAAAGACGCCTAGTATCGCGTGCCGGGCCTGGCTGGTCTGCCTGTGGCGAAGGGGATCGCCCCGTCAAGAGTTCGAACAGGATCGCGCCCAAGCAGTATTGATCGCTCAATTGGTCGACCAGATCAACTTGCCCCCTCCGCTGTTCCGGTGACATGTAGGCGGGCGTACCGACCATGGAACCAGCTCGCGTTTGCCACTGATCGCTACCATTCACATCGTCGTTCGAGGCGTCTTCGCGCGGCGGTGAATGGCCGTCGGGTCGATCGCCATTGCCAGAAACTGGTTTAGCGAGTCCCCAGTCGAGGATCGAGATCTCTCCAAAATCTCCCATTGCGATATTCTGCGGTTTCAAGTCTCGATGAATGATGCCTTTCGCATGAGCAAACTCGACCGCTCTGCAGACGGCGAGGAAAGCGTTCAAGAGTCGCAGGCGGCGCACGTTTCGCTCGCCATCGGTCCCGGCAAGATCGTGATACTCACGAATGGCGACGGCCATCGTATTGTCACCCAGAAACCGCATTGCATAAAACGGCGTTGTGGCGTCCTCATTCAAGTCGTGGACAGAAACGATGCCGGGGTGTTCCAGCTTCGCCGTCGTGCGTGCTTCCAACTCAAAGCGTCGTTTCAGTTCCGCATCGTTTCTGAATCTGGGTTGGATCGTTTTTAACGCGACAATCCGTTGCAATACGTTGTCAAAGGCTCGCCACACTTCACCAAAGCCGCCCCGCGCATGCAAGTCGATCAGTCGATAACGCCCGAGCGCCTGACCTGGTGAAACAGAGGCTGTTGGTCGGCTTGCCGGATGATCGTCGTCGGTCCATGCGATCTTGGGAAACCGTGACTGGTACTCTTGCGTCGACTGAGAAACATCGTCGCCGTACTGTCGCCGGACGAGTAACTCTTCGGCAATAAGTCGCCGGATCGATGCCGGGTTGTTCAGCGCTGGGAATTCGGAGACATAATGCTCGATCGAAGGGGGCGAGATGGTCGACAAGCTTGATTTCTGACTGGAATAGGTCAAGCGCTGTTTCCAGCGAAACTCCAAATCGATCATGACCAGCTCTTCTAAGGTCGCCTGCCGTAACGAGGAATCGCAGCGACCAATCAAGTTGGCTATCGACGCCGGGTTGCCGGCGCACCAAGACGATTCGAATTGTTGTCGAATGGCTTCATCCATCGGAGCAGTGTTTGTGGTCTTTCTGTGAAGAGGTAGGAAGGGTTGGTGAAGGTTGGGGAGAGGTGCGAAGTTGCCGCCCCGTTTTTTAGGACTTAAGCAGGCGATCAAAAGTCTCTCTTAGTTGTTCCGTGATTCGTCGCACCGTACGTTCCGATTTGGCCAATTCAGCAGCGATTTCGCCGTTGGTGTATCCGTCCAGTTTGAGGCACAGCACCTGGCGATGTTCGTCGTCTTTCGCCTCTTCGATGACCTGTTCGACCAGATCGACGAGGCAGACGGCTTCTGCAGGAGTCGGTTCATGCTTGGTGCGGCCAATGTCTTGGTTGTCGGCATAAACCTCGCGATCCATGGTGCGAGCTTGCTGCGTGTGACGGCGTGCCTGCCGCCGCGTCTTGTTCAAGGTGATCGCACAGAGCAATTTCCAGAGCTGGTCGTCCGAGTTGAGTTCGAATTGCCCCTCTTGCAGTCGACGGAAAGCGGTGCGAAATGCCGATTGGACGACATCTTCCGCGTCGACACGACGGCGCAGTCGCTGTTGCAGATTGTGTTCTGTGAGTCGGATAAGAGGCCGAGCGTAGCGATTCCAAAATTCCTGCGATGCCTGTTCGTCGCCATTCCTGACGGCCGCCACCCACGTTTCCCACTGATTCGCGGCCATTGGATGATTCCCGGGGATGATCGCTGTCGTTTTCCGTGGAATTTCCCGATCGATCGCGAATTGTCTGTCCGGCGGTCGATGGCCACGGGAATCTCAGTGTAACCGATGACCCCTCGTCGGCGGGGGTACAAGGGCCCTGATTCGGCCCTCAGACGCCTAAATCTTCGTGAAAACCGCCGCCCGGGTGAATCCGCGTTCACAAACCGCATTTGGAAATAGGAGATGTCCCCGTGATTTTCCGCAGACCCCACGACCTGTTAGCAATGACCATCTGTTTTTCTGTCGTTACCGCTGCCTCAGCCACTCAAACGGTGTTTCTCGATTTCGACACGTTTACTGAACCGGGAGAGCACGTCTATTCGCCACCGGAAAGGATGGCCATCCTCGACGAGTTGGCCGAAATTTATTCGCCGTTTGCGATCGACTTTACGCTGACCGATCCGGGCGCATTTTTGGCTTCTCGCATCCTCTTTAATACCGATGCATTCGGATCGGCCGAGTCGATTGATTTTCTCAATTTGGATGACGACGATACGGCGAAAGTCAACGGTCCGGGCGTACTTAGTCTGTTTGATGGAATGGTGCACCCGGACGGCCGGCCGATCTCGATCGATCCGCTGACGGGCGAGTATCCGGTCGACATGATCGTGCGAGCCAGTGCTGTGACCGCCGCCCACGAACTGGGTCATTTGCTCGGTTTACGACACCACGATGGATTTGGTCCGATCGGCACGGGAATCAGCGTCGCTCCGACAAGTTACACGCCTTCCTACCCGGGTCCTGCAGCGGCACCGTTCACGTCCAACCACATCATGGGGATGAACAGTTCCGTCGCGCTATCGCCTGAGAATTTATTCGGCGAGTTGTGGCTGGGGCAACGGTCGGCGATCAAGTTAGCTTTCAACGAAGGTGGCGGCGCCCTGACGATGGAAGATGACGGCGATCACAATTTCTTACCGTTGACTCAGACGATGGATCTGGGAGAGGTCATCGTGCCGAATACCCTGCACCCGCCAGAACCAGGTGCGGTCGACGGCCCCGCTTATTCGGTCGACGTGGGCGTGCTGTTCGGTTCGCTCGAAGAGAGTGAATTTGTGCCGGGTACCACGGAGACCGACTATTA
>CAYZRS010000003.1:164604-176239 GCA_964480915.1 uncultured Pirellulaceae bacterium | reverse complement strand
CATGAAACCGGCCAAGGGATCTCGTGGGCAAGATGTGGTGCGTGTTCAGCGGGAGGATCCTCACTTGGAAGCGGTGCTCGAACAGGCATTTGCGACCGGGCAGATGATCCTGCAACATTTTGTGGCAGCGGATCATACGGGCGACCGACGTGTCATCGTTTTGGATGGGCGGATGCTCGAGCACAACGGGCGGTTGGCCGGGATCGAACGCCGCCCGGCGGCCGGCGACTTTCGGGGCAACTTACACGCCGGTGGCACGGCGCATCCGCTGACCCTGAACGAGTCGGCTCGCGCCGCCACGCAGCATGCCGCCGAACTGTTGCACAGCCAGGGGATCCGTCTAGCAGGCGTTGACTTGATCGGCGATAAGATCATCGAGCTGAATGTCTTCAGCACGGGCGGCCTGTATGATGGCAGCCGATTTGCGAACGTCGATTTTACCGATCCAATCATTACCTCGTTACTGCAAGTCTAATATTCGAGCTGCCTCTCACCGTCAGCCGATTTACATCAAGCCCAACACCGGTTCTAAATCTCGACAGGTCGCCATGGATCAACCAACCCAACAACTCGTCGACGATCTCAAGATCAGTTCGATCGAGCGCCACATCTTCCTTTGCTGCGATCAAACCAAACCAAAGTGTTGCGACAAGGAAGCCAGCCTCGAATCCTGGTCGTATCTCAAATCGCGTTTGAAAGAACTCGGTTTGAGCGAATGCGGCAAGGTATTCCGGACGAAAGCGAACTGCCTGCGCGTGTGCGTAAATGGCCCCATTGCAATCGTCTATCCAGAAGGGACCTGGTACCAAGGATGTACCCCCGCGGTTCTCGAACGGATCATTCAAGAACATCTCATTGCGGGGCAGCCGGTGGCCGAATTCCGGATTGCCGAACGGCCTCTTCCAGAAGCCCATTCCTGATTCCTGGTGCGCGTTAACGGTGCGTGTTTCCCAGCATCGCCAACCCTTCGGCTCACCCACGCCTGGGGAAATCAAATTGACACGGAGTCGATATCGCGATACGTTATCTGCAAAGAGTATCGCTCCGGGAGTTATGGCATGACCAAGAGGCCAGTTGACCTACGCTCGGGACGCTTCATCACCCATGCCGTCGCTCAAAACAGGACAGCGTTCACTCTCGTCGAATTACTTGTCGTGATTGCGATCATCGCGATCCTTGTTTCGCTTCTTCTTCCCGCGGTGAATTCAGCCCGCGAAGCAGCTCGCCGCACACAATGC
Source organism: uncultured Pirellulaceae bacterium (assembly GCA_964480915.1). Taxonomy (GTDB): domain Bacteria; phylum Planctomycetota; class Planctomycetia; order Pirellulales; family Pirellulaceae; genus CAWGCE01. Next base: position 175,001 of record CAYZRS010000003.1, on the reverse strand, counting down.
ATCAACAAGATGCGGCAACTTGGATTGGCTGTGCAGAACTTCGCTTCGGCGCGCAGCGACCAACTGCCAGACGCGTTGCACAACGCGCCCCGTGGTGGCGACTCCTCTTCGGTGGAATGGCCTCTGCATATCGCGTTGATGGCGTTCACCGAAAACGAAGCGATGCGAACTCGGTACGCCGGGAATTCAGCTCCTTTGAATCTGATCGATTTTGACCTCTACATTTGCCCGAGCGATCCGTCACGATCGGAAACAACGGCTTTGGCCGTGACATCGTACGCGTCGAATGGTCTGTTGTTTTCCAACCAGCCCAAGATTGGCAAAGTGCGGGACGGCATGAGCAAGACGATCGCGTTCGCCGAAATGTACATGCGGGGCATCGTGACTGGAGCACCCGCAGGCTCCAACGCAATCGCCTCGACCTATGCTGCCAAAGCAGGCCGCTCTGCCGCGACATTCGCCCACCCGGATTCCATGAGTCCCTTTTCGATTATCGGTCGGACAAATCGCCCGGCAGCTTCCGAGCCTGGCGTCTGGCGCCCGCAGTTCAATGCCCAAGAAGAAGGCGCCCTCGACAATACACCAGCTCCAATTCAATCGACACCTCCGATCATGGAGGCGGATGCCGACCGACTGCAAAGCATCCACTCGGGAGGAATGAACATCGCCCTACTCGACGGCAGTGTTCGCACCATCAGTGACGACGTCGAACCGGTGGCGTTTTGGTCCGCCGTCACACCAGCCGGTCGCGAATCGATCGAACTTCCGTAACCCCACAGTCACGATCCGGACGAAGGACCTTCATTCATGCGCAAGGTATTTGCGATCTGCACCAGCGGTACGTTGTTGCTCTTCTCGACCTGGGGATGCCAGGCGCAAGCGCCGGGTAGCGACTCGGCGCCATTAAGTACTCAACCGGCGAAGACAACTCCGACGGCACAGAAACTGTCTGCTCCGCTGACGGCGCCCAAACCGGCCGCCTTTGCGAAACTTGGCCACGCCAAACCGGTCGCTGACAAAACGGGCTCCCGGCCGATCGACCGCGCCGCAGAGGTGCAGCGACTGATCACCGGCTACGAGTCGATGGCCATTCGCTACGTCGACAAGCTCACGCGAGCGACAACGCCTGCAGAGACGGAAGCGGTTGCCAGCCGAGCGCCGTCTGCTCGTTCGATACGGCAATACGTCAGGTTGCTTGCCGAAATCGTCGCCGTCGACCAGACCGATGAGGCCGCTTTTGACGCATTGGTGTTCCTCAGCCGTTTTGTCGGAGTCCCAGCATTGGACGAAGCACTGGGCGCGGTTGCATCGGCTCAGGGCGAAGCCATTGACCCGATCGCGCTCCTCTTGCAGCACCATGCAAACAACGGCGGCATCCGACAAGCCTTTGCCAAATTCCCTCGTGGCGCCGAAACCGACGCATTCTTGCGAGCGCTTTTCGAGAAAACCTTCAACCCGGAAGTCCGCTGGGCAGCGGGGGCGCAACTGGTCGCCAGCCACCGCAGAAACGAACGTTTTGCCGAAATGGAAGAAGTGGTCGTGATGATGGCCGAGGATCGGTACCTGGAAGGCGTCAACGTTGGTCATAACCTAACGGCTCGAGCCTGGGCCGCGAATAAACTGCGTGAAATCCACACGCTTGGCGTGGGCAACGTCCTACCGGAAGTCAGCGGCAACAAACTCACAGGCGGCACCGGGAACATTTTGGACTACCGCGGGAAGATCGTTGTCCTCGACATCTGGACGACCTGGTGTGGACCGTGCGTAAAAATGATACCGCACCAAATCGAACTGACAGAACGTCACAAGGACGAACCATTAGCGATTCTTAGCGTCAGCTGCGATCGAGACCAAGAGACGCTGGAAGAATTCCTAAAACTGAAGCCGATGCCATGGGATCATTGGTGGGTCGGCATGGACAGCGAGTTTTCCCGAACGTTGAATGTTGCCAAGTTCCCCACGATTTACATTTTGGATGGCGAGGGAACCATTCGATTTAAAAACGTCAAAGGCGAGGAATTGGACGAGGCAATTGACGCGCTGTTGGCAGAACGTTCGTCAGAGAAGGCCGGCAACTGAGCTTCACGACATTCGAATTTGTGAACAATCGACTTGCAAGAGTCTTGGACTGAAAGAGGCAGACCGATTAGTATGGAGGGCTGGACGACCGACAGCAGGCGCCTCGTTTTCCAACACAACTCGTCCACATCTTTGAACTTTTGAAAACGACCCTTGTCGCTTCGTCGTCACCCGAAGTTCACTTTTGGTACTGGCACAGTCATTCGGACGCGAGGGGATCACATGCTCTTTCTACAATCGCCAACTGTCGACAGATGCCGCAGGGCACTCGCAGGCTGCGCCATCTTGTTTTCCTCATGCTTCGTCCTGGCTCCGCGACCGTGCCTGGCGACCGTGACGTTTGATTGGGTGACCGTGGGCGATGCTGGCAATCCTGCCGACACGCTGATCATGGACAAAGGGCCTGCTGCCGATTTGACGACCGGGTATGGTTCGGTTGGCTATGAGTACCGAATCGCAGACAAGCATGTCACTAATACGCAGTGGGTCGAGTTCCTCAACACCGTTGATCCAGATGCGGCAGAGGTCTTCAATCCGTCCGGCAATGGCCTATTCAATTCCAACATGACGGTCAGCTCGATCGGAAATGGAACAGCGTACACCGGTGGAATCGACGTTGATTTGGCGGCGCCGTCGGGTGCCAAATATACCGTCAAAGGTGGGCAAGAAAATTACCCCGCAACCTGGATCAACTGGGACAGCGGCGCTCGCTTTGTGAACTGGCTTCACAACGGACAAGGTTCTGGTGATACAGAAAACGGCGTCTACGACATGTCGATCACGACGGGCGCTCCTCCTCCACGGCAGGCAGACGCTTCCTTCTTCATCCCCAGCGAAGACGAGTTCTACAAAGCGGCTTATTACGATCCGACGAAGAACGGAACTGGCGGCTACTGGCAATACGGAGTCCGGACCGATTCCGACCCGGCCAGTGAAGCGCCGGCCGGCGGCACCACGAGCGCCAACTACGCCACGGCCGCCGGTTCACCGGGTTCCGCCGACGATACGTATTGGCAATCGGGCTCGACCTTTAATGATTCGATCGACCACCTGACCGACGTCGGTGCCTACACGAATGCGAAGAGCCACTACGGGCTCTACGATGTCGATGGACTCGTCTATCAATACACCGAAGGGATCAAACAAAGTCCACTCGGTGACGATTTCCCTGTCTACCGTGGCGGGGCATGGTTTCGCTCGTCCGAATTCACTGGTGCGGCCTACCGCAACTTGTATTCGTTTCGTGACGCCGTCGCTTATCACTGGTACGGGTTGCGCGTCGCCGCGGCCGCTACGAGCGCATCTGGCGATTTCAACGGCGATGGCAATTACGATTGCCTCGACATCGACGCGCTTGTCGTGGAAATTTCAACCTCGACCAACAACAGCGCGTTTGACTTGACCAACGACGGCAACGTGGACGCCGACGACCTGGCTGCTTGGCTCGTCGAAGGTGGCGCCAACAATCCCAACGCCACCGGCGGAAACCCCTTTTTGGTCGGCGATGCAAATCTGGACGGATCGGTCAACGGGCAAGATTTCGTCATCTGGAACACTCACAAGTTCACGGCGACCGCCGCTTGGTGCGATGGTGATTTCAATGCGGACGGAAACGTCAACGGGCAAGATTTCGTGGCCTGGAACACCAACAAATTCACCAGCTCGGACATCGTCTCCCCCGTGCCAGAACCGCTTGGCGGGATCGCACCGTGGCTCGTCGCGCTGGTCGCATGGCGATCGTACCGCGCAACGGCAAATGGCCAGCGGCAGACCGTCTAATTCAACGCCGAACACTCCACAAAAAAACGGCCCTGACGAAATCAGAGCCGTTTTGAAATTTTGCTTTGGCTGGCCGTGGAAAGCCTACTCAGCACCGCCGGCGAAACGAATCGACGTCGCCGGACGCGAGTTGGCCGCTTCGCTGTGACTCACCTGAGCCACTGCTTGAGCTCGCGGCACGCGTGTGGCTTGCGTGGTGGAGCTGTAACCAGGGCGAGTGCGCTTGTTCGTTCGCGACGAATCTCGCTGCGGAGCAGGGCGACGGCGCGTTTGCGGCTGACGTTGCTGGCTCGCACGTGTTTCGTGATTCGCCGTGCGAACCTGCGACTTGGTCGATCGACGTGCCTGCGGGCTGGTCTCCTGCGGCGGCGAAGCGATTTCCGTCTGCTCGCTATCCGCTTCTTGCGTGCCGGCCGGTTCGCGTGCTAGCCGAGCAGTTTCGCGCTGCCGCGCTACCTCTCGAGAAGAGAGATAGACCGGATTGCGCGAGTCTTGATTCGAAGCGTAGTACTTCAACGACCTGCCGCTATTCGCCTGGCCACCATACGCATAGCCGCTGTAGCCGCCGTAGCCGCTATTGCAAGATTCGCAGCCGCCGGTGAACACATCACCACCGCCATAGCACCCGCCGTCACTGCAACCGCCACCGCAGCCGCAGCCGCTTCCGCAACCGCCGAACAGCTTGGCCGCGATGCCTTTGAGATGGCCGCCGCAACCGCCACCGCAGCCGGTGCATCCGGTCGATTCGCAGCCACAATCAGGGACACTCATGGCACAGCCTCCGCTGCAACCACCGGAGCAGGATTCGATGCCGCAACCAGGGTCGCAGCCACAGCCGGTCGATTCGATTCCACAACCGGGGTCCAACCCGCAGCTGCAGCCTCCGGTCGATTCGCAACCGCAATCGGGAACGTCGCAGCCACACGTGCAGCCGCCGCTACAACCGCCATCGCTACAGCCACAGCCGCCACTAGAGCAACCGCAATCACTGAAACCGAAGGGGCGAGGCGGGCATGCGCCGCAGCCTTTACCCTTCATCTTGTCCAAGAAGTTGGCGACGTCGCAGTACATTTCGGAAAAGATCGTGCCACAGCAGGGACCGCCACACGGCTTGCCCACGCAGGGACTCTTGAAGCTGAAACAGCGAGGGTAGGAAACGCATTGCGTCCTCTGCCCCAGCTTGCAACCGCAGTCCATCCCCAATCCACAATGGCCACCACCGCAGCCGCCGTCGCCGCAGCCACAGCAGCCAGCCGAGGCTTGGCAATCACTGCAACCGCCGCCACAACTACCGCTGCAGCCGTCGCCACTGGACATGTATGCCAAGTCGCTGCCGATCTCGACCGTGGACTCGCAACTCTCACAGCTTGCTCGACGAACTTTGGAGTCTTTCGAGGCGCTCGATGACGTTCGAGCCTGCGATTTTTGATAGCCTTCGCGAGTGGTACGCTGACGGCTCTGAGCATCTACTGTCGAGATCGCCAGCAACGCGACGACAGCTCCCACACATAAACAACGGAATCTCATCGTCTGTTTCCTCCGGATGAAAAAAGTCACGTTCGCTGCCTGAAACCGGACCAACCATGCCGTTGGCTTAACCGTCGCAGGGAAGGCAACTAGAGATAGCGATACAACGCAGCGCTCTTGCCGCATTGTTAGATCAAATCGTTCCGGCAGGACCCGACGGAACAAGACTTTCGTTTCGTGCAACAAACGCAACCTAATGCGCAACGTTTAACTAAGCCGCACCACCTTCAAATGACCTTTCGGGTTACGGGAACCCTGACCTCTGACTGGGACTGACCACCCCACCCTCAGCAGCGACGCTAGCAACGACTAGGCAAGGACGGCGACATGCGCCTGCCCTGAAAGACTTTTCCGATTTAGGGAGAAGTTCGGGTTAGGTAGACGTCGATATCCTTCCCAGCGGGGTGGAATGCGCTCGCGTTGGCGCAGTGTTCCGGCAAAATCGATCCCGTGCAATCGAAAACACCTATCCGAGATGTGGCGATGACACGCAGCAACGATGCCGACGGGCGACGACACACCATCTGGCTGATCCTCGTTGGACTATCCCTATTAGTGGCACCCTCGCCAGTCACGGCACAGCATGGCGCACCGAATCGCCTGCGGTCGGATCTTGCCATGCCGTCGCCCCATGTTCGACGCCGCGTGCCGATCAAGCGATCCCAAGTTTCTTCTTATGAAGCGGATCGAGCGCGTCAAGCGCTGATGCATGCTCAACCGACTCGCCATTTTGTACCCAAACACGAGCGGCTCGCAGCGGCAGAAGCTCCGATGGAGCCGATCCCCAGCGCCTCTTCGTTGGTCACGGGCGAAGAATTCGTCACCGAAGAAGTGTACCGTGGAGAATCGGTCCCCAACGCGCCTTCGTACGCTGACGGTTACACCGAGAGTTTCGACGACGAGGGCTACTACGAAGAAGGTTACAGCGAGCCGAGTTACGGTTCGAACTGCGATTGCGGACAATGTGGTGGTGGCGACAGCTGCGGTTGCGGCTTTGACTGCGGAGGAGGCTGTGGCGGCGGCTGTGAAGGCTACGAAGATATTTCGGGCTACCCTTTCGGCGCGCTGTGGGGCATGGGCAACCTGGAGGTCTTTGCAGGAGGGTTGGGATTCACCGGGCCGTACAACCAAGGCAGTACCGGCAGCTTTGGATTCCAAGAAGGTTTCAACTTCGGCACCGTGCTACCCTTGCTGCCGTATTCAGGCTTGGGCTGGCAGATCGGAACTCGATCGACCCAGACCAATCTTTCCGGCGCTTCCTTTACAACCGAAGAGCGACACCAGACATTCTTCACGACCGGAATCTTCAAGCGTGCTTGCTGCGGTTGGCAAGGCGGCATCGTCGTCGATGTCCTGCAGGACGAGTGGTTCGCCGAAGCGAACACGACGCAGCTGCGGGGTGAGTTTAGTTATCGCTGGCCGACCGTTCATGAGTTCGGATATCGCTTCAGCGCTGCGCTACGAGACGATCAAATCACCTCGCCAATTGTCGCGGGGCAATTGGAAACATTTGAAGGATCGGACCTCCACTCGTTCTTCTATCGCAGGCGGCTAAACTGGGCACCCGGTGGCCAAGTTTCCATCTTCGCTGGATTCTCGGGTGACGATGACGGATACCTGGGCACCGACATTCAATTGCCGCTATCCGATTTCTTCGCGATTCGTTCGTCTCTGTCGTATCTCCATCCCGATGAAAGCGTCAACGATGGAGCGAGCGAGGCCTGGAATGCGTCGGTGATGCTCGTCTTCAATCTGCGAGGCTCACGCCCAGGATCGCAGCAGGCCAAGTTCTCGCCGCTCCTGGATGTGGCCGACAATGGCAATTTCATTCTGAATCGCATTCTTCCCTAATCTTCTTACGCTCATCGGTTCGCAACGGGACACCACGCTTCTAGGACTGAACGGCGAGACGGAGCCTCGCTGAGAACAGCCATTTCCGGCTCTCCGTGAAGTCTTTCCGAATCGGCCCTGAATCGCTATATTCAGGGGTTAAAGAATGGCCGCTTGGCCCACGCAACAGGCCCACGGCCGTGCGAACAAAATAATTCACCCAAGGACGTTTGGATGACCAACGACGATAGTGGTCGACAGGAACCGGAGAGCAATCACTGGGATGCGCTCGCCGACTTGATTGGCACCTCCAAGGCAGAGCCAGCAAAACCGCAAGCCGCAGAATCGCAAGCCGCAAAACCGGTCTCTGACGAACCGGCCGCCGTGCAGCACGTCTCCACGACGCCGCCGGCCGCTGCGCCCGAGAAGATGTCGGAAAAGACGCCTGAGAAGAAAACGCCAGCACCCGCGGCGGCCGAACTCCCTGCGGACAGTTCGTTCTTTGGAGCCGGTATCTGCCCCGAGATCGACGCGATCAATTCCAGCTTGGAATCGGCCGAGCGAGAACCACGACCGGAACCGATCAAGGAAGTGGCGGCCGCAAGCCGTGCCGAATCTTCGTCGCCGGCTCAATCGGCACCCGTCGAATCGAAACAAGAGGCCAAGGAAGCACCGAGGAAAGAACCGCGTGCGGTCGCAGCCACGCCAGCGAAATCGAAAGCGGTACCGCAGGCGAAGTCGACGCCACCAGCAGCAGCCGAGTCAGGCTTTGGCGCGGGCTTGGGATTCGGTGGGGAATTAGGGGCCGCTGCAGCCAGTTCATCCGCGACGACCGAGCCGACCAGCCAGAAAACGGCCGCGACCGACCAGCCCGCCAGCCAAACGCCCGAAGCGACCAAACCGACCCCGCAGACTCGTCCCGAACGGACGACCGCAGGGAAGGGGGCTCGCGCAGCGGCAAGCGAATCCAAAGCGGAATCCAAGGCGGAAAGCAAATCTGAGAGCAAAGCAGAAAGCGGCCCTGCCGACCGACCGCGCCGTTCACGCCGTGGCGGACGGGGACGCGGTAGGGATCGCGATTCCAATCGTGATGGCGATCGTGAAGGCAAGCAAGGCTCGGCGCGTGGCGCTCGGAGCAGCGCGCGGGCATCGTCCGAGTCTTCCGCAGATCGGCCGACCAAGAAACGAGACGATCGACCGAAGACCTCGCGACCGGAGGCGAAACCGGCGGCTCGATCGGAATCACCAGCGGAGCCGGCCGCGCCGACAGCCGGCAAAGCGCCCCCCGCGACTGCTGCAGCCGCTCCCCAGCCGGCCACACCGAAACCAGCCCCCGTGGCCAAGGCTCCACCAAAACAGCCTTCGCACTGGAACAAAATTGCCAGTTTCCTCGGGCTTGGCGGTGCAGCGGCGGCAGCCGCCACGCCGGAACCGGTTGCCGAGCCAGAAGCACCGTCCGTCGACGAATCAGCACCATTGGGTGATTCGATCTTTGATGCGTTCTCGAACGATCCCGATGTTGTGAAAACCCGCGCATCGCAGCAGTTTGTCGATTCGATGTTTGGTACCGATTCCTCAAAACCATTAGAGACGGAACCACCCAAGTCACCCGAACTGATCGACGACATTGAGGTCAGCTCCGACGAGTTTGTCGCAGAAATCGCCCCCGAAGTTGACGATTTGAGTTCGGAAGAGGAATCGTCCGAACGACGCCCCAAACGTGGACGGCGTCGACGAGGCGGACGAAATCGCGGGCGATCGCGAGACAATGCGGCGGAAAAATCGAGCAGCGATTCGACCGAAGCTCGTCGTGAAGATCGCGACGATCAGGACGAAGGACGCAACGAGTCATTCGCCGACTTTGGCGAAGAGGACGACAACGAACTGGAAGCGGTTCCCGTCGGCAACGGCGAAATGGCCTCCGAAGGACAAAGAGGTCGCAGTCGCAATATTCCGTCTTGGCTCGATTGCGTCAGCGTGATCGTAGAAACCAACATGGCAAACCACAAAAAGGGCGGCAACGATGCCCGCCCCAGGCGACGCCGACGTCGAAATAACAACAACAGCAACAATTAGAGAGTCCGCCTGCGTCACGCTGTGACCACGGACATATGGAGTCTGGCATGATTGGCCTGCTTTCCAATGCGAACGGCCAAACGGTGGCCACATCGATAAACCGTACTCTCTGTCTGGGATTGCTGCTCATCGGCAGCAGCTTGCTTGGCTGCGGAACATCGCCCAGCGACAAGGTAGATGCGGCCAGTGCCACGCAGCAGACGCCACCCTCCGATAAGATCGCGGTTGTCTACTATCAAAGCGAAGGTGCTTTCAGCACTGCCGTCCGAGCCGGCGCTGAAGCGGCGGCCGAAGAATTCAAACGGGAACTCGAATGGCACATTCCCGACGCCACTGCCGCCGACCAGACGACTCGGTTCGAACAAGCGATCAGCGACAAAGTTGCCGGTATCTGCGTCTGCCCCATCGATCCGATTTCGCAAATGGAAGTGGCTGAAAAAGCCAATGAGGCCGGCATCCCGGTCGCCGTGTTTGAACAACCGATGGCTCAGGGCCCCCAAGTCGTCACCTTCGCGGGCACCGACCATTTCCACTGTGGCAAGGTCCTGCTGGAAACGATCACCGAAGGCAAGAAAGAAAGCAAAGTCCTCGTCATCCGACACCACGAGGAAAATCTAGGATCGATTCAACGCCTGCAAGGTTTCGAAACCACGGCCAAAGAGATCGAAGGCCTAACACTCGTCGTATCCGATGCCGACCTGAAAACAGTCTCTGGCGACAAGGTTGCGCAGGTCAAGCAATGGATCAAAGCGAATGACGGATTGACCGCCGTCGCGGCGCTCACTCCCGCGGACACCACGATCCTCGCGAAGGCCGTCAAGGGACTGGAGCTCGAATCGGAACTGCCGATCTACGGATTTGGCGCGGCCGAGGCGACCAGCCGGATGCTCCAAGATGGTGAATTGGCAGCGATCATCCTGGAAGACCCGTACATGATGGGCTACTCGGCCGTTATGGCGATGGTCGATCACCTGGAAGGTTCTGCCGAAGGCGAGCCGATGAGTGACCTGATCGTGACGGGCGAGCATCTCGTGACGGCCGAAACGATGGACAACGATCGCAATCAACGCTTGCTCGAATCGAACCTGCGCTAGAACCTGCGGTAG
>CAYZRS010000003.1:137406-164504 GCA_964480915.1 uncultured Pirellulaceae bacterium | reverse complement strand
TAGAACCTGCGGTAGTCACGCAAATCTTGCTGTAGCCAAAGATCTCGCTGATGCCAAGCAACGCGGCTCGGCCCACCAGGGAGCGGACCTTCTCCTGACCACTTCATCCTGTCGCTGGAGAGTGCCGCAGATTAGCCATTGGCGAAGACGACGTCGGTCGATCGGCCGCCGCTTTTGACCCGATCCTAAGATCTATCGAGTCGCAATCGTCTGCTGCATCGGCAGTAGCACATTCGAGATGACGTGGTTGTCGACGACTTCTCGGCAGACGTCATCGAGCCGGTGGAGCACGTCAATCATCGACTCGCCCCGATCCAGGCTGCCGTAACGTCGTGCCGTGACGTAGACGCTCAATTGCTCTTCAGGAAACTCACCCGTACGAACGTGAAAGGCACTGGTGCGCGTTTCGACACTCAGTCGACACTGGACACGGCAATCTTCATCGAGCGCGAATTGGATCGACGGCTCGTAGGCGATTGTCGTCGCGCCGGCCAGATCGGCCACGCTTTCGAAGGCGGAAGGAGCCCCCAGCACTTCGCGAATCAGTTGGTTGTGATTGCCGCGGTAGGTGAAATCGAAACCGTACATGAGGTTCAGCGATTCGCAATCGAGTGGACTCACCGACAGCGCGAATGGAGCGGTTTCGAGAATCAATTCGTTCTGAGAAATCACATCGTCCAGCGAACTGGGATTCACATAACCGGAGCAGACGCGACGATTTTCGACCGTTGCCCAGCGATAGTGGCCACGGCTCTTGTCCTCTTCGAGGACACACTCGCCCCGTTCTCGGCAGTAGAAATTACCCATCGTCGGGTACTTCTTTTGAATCAGTTCGAAAAAGTGAAGCACCGATTCGCGTGACTGACTTAACTCCATCTCTGTGTTGAGGTTTAGGTTGACGTAAAAGTCATCACTACACGTACCGTATGGCATCCACTGGCTCCTTGATCGCTGCCGTGTCACGTGTTCCAATTTCGCGAGGAAGGAATGGTTCGCGGGACAAGGTTGTTGGATTTGACACAAAGCAGCTCGTCAGCTCCCATTCTAAAACCGGCCTCCATTGTGTCAAAGGCACAACGGGCAAAACATCCAGAAGAAAAACCGTCACGAACTACGAAGTGCGAGGCCATCCATGACTTCCTTTCAAATACCCGTCACTGGTACGGTCTTCTGTACGGAACTGGGTTGGGTTTCGATCTGCTGGAACGAAGAAAAAGTTTGCCAGATCAGTTTCGGCCACCCGAATAAAACGCAAGCTTTGCGCCGCTTGCTATGCAAAGAAAGTCCTCACAGCCACTTGACGCCGGCCCAGAAAGAGCTCGCCAATCGTATCGAAGACTATGCCGCCGGAGAAGTGGTCGATTTCAGCGACATCGAGCTCGATTTCGGCAAATCGACCCGCTTTCAAGATCGCGTCTACCACCACTGCCGAAAAATCCCCCGTGGGCAAACGGCCACCTACAAAGTGCTAGCAACCAGGGCCGGCAGCCCCAATGCGGCCCGTGCTGTCGGAAACGCAATGGCCGGCAATCCAATTCCACTCATCGTACCGTGTCACCGCGTCGTCGCTTCAACCGGCAAGGGGCTGGGCGGATTTAGCGCGCCGGGAGGGCAGGGCATGAAGCGACGACTGCTGGACTTGGAGAGCGATTAGCCAAGGCGAATTCATCATATTCCAAGGAGCGAACTGCGCTTAAAGTCGGGCAACGAACTTTCATTGGCCGGTTGGTAACGAGTCTTAGTACGGCAGTCGCGGCTTCAAACAAGCAAAGCTGAACTCACGCTCCGCCACGGCGAGGTATTGCTCAATGTCTCGCCCCGGATCGATCACGATCGCCACCCGCGATTTTTGACAACCAACGATGTACGACGAGTGCGCTAGCGCCTCGTCGTAGAATTACTTCAGTCGCATCGAAACACTCCTTGAGGATTGCTGGTCACAATTTTGAATCGAGCGGCGGCCTCAATGCGTTCGATGCTTCGTCCAAACATCTTGCTGCCCTCGTGAATCACGATGAACGCACCAATCAAGACCAGGAAGACCGCAAATACTTGCTTTAACGCCCGCTGATCCAGTCTTTGATTGATGCTGCGTCCAATCAGACTGCCGACGATTCCGATCAGTACGACAACCAGGATGGTCGCGACGTCAACGGACGAACCATGCGTTAACAGATAGTGTTCATATTTAAGGAAGCCGACTGCCGACTTGATGGCAATGATGGTTAGGCTCGTGCCGATCGCCAGTCGCATGGGCAGCCCCCCGAGCACCACGAGCGCCGGAACGATCAAGAACCCGCCGCCGACACCCACGAAACCGGTCAGAGTACCGACGAGCATGCCTTCGACGACCGCTTTCCCCACCGGCGCACGGCGCAGCGGCTCCGTCGTCTCGGCAGCCGATTCTGCTTTGGCTTTTCGCAGCATCACGGCCGCCGCCACCAAGAGAACAACGCCGAACACAACGAGTTGCAACGATGCTGCCGCCGCGCCCCCCAACCAAGCGCCAATGAACGTGCCTAGCATCGCAGGAAGGCCGAAACAGATGACGCTTCTCCAGTCGACTTGCTTTGCCCTCGCATAAGGAATCGCCGCGACTGCAGAAATGACGCCAACGATCGCCATCGATTCGGCAATCGATTCCTTGGCTCCATGACCTACAAGATAAACCAAGATCGGTACGGTGATCGCCGATCCGCCCGAACCGAGCATCCCCAATGTCAAACCGATGATCACAGCGCCGAGCACAAGGAGCATCATCCGACCGATCGATCCGTGAAGCAGCCAGCTTCGGGCGCCGGTTTCAGCTGATTCCATGGCATTCTGGCCAGCAACATTCCCATACCGCAGGTGTCGGTCAGTCCGGCAAATGCCAGACCGGCCCCCATAAAAGCGGCGATGCCGGCAAAGTACGGATGAACCGTCACAGCAAGGAGACTGGCGAGCAAAACGATCGTTCCGGCCACGATGCGCACTTGCCGTTCGAGCGAGACCGCTTGCTTACCGCGGACAACTGGCAAGCCGGCGGCCGACCAAGCCGCCGTCCCACCTTCCACATTGATCACATTCTCGAAACCGGCCTCGTAGAATTTCCGACATGCCGTGGCGCCCCGTCCGCCCATTTTGCAAATCACGTACAACGCGTCGTCACCGGTTCCGTTCCTGTCGGCCATGACCGAGTTAGGATCGAGCCTGTCGAGCGGAAGGTTGCGAGCGATCTTCGCATGCACCTCGCGAAATTCGAGAGGCGTCCGTACGTCGAGCAAATCAACGTCTTGCTGCAAGCTCAGCTCCGCAAGTTTCGAAGCGGAAATGGTCTTTTCCATAAGGTTCCTCGCTGTGATAGTTCGAGAAGGCAAACAGGGACGCTGAAGTCCACGAACGTTCAAATTCACCGGGGCGCAACAAGCGATTCCCCCTTCGATAGCAACCGGCTTTGCGATCCCAGTGCATGTTTTTGCTATTCGATGATTTCCCCGTTAAGGCGTTCTGAGGATTTTTTCCATCTTCCGACCTTTGGCAAGCTCATCTACAAGCTTGTCCATGTATCGAGCCTGTCGGGTCAACGGAGTATTTATCTCTTCAATACGGTATCCACAAATGGAACCAGTAATCAGACTGGCGTTGGGGTTGATCGTTGCCGCAGCGAAGAATTGTTCCATCGTTGCATCACGATCCATGAGCTTCTGCAATTTTTTGACATCGAAACCCGTCAGCCACTCAATGACCTGATGCAGCTCTTCTTGGGTTCGTCCCTTCTTTTCGACCTTCGTAATGTAGTGTGGATAGACGGACGCGAATGTCATCTTGGCAATTCGCTCGTCGTGTTCTTTCGTGGTCGTCATGCTGAATCCTTCATCCCGTTGGAAAGGAAAACGAAACATCCGTGATGGTCAGAGCACTGGTCGGACAACTGCTATTTCCCTGATTTACCCTGCAAGAATCGACTTTCGACACACTGCATAATATTCGCGAGATGCGGCTCGGCGACTTGGTAGTAAACACGCCGCCCGTCCCGCTCACTTGTGAAGAAACCACATCGCTGCATCAATCGCAGGTGTTCCGACGCCACGTTATCCGGGACACCAGAATCTTCCGCCAACTCCCCGACCGTGTAACGCCCGTGCAGTAAGAGCTGGACCATCCGCAGGCGGACGGGGTGCGCTAACACCTTGAGACATTCAGCCGCCATCGCAAACGCTTCCGGATCGCCGGCCGGCTTCTTCTTTGCCTTCTTGCTTGCACTCGTTTTGCTGGAACTCATTTTCCCATCCATCGATTGATCCTCCCCTTAAACATATCGTCATCTCGCGATATGTCAATCCATCGTTTTTTGGCCTTGGGCCGCCGAATTGCCACGTGCCAGGCTCCAGAGACCGAGATTGTGGCATTGCCCGGTTTCGAATTGGCCGTTGACGCGCACGGTCCCAGCGGGACGGAGGCCCAGTCGGTGATCGGACGAATCGCAGTGAGAACCGAATTCCGAGCGGCAGGATGAGACAAATATGACTGGCGCTATCCAGGCCTCCGAGCTGCACCGCGCCGATCCCAGGCATCGTGCGGGCCAAGCAACCGCATCACTCTAGCGGCCCGCCAGCCAACCGCCACGAACGTGACGACAGCGAGGCCGCCACCCGAATGGCGGCGACCTCTTTGAAATTTCCTCGACTGCTGCGAGCGACGTTATAGACGGTCGACCAGACGGTCGCCCCCTTTGACGCATTTCTGGCATTCGGGTGAATGGGCCATGCCGGCATAGCCGCGGTCGTTCTTGCGGTTACGAAAAACCCAGTAATCATGGCCATCGTCGAGCTGAATCAGTCGAAAATCCTCCGCGGTGAATTTCGCGTCGTCTTCAACCGCGACCACGGGGATGTGCTGACTACCGACCGTGTGGACAGGCTCCGGAGCGATCTTCTCCTCGCTGTGCGACATGGCGACGCACACGAAGATCGCGAATAACAATCCGAATCCAAGTACGGTTGCTTGAAAATTCCGGCCATCGATTTCCATCTCTTAACCTCGCTTGCGTTCAAAAAAACGGGCTGATCCTAGACGTTGATTGCCCCCAGCCAACGTCAGGCCCGGCCCTCCATCCGCTAAGCGACGCCTTCTCTTGAACGACGCCAACCGGCCACAGCCACCAATCGACCACATTGTGGTCCTGATGCTCATATTGTGATTATGTCGCTCGGTCGGTATGATGAGCGACCGGCCCACCGTTCCCTTCGCATCACCGGTCACTTCTCCTTTCCTAAACCGCAGCCATGCCAACGACGAAATCGCCCGTCCAGGGGACCGCCGCATTTTCCAAAGGCATCGACTTGATGCAGCTGATCGCCGATGCGGCGGAACTCCCCACGAAGTCTGAACTCGTCGACAAGAGCGGCCTACCGCGTCAAACGGTCCATCGGATTTTGAAGGCGTTGATCGCCGAACAGTTAGTGACGGAGACGAGCGACCACCGGTTCTTGATCGGGTCTCGCATGTTTCAGTTCGCCGGTCGAGCGATCGAGCAGAACGAAGTCGTCCGTCGCGCGGAACCAGAGCTAAAGCGATTGAGCCAAGCGACTCAGGAGACGACTCACCTAGCCGTCCGCAGCGGCCAACAGATGGTATATCTACTGAAGCAAGACAGCCCTCACGCGATTCGCTTGGCGACGAAAGTTGGCGGGCGCGTCGACATGCACGCCAGTTCGATTGGCAAGTCACTCCTCGCACACCTGCCTGAAAATGAACGTGACACGATCGTCGCAGAAATCGACATGCGTCGCCTGACCGAATTCACCATCGTCAGTCGATCACAACTCAAACGTCAGCTCATCGGAATCCAAGCGGAGGGCTACGCAATCAGTGATCAAGAAGCCGAACTCGATATCGTCTGTTTTGGCGCGCCGATCTTCGACCATCGGGGGAATCCGATCGCCGGCGTCAGCATCAGTGTCCCAAAATTTCGCCTCGCAGCCGACTTCGTCACAAGCTACATCGCTCCCTTGGTGGATTGCTGTCGACGCATTTCTCAGGGTCTTGGTGGCGATCGGAGCGATTCATGACTCACGTATGGCTCCGTGCTGAATCGAAACCGCGAGAACAGCGGACCGCGCTAACCCCAACGTTTGCGAAGCAACTGATCGATGCCGGTTTCCGATTGACCGTCGAAGATTCCCCTCAAAATCCGATTCCGATCGCTGATTACGAAGCGGCCGGTTGCCAAATCGCCGCGGCGCACAGCTGGGAATCGACGGCACCGGACGACGCCTTCATCCTGGGTCTTAAAGAGCTCGACCCCACAGGGCGTCCACTCCATCATCGTCACATTCACTTCGCGCATGTCTACAAAGAACAGTCCGGTTGGTACCACACACTCCAACGATTCACCGCGGGTGGAGGCAAGTTGTACGACCTGGAGTACTTGGTCGACGAACGGGGACGGCGCATCGCGGCGTTTGGTCATTGGGCCGGGTTCGCCGGCGCCGCTTTGGCGCTACTCGGTTGGGCGGGCCAGCAACAGGGGCGTCAGCCGATCTTGCCACCGATCGAAGCCCGCCCAAGCCAGTCGGCACTCGTCGAGGACGTCAGGACGGCCCTCGGGTCCGTCGAACATTCCCCTTCGATGCTGATCATTGGTGCCCTGGGCCGCAGCGGGCGGGGCGCCGTCAGTCTGTGCGAACAAGTCGGCATTCAGGCGACAAAATGGGACCTCGCAGAAACCGAGCGAGGAGGCCCCTTCGTCGAGGCACTGCAGCACGACCTCCTGCTCAATTGTGTTTTCGTTCAGCAAAGCGTGCCTCCTTTCGTTACTCGTGAAATGCTCGCAGAGCCAGGTCGCCGACTGAGCCTCATCTGCGACGTCAGCTGTGATCCGTACGGCGAATACAATCCGCTGCCCATTTACGATCGTTGCACAACGTTTGACGACCCGGCGCTGCGGCTTATCGAAGGCGATCGCCCGTTGGATTTGGTCGCCATCGACCATCTACCTTCGCTGCTTCCCATCGAAAGCAGTGAAGATTTCTGTGGACAGCTGATGCCTCACTTACTGCAGCTGCAAAATCCCGCACAGGGCGTTTGGCAGCGAGCGCTCGACCTCTTCCTCGAAAAATCCCAACTCGCTTCTTCTTTCGTACAGGAGTCTTAGATGCCAACCGTTCATTGGTTAGGAGCAGGCCTCAGTTCGGGCCCAGGCATCCGTCGTTTGGCTCAAAGCGGACACCCGCTTGTGCTTTGGAATCGGACCTTGAGTAAAGCGGAAGAGCAACTCAGCCGACTCGATCTGGCAACCGACAACGCGACAGCCCGCCCCTTGGATTGGGAAACGCTGGCTGCCGAGGTGCTGGAGGGCGATCTGTTGGTCTCGATGCTGCCGGCAACGATGCACATGCAAGTCGCCAACATTTGCCTCGACAAAAAGGCCCATTTCCTCTCCTCAAGCTACGTGTCGTCCGAGATGTTGTCGCTTCACGAAGCGGCCCAAGGGAGCGGACTCTGTTTCGTCAACGAATCGGGGCTCGATCCGGGCATCGACCACTGGATGGCTCATGCTTTGATGGCCGAGTACCAAGCGTCTGAGCTTTTTGACACTTCGAACGAACATTACTTTCGCTCCTACTGTGGTGGCCTCTCGAAAGAGATGAACGACTTCCGCTACA
This sequence comes from uncultured Pirellulaceae bacterium, assembly GCA_964480915.1. Classification (GTDB taxonomy): domain Bacteria; phylum Planctomycetota; class Planctomycetia; order Pirellulales; family Pirellulaceae; genus CAWGCE01. The sequence goes on along the minus strand of CAYZRS010000003.1, from coordinate 156,855 downwards.
AATTTTCCTGGTCGCCGCTGGGCGTGTTACGAGCGCTCACCAATCAGTCGCAGTGGATCGCGGGCGGCGAAACGAAGACGGCGAATCGACCGTGGCACGCGCTGCAAAAACAGAATGTACGCCTGCCCGGTGGCCACACGGAGACGTTTGAGTCTTACCCAAACCGCGATTCGATTCCTTATCTGACCGAGTACGGTTTTGGCGAAGATTGGAATGTTCAAGAGTTCGTACGCGGAACATTACGATACGATGGCTGGGCTTCGGCTTGGGACGATATTTTTCAGCTTGTCGATGGTACCCAGGGAGACGAACGAGACGCCGTCTTAGCAGCCAAGAGTGACGAACTCTGGGCACAACATCGCCTTGCAGAAGGCGAGGCCGATCGCGTCGTGCTGATGGTCGAACTGGATGTGCGGCGTGACAATCGGCCCATCTGGCACCAAGTTTACAGCCTGGATGAATCAGGCAACGGACTCGGTTCGGCGATGGCTCGATTAGTCTCATTACCCGCAAGTATCGCGGTCGAATCGGTCGTTGAAGGAAAGATACCCCCCGGTGTTTCGGGAGCCCCGCATGACGCCACACTGGTCGCGGACTGGCTGGGCCAACTGGCACAGCTTGGCGAGAGGGCCGAGAAGATCGTCGTCGTTTAGACAGCGCGATTGTCACCGTACGAATTCGAACAGAGGCAACCTTTTACGGAATTAGTCGAGCCCTTTTTGATCATGCAAAACTTCTTTCCAATGTCGCGCGGAGATTTGCTGTTCTTGGGCCTGCTCGGCACCTTTTCCGTGGTGTCGTTTCTACCCTGGTCACGATCACTTTCCTGGGGCGGCATGGCGATGCAAGGCTGGATGATGGCGTTGTTGATGGTGGTCGCTCCGACACTGGCACTGTTGCGACTGCTCTTGTCTCGCCCTGATCAGGAGGACGACCGATCATGATCGAACGCGTCCTCGTCGTCGCTTACCTGTTGTCGTGCATCGGCATTGGCGTCTACTTCTCGCGCAAAGTGTTCCACTCCAGCGACGAGTACTGGGTCGCCGGTCGACGAATCGGGCCTTGGGTGAATTCGATGGCGATCATGGCGGCGCTCGCCAGCGGCGGTTCGATCATCGGCGTCATGGGATATGCCTATCGACTTGGCATTCCAACCACGCTGTCACTCTTTGCCGGCAGCATTGTCGGTTTCCCGATGGCTTCGATCCTTGTGGCGAAACCGCTTCGACGCTTTGGTCGTTTCACGATTACCGACTTCATGAGTTGGCGCTATCCCCATGCATTGATTCGTCTGGGCGTGCCACTACTGATCGTGGTCAGCTTTACGATGTACATCGTCACACAGATGAAGGCGGCTGGCGACACGGCGGAACAGTTGCTGGGCATCCCGTACGAATATGCCTTGCCGATGGCAACGATCGTGTTCGTGCTTTATGTTTCGGTGGGAGGCATGCTGGCGATCACCTGGACCGACGTGGTCCAAGGAGCGCTGATGGTCGCTGTCGTCGTCGGTACGGCCGGTCTATTGATTTCTCGGTATGGCAATCCGTCCGAAATCTTAAATGCCAGTTTTACAGCCGCCCCCGAATTGGCGGCGGCTCCGAAAGAGTCCTGGGCCACCGGACTGGGAGCGTTTGTAATCTGGGCGGCCGCCATTCCGATCGTGCCCCATGTTGTGATGCGAGTCTACACGGCCAAAGATGCGCACGGCGCCAAGCTCTCACTCAATTTGGCGATGATCTTCTACGCGATCCTCATTTTGTCGGCCGTCTTGATCATCGTCCCGGTCGCCAAAACGTTGTTTCCCAACCTGGAACAGCCTGACCGCGTCTTCCTCATGATCATTCAAAGCCAGTTCAACCCCTTCATTCGTGGCCTGGCAGTGGCCGCCGTCCTGGCCGCCGTCATGTCGACAACCGACGCGCTGCTGCTGGCCTGCAGCTCGGCGATTGCCCATGACTTGGTCGCTAAGGCCTGGGGCAAGGAACTGAGCAACGAGGCGCTGGGGCGCATCAACATCGCTGTCGTGTGGGCTGTCGGATTGGTCGCCATGTGCTTGGCGTTTGACCCGCCACCGCTCATTACCGGTTACTACACCGATGCGATCGGTGCACTCAGCGCCGGCCTGTTTGTGCCCGTCGTGGCTGGACTGTGGTGGAAACGAGCCAATTTAGCCGGCGGTCTGGCCGCGTTCCTGCTAGGCGTTGTGGCCTATGTCCTCCTCTCGAACACACCTGAACTTCCAAACCGCAGCCCTATCTTGCTGGCGCTACCGATCAGCGCCCTCTCGATGTTCCTCGGCGGCTACTTCGGCGCACCCGATGACCCTGCCATGATCGATGACGTTGCTCAATTGCACGGCTCCTAACGAATCAACGAAAACCGCGAACGAAAACAATCACTCAACCAATCAATACTGGAGACTGCAGGTGGCTTTTCCTCCTCCCGAAGAAATCAGAATGACGTACACCACGGCCGATGTGGACATGGCCGCCTTCCATCATTATTTCGATGAAGCGCTCGCCAAGATTCGCACCGAATGCGACGCCACGCATCCTCTCTACATCGCCAATGAAGCGGTCACTGTGGCGGCCGAGCCGATGGTGAACACCTCGCCGATCAACTCGGACTGGGTGCTGGGAAAGTTCCAAGCCTCATCGCCGGCGGAAATCGACCGAGCGGTCGCGGCGGCCAAGGGAGCCAAGCCAGCCTGGGCCGCCATGCCTTGGCAGGAACGCATCACGCTGATGCGGAAGGCGGCCGAGTTGGTCCGAGCTCGCAAGTTTGAGATCGCCGCGATCATGTCGATCGAAGTCGGCAAGAATCGCTTCGAGGCGATCGGCGACGCGGAAGAGTCGGCCGACCTGATCGATTACTACTGCGATCAAATGGAAGAGGCCAACGGTTTCATTCGCGAGATGAACCGGATCACCCCGATCGAAACCAACACCGATGTCCTCCGTCCTTACGGCGTCTTCGCGTGTATCGCTCCCTTCAACTTCCCGATGGCTTTGTCTTGCGGCATGTCTTCGGCCGCGCTGATCGCAGGCAATACGGTCGTCTACAAACCGGCGAAAGACGCGCCCTGGACCGGACTGAAGATGTATGAGGTCTACCGCGATGCGGGATTGCCGGCGGGTGTTTTTAACTTCGTCACAGGACGCGGGTCCGATATCGGTGATGCGTTGGTGCTGCACAAAGATGTGGACGGAGTCGTCTTCACGGGATCGAAAAAAGTCGGCATGCGGATGTTCCACAGCCTCAGCGACAAATGGGTCAAACCTTGTTTGATGGAACTGGGCGGCAAGAATCCGGCCATCGTCATGGAGACGGCCGACTTGGACGCGGCAGCGGACGGCGTCTCGAAATCGGCCTGGGGCCTGCAAAACCAGAAATGCAGTGCTTGCTCACGCGTCTACGTCCACGAAACGGTCGTCGATGAGTTTGTCGAGAAGCTAATGGCTCGCACCAAGGACATCGTGATTGGCGATCCGACGCAGGCCGATGTCTACTTGGGACCCGTCATCAATGGTGCTGCGGTAAGCACTTATGAGGCTGCCGTGGCGCAGGCGAAAAAGGATGGTGAGGTGCTCATCGGCGGCGAACGACTCACCGACGGCGACCTTAGCAAGGGCCACTATGTCGCGCCCACGATTGTCAAAGCGCCGCTCGAGAGCAGTCTGTTCACCGAAGAATTCTTCGTGCCGATCTTAGCAGTCGGCACAATCAGCAGCCTGGACCAGGCGCTGGAAGAAGCCAACAAAGTCGAGTACGGACTGACGGCCGGCCTGTTCAGCGGCAAAGAAGAAGAGATCGAACAGTTCTGGGCCGAGATCGAAGCGGGTGTGACCTACGTCAACAAACGGACCGGTGCCACGACCGGCGCCTGGCCAGGAGCTCAACCGTTCTGCGGCTGGAAAGGTTCCGGCGGAAGTGGCAAGGGCGGTTGTGGGCCGTACTACGTCATGCAATTCATGCGCGAGCAATGCCGAACTCGCGTTCGTGAAGTGTAGCCGCACTTGTTTGATACCGACCACGAACAAACCACCAACCGATGGATCCAGCAAATCACGACGCGATGAAATGTCAGGCGACTCTTCCAAAGTCGCATCATCAATCTCGCGGAAATTCAAGGAAACCTTCCATGTCCAACACTCAATCGACAACTTTGACGAAACGCGCCTTCGGCGGCGATTACCCCAAGATTGTCGTGCCACCTCCCGGCCCCAAATCGAAAGCGATCATCGACCAGGACGAACAGTTCTCGTCGACGTCGTACATCAAAGAGTATCCCCTGACCGTCTCGCACGGTGAGGGGCCAGTCATCGAAGACACCGACGGGAATCGATATCTCGACTTCATGGCCGGGATCGCGGTCGCCTCCACCGGTTACAGTCACCCCCATGTCGTGAAGGCGGTGAAAGAGGCGGCTGACAAGTTCTTTCACATTTGCGGGACCGATTTCTATTATCCAACGATGGCCACGCTGTGCGAGCGATTGGCGAATACCGGCCTGGGCGACAGTAAGAAACGAGTCTTCTTGTCGAATTCGGGAGCCGAGGCGATCGAAGGCGCGATCAAGCTCGTTCGAAATTCGACCGGACGCACCGACCTGATCGCCTTTCACGGCGCCTTTCACGGACGAACTTACGGAGCCATGTCGCTGACGTCGAGCAAGGCCAAACAGCGGTCGACCTTCGGCCCGATGCTCCCCGGCGTTCATCACGTACCGTATCCCGATGCTTACCGCCTGGAAACGGGCGGCATGGAAGTTGGTGAATTCGTGATGCACCAAATTCACGATCTACTTTCGCGCCACATCTACCCGCAGGATGTTGCCGCCATTTTTATCGAGCCCATGCTGGGCGAGGGTGGCTATATCATTCCGCCGAAAAGCTTCCTGCAATCGCTCCGTACGCTCTGCGATGAACATGGCATCCTACTGGTGTTCGATGAAGTGCAAAGTGGTGCCGGTCGCACCGGTCACATGTGGGCCTCCGACTACTTCGGCATCGTGCCCGATGTCTTGACGACCGCCAAAGGGATCGGCTCGGGCATGCCGATTGGTGCCATCATTGCCAAAGAATCGGTCATGACTTGGCCCAAGGGCTCCCACGGCAGCACGTACGGTGGGAACCCGGTCGCCTGCGCAGCAGCGCTGGCGACGATGGATCTGCTGGAGGGTGGTCTGATCGACAACGCTCGTGAAGTGGGCGATGAGATGTTGGCCGGTCTGCGAAAACTGCAAGAGAAGCACGCGTGCATTGGGGACGTCCGTGGCACGGGGCTTTATATCGGCGTCGAATTTGTCGAAGACAGAGCGACGAAGAAACCGGCCGCCGACTTAGTGCACAAACTGGGGCAACTGGCGTTCACCAAAGGCCTGCTGCTGCTATCGTGTGGCTCCAGCGTGATTCGCATCGCACCGCCACTGGTGATTGACAAGGAGGATGTCGAAATCGGATTGCGGATCATGGACGAGTGCATTACCGAATTGACAACGTAACGGAAGACGCAGAAGAGGGCCGCGGGAATAGGGACTGGTACATTTTCCGGCCAGCCGATTCTGCCCCCACTGAAGACGTTGGCCGAAAACATGTACCGATCCCTTGGGTTCGGAAGAAGGAAAGGGTCGGGAGTCTTTTTCGGCTCGCCACAGTTCCACACGCTTTGCACCATGACCGAAAAAGACTCCCAACCCTTTGGTGCCAGCAAACACGCCATGGTCACCATCCTTAAAACTGTAACGCTCCATTGAACAACGCATGAAGAATTCGTACCCCTACTACTTCACCTGGAGCAACCAGCCGGAATCCGGCCCGTTCTCCGTGGTGCGCGCCGAGCGCGACGAATTCATCCTCGAGGATGGCAAGCGAGTCTACGATTTCCTCTCAACCAGCTTTCAAACCAACTACGGCCACAGTCAGCCGGCCATTTGCGAGGCGATAAAGCAGCAGCTCGACGAGATGCCGATCGCGTCACCGAAAGCTTCGTTTGCTTTGAAAGAACGCGTCTCCGTCCAATTGCAACGTGCCCTTCAACTCGACGGCGGCAAGCTTTTCTATACCGTCAGCGGATCGGAAGCGGTCGAGAATGCGCTGAAGATGGCTCGGCAAATGACGGGACGACGCACGATCTTGGCGAGACAGAAAAGTTACCACGGTGCTTCTCTGGGCGCCTTGTCGGTCACGGGCGACTGGCGAAACGAACCGCATTTTACCGTCGACGAATACACGGTTCGCATCCCAGAGCCGGCCGATGACCCCGATTTACGTCGGACCACGGAAATCGTGAACGCGACCGGTGCTGAATCGATTGCCGCCGTCATCGTCGAAACTGTTAGTGGAGCCAATGGAGTCGCGATTCCCGGCCAGGCATGGTTTGACGCGTTGCAGTCGCTTTGCCGTCAGCATGGGATGCTGCTGATCATCGATGAGGTGCTGTGCGGGTTTGGCCGCACCGGAACCGATTTTGCCTTTCAGTCGTATGGCGTCCGACCCGATTTGGTTTGCCTGTCGAAAGGAATCACTGGTGGCTACATTCCATTCGGAGCCGTTTGGACCGGACCGTCGATCGTCGAATACTACGACGCCAACCTCCTGTCATGCGGGCTAACCAATTACGCGCATCCGCTCGGCTTAGCAGCGCTGGAAGCCGTTCTCAAACTCTCCAGCGAACCGGCATTCAACGACAACAAACGGCACCTCGAGCAACTCCTTCGTGCCGCTTGCAATCGGCTGGAAGCCATCCCGTCCGTTCGCGAAGTGCGCTGTTGCGGCCTACTGACAGCGATCGATTTGACGCTTCCGGCGCCAGCTTGGGATACGTTTTTCCAACGGGGTCTGCACCTGTATAGCAAGAAGAACAGCCTCATCGTTGCGCCGCCCTATATCTCGACGCCTGAGCGATTGCAGGCGGCGCTCGACGTCTTGATCGAAATCATCACGTCACCAGACGGCCCCAAGTAGGATTACCTAACGTGAATCAGCAAGCCCCGACCAAAGTGTTCGCGAGCGCTTCCGAAGCGCTATTCGATCTGCGCGACGGCATGTCGCTGATGAGCGGTGGGTTCGGACTGTGTGGTATTCCCGAAAACAGCATCAAGGAGATCGAAAGGCAGGGAGTCAAGAACATCCACGCGATTTCGAACAACATCGGAAACTCTGGCCGCGGGCTGGCACTGCTGCTGAAGCAACGACAGATCAGCGAAGCGACCTGCTCTTACGTCGGCGGGAACCCCGATCTTGAAGAGCAGATGCTGGCCAAAGAGGTCAAAGTCAATCTGGTCCCGCAGGGGACGTTTTCGGAACGCATCCGTGCTGCCGGCATGGGCGTCCGTGGTTTCTATACTCCGACCGGATACGGAACGGTTGTGGCAGAAGGTAAAGAGGTGCGCGAATTCGATCGACCTTGCTTACTCGAACTTCCGTTGGAGGCCGACTTCGCCATCATCAAAGCGCAGCGCGGCGACACTTACGGAAACCTTTGGTTTAAGGAGACGGCCCGGAACTTCTCGCCGCTGATGGCAATGGCAGCAACCACCACCATCGTCGAGGTCGAAGAGCTGGTCGAATTGGGCCACATCCCGGGCGAGAGCATTCATCTGCCAGGTATCTTCGTCCAGCGAATTTACCAGGGCAGCGATTACGAAAACGTGATGGAAATCCCTGTTTTCGCAGAAAATAGCGACAATTAGAAAAATGTAGCGCGAAGTTTCGACGTCCTAATTCCATCAGCCTAGACTGGAACCAGACAGGAGCTTCACAAACCGCAGTCACCGACGACGGCGGCCGATAATCATCAAGTCCCCTTTCGAACATTCCACTTTTCATTCAAAGGCGCGAGCCATGCTTCAGCCCAACCCCAATGTGGTCACCACCCAACACCGCGACTTTCGTGACGATGAATTCTGGCGCGAGATTCCGGCGTGGAAGGACATTTCCCGCGACGAATTTGGCGATCATCTCTGGCAAGCGCGCAAATCGGTCACGAATCTCAAGCAAGTCAAAGAGACCCTTGGCGACCGCATCGACGAATCGCTGATCGAAGACATCGAAGCCGGCCTGCACATCGCGCCGATGAACATTCGTATCACGCCTTATGTCTTCTCCCTGATCGACTGGGACAACCCGGTCGACGATCCGCTCCGCAAGCAATTCTTGCCGCTCGGTTCACAAATGCTGCCCGACCACCCGTTCTACCTCGAAGATTCACTCAGTGAGGATGAGGACGCGCCCGTTTCGATGCTCACGCACCGCTACTCGGACAAGACGCTCTTCCTCCCTTTGACAACGTGTCCGGTTTACTGCGCTTACTGTACGCGCAGTCGCATCATCGGCGGTTCGACCGATACGGTGGAAAAAGATACCTACGGTGCCAACAAAGATAAGTGGGAAGAAGCCTTCGACTACTTGCGTACCAATACGCAAATCGAAGACGTCGTGATCTCTGGTGGCGACGCGTTCAACCTAACTCACAAGCAGATCACACTCATCGGGGAAACGCTGCTCGACATTCCCCACATTCGCCGCCTGCGATATGCAACCAAAGGCATCGCGATCATGCCGATGAAAATCACGCACGATGAGAAATGGCTGGACGCTCTCTTGGCCGTCCACAAGAAAGGGCACGCGCTGGGAAAACAGGTCGTAATCCATACCCACTTTTCCTCCCCACGCGAGATCACGAAGTGGAGCCAAGACGCCATGGACCGACTCTTTCGCGAACATGTGCTTGTTCGTAACCAAGCCGTCCTGCAAGAAGGCGTTAACAACTGCCAGCGTGAAATGATCATGCTGACGAAGAAGTTGTCCTACATCAATATCCAGTCTTACTACGTCTACATTCACGATATGGTGCCGGGGTGTGAGCACCTCCGAACGACCGTTCGCGAGGGCGTCGAGATTGAAAAACGAGTCCGCGGAACGACGGCCGGTTTCAATATCCCGACCTTTGTCTGCGATGCGCCAGGCGGGGGCGGCAAACGGCATGTCGCGTCGTACGAGTACTACGACGAGGAGACCGGTATCAGCGTTTGGAAGGCACCCAATGTGAAACCGGGCGAATTATTCCTGTATTTCGATCCGCTGCATCGGCTTTCCGAAGCCTCACAGCAGCGTTGGCAAGACCCGCAGGAACGAGTTGCCATGGTGAACAGTGCCATCAACGCAGTGAATCCTGACATGGGCGCGGATGAGCGGCAAAAACTGGCCGCTCGATTGAACATCACACTCTAACTTGCCCCGCGCGTCGCATTGGTCCCAAATGTCAACGATGCCCGGCGTTGAGCACCCGAACGGGCAGGCCGCTCGGCAAAGGAAAGCAGTCTTGATGAACAACTCACCACCGGCCGGCTGGTCGAAGGCAGAAATGGCCGACGAAATCATCGCCATGCTCGAGGACGGCTGCAGCCTGAATCTGGGTATCGGCATGCCGACGTTGATCGCCGAGCGCATGCCGGCTTCGAAAGGAGTCTTCATTCACTCGGAGAATGGCGTGCTCGGAGTGAAGGGGCGCCCCACGCCAGAGACGATGTCACCGACACTGATCAACGCGGGAAAAGAGAGTATTTCCGTGCAGGCAGGAGTCAGTTATTTCGACAGCGCGACCAGCTTCGGCATCATTCGCGGCGGCCATATCGATCATTGCGTATTGGGTGGTATGCAAGTCGACGTGGAAGGAAGTCTGGCCAACTGGATGATCCCTGGTAAGAAAGTTGCCGGCATGGGCGGGGCGATGGATTTGGTCAATGGAGCCAAGAATGTCATCGTGATGCTCAGTCATTTTTCGAAAGATGGCACGTGTAAATTGATGAAACGGTGCGATCTGCCCCTCACGGGTAAAAACGTCGTCACCACCGCCATTACCAACCTGGGTATTTTCCAACCGACCGGTCACGCTTTCAAAATTGTGAAATTGGCACCCGGGATATCGCTCGATCTTCTCGGGGCGACCGAGTTTGTCAGTTGAACGAACATGGCCTGCTACGCTGGTCGCTGAAGCGGTGTATCCAGATTCTACCGTGCTCCGCCGCCCGCGAACGCCGATGGGTGCCTGTCTCCGTCCGGAGACCTGCTTTACACTTGAGCCAGCGCCACAATGTGCTCAGCGACCGAAACCCCAAGTAACAAGGACCGTGATGTGGAACGAGCTCTCTTCACCGCTGGACTGCGGACTCCGTTTGGCCGCGCTTTCAAAGGCGCTTACAAAGAGACCCGTGCCGACGATTTGCTGGTCGAATTGCTGACGGCTCAACTGGCCGCCAACCCTGATCTGGCAGAGAGTCACGTTGAAGATTTGCTCGTGGGCTGTGCCTACCCAGAAGGAGAGCAGGGCTTCAACGTCGCGCGGATGGCCTCTTTAGGTGCGGGACTCAACACGCCTGGTGTGACCGTCAACCGCCTCTGTGCGAGCAGTCTGGAAGTTGTCTCGATGGCGGCCGCCCGCATCGCCGCGGGCTGGGGCGATGTTTACCTCACGGCCGGTATCGAAGCGATGAGCCGTATCCCCAGACGGGGTGCCGGGTTTTCAGAATCAGACCGCATCAAAGCGACTTGCGAACAAGCCTACATCAACATGGGTAACACGGCCGAGGTGGTCGCTCAGCAATACCCACAGATCACCCGAACACAACAAGAAGACCTCGCCGCCGCAAGCCATGAGAAAGCGCATCTTGCTTACGAAGCGGGCCACTATGATTCGCAATTGCATCGATTTCTGATCGAGCGCGACGAGTTCATTCGTTACCCGGCCAATCGAGAAAAGATGGCCAGCCTCCCGCCCGCCTTCGGTGACGACGGCACGGTGACCGCTGCGACGAGCTCCCCGCTGACCGACGGTGCCACCAGTGGTTGGGTGATGGCCATGGACGTGGCGAAAGAATTGGGCGTGACAAGTGGACTCCAAATCCTCGATAGCGTGACAGCGCACGTCGAACCAGAAGTCATGGGTCTGGGGCCCGTGCCAGCGATGCAGAAACTTTTTCAGCGCAACAAGCTCCAGCCAAACGACATTGCCGCGTACGAAATCAACGAGGCCTTTGCGATTCAAGTTCTCGCCTCGGCCGAGGCATTGAACTTGCCCAAGGAACGGATCAATGCCTGGGGCGGTGCGATGGCACTCGGACACCCGCTCGGTGCCAGCGGTTTGCGGCTGGTGATGACGCTGCACGACCGCTTGCACCATGACGGCAAACCTGATGCCCTGGGCATCGCTAGCCTGTGTGTGGGAGGCGGCCAGGGCATGGCAATGCTCTTCAAATACTCGAACAACCGCTAGTATTCCCGCACGAATAGCGGCTCCAGCGCACAAGAATTCGACAATCGTGCGCGTGTCAAGAGCAAACAGCGTCGCCGCGCTCATTCACAACGTTTTTGCCAAGATGTGAGCTCGATCTGACTTCTCTTGCTTAATTCCATTGTTTCCCATCGAATGGGACGATACTGTTCTAGGGAGTGCAGTTTTGTTGAGCAATGAAGGAGCGTCATGGAAACGTCTGAACTGGAAAAAGAGAACACGAAACCGCCAGCGGTTGCGAAGCCGGCGACATTTGAATTGACCGTTGACGAAGGCGACTTGGACGAAGATCAGTTCGTGAGCATTTGGAACGTGGCCGCTTCGACGATGAAGGGGGACCAAGAGAAGACTCGCTTGCTCGCCAGTAAGCTACTGGGATTTCTTTGCAAGCAACGCTGTGAATTTGTCCTCACCAGCCCAACCGATGCGAAATATCTTGACGAGCAGTTCGAGAGCGACACGGGGCTGCTCTACAACTGGAAGCCAGAGAGCGAGAAGGTCGACATCCTCGCGCAACACGCGCTGGTTCCTTTCGGGATCCTGAAACAGATCGTCGAATTCAAGAAATTTTCGATCGACAAGGCCTACAGCCCGCGTCGCGCTGATCGCGTGACCTGGTTTTCCGACGAATGGAATGTCGGTTAGTTCGACCTGTCGATTCTCAAAAAAATCGCAACCGTTCGGTATCTGCAGTCGCAGAGAAACTTTCATCGACCCACGGGGTTCCACCCGTGGGTTTTTTGGTGAGCCCAGCTTGAGAAAACAATCTGGTTCGTCCATTTTCTATAATCAGCTACACTGTCGCGATCGCCACCCCATCTGTATTCCATTCGAGGAGCCACTCATGCGTCACGCATTCGCAATCCTGGTAATGACAGCTGTCTTTTGTCTCAGCGATGTGACATCGGTCACGGCCGACTCGCAAGAATGGCTGCGATTCCGAGGCCCCAACGGGACGGGAATTAGCGATTCGACCGCCCCGATCGAATTCGGCCAAGACAAGAACATGAAGTGGAAACTCGATCTGCCCGGTCGAGGCGTCTCTAGCCCGATCGTCGTCGGCGATCGCGTGTTTGTTACGTGCTATTCCGGTTACGGCGTCGCAGGCGCCGAGGACGCCACCATCGAAGAACTCAAACGGCACCTGGTGTGCGTCGACCGCACGTCGGGCGAGATCGCCTGGACCGCCACCGAAGCCGCCACCATGCCCGAAGATGAATACTCGGGCATGGGCGTGCCGGCTCACGGCTATGCCAGCCATACTCCCACCAGCGATGGAGAGCGCGTTTATGCCTTTTTCGGTAAATCGGGCGTCTTCGCTTACGACCTGGACGGAAATCGACTCTGGCAAAAAGAGGTCGGCAAGGAATCGGGACGCATGCGTTGGGGATCGGCTTCGAGCCCCATTCTCCACGACGGCATTCTGATCGTGCTCGCATCGGACGAAGCAGAAACCATGTATGGCTTCGACGCGAAGACGGGTGAAGAAGCTTGGAAGGCAGAAGCGGCCGGTTTCGCCAGTACTTGGGGAACCCCGGCGTTGGCGAAGGGCGAGAAAGGGACCGAAGTCGTCGTCGCGGTGCCCGAGGAGACATGGGGACTCAATGCAAAGACCGGCAAAGTTCGATGGTACGCTCCTGGCAACGGTGGTGGTTCCCATAGCGTTGTGATCGCCGATGGCTTCGCCTATTCAATCGGCGGCAGTCGAGGCGGTGGAGCGGCGGTCGCCGTTTCCCTTGGCGGCTCTGGCGAGATCGAAGATGTCGCCTGGGAACAAAAGGCGGCGAGCCGGTTTGCAACACCGCTCGTTTATCAAGGTCGAATCTACTCTGTGGCCGGCAGCATCGTCGCCTGCTACGACGCCAAATCGGGTGACAAGATCTTCGAAGAACGCCTGCCTCAAACGTTGGGCAGCAAGACCCCCAACGAGAAGCACGCGGAAGAGGAGCAAACAGAGAACAAGGAAGCGGAGGCCGATCGCCCGCGACGTGGGCGAGGGCGCCGAGGCGGCAGGCGGGGAATGAGCTATGCGTCGCCCGTCTTAGCCGGCGGCAACCTTTACATTACCGATGCCTCTGGGAAAATCTACGTGGTATCCGCCAAGCCAGAATTTGAAGTCCTTGCGATGAACGATCTGTCATTCGACACCAGTGGATTCCATGGCACGCCCGCCATTAGTGATGGCCACATGTTCCTACGTTCGCACAAAGCGCTGTACTGCATCGGCGAGTGAACCCTACGTTCAAAGGGTGGAGATACCGGTTTCGCAGTTCCGCAACGTTGTCTTGATCGGCAGGCGTTAGCCGTTCAGCAACAAGACGTCCGGTTCGATCATGCGCCCGCAGGTCGTGACTTGGCCGGTTTTTTCCCCGTGAAGAGAGCGACGCAACCGGCGACCTCAATCACCACATCATCCAGTCGGGACTGCAGTATTTCGGTCAGCCCCTGCAGGCTGTCGTCTGAATTCGAGAATATCTGTCGGCGGTTGTAAATTCTCATTAGGTGGCGGGCCGACCAGTTCCGCGGCACGCCCGTGTGCAAGATCGTCGATCCAAACAATGTCCCGTCGGCCCGCAATAGCGGCAGCAGATGATCCAGCGCCGCCGACTTCTCTGGCAGCGTCCCTGGCAGACAGTGCAGCAAATAATTGATGCCGACCGAGTCAAAGGGCAGGGCGGTCCACGCGATCGGTTCGAGCACGTTCGCCTGCAACGTCTGCGGAGCGTACCGCTCAATCCGCTCGGCCGCAAATGCCAGGGAATCTTTGTTCAGATCCATCAGCACCACCCGCGGACTCGGCACCGCAGGCAGCGCACGGTCGAGAAAGAGCCCGCTCCCAACTCCCACATCGAGGTGGTTTGCTGAGATTCGCTCGCGGTACAGCCGATGCAAGCGTTCGGTCGGACATCTCCAAATCCATCGATTTGAAACACCGTGCACCCACCAGTCGTAAATTGCCAAGGTGCGACGATCATAGACCGCCTGACCGGCCATTGTTTTGGCGTCTGGCTCGGCTCGCTCGGCTGAAGGTCGGCTGTTATCACTCACGTCGAAACTCTCATTTCGTTTCAAATCAACCAAATCATGCCCGCTTTGATCCACAATGCCCGCTTTCATCCCTATCGGCATTTTACGTCGTCCATCATCGGAGCGATGGACGCCTGGTCGGTCAGAGCGTCATCGGTTGCCGATCCGTCCGCAATTTGTCAAAGCCCTGCTGACTTGGAGCGATCTCCTGGCCTAGAATGGGCCCGTGAATGATCTACAGAACCATCGAGACCAGGAAGCGGGCGACTCCATTTCGGCCACGCTTCCGCCCGAACCGGCCATCAAACTGTGGCACGCGATCACAGCGGTCGCGTTGGGATGCGTTGTCTATTGCGCCGTGATTCCACTGTTCACGGAATGGCGGCACGGTACTTTCCAGCCGATCTACTATCGGACCGAATTGGTAGAACGCTTCGTCGAAGCGGTGATTGCGGCGTGGTTTTTCGCTCTCGGCGGTTGCATTGGCAGTTTTCTCAACGTGATCGTCTATCGTATGCCGCGAGGCAAGCCGATCACAGGATCGTCGTTCTGTCCGCAGTGCCAACAGACGATCGCCTGGTACGACAACATTCCAATTTTCGCTTGGTTGAATTTGAAGGGCGCATGCCGCCATTGCAAACTGCCGATTTCCCAACGTTATCCGTCTGTTGAGTTGCTTGTCGCCATTTGTTTCTTCGTCCTTGCCGTAGTTGAAATCGGCAACAGCGGCGTCAACTTGCCGAATTTCCTGCGCTACCGGCCCGGATTTGGCGTTAACCTGACGCGGGAAGATCCTCCCCTCGCAATGACCTTTGCTTGTCATGCCGCCACGATGGCCATCTTGATCGTGAACGCGCTGATCGTTCGAGATGGTTTCCAAGCTGAGGGAACGCTCAAGTTTCCTCAGCGAGTTACCTTGGCGATTGGATTGCTGGTGACGGTCGCCGTGCTGTTTTTTCCCGCAATCCACTCAAACATCAGCGAACCGGCTTCTGCGATACTACCGAGAGTCTTTCCGTTAGCGAAAGGAATCCTCGCGGGCTTGGCCGCAGGAGTCGCCTTTTTTATTGGGACGCAGCTTGAACCTGCGACGCCTCGCCGCGGAGCGAGCAACGAAACCTTAGCGGTCGTTCTCGGATTTTCTTTGATCGGGCTCACGTTTGGTTGGGACGCGATAGGTCAGATTGCCCTGTTATTCTGCTACATCCAATTGACGATCCTTTTGTGCTGGAGCTTCACCCATTGCGTCTGCCTCCGGCCAGCCGAAATTCTGGCACTGGCGACGTTTGTTTTCTTGCTGACTTGGCGTTGGCTCCCGATCCCGTCGGATATCGCTTTTACTTCGATGGTGATCATGATCTCGACACCGGTTGCCGCCGGTGTTTTTACCGCTCTTCTGCGCCGATTCGAACGAAAAACGGTTCATCGCGTAGAAGGGGCGGATCGGGTATGATCTGCCAGGAACATGAGATTTTCAAGAATTCGAAGGGGGCATTGCATGCTTACGCTTGGTAAGCGGCGACCTGCGGTTATCCGTTGGGTAGGCGTTATTGTTGTTCTGACGATTTCCGTTGGCTGCCAACAAGCGGCCCCTCCGAGCAAACCGCTCGATGTTTCCAAGTCGGTGAAGGAAGTCGAATTCCTCCATGACCAGGTCGCCAAATTTTGCGGAGGCGACCAGACGGTCGACGGTCACGAATCGCTCCATCGCGTCGGCATGATGCTGAAAGAGCTGCAAGAAATCGACGACCGCAGCGGCCTAGACGACGCGAAACGAACCGACCTAGCCGCTGCCGCGAAATCCATGATGAACGCGTACGGCGACCTCGATGAGTCAATTCATGCCGGCACAGACTTCGATTACGATTCGATCACGGCCACATTAAGTGACAATCTGCAGAAAATGAAAACGATCGCTGGTCAGTGACTAGCGTTTTTTTCAGCAAGTTCGTCTTCTTCCTACAGAGTTTGCGAAACCATTGATTTGAGTGTGCCATGATCTCGGTCCACGATCTGACGAAACGCTTCGAAACCGGCGATGACACGATCGTTGCCGTGGACCGGCTCTCTTTTCGAGTAGAACCGGGCGAGGTCTTTGGGCTCTTGGGACCGAATGGAGCCGGCAAAACGACGACGCTTCGGATGATCGTCGGCCTGCTGCAACCCGACGAAGGGTACGCAGAAGTTTCGGGCTATCGCACAGGAGACGCACCTGACGCCGTGAAGAGCCAAATCGGCTGTGTCACGTCATCGCACGGAATATACCCGTGGCTGACCGTTCGAGAAACCTTGCTGTTCTTCGCCGATCTTTATGACGTGTCACCGTCGGAAGCAGTTGCCAGCGTCGAACGGCTGGCCAAGACCTTTCGCATGGAAGACATCATCGATCGGCGGTCGTATGTTCTTAGCACGGGACAGAAGCAAAGAGCCATCTTGGCTCGTGCGTTGGTCCATGACCCGCCCGTCATGCTGCTGGACGAGCCGACTCGGGGCCTCGACGTGATTGGCAGTCAGACGGTCTTCGAATACATGCAGCATCTGCGCAGCGAAGGAAAGGCGGTCATCCTCAGCACCCATCGACTGGACGAAGCCGAGCGCCTTTGCGATCGTTTTGGGTTGTTGCATGAAGGGCGTTTACACCATGAAGGAACGATGGACGAACTGCGCAGCAGCACGGGTTGCCAGTCGCTGGTTGAGATTTTTCACGAGCTGACCTCAGGCGACGGACCATCGCTCGCAGTCAAACCAGCAGAATAGACGGCCAGCATGAGCTCACCCTCCCATCCGCATTCGACCGACCGACGCCCCGCCCCCAGTCGCCGCAAAGGGCTCGGACGACTTGGACGTCTGTGCTTGAAAGAGCTACGAGAGACGCTCCGTGATCGCCGCACGATCCTGACGCTCATCGTCATGCCGCTGCTGACCTACCCATTGCTGAGCATCATCTTTCAGTCGTTTCTGGTGTCCACCTTCAGCTCGTCTCGCGCCATCACCTCCATCGTTGGATTTGATGATCCCGTCGCTGCAGCCACCTTCGAAGCGTTGCTCGAACGGGGCGAATGGGCCATGAAAGAGGCCCCCTCGGCGGTCAAATCTGCCAAGAAACAAGGTGGAGCCGGCGCCTCGGTAGAAGACATTCAAGCTTTGGGCGAATCGACCTACGGTTTTTATGAATCGGCCCAATTGGAGGAAGACGTTTCCAACGGGACCGTCGACATCGGTATTCGCCTTCTCACAAAACCCGACCCAAGAAAACAGCAATCGCTGCAGTTCGAGCTCCTCCATCAGCGCGGATCCAGCATCAGTCGCCGCACGCTGGAAACGACCTCACGGCGCTTGCGGGCCGTCAATGAAGAATATGCCATTCAGCGATTGAAACAGCTGGGGGACCCGGGGCTCTTGCCAACCTCGATCGTCTACCAGCCGGTGAGCTCGTCGAAATCGATGGCGGTCTCGTTGGCGACGCTCGTCCCTATGATTCTGGTGCTGATGACCATCACCGGGGCGGTCTACCCGGCAATCGATCTAACAGCAGGCGAGCGGGAACGTGGCACGCTCGAAGCGCTGATTGCGGCGCCCGTCCCACGCATGCAATTGCTTCTCGCGAAGTACGTGGCAGTCGTGACCGTCGCGATGCTAACGGCGACCGCCAACATCATCGCCATGACGCTGACACTACTCAGTACCGGCTTAGGTGTGACGATTTTTGGGCCCGAAGCCTTGAACTTCCGTGTCCTTTTTGCTGTCTTCTCCCTGATGGTCGTATTTGCCGCCTTCTTTTCGGCCGTGCTGCTGTCGATCACCAGCTTTGCTCGAACATTCAAAGAAGCTCAAGCCTATTTGGTGCCACTGATCCTCGTTTCGCTGGCCCCCAGCTTGATGTGCTTGGCACCAGGCATCGAGCTCAACGGCATGCTGGCCATCTGCCCACTGGTCAACATTGTCTTGCTATCACGAGACGTGCTGCAAGGTACGGTGCAATTGCCGCTCGCGCTCATCACCGTCTTGGCAACCATCATTTACGCCGCGGGTGCAATTAGCGTTGCGGCCAAGGTTTTCGGCGGAGACACGGTCATCTATGGCGGGCAGGCGAGCTGGTCGGACCTATTCAAGCGGCCGGTCGAGCGTCGACAAGAAGCCACCATGCCGGGCGCTTTTCTATTCCTGACACTCCTGTTTCCGATCTACGTCCTGTTGCTCAACGCGCTCAATGTTTGGCGACCCGACTCAATCGCCGCCCGCTTGCTGCTGACATCCGTCGTGACAGCCGTCCTCTTTGGGCTGTTACCGTGGCTCGCCGGAGTGTTCGGCCGCATCGAAGGGCGCTCTGCATTTCGACTCCGCCGAGCCCGCATACTGGCCTTCCTTGGAGCCAGCATCTTGGGAATCAGCCTGTGGCCCGTGCTGCATCAATTGGTCGTCGTCTCGCGAGCGCTGAAGTTGTTCACCATTTCGCCCGAACAATTTGCGATTGTGGATACGCTGCTGAAAGAGTGTCGCAATCTCCACCCCTTGCTAATTGTGGCCAGCATGGCGGTGATTCCGGCCATTTTTGAGGAGCTGTTTTTTCGCGGCTATCTCTTTTCCGCCCTGGAAAAACGGCTGAGCCCAGGGCGAACGATCGTTATCACGGCGCTATTGTTCGGCGCGTTTCACGTCTTGGCGAAGAGCGTTCTGGCGACCGAGCGGTTCCTGCCCAGTTCCTGCATGGGGCTGGTACTCGGATGCGTTGCCTGGCGATCGAAAAGCGTCTTCCCCGGCATGCTGTTGCATGCCTGTCACAATGGTCTGCTCGTCTTGATCTTTTACTATCGCGACGAAATCGCTGCCGTCGGGTGGGGAGTCACCGGCGAATCAAATCTGCCCCTAAAGTGGATTGGCATGTCGATTCTCGGTTCTGTGCTTGGAGCTCTGTTCGTCAACCTCGCACGGACCCGCGACGAGCCCGCATAGGGCGGTTCGGTGCCATACGAAGAGCCGTCGGCACATCTGCCACGGCACAAAACCCACGCGATGCGCCGAGTCACGCAGCCCACTGAGACGCGACGCTTGGCAAGGTTCCAGCGCTCCAACCAGCCCAGCGAGCCCTGCCGAGGCAGTCGATAGGAGCTTCGCGAAGGTTGGTGA
>CAYZRS010000003.1:86658-137306 GCA_964480915.1 uncultured Pirellulaceae bacterium | reverse complement strand
GAAGGTTGGTGACTTGGGCCTACTTCTGGCCCAAGCGCGAGATCGCTTCTTCGGCGTATTGGGCTGCGATCGTACCGGGCGCAATCATGGCAGCCCGTTCATACTGCTTCTTGGCCGAATAGACTCGACCCGATTTCTCGGCACTCAAACCGGCTCGGTAAGCGCGTGCGGCATTTGTTGCCAGCATCTGCTGTTGGCGTTCGGGCGAACGTCGGTTACGAACTGCCGATTCTGCCAGGGCTCGATAGTTGGCCATTTGCTGAGCCTGAAACGCCTGCAAACTTCCGGTGCCACTCGAGAACGAACCGACTTGCGGCACGTTATTGATCGAAAAACTGGTTGAATTGCCTCCGGCAGTTCGTGGCGAAAACGCCTGAAACGGCAAAGCGGGAGCAGACATTGCCGGACCCTCGCTACTGATCGAACGCCCCGCTGCGAAGGAGCTCGCCGTGCCACCTTCGCCGGCGCATTGCGCAAAGCCTGAGGCGCCAAAGAGAGAAATTCCGAGTACCACAACCAGTGACATTTGAACGCGCATGACTTGGCCCCATTCCATTTTTCGAGTGAGATTTCCCTCGCAGCTTTCCGACCCGCAGTCTCGCAGATCAATGCCAATCCCAGCAAGCAAGTGGCAGAATCACCGAAACTTCCCGCTATCGCGGCAAATCCAGCCAATTCCCGGCGGTTTTAGCGACATTGCCGAGATTCCGATCATCCCCCCCAAACGACCCAATTTCGAATATTCCTGGCAATCCTCAAAAACAGTATTGACGGCACTGCCAGCAGACCTTATCTTTGGGGCATAGTCATTACTACTTTTACTCAACGAAGGTTGGGCTCCGCCTAATGAGCTTCTAGCACAGACGTCACAAACTCCTCGCGGAGAATGTGTAGATTTTGTGCCACAGCTCGTAACTGCAGCTTCTTTCAGCTCAGTTTTCTCTGCGGCATTGTCTGTGTTCGGCCCAACCGTCTGTCTGTCCCTTTAGTCTTCGCGGCAATCTCTGCGTTTAGGCTATTCGGCCCCCAGACACGTCTTGGCCTATTTACCTTGGCTTCGCTTGCTGAGCTGCCTGTGCGCGCCTTAGCAATTCGACATAAACAAACAAAAAAATACATCAGTATAAATCTGGGCTTCGGCCCTAAGGAGAGCAGAATGAATATCACACGTAATTTGACAGCCCTAGTTATCGTTCTTGTACTATCGACCTCGTCTTTCGCACAATTCGTTGACTTTGGCGGTCAAACTGCGGACGCTCCAACTTGGACCGGAAACGCATTTGGTGGCACCGTAACGGCTTCGTTTAGCTCTAGCTTCTCGAACTCGGCGGTAAGATGGGCTCCTCAAACGAAGTCCTTCACCGATCCTAATTTCCAGAACATGTTTGGCGGTGCAGGTTCATTGATCCTGATGCAGACACAAAATGATCAACCCACTGCTTCAACAAGCGCTACGTTTGTTTTTAGCAACCCATTGCCCAGCGACGCCTACTTGGTCGTCATGGACTATGACGGAATTCGTGAGCGACTTGCTCTCAGTTCCAACGACGGGTCGATCGGTGCTCCGACGGAAATTGAAACGAATTCACCGGGTGCGTCTTCCTTCGCTCTTTGGAGTCAGACTCAACAACGTCTGCTTTCCACGGAAGCGAAGAATAATGATCGTGAAGCATACTTGTTCAATGTAGGTGGAAGAACACACCTCAACCTAGTGCTGTCGGCAAGCGAAGCGGCCGCCTCCTGGGTTGGATTTGCTCAACCACTCGCGGTTCCAGAACCGGGTTCATTGTCCATGATCTTCATCGGTCTAGTCGCCCTCGGCCTACGCCGACGACGTTCGTAGTTAAAAATTCGCGTAAGCGACGGCCGGAGAGCACTTTTGCTCTCCGGCCTTTTTTGTGCGCTACACTCAGACGTCGGCCAGTCGCGGCGTGACCGGGCGATTTTCCTTCAAGTGCTTAACGAACGGGGACGGTTTGTGCGTCTTCCCCATAACCTGCCCATTCACGCTGGGAGATTCTTGAGAGAGCCGGGCAGTAGGAGCCGATTCGACATTTGAACTGGAAACGTCTAGCATAGAGGCACTCTGCCCCCGCGAATTCAACCGTAGGCCCCGCCGTGAAAGAGATCAAAGACTCCGTCCGATCTCGCGTACGTATCGCGTACAACGGCAATGTCTACAAGACGTTCCACGGCACCAACGCCAAAGAACGGTATGAGAATGAAGTTCGCGTCCTGCAATACCTGGCAGGCAAGGATTGCGATTTCGTCCCGAAGCTCATCAGCTACGACGACGACCTGCTTGAAATCTGTACGAGCAATTGCGGCCAGCCCGTTCCCAGAATGAGCGATGAAAAATCGGAATCGATCTTTGCCGCCCTAGAGAAATACGGGGTCCGCCACGGCGATCCGTTCGTCCGTAACATCACCTATTGCCGACACCGCAACGGATTCTGCGTCATCGACTTCGAACTGGCCGAAATCCTCGATCCACCCGAGTCAGCTTGAGCCAGTCACCGCCTCTAACCAGTGCACCCAACTTGCGATCAGGGCTTATCCGATCGATTCACGACCTCCCACTGGCACCGGACGTTGATTCCAAATATTCCCAGCTTCTTGCGGCAGCTCACCGTGTAGATCGACAAACCTAAAGGAATCGTCATGCAGCCTGCCGAAAAGAAGAGATTTCTCATCGTCAACGCACTTTGTTGGCTGGCCGCCATCGTCGTCCCAGTCATCATCCATGCCATTCCCGTTTCGCACCCTCCGAAGATTTTACCGTTTTTCACCTATGGACTAGTCTTCGCACTCGCTGGCACTTCAACCTGGCTGATGAACAAGGCGATCTCGGCGTCGACCACTTCTTAACGATCACTCTCTTCGGTCAGATCCTCTCTGCTGCAAACCGGCGTTCGCCTGCATTATTTCGTAGCGTGAACGCCGCACCGCGCGATCGCGATTCATCCGCCACTTTCTCTCGCCCACGTCATCCGTGCCGATCTGTGTCCATCCCTGGCTCAAGAGTCCGTTTGACGGCGCCGCACCTGGCAAGTGGGATGGAATCTAGTTTGGGATTTTGGGCCATGCCCAATTTGGTTTCTTACGCCGCAGCACTCGATCGTTTGTTGCCTCGCCTGCCATGGAGCGATAAACTCACCGACCGGGCAGACCGATTCCCACTTCCGTGCCAGAGCCGGCAGAACCTGGCGATAGCCCACAGCCCCCGAGATCGAAGAATTGGCCATGACAAATCAGCCATCATTTCAATCCGCTTCACCTTACAAAGACGACGTTCTTGCACTTCCGGTGACCGATCTTGATGCGGCCTCCGAATGGTATTCCAAATGCTTTGGCATGAGCGAGGTCGAGCGGCGCGATGGGGTCCATCCGTCGGTGATCCTCGCACGTGATGGGGTACAAATCGGTTTCGCGATCAATGGAGGCGACCCGTCCCAAGAAGGCGCAGCCATCCGCGTGGCAAATATCGACGGCATCCGTGCCGAGTTACAATCCAACGGGCTGCGTGTCGACAATACACGAGTCGACGAACGGGATGGGCAGAAGTTCCATGTCTTTTTTGTCGTCGCTCCCGATGGGCTTTGCTATTATTTCAACGAGCCGGTCTCGGGCTAGAACTTCGCCATGAAACAGCATATTGCCCACGTCACACTCGTCGTTCGTGACTACGACGAAGCCATTGCCTTCTTCACCCAGACGCTCGGTTTCACGCTCGTCGAAGACAGCTATCAACCGGATCAGGACAAACGTTGGGTGCTCATTGCTCCTCCCTCTTCCCAGGGCGCAACGCTGCTTTTAGCAAGGGCCGCGAACGACGAACAGCGTGCGGCGATCGGAAATCAAACAGGGGGCCGAGTTTTCCTGTTCCTCTACACCGATGATTTCTGGCGAGACTACAAGCAAATGGTGGCTCGGGGAATCGCCTTCGTGCGTCCTCCACGAGAAGAGAACTATGGCACTGTTGCCGTGTTTCAGGACCTCTACGGGAATCTTTGGGACCTCCTTCAGCCGGCCGCATAACGCCCACCGTTCCGCTACGGTAAAGCCCGCCCACGTCGCCGGAGGAGTTCTTCATGATGCGGTCGGCCGTTGTTCTTTGCCGTTTGCTTTTCCAACTCGCTTCTCTTCCTGCCGACGAAACCAAGGAACCGTACGACTTCGGCCCACTCTCCTTTCGTCACGAAGACGTCCCTCGCCGCACGGTGTGGCGTGACAACTCGCAGGCTCAATCTGAGGTTCCTTGAGCAGCGCCCGCCGCATTTAGCTGCCGAATCGTCTCTTCCAACGCTTGCAGCGCCTTCCTCTGGCTCCATTCCGTGGGCGAATCGGCCTCAACGAGATTCGAGCAGAATGCTTCTTCCTCCCGCTGAACGTAATCCAACAGTTCCATACCCGCTCGGGCTTGTTGCTCGGCCAGTTCGAAGTCCGATTCCTTCTTGGCGATTTCGATCTGAATTTCGACCAGATGAGACACCATTTCCCCCACGTCGACTGGATGACTTTCGAAGTCGTTGTCCGCGATGAGTTTCAGCACTCGCTTCGCTCTGCCGTTGGCATCCTCTTCATTTCCACGCTCGTACTCGATTCGCGCCAGCAAAGACTCCACCTCAATCCGACGGATCATCTCTTCTCCCGCTGGCGCTGCCGGCGCATCTGCGTCCGGAAACGACTCGCCCGCCACTTCACAACTCCGCTGCAAGAATCCCTTGGATTCTTCCCATAACCCTTGCTCGAATGCCAATCTTGCCAAGTCATGTAATCCTTGGACGATCTGCCATTGAGTCGACTCTTCCTTATCCAAGGTCCCAAGCGATTCGTCGATATGGACCACTTTCTTCAGGAAATCCAAAGCCTCCGCCGGTCGTTCTTCTTGCCAGGCCAATTGTCCTAGTGACCAGTAGGCGTGCGATTTGGCTTCCAGCAACGCGGGCGATAAATCGTCACCCATTCCGGCTGCTGCAATCAGCCGAAATGTTTCGGCCGTATGTTCTCGAGCCGACTCGCCATCTTCGTTGAAAACGATCATGGCCAGCCGAGCGTGTGCCGTGGCAATCGCTTCGATCACGGGCAATTCTCGCTGCGACTCGTTCGGTAACTGAGCGAGTCCCGCCAAGGCGGCCTCGAGCACAGCAAGTTCCGAATTTTGAAAATAGGCCTCTTCTTCCTCGTACATCCGTTCGGGCACTTCAAACACCATGGAACGCAACGTGTCGAGCACGGTTTGGCGCTGCTGCTGCGCTTCACGCCCCCTTTGCTCGGCCAGGTCTCTGGCATTCGCCAACCTCCACGACAACACCGTCCCGCCAACGGCCACCGTCGCCAAGAGGGCCAGCATGATTGCAACGAGGCCCGACATGACGGGATTCTTCCGCGCCCACGTGGCAACCTTCTTGAGTGCCGATGGTCTCCGCGACAAAATCGGCTGACCGTCTAACCATCGATCGAGTTCGGCCGAGAATTCATGAGCCGATTCATACCGGTGCGAAGGCTCTTTCGACATCGCCTTGAGACAAATCGTTTCCAAATCGTAAGGAATGGAATCATCCAGTTTTCGTGGTTCGATTACCTCTTCGTTCAGTGCTTGTTGCAGGACCATCCGTAAGACACCGCGAAACGGTCGAATCCCGGTCAACAATTCGTAGAGGACGACGCCCAAACTGTAGACGTCCGATCGAAAGTCAACGTCATGCGGGTTGCGGATTTGTTCGGGGCTCATGTAATGAGGCGTTCCCGCGAATGAACCCTCCTGGGTGAGCGCCGAATCTGATTGCTGGTCCAAGACCAACCCAAAATCAACCAGTTTGATATGCCTCCGGTCGTCTTCGAGGAGGATATTTGACGGTTTGACATCGCGATGAATGAGACCGGCCGCGTGCGCGGCCGCCAAGGCACTTCCCACATCGCGGACGATGGATGCGGCCCGCTTTGGAGGCATGGGCCCATTTTGCTGAACCCACGTGCTCAAAGGACGCCCGTCCACAAACTCCATCACGATGAACGCCGAACCGCTTTCCGTCTCACCCGTCTGCAGAACGCGAACGACATAGGGATGATCGAGCCGCGCTAAAGACTCGGCTTCACGCCGCGCTCGCTCTAAGTTTGCAGGATTCGTTTGTGTGATCGCCGGCCACACCTTAATCGCCACCCAACGGTCATGGCGATCGTCTCGCGCTTTCACCAGCAGCCCACTGCCGCCATAACCGATGAGAGACTCGGCCGTATAGCTGTCGATTTGCGAGACGATTCGCTCCGCCGCCGTCCACAGGTCTTCATTCGATAGTCCGTGATCGGTCCGGAAGCGAGTCTTCCTTAACCGCCGCATCAGCATCGCCTCTTCGGCAAGACGTTGGTCCGATTCCGCGTCGGAACGTTTGGCCAATTCGTCCGGGATGCCGGTCAGCTCGTCGAGGCGTGTCTGACAACTTTCGCACGATTCCAAATGCAAATCGATTTGGGGCCTCGCCGCGTCGTCGAGGCTGCCGTCTAGCAACGCACTCAGAAGCGTATCTTCCAGGCAATTCGATGGTGTAAGGTTTGACATCGCTTCCTAGGGTTTCGGCTCGAATCGCAAGCCTGCAATTCGACTAGTGACTGGTTAGCCGGGCGACCTCTTCACGAAGTAGTTTGATCACACGAGACTTGGCAACGTAAACGTCGCTCACCTTAATTTCCAGATCTTTCGCCACTTCGGCGGCCGGTTTTTGTTCGATGGCTGTTAACACATAGGCTTGCCAGATCCGAGGTTGCACTCGCACACGGACACGCTCTTCAGCCATCGACACGAGTTCTTCTCGATAAGCGACTTCAATGGCATCGGCCAGCAAATCAGTGGACTGCGGATCGGCCAGCGCTGCTAACCAACCGTCGTCACCACGACCTGCAACTTTGCCAGTTCGTTGCCGCCCCCGAATCAAGTCTCTGACCGCATTGGTCGTTACTGTTTTCAGCCAACCACGAAAACGGCCGCGTGACGCGTCGTAGTCGAATCGCTGCATCACATCAATTAATTTGCACAGGACTTCTTGCGTTACGTCTGCCGCATCCGATTCTTGCAAGGAATTTTGGCGGCACCACAAAAAGATGGCTGGAGCATATCTGCCGACGAAATTTTCCCAAGCTTCGGTGTCGTCCGGGTTTCGGACACGATAGAGCAATGTTTCGCTCGTAAACGTGTCGATATCTCCCGCCGGCGATTCCTGGGGCTCATTCATTCCCCCAGTTTAAGCCAAATCGACCCGATCGTCCGCCACGGGATCACGACGATTCGGACAGGACCGGTTTTGGTAAAAATCGGATCAATTCCTCAAATCGTGCGCAAGAATTTGAAATGAGCGGCGTAATCCCTGCATCAACACGTCAACGTGGGCCCAGAAGTGGATTCGAGGGCCCACGCGGACCAGCACGAGAGGATGACATGATGCCCACTCAACTCCAAACATCCACCCAGCATTCCATCGTCCGTTGCGGACTGCCGCGAGTCGCACTGACGGTCGCTTTCCTCGCCGTGACCTCTACCGCATCTGCGATTACGATTCGTCATGACGTCCCCGAGTCGCAGTACTTTGCCCTGGCCGATCAATTCCCGGCAGTCGGACGGCTCGATGATGATTTTGGTGCCCTGTGCACCGGCACATTGGTGACCCCCACGAAGGTCTTGACCGCCGCCCATTGCGTCGACGGTCTCAACGGACCACTGGACAATCAATCGGACCTCAACATTCCCGCATCCTCCTTTAACCTGGGCGCCGATGTCGGCTCGCCCACCACGTCGGTCGGTATCTCGAGCGTCGCGGTCAATACTTGGAATGGAAATGCGAATGGCGACATGGCGGTGCTGACCCTTTCGCAACCGATCACCAACGTCACGCCCGTTTCAGTGACCTCACTCGACCCAGCCAACATGTTGGGAACCATGGTTGGGTTCGGTCTCCACGGGACGGGACAGAACTTCTCGTTCCAATCCGACGACCTGCGACGTGCCGCTCAGAATATCATTGATGTCGCCAACGGCACGGTCGAGACCGATTTCGACAACGCGGCCGGCAATCGCAGCACGTATGGCTCATCCGCAGCGGTCGCACTCGAGGGAACGACTGCTCGCGGAGACAGCGGTGGGCCGATCGTCGCCGACTTTGGCTTTGGGCCTTCCATCGTGGGAGTCCTGAATGGAGGTTTCAATCCGTTTGGCACCGAATCGGAATACGGCGACATCTCCATCTGGGCTTCCGCACGTCGACAGGCCAATGTCAACTTTCTCACCAACAACGGCATAACGGTGATCGATTCGCCCAATACCGTGACCGGTGACTTTGATAACGACGGTGACTTCGATTGCACAGACGTCGACAGCCTCACCGCCGCGATCGCTGCCAGTTCGACCAACGTCAGTTACGACGTATCTGGTGACGGCCTGGTCGACGCCGACGATCTGACAGCCTGGTTGTCAGTCGCAGGAGCTAACAATTTGCCATCTGGAAGTTCGTACCTCCCAGGCGACGCCAACTTGGACGGCAACATCAACGGAGAAGATTTCCTCCAGTGGAACGCCAGCAAATTTTCAAATACGCCAAGTTTCTGTTCGGGTGATTTCAACGCGGACGGCAATGTGAACGGCGCCGATTTCCTGCTGTGGAATGAGAACAAGTTCACGTCGGCGGATGTCATGGTGGCCAGTGCACACCGGCCTCGATTTGCGGCCGTGCCAGAACCCTCTTCTCTAATGGGGCTTTGCATGGCTCTGGCAGCATTCGCTTTCCGACGACAGACGTCCTAGTTCAACCAGAGGGGATGGCGACAGTTACGTCGCCAAGCAGCAGGCTGCCGCAATTGCGGCAGCCTGCTTGCTTTACAAATGCTAAGATGTCGGTCTCCGCCGATGTGCGGGACCTTTGGGGACCAACGAACAGGCACGGATTTCGACATGGCCGACACACTCATCAGCACCGCCGAACTGGCAGCCAATCTGGACACCCCGAACTGGGTATTGGTCGATGCGAGCTATGAATTGACAGATAAAGCGGCCGGTTACGCGATGTACCAACAAGGGCACTTGCCCGGCGCGGTCTATGCTCATCCGTACGACGATCTGAGCGGTCCTCCGTTAACCGACCAGGGTCGCCATCCATTGCCGTCACCAGAGAAGTTAATCGAAGTTTTTTCTCGGCTCGGAATCTCCGACAACACACAAGTCGTCGCTTACGACAATCGAGGCATCACGGCCGCACGATTGTGGTGGTTGTTGAACTACATGGGACACTCGCGAGTTGCCGTCTTAGACGGCGGGATGAAGACTTGGCTCACCGAGGGGCGCCCCACGATGGCGGGCATCGAAACGAATCCGACGGCGACCTTCCGTGGTCGGCCTCGCCGAGAAATGCTCGTCGTTCGCGACGAGGTGCTCACGCAACGACTCTTAATCGATTCGCGCGACGCCGAACGCTATCGAGGACAAGCCGCCGGATCCGACGCCGTTGCGGGACACATTCCAGGTGCACTCAATCGATGCCATGCCTTGAATAAAAATGAAAACACCAAGCTCCGCGAAACAGATGCGCTGCGCGCCGAGTTCCAGCAGCTCTTCGGTGACGTTCCGAGCGAGGAGGCAACGTTCTACTGCGGCTCAGGCATTAGCGCCTGCCAGAACCTGCTCACGGTGAAGCACTTGGGCATGAAACCGGGGAAACTGTACGTCGGCTCTTGGAGCGAATGGAGCCAATTTGACGATTTGCCGAAAGAGCAGGGCGAACCTCCTCAGTCCAGCAGCTAGTCCAACCATTCGCACAGGTTATCAACGTAGGCGGCCGAACCGTCACGTAACCAGCCGTCCAGCTGTGCCTGCTCTTTCAGTTGCTGGCCGCGCATCAAAGGCACAACGAAAAACCCACATTCCATTTCGTCAAGCGCCGACATATCGCTCCAGAGCTTCTCGAATTGCGTGACCGGAAAGATATCTTCTTGGCCGTGCCCCCAACGTTTCTTGACATCTTTAATCGTGATATAGGTCGGCATCCGCTGACTTAGTTTGCGAACCGCTGCATCCACGAACGCTTGGTCTTCAAGTCTGGATCGATCAAGACCAAACACCGCCAGCAATTCGTCGATATCGATCCAAGTCGTCATCGAGTTATAAAACGAAAGCTGAAACTCATCCTGCTCGCGCGGCATCGCCAGGCCCTCCAGGAGGCGCGTTTTACCGTCCACCTTAGCCAGCCCGCCTCCACGATCGTCCAATCGTCGACTGATCACTTCGAACGACAGGCCATTCGCCGCCTGAATGTGAGCGCCTAGCGGCAGCGGATCGACCGTGGCGCCGACCGTGTCGATATTGTGGAGCATCAAGTAAGTTAGCTGCGGCTGCTCTGCCAGCATTTTTTGCAAAATTCCATTGCGCAGCATGTTTGGAAATTCGTACCAGTGGCCGACCGGATGCAGACACTGCATCGGCGCATTGGCGATATAGTCACTGCCTTCACCCGATTCCCGCGCCCAGTTCATCAGAGCCGTACGAACGCTCTCACGCATCTTCTGCTGTTGAGCATCCAACACCTGCTGCGGCATTTCTTCCCACGCAAAGCGAAGATCGCGCACCATTGGAATCGTTCGCAACCCAACCGAACGACCTGGCGATAACAGGACACGACCTTCTTGCTTCAGAGCAGCCGAGCCGGCAAGAAATGTCTCCAAGGGAGCGTGGGTCGAATGGCCGGTCGTGAATACGTGAGGAATCGACGTCTTGAACATCCGACCGACTTGGCGACTCTTTGCCAAATGGACTTCCAAGAAACTCCGGTGTCGACCGCCGAATTGACAAAATGGATGCAGGGCCTTCACGACGCCCGCACCTTCCGTCCAGCGACTGCCGACCCCCGCAGCCAGCGAAATGACACCAACTTTTCCTGCTCGAATCGCATCCGACCCGATTTGGGTCAATTTGGAATCGACCGTCTCGCGCAAATCGACGACGTCATCGGGGGTCACATCGGTGATCTTTGTCGTTCGTGGCAATCGATTCTGGGACAGTCCGATCCGCCCATTTCTCAGCTCGGCCTGAATTTGTTCATGCAACTCACGATCAAACCCCAACTCCACCAGAATCGCATCCAAAGACTTTTCGTCGCTAGACGCCGCCTCGTCTTGCGGCAAAATGCGACGCAGCAGACCACGCACCGCGCCTGACGACATTTGCTCGTCGCGACATTGGTTGCCAATCAGCCTCAGTTCCCGTTTCGTCGTTTCGGACATTTCACGCTTGTCCGCTCTCAACCAAACAGGAACCATCATCGCGTAGTACAAGTCGGGTAACCTTGCGTGCTCCCCTTCCAGCAGATCGGCCCATGAACCGCGATCGTTGATTTCAAAGTCGTAGACCACCGGTTCCATCGCGAAGGGGAGACTATGCTCCAGTTCCTTCTTTGTGGCTCGCATCGTCTCTTGGAGCCATGATTGAGCCGCCCCTTTGACTGAGGGCTCAAAGATGAAGCCCATCCCACCACCCGCCATACCGCCCAGCATCCAAAAGCCCCAGAAGTCGTCGCCGAATTTGGCCTCGGCCAGTTCGACAAGGCGATTTGTATAGAGATTCGTGCACCACGGAATGATGCGTTGCAGCGGTTCATAAAAATTGCGATGCGTTAATTGCCCAACCCGACGAATGTCACCCTTGGCCAACGCCTCCAAAATATCATCCAAGATGCGCATCGCATCCAAGCGGGCTTCCCAAGCTTCCGGACTGCGGAGCAAATACTTCTCGGTCACCATCTCCAGGATCGGACCGACGTTCTGAGCCATCCCTCCATGCACCAAGACGAGACTCTCTTGCAACTTCTGCCTGGTTTCTTGCGAGGCTTCCTGCTCATCGAGCACATGGTGCTGCGGCAGCAAGCGGCCACGGCTGATGCCAAACTCAGGATCATCTTCGCTGGCTCGTGCACCGGCGATTCGTTTGATACCGGGCCACACGCCACCCGAATCCTGCCAACCGCCTCCCGACCCGCCAATCCACTCTCCCAAGATCGCCCGCGCCGCGACGATGCGACGGTCGGCTTCTGTTAGACCGCCAGCTAGCGACTGCACTTGCCCGGTGGCTCGCATGCAAATCGAGATGAGTGAACCCAGTAGATTCGTAGATACCGCCAACCGTGACCCCTTCGGGATGTCGTTGACTTTGCTGACGATTTCTAAACCCAGGCCTGGGCCGACCATCCGAGCCAAGACTTCTTCGATTCCGTGCTCGCAACCCTCCAATCCGGCCGGCACAATCCCGGCCGCAATGACGGCCGCTTTGATGAGGCCGAGATAATCTCGCCCAAAATCAAACATGGCAGGAATCGTGGTGACATCGGCCGTCACTCCCAGATCGACGCTCGTCAGACGAATCACCGGTTCATCGATCACACGCAGATAGGTTTCAATCGGTGGCACCGGACGCGGATCTCGCCCATGAACTCCAAGGTCAATCGAGGCATTGATGACGCGTGCCCCGTCAGGAAAATCCATGCCGAGAAAGAAAATGTCGCTCCAACCGCTGTGCGAAAAGTCCATCCGCACCGCCGTCTTTTCCGCGATCAAAGGAAAGGCGCCCGTCAGCTCGTCTCGTTCCGTCAATTGAGACTGAATTCGAATTGGATGATCGGCCGGATGCCCGACGCGAAACATCCACTGATTTCCTCGCACCGTACGGACACTGCGGCGTACTTGGTTGGCTAACGTTTGGAATCCAAGTCCGTGATACGCTTCGGCCAACGCGCTACTCAGTCCCTCGCTGCAACCCCGCCCCCGTTGCTCGGCCAGCAGACGGTCGGTCGCCTCAACATAGCGCCGTCCCAGAAGTTGCTGGTACGCATCGAAGGGAACAAGCGCGGTATAACTCGGCCCCAAATGGCGCGGAATGAAATAGCGATGTATCGCTGACAAAAAGAACAACGCGCGAACACGCTGGTAAAGATTCTTCGCTTGAGGCCAGAATCGCTGCAAGCACTCACATTCCGCCAGCAGCTCCTCGAGCGTTGCGCCGCTGCACACCGAATCGAGTGATTGATTACGGATCGCTTCCTGCTCGGAGGTGATCATCGAAATCAGCCGACTTTCCCTCGTCGGCGTCGTTTTTTTGCATTCAGTCTTCGACATGGTGGTGGGTTCACGTCCGATGGCACGTTGTCATTTTTTGTTGGGGAGCTTTACCGAATGGCGGCTGGGGAAGGCTGACTCGCCAACAGCTCTACGAGTTCCGTCAGGATTTCATCCCGGTCTCCACCGGTCAATGCGACGGCCAACTGAGCCACCAGCAGTCCGTATTTCTCGCCAATGTTGAAGCGGCGTCCGTCCGTTTCATAGGCGAGCATGCGTTCTCGCTGCGCCAGCAACGTCAACGCGTCGGTCAGCGTCACGGACGTTCCGTTTCGATTCGCTTGGAGTAGCTCGTACAGAACATCCATCACGGCCGGAGTGAGGACGTGCATTCCAAATAGGCACAGGTAGTAACCAGAACGCAAGCCGGCCACAACGAGGTCCTGTTCGGCCTGAGTCGGCGTCGGCTTTTCGATCATCCGCTCGATTTGAAACAGGTCATGCCGGCCAGCGATACGGTTGGCTCCGACGGTGCCAAAGTAGGGCAATTTGTTTTCTCGAGTCGGCTGGACCGCCGACACGGCACATTTTTCATTCATGGCGATGTCGACCAATTGCTTTGCGCAGCTGTTGGCCGCATCGCTGATGTAAAGGTGATCGCCCACCAGATGCAAGAACGGCTCACCTGCTACAAAGTCGCGTGCTCGCAAGATCGCGTCGCCGTAACCACGCGGATTGTCCTGTTCAACAAACGTAATGCGCGATCGATGCTCGCCAACCGCTTGCCCGTATGCTTCTGCATCTCCGGGCCGGATCACGATTCCAATCTGCTCCACCCCCGCGTCGACCGCTTCCTCGACCGTCATTTGCAACGCCGTCTTGTGCGTTCCGTGTCGATCGACCAAATGTTGAAGAGGTAGTCCGTGCTGAGACGGACTAGCGGCAGTGATCACTGCCTTCGTAACCTGCATAGAATCTACTCCGCCGGAAGAAAACCAAACTTCCAGTCTAGGCAGCCAGCCAAGAGAATTCTAGGAAAAGCAGGCCAATCGAACGAAGATACCACCGCTCGCAGTGTTCCGCCCGATGGGTCAGTCGATCTTCCTTATCCAACCATGCGAATCGGCCGCTCTTCCACGCTGAATATCGACGAGCGCAGTACGGAGCCGTTTCGCCTGTGGTCCCGTTTCGCCATCCAGCAGCTGAAATTCTTGGTCATCGTGGATGAGCGTTCCCACACCAGTGAGCACCGCGGCGGTCCCCGTCAGAGCTGCTTCGCCATGCTGGGTCCATTCCAGCAATTCGTCCACCGTGAAATCGCGTTCCTCGACTTCGAGGCCCAACTCACCGGCGATCGTCAACACGCTATCTCGGGTCACGCCGTGCAAGAAGCTTTTGCAGAGCGGTTTGGTGACCAAACGTTGCTCATCAATCAAGATAAAATTAGCAGCACCCGCCTCTTGAACATCGCCCCCCGGGCAGAACAGAATCTGATCCGCCTGATACTTGGAGCGCGCCGCCATTGTCGGCACCAGCGCCGAAGCGTAGTTCGCACCCGTTTTGACTTTTCCAAACTGAGGCGTCGTGCGTGGTTGTTTGTCTTCGATGAGCAATCGCAAGGCACGCTCGCCACCTGCAAAGTAATCGCCGACAGGCGATGTCATCACATACAGGACCGCAGAAGCGGACGGCCGACCAGCGGCTCCGATATTTGGATCGGTCCCCAAAAGCACCGGACGCAAGTATAGCGATCCTGGATCGGGTGGAATCCAGGCCGCCGATTCTCGCACCGCTTGCACGAACATCGGCTCGAGCATCGCGGGCTCCGGAATCGGTAACATCAACTGAGCCGCGCTTTCACCCATCCGTCGCGCGTGACGATCACCACGAAACAGCGCGATCGAATCGTCTTCCCAGCGATACGCTTTCAACCCTTCAAAGCAAGAACTCCCATAATGCAACGCATGCGCCCCTGGATGCAATTGAAAGTCATCCATGGAGATCATCTCCGGCTGGGACCAAGCCCCACCCTCAAATCGCGCCACTGGCATGCGATCTGCCAGCACCGATCCAAACGGACTTAGTTGATCCAAATCGCTCGCTGTATACCGCCACGGTACCACTGTCGACATCGTCCACCTTCCTCCATCACAATTGCTTTTCGACGATCGCTGCTACACACACTTCGCTGACGATCTACCAGATGTAGATACGTTCCTCGGGAGCACGATACAGCGCATCTTCCGGTTTTACATCGAAGGCGGAATAGAACGCGTCGATGTTGATGACGGGACCATTCGCACGGTACCAAGAGGGAGCATGCGGATCGGTCTTCAACCGCTTGATCATCTCCGCATCGCGGTATTTGCGACGCCACACTTGGCTCCAACCCATGAAAAATCGTTGGTCGCCGGTCCAATCATCAATCACCGGTGCATCGCTGCCGCCGAGCGATATCTTGTACGCCTTGTATGAAATCGCCAGACCGGACAGGTCGGCGATATTTTCGCCAAGCGTGAATGCTCCGTTGACCGTTTTCCCTGGCAACGGTTGGTATTCGTTGTACTGATCGATCAATCGTTGCGTAAGCTTCTTAAACTCATCGCGATCTTTGGCCGACCACCAGTTTTTCAGGTTCCCGTCGCCATCGTATTTGCTTCCTTGATCATCAAAGCCATGGCTGATTTCGTGACCAATCACCGCACCAATCCCGCCGTAGTTGACCGCGTCGTCGGATTCCATGTTAAAGAAGGGTGGCTGCAAAATGGCGGCCGGAAAGACGATCTCGTTCTTGCCCGGATTGTAATAGGCGTTCACCGTATGCGGAGTCATGCCCCATTCGTCGCGATCGATCGGCTTGCCCAGTTTGTCGATCATGCGACCATACTCGACCGCTGACGACCGTTTCGCGTTTCCGACCAGATCATTAGGATCGATTTCCAATTTTGAGTAGTCCCGCCACTTGTCGGGGTAACCAATCTTCGTCGTGAATTTGCTCAGCTTCTCCTGCGCTTTCGCTTTCGTTGCGTCGGTCATCCACGTCAGATCGTTGATGCTGATTTCGTACGCTTTCAGCAAGTTATCGACCAAACCTTGCATGCGAGCTTTCGCATCCGGCTTGAAGTACTCGTCGACGTACAACTTGCCGACGACCTCTCCCAGCGCGCCAAAATCGCCAGCGCCACCACCCGCGACCAACTCGACACCACGTTTCCATCGCGGCTTCTGCTCGGGAACGCCTGCCAGTTCCTTGCTATGGAAATTAAAGTGAGCGTCCACGAATGCTTTGGAAAGAAACGGAGCCGCCGCATCGATGGCGTTGAACCGCAGGTAGTTTTTCCAAGTTTCGACCGGCGTCGCGACGATGATTTTTTCGAGCGCCTCGAAGTAGCTGGGCGTCATCACATTAATGTCGCCAGGCGCCGGCACCTTCGCAGCCGCAAAGAACTTGGCTGGTTTCATATTCGGCGACGACCCACACACTTCCTCAAAACTGAACAGGTTGTATCGTTCGTCGGCGTTTCGCATTTTTACGCGAGGCCACTGCGCCTCGGCCAGCTTTGCCTCCAAAGCGTAAATCTCTTCAGCCACATTGCCTGCGGGCCGATCGGCCAGCGTGAATAATTCAACGATATAACTCTTGAGCGCATTCTGCGCCTGAGTGTGCCGCTCGTCTTCTTCCAGGTAATAGTCCCGATCCGGAAGCGAAGTGCCGCTTTGCACCACCGCGACGATGTATCGCGTCGAGTCCTTATCGTCTTGAGTCACAAACATCCCTACCGGAGTCTGCACGCCAATCGTTTGGGCGTATCCAAAGTACTCAGCGATTTCCTCGTGAGTCGACAGGGCATCAATCCGAGCAAGGTCTTCCTCGATAGGCCCGATTCCCAGCTCTTCTGCCTTGGCTTCATCCATGAAGCTCTTGTAGAGATCGCCGACCTTTTGCGCGTCGGTCCCTTTCTCGTTGGACTGGGCCGCCGCCGCTTCAATGATCTTCCGAATCCGCTCTTGCGACTGGTCGGCGAGGACTGTGAACGATCCATAGTTCGATTTGTCAGACGGGATCTCTGTGTCGTCCAGCCAGCGGCCGTTCACTGCGCGGTACAGATCGTCTTGGACGCGAATCGCATTGTCGAACGTCGTTTTATCAAGACCCGACTTATCTGCCCAAGCAGTGCTGCTTAGCCACGCTAGAATTCCGATAGTGAACAATATTCGAAACGACATAGAGAAAAACTCCAGTTGAATGCTTGGAAAGGTCCGCCTGCAGCTTGAACATGGACCGCCACCAGTTCACCAAGAACTAGTCGCGCTGCCGCTCGGTCAGATCGTGACGGGAAGAGCCATCGCGGCCCAGGTCACTGCTCGAATTCTACACTTCCTGCCCGCTTCTGCCACAACCTCAATTGCACAGAATTCACACAGATCTGTAGCGCTACAATCGCCGCTCCGCAGCGCCGCGGTTCGCAGCCGCAGCTTTCAGCCGCCCTTCGGAACGCGGCAGGCCCTCTTCACGACCGTCGGCGGAGGCACAGGAGTCCTAGGCAGCACCCGGCGATCATTCCAGCCGGTTCCGGGACCGCTGAAACATCGGCCGACTGAAATTTGAAGGCGTTCCAGACGAGAAAATCCTGGCCGTCGACAAACCCATCCGTATTGAAATCGCCATCGCACCACGAATCGACCGATTGGAACTTGTGGGCGTTCCATGTGAGAAAGTCATTCCCATTCACTTCGCCGTCCAAATCGGCATCTCCAGGCAGAAACTCGCCATTGGAAATCCACTGCAACATGTCGGCGTTATCAAGCGAGCCATCCCCGGTTAGATCAAATTGATATTGGTGAGAGCCATTCTGAATCGCGGCGACGAGCGCATCGGCATCAGCACAGGTGTAACTGCCGTCCAGATCGAAATCGCCACGCGCGATCGCGATCGTGTTTTCTGCCATACTCAAGAAAGCCGCGAAATTCTCTTCTGCTGCTGGCACAATCTCTTCTGGAGGCAATTCGAAACCAGGAAAAAACGATTCGGGCCGCAACTCGACTGTCCACGAATAAACGCCTTGATCGCCATACGTCCAGTCAATACTCACACCACTGGCCGGGTAGAGATCAATCGCCGCCTGAGGCACATAGATCTCGCCATGCACCGATTCAATCGCCGCGGCCATTTCATCGGCCATCGAACTCAACAGGTCATAATCGGCCGGCAAGGCGGTCGTGTAACCATTCGGATAGAGAATCAGTTGCGAATACATATGGAAATCGATGTTGCTCACGATCTGGGGATTCGCCACATAAAAATCCCGCATCGCAGCCGTCTCGGGTTCCGAAAAAGCAGCCGTGCCGCGATAAACATCGCTGCTCGGATCGCT
This sequence comes from uncultured Pirellulaceae bacterium, assembly GCA_964480915.1. Taxonomy (GTDB): domain Bacteria; phylum Planctomycetota; class Planctomycetia; order Pirellulales; family Pirellulaceae; genus CAWGCE01. The sequence goes on along the minus strand of CAYZRS010000003.1, from coordinate 118,848 downwards.
CGAAGAACCGTCGTCCGAACCCCAGCCAACACCCCAATTGCGATTGAGATCGACTCCAAATTCACCAGAAAACCCATGGGGACGACGATTTTTGCGCCAGAGCCGATTGTCGGTCCAGGTGTATTCGTAGCCATCGGGATTCACGACCGGAATGACGATCACTTCCACTTCATCGAGCAAATTTTGAATCGCCGGATCGGTGGCATAGTTGTTCAGCAGTTGGTCGGCCGCATACATCGTCGTCATGCCGGTCGCCCATTCGCGGGCGTGCACCAAGCTGTTCAGTAGAATCGCGGGTCGATTGGCGCGGGTTGGGTTTGTGCCAGCGATGCGAATCCCGCGGATGTCACGCCCTTCAAAGCTCTGCCCAATGTTGATGGGTGTCACTAACGAACTATGATCGGCCGCGAACGTATCAAGACGCCCATAAATGGCATTTAGATCCTTGTAGTCATTGAACCACTGCGCGTCGACGGTGCCGGGCACGCAGACAAGACAGAGAATTCCGGCCCCAACAGACAACAGGAACGATCGGATCGACGGGTTCGAATAACGCACTGGCTTATCGCGATGTAGACGGTTTAGACGGCTGAGACGATTTAGACGCTTCTGAATTGACCCACATTCCACCGCCGCCAACGTTGCTGCATCATCGACAGTGCCACAGAATTTCCAATCCTGTCCGGCTTCCATTCTAGTAGGCCCTGCGTTCCCTGCCCACAGGATTGTCATCTTGCGTCTGCAGATCTGACGCAAAACCGTGTACAATAACCGCCCCACGGCTGCCGCGATTCGTCCGCGTCACCGGAAGAACCAGCCGGCTGGGGCGGCCACCAACTTGCCGTTTCGAGCCAGGACAACGCGTCTGATATCCCACGATTCCTTCGGGAATCCTTGAGTCACTTTCCCGCCTTTTGGAGTATCCCCCGTGCATCGCACCATTTTTGCCACTCTGCTGATCGTGATTGCCACGTCGATTCTCGGAAGCCCAACCCAAGCGAATGAGGAAGAGCCCGTGAAGCTTATGACGCCCGAGCTGCTTTGGAAATTGAATCGACTGGGCGATACGGCTCTTTCAGCTGACGGATCGCTGGTCGCCTATGCCGTTCGCAAATACGACCTGAAAGAAAATAAAGGCAAATCGACGCTGTTCGTTTACGACGTGAATGCCCAAACAGCGCGTGAGCTATTGAGTGGTTGGTCTTCGTTGGGCAACGTGCAATTCGGCAAGTCGGCATTTGGCGAACGTCTCTTCTTCACCGGCAAATCGGGCGACGGCGGCGAAGATGAAAAGACGCAGGCCTACTCGCTGAACCCAACCGATGGCGGCGTCCTGAAACTGACCGCAGCGGAAGAGGGGCTGGGAAATCTCAAAGTCTCTCCCACCGGAACCCACATCGCGTACACCGCCGACATCAAACTCGACGATGACGTCAACGAACTTTACGGAGACTTACCCGAAGCCGACGCGCGGATCATCGATTCGCTCATGTATCGTCACTGGAATGCGTGGCACGACTATAAGTACACCCACCTCCACGTCGCCCCGATTGGCGAAAACGGCAAAGCGGGCGAAGCGACCGATCTGATGGCCGAAATGAAAGTCGATTGTCCCGTACCACCGTTCGGGGGCAGCGAGCAATTCAACTGGTCGGCTGACGGCAAGCAGATGGCCTACACGATGAAGATCAGCGACCGTTGGGCCGAAACGACCGACAGCAACGTCTACCTCAAAACGATCGGCGAAGCAGAGGAAGCAAAGAACATCACGGAAGGCATGGAAGGTTACGACAACGATCCCGTCTTCTCGCCAGATGGAAAATACCTGGCGTTTCACTCGATGGAACGGCCCGGTTTCGAAGCCGATCGAAACCGCATTATGCTCTATGACATGATGACCGGCAAAATCACCGAAGCGACGAAAGGGCTCGATCAAACGACGCATGGCAGCGAGTGGGCTCCGGATAGCTCGTCGCTCGTTTTCGTTTCCGAGCATCGGGGCACGAACCAGATCTTCAGTATCGATCGCCAAGGCGGCACAGCGGCTCAGATCAGCAAGGGTCGCTTTAACTGGAGCCTCAAATCACTTTTCCCGGACGGCAAACGAGCACTCGTCGCTTTCACGAACATGGAACGGCCGGCCGAGTTGGCGATCATGACGCTCGCCGATGGTCAAACCACAACGATCACCGACGTCAACGGCGAGATTTACGAGCACCTGGAGTTGCCAAAAGTCGAAGAACGCTGGGTCGAAGCCACCGACGGAAAGAAGATTCATTGCTGGGTCATCTACCCGCCCAATTTCGACTCGTCCAAGAAGTACCCCATGCTCACCTACTTCCAAGGTGGTCCGCAGGGGCAAATTGGCCAATGGTTTTCCTATCGTTGGAATTTCCACCTGATGGCTGCGAACGATTACGTCATCGTCGCCCCGAATCGACGCGGCCTGCCAGGTTTCGGCCGCGAATGGAATGACCAAATCAGCGGCGACTGGGGCGGACAAGCCATGCAAGACTTGTTGTCAGCAACGGACGACATGCTGACCGAGTCGTACATTGATAAGGATCGAGTCGGCGGGATTGGAGCCAGCTTTGGTGGTTATTCGGCCTATTGGATGATGGGCAACCATCAAGATCGCTTTTGCAGCATGATCGCTCATTGTGGTGTTTTCAATTTGGAGTCCATGTACGGCTCGACCGAAGAATTGTTCTTTGTGAATTGGGACATGGGCGGACCGTATTGGAAGAGCGACGAGATCAAGAAGGAATACGATCAGTTCTCGCCACATCGTTTTGTCGGTAACTGGAAGACTCCGCTTCTTGTGATCCATGGGCAAAAAGATTTCCGCGTCCCTGTGACGCAAGGCATGGAGGCATTCACGGCGGCTCAAGTGCAAGGTGTCCCGTCTCGCTTCCTCTATTATCCTGACGAAGGTCATTGGGTGATGGGTCCGCAAAACGGAGTCCTCTGGCATCGCGTTTTCTTTGACTGGCTCGATCGTCATTGCAAGGAGGATTACGAGCCCAAAGACTATCGCAAGAAAGAGGATGACGAGTCGAAGCAAAAGGCCGACGAAAAGTAACTGGGAGTTCGCGATGGTGCGAGCTACGGATCGAGCAAGATGACGAGCCGCTTCGGGCGGTGTGACCAACGCATGAGCCCCACGACTCCATTGCCAACGATCGCGATTTCGCTGGGCGACCCGGCCGGCGTCGGGCCAGAGGTCGTCTGCAAAGCGATGGCGACCGGCAAATTGCGCCAGGCGGCGCGGTGGGTGATCGTCGGGGATGCGTGGCTCGTCGAGCAGGAGGCGCATCGATACGGCTGGGATTTTTCTGAATGCGATGTGATCTCGGCGATCTCGCAAGTGAAAACGGGGCGAATCGCTCTGCTCGATGCCGCTCAGTTCTCTAAGAGCGACCACGTGGTCGGCAAGGTAAGCGCCGCCTGCGGAGCCGCCGCAATTCAGTATGTGAAGACGGCGGCCGAGCTGTGCATCGACGGATCGGTCGACGCGATGGTCACGGCTCCCATCTGCAAGGAATCGGTCTCGCTGAACCACATGCCCGATTTCATGGGCCACACCGAGTACATCGCCGCCCTTTGCGGCGATCAAGAGCCCCGGCTGATGCTTTTCAATAAGAAGATCAGCGTCGTCCATGTTTCGACCCATGTGAGCCTTGTCGAGGCGACCAAGTTGTCGACCAATCGGATCGCCGAAACGATTCGGATCGGTTACGAAGCGATGGTTCGCTTGGGCCTGCCCAGGCCACGCATCGCGGTTTGTGGGCTCAATCCACACGCCGGCGAAAACGGCATGTTCGGCACGGAGGAGACCGAGTTCATCTCACCGGCGATCACCATGGCGAAAGAGCAGGGCATCGCCTGCGAAGGGCCGCTCCCCGCCGACACGTTATTTTACTTGGCGACACAGGACCGCTACGACCTCATCGTCGCCATGTATCACGATCAAGGGCACGCTCCAATGAAGCTGCTCGATTTCGAACACACGGTGAACGTGACGTTGGGATTGCCGATCATTCGAACGTCGGTCGACCATGGCACCGCATTCGACATTGCCGGGAAGAACCAAGCGCAAGCGACTAACCTTCTGGAAGCGATGCAGCTCGCCACACGATTGTGCCAATCAGCGACCGTTTTCCATTCCGAATAGTGCCCAACAACGTTCCGGGGACGACTTGAATCGATCATTGAGCCCAGTCGATCGGTTCGATTCGATAGAAACGTCGTAAGAGTTCGTACAGCTCGCTGTGCGTCTGCCGCAGCCGCACCGGTGTTTGGAAGAAACACTCGCTGGCCACCGCAAAGAACTCGGCCCGATTCTTCGCGCCGTAATGTCGCAGCACGGTCCAGCGGCCCTGGGCCGCGGCACTACAAAGGTCATGAAATTCCAATTCCAAGACTTCCTTCCACCGCTCCCGGTCGGCCGGATGATCAAAAGGGGGAGTTCCTCCGACTTCGCCATCGAGTCCGTCAAGATGGTGAGCAAATTCATGGACAACGATGTTGTAGTCCGTCCCAGGATCGATCGCGATCACGTCTTCCCACGATAAAATCGTCGTCCCATCCGGCCAAGCTTCGCCGGCCCGCTCTTCCGCTTCGACAACGACGGTTCCGTCGGTCGTTTTGCGATGAAACGCATGCGGATAAACAAGGATCGATCGCACGCCGTCAAAATAGTAACCATCGGTCCCCAGCAGCATCAGACTCGCATGGCCCGCAATGGTGACACGCATCGCCTCCGTCACCCGCAACCCATCGCACCCCTCCCAGTACTTCTCCTGAAACATGACTTTCGTGCACTGGTGTAGTTTGTCGCGCTCGGCCACGCTCAATTCACGATATTGCCACATCCGCTCATGCAGCAACTCTTGCCAGGGGCGAGGGAAGGGTTGAGCGATCAATTTCCTTCTCGCGCGACTTTTCCACCAACCAAACAAGACAGAATCTTTCGCAACAGGCCAGCATGCAGCACTCCGAACGGCAGTGTTCTACAGCGTAGCAATTTGTAAAACCGGACATGACCAATCTGCGGCCATTATTCCGACAACGCCCTCTGGAGCGAAGGGGCATCTCCTGCAGTTTGCTCCATTCACTTCGGTTGTTCGTAGCACCGGCTTCAGCCGCAGACAAACGCATTCGGTCCAAAAGCCCACCTTACCAACATCCAGACGTGAATTTGAAACTCACTCCAGCATTCCCACGACTGCTTGCGTGGTAAGATAGGCTCATGTCTGACTCACACCGAAAGGACAATTCTCTTCAACACACCGACGCCACCTCTGGCGCGGCGGCCGCTTTCGACGCGCTGCTGGCCGAATCGGCTCGGCAGATCGGCCCCTACAGATTGCTGCAGGAAATCGGCGTCGGTGGTATGGGAACGGTGTGGCTCGCCGAGCAAGAGAAACCGGTTCGCCGACGCGTCGCCGTTAAGCTCATCAAGACCGGACGCGTTGACGAACAAGTCATCGCACGATTCGAAGCCGAACGCCAGGCACTGTCGATGATGGACCATCCCCACATCGCAAAGGTACTGGACGCCGGCAACGCCGACAGCGGTACCCCCTATTTCGTCATGGAATTCGTGCAAGGCGAATCGATTGCCAAATATTGTGACCGCCATAAACTGACGCCCCAGGAACGCCTGGAATTATTCCTCCCGATCTGCGATGCGATCCAACACGCGCATCAAAAGGGGATCATCCATCGCGACCTAAAGCCGTCCAACGTCTTGGTCCAAGCTGGCGACCAGCATCCCGTGGCCAAAGTGATCGACTTTGGCCTCGCCAAAGCGTTGCAACACCAGACGAAGCTCACCGACAAAACCATCTTCACCGAATTTGGTCAGGTGGTCGGAACCGTCCAGTACATGAGCCCTGAACAGGCTCGTACCGATGCCATCGACGTCGATACTCGCAGTGACATTTATTCACTCGGCGTCATGCTCTACGAATTGATGGCTGGCAGCACGCCGCTCGATGAAGATACGATGAGCCAGAATGCGATCTTGCAACTGCTGGAAATCGTCCGCGAAAAAGAACCCGAGCGACCAAGTCAACGTTTGAATCTCTCCGCCGATCGTCTCTCGTCGATCAGCGAACAGCGGCGCATTCCGCCAGCCAAACTTCAACAACTCCTCAAAGGCGATCTGGACTGGATCATCATGAAGGCGATTGAGAAAGATCGCACCCGACGGTATGCAACGCCCAATGATCTGGCCGACGATATTCGCCGCTACTTGGCCGGCGAAGCGGTCGTAGCTCGTCCGCCGACCGCAGGTTACCGGCTGCGCAAGTTCGTCCGTAAGAACCGAACGCTGGTGGGAACCATCGCATTGTTCATGGCACTTTTGACTGCCGGAATCGTCGGCACAACGTTGTTCGCGGTGAAGGCAGATCGAGCCCGCGACGAATCAGAAGCTTCCAAAACAGAGGCGTTAGTGGCTGCAAAGCGCGCTGAAGACATCCTGGCGATACTCGCCGGCTCCTTCCAATCGGTCAATCCGACCGGCAGCGCCAATGCAACGATGACGGCCAAAGAGGTATTGTTCAACGCCAAAAACAGCCTCGCCGAATCCGATTTGGATGACGAAGGGCGAATCGAGCTGCTGTGGGACCTGTCGACCTGCTTTTACCAACTGGGCGAAGTGGAAGCAGCCACGGCCGTTGTCGAAGAGCTTATCGATCTGGTGAAAAAAGTCCGCGGAGAAAATCACGAAGATACGATCACTATGATGAACAATCTGGCCGCAGCTTATGGTGAACTCGGCCGATTTACAGAATCGCTGGCAACTTCGAAGACGGTCTACGAACACCGCAAGGCCCATCTCGGCAAGTCGCATCCGAACACGCTTGGATCGCTACGAAGCCTCGCGATGGCCCACCATCGTCTAGGTCAAATCGATGAAGCACTGCCGCTGTATGAAGAGGCATGGCAGCAATCCCGAGTCTCACTGGGAGAAAAACACCCGGCGACGCTCTCTGCCATGGCGACGTTGGCCACCATCTACATGTGGGTCAGCCGATGGGACGAATCGGTCGCGCTCAGTGAACAAGTCCTCCAGCAGCGAAGGACGGTCCTCGGCGCTACCCACCCCGACACGATCATCGCCACACACTCCCTGGCCGACTGCTACGATCATGTCGGACGGTCGGCGGAAGCATTGCCCTTACGTGAGGAAATCCTCCGACTGACCCAGCACAAACTGGGAGAGAAGCACGTGACAACATTGTTGGGAATGGACGGGTTAGGGCGGTGTTTGACGGTGCTGGAGAGATATGATGAAGCCATCTCGCAATTGGAAAAGACGCTGGAATTGCAGGTGGCCGTTTTCGGTAACCGTCATCCGAGAACGGCGACTTTCCAAGCCAATCTGGCGAATGCCTATCGCCGGTCTGGTCAAGTCGATAGGTCACGAGAACTTTACGAGCAAGCGCTGCCCCTGATGCAGTCGTCGTATGGTGCCGAGCATGTCCTGACTCTCGAACTCATGCTTGAAGTTGGTGATGTTTACGCAGAAACAGGCCGATTCACGGAAGCGAACGCCACGGCAGAGCAGTGTCTCAAACTCTGGACAGAAGAGCACCCCGACGATTGGCATACCTTCCATGCACAATCACTTCTTGGCCGGATATTGCTGAAGCATAAACAACCAGGGCCAGCAGCCACTCTGCTGAATCAGGGCTACGAAGGGCTTTTGAAACGTGTCGAATTGATCCCACCGGTCGATCGCCCAAAGGTGCTAACGCAAGCCTTGCAAGGCTTACTGAATTTGGCTCAATCGAACGACGATCCAGCGAACGTCGACCGTTGGACGAGCGAGCTCAACAAGCTGAACCAGCATGAGCAACCTCAAGCAGCTGCTGCGACGTCGAAGTTACAAGGCGATTCGTTGGTTGGCGAAACAGAACCGGCAGATCAGTAGCGCGGATCGGCTGGTGCGTCGGATGAGTTTTCCAGGGACCACGCCCTTCTGACGACGCTGCTGGAAACGCGGTCTTGCGACCGCCCGAGTCTGGGGCAGACTCGGCTACGTGACGCGCTACCGCAGCACGATGGGTCTGTCTCTCGTCCGTCTTTCATCAAGACGACATGACGGCGAAGCAGCCGCGCAGCTGACGATCGATCCAACGCTATAAATCATCGCGAGTGACAGCGAGCACTGTGGGGCGGCAACCCCTGTCATCCGCACCCGAACCAAACGGCACCCGTGGACAGCCTGACTTAAGCCAGGTCATCGCACGCCTGCTTGGCCCTCTTCGATCCGAAGTTGGTCAACGGCTCTAACTTTCGCGGTGGCAACGACGGCAGTGTGAGCAATTCGACGAGTGTCTCCGAGTCGACGGACGGGAATCGCATTTGCATTTCTTCGAGCGTCGGTGACTGACCCGATTTTCGTGCCAATTCTACTTCCAGATGGATCAGCCGGATTAGGGCCTCGTGCTGGGCATGGCAGGAGAGTCGACTGAAAGCGGTCAGGCCATCCATGAAATACTCAACCGGTTGCCGCTGTCCTGATTCCCAAGCAGCGACGAGCGCGGCGCCGATTTGTTTGACGGATGCTTGTTTTTCGTCTGCGTTCAACATAATCCTACTTTCGCCGGTCACGGAGAACCCGTTCCGCTCGGGCCTTTCTTCTTGTGAGCCTCCAAAGCGTCGCGGCAATAATCGATCAGCTGCAAGTCGATCAATTCTGCCTCGATCGCTTCGTCGGTTGCGTCTTCCAGTGACGCAGCAATCATTTCGATCAACAGGAAAGCGAATTTCTCACGAGCACGGTGCACAAGCACTCGGCCCGCACCGGCCGAAACTTCCTTTTCGAGTTTGTCGCTAAGGATGACTGCTAGTTCGGCCGTACGGAGAGCTGCATTTTCAATGCGTAGACGTAACACCGTGTGGTATGGGGCACCGCCACCCGTTTCATATGCGGCCAGCGCTTCCCACGTTTTCTCCAACAAGTCATCTCGCCACGAATCGATGAATCGTCTCTCGAAAGCGACGCTGGGCGTTTCCGATTCGAAATCCTGTTCCACGAGCTGAGACACATTGTGCTCTTTGCGTGTCCCTTTCTTACGAAAATGGAGCGCCACCATTCGATAAAGAACGGTCTTCACGAAGGAGCGAAACCGACCGAATTCAGGATCAACCTGTTTGAAATCACCCTGAACGAATTTCAATGCGAATTCTTGAAACAGCTCGTCGGCCGCTTCCCGATCTCGTAGCGCAGCCAACAAGTATCGACGGATCGCTCCACCGTAACGGTCCAGCAACTGTCGCTGCGCCGCCGTGGCCGCTTCGACGGTTCCGTGCGCTTGGCGAACAATACTCCATGGAGTATCGATGCGACTCAAGCGACTCGCTTCAGGTTGAGTAGGCTCCACTGGTCGCTGCCTTTTTTTACCACGGATCTAGCCACGGACGTCACGCTCCCATCGCGTTCCGTTCGGATGGTTCCAGAATCGAATCCCGCATTCTACACGATCGGTTCTTGCATTCGCCGCTCAGCCGGCGTGCCCCTACAGCAATACCTCAACGCCCGACATCTGCGCAAAGACACCCACAATGTAGGCGGTGTCGAAACCATGACTCATGGACACACGAAAGTTGTCGCCAACCGTTGAATCTGAAAATACGACATAGTCATCGCCGCCACTTGTTGAGATCCTCAAGTCGTCGTAGATGTGCCCGTTGCCAATTCCGACATAGTCGTTTCCACCCCGCGATGAGATCGAAAGATCGTCGAACACGCTACCTCGAAAAATAATGGAATCGTCCTGGTGACCAGACGAAATGCTCAAGTCGCCGACGACAGTCCAATCGATATCCACGCCCAGTTGGCCGCCGGACGTGATACGAGCATCGTCGCCGACCGTGTAGTAGTTGAAGCCTGCGAATCCGTCCGTGACTGAATTGGTCCCGCCACCAAGGGAGACTCGCAAATCATCTCCGACGAAGAGGTTATTCGTCACCAAAGAATCTGATCCGTGTCCGGTACGAATAATGAGGTCATCGTTCACATGGAGAAAGGTGCCCAAATCCAAACCCAGCTCGATCCGGTTGTTGCCGTGTTTCAGATTGATTTTCAAATCATCGAGAAGCGTCACCTGAGCGAAAGAGCCACCGTTGATGCTCGTCGCATTTCGGCCCACCACGTAAATCGTGTCTCCTGGGGCATCGTAGATCAGGATGTCGTTCGCGCTATGGTCGCCCGTAACCGTTACGTCGCCGTGCCGTGCCACGACGTTTACATTGCCGGCCAGCAGCTGGCGAGATTCGAGCTGTTCGCTGTGGAATTGCAGGTAATTTTCTTCTGAAACGGGGCGGCGCATGACAGGTATCTCTGGCGGGTTGGGGCAGATGGATCGGGGACACGTTGCCTCTCTATTGCGCCGCCGGGGCGGCTGTTACGCCAGTTGAGAAATATTTCAGAAAAAAGGGCGGGCTCGACATCCGTCCCGCGATCGAGGCAGAACCGGCCGTTCAGTCACTTCGGGAAGAGATTTCGGTCCGCACAATGCAGCGCCCCTCTTCTCCTTTCACAACGAACCATCGCGGAGGCGAGACGTGGCGGAGTCCAATTCGGATCCGATCACGATGATCGACGATGCGTTTGCAGCCTGGGGGTAACGGCCCCAAGGTAGAGAGAAAAAAAGGGTAACGTTATCGCAGCGCTCGCCCTGTTCCGCGCACGCATTAAGCGGAATGATAAAAAAGCCGAGTCCAGCATGCTGGACTCGGCATTCTATTTGTTAATCAACGAATCGAGTTCTTGCCTAGCGAACTCGCAGGAACCCCAGGCCCAAAGCGAGGAAACCAAGCAGCATTGCCGAACTTGGTTCCGGAACCGACTCAACGACGACATTGTCAAAATACATCTTCAAAGATGCAATGCCCGCACCATCGTTGTTTGATCCCAGCCAAATGTTGCCCCAATCTGCTGCGGAGGAAATTGTGTTTCCGTTTCCGTCATTCGTGGCAGTGCCATTCGGAACAATGGGCATGGTCACCGTCTGAGTAAAAACGGTACCAGCCGCAAGCGGGAACGTCTGCCCCGTTGTGATTGCATTTTGATCATAAAGGCTGGCACCAGCATTGGTCCCCGTTTGCACGACGAAATAAGATTCGAACCAACCAGGAACCGCCGTTGCCATGACCTCGTCCGCAATCACGTAAACGTCATAGGAAATGGAACCACCGTTCGCGATCGCGTTGTTCAATTCGGCCAAGAAAGCCGGGTTGGTAGCTACTTCGAATTTTGCCGCGTTGCCTGCATAGCCACCATTCGCCATCACCTCCATAGCGCCTGTATCGGTGGTGCCATCACCATCGGTATCCACCTGAGTCCAGCTAACGGTACCGCCAGAATCGGCCACAAAGGGAGCAATCCCCGCTTCAAAATCTAGGGTCACAGTCCCAGCGAAACTGGACTGAGTCGCGGCCAGAAGGGCCACGGAAAGAAACATTGCAGCGATCTTACTCGCGCACATAGTCAATTTGTGCGATTCACTCATTAGACAAACTCCTTCGCAAACTGGTCACATTCTCTTGGAAATTAGCACTGCTGCTACGTCTGATCCTAGTCGAAACCGAGTAGCGATTAAAGGATAATGCTTGTTTTTTTAGGATTCTTTCCCCTTCTCAGCACACTCTTCGGAGGCATTTTCAGGCTCCCTGTTCCCGATTCCATGCTCTACTTTCATCAAATCACGTCGATTAAGCCGACCGTGTCATACCCAACCGACCCCGATCACGGCCGCATTTAGCCCGTGTCGAACCGCCTTTTCGCTTCATTCCTGCCTTGGGCTCGCACTGCCATGAGTCTGCAGCAAATGGCCAATCGCCTCATCGCAGGCTGCCATCGCTTGAGGAGCGCCCGTATTTGTGCACGCAAATGCCGCCAGATTCGCATCGGGAAGAACCCAGATCAGGGCAAAGGCCTTCGTGTTGCTGCCGGCATGCTGCAGTGTCGTCCCAAATCCTGAAGTAAATCGGATCCAACCACAGCCGTAACTGGCACCGGGGGAAGCATGGTCGACTAAGGGCTCGCGCAAATGCTCCAAGGCTGCTTGCGTAGTTAAGATCGGTGCCGGTTCGGCCTTGATGACCCACTGCGCATACTTTGCGTAGTCTTCGATGGACAGATGCACCGTTCCACAAGCTGCGTAGACGGTCGGATTTTCGGCCCCGGCAATCCTCGGATCGAACGGTTTGCCTTGGGCGTCGTGCCCCCATAGAAACGGCGGCTTCATTTTTTTTGCCGACTTCATCGAACGAAACTCGGCCGATTTCATCTCCAACGGATCGAACAGAATCCTCTGCGCAAGTTTCTCAAACGGCTCCTTTGCGCGAGTCTCCAGCATCGCCGAAGCAACGGCGTACCCTAGATTTGAATACGAAAACTTGTTTTGCGTTTCTGACGGAGCCTGGGAAAGAACCAGTTTCATTAGCCGCCGCCGCTCGAGCACCGGCGATTGTCGTTCATTGAAAAAACCGGCCCATGCGGGGCCCTCCAAATCGGCCGGCAGTCCACTTTGGTGCGACAACAGGTCGTCCAAGGTGACCTCTCGCATCGCCTCATGAATGTCCTTGCTCGCCTTCGGCCAGACTTCGCTGATCGTCGTCTTCCAATCGATCTTTCCCGATTCTACCAGCGCCGCCGCGATCACCCCGGTCATCGACTTGGTGTTCGAACCGAGCGGAAATCGATCCGACAGTTCAACTCTCTCTTTCATTCCTTGCTTGCGTACTCCGTCAATCGCAATCTCCAACAAGCCGTCCCTATTTACCGCCGCAGCTGCGAGCGACGGTACCCGGTGCTTCTTGCAAATTTCACCCAGCTTGGCCGCCAGTGCTTCGCTCGGTTCTAATTGCGCATGGCTCTGGCGGCTGCCGACCAGACTAAAGCAAATCAATAGCAGTACCGACAGGCGGGCCGGCCGTGATAAAGCGGAGCGATGTGAAATCAAAACCATCGGTCTTTCTTTCCAAAATGTGAGAGCTGACCAAGTGAAAGATGAGCGAGCAAAAAGCGGGCGACGGAGCTTCGGTTTTATCATGCGGCAAAAGATTGGATACCTCGGAGAATCTAGCCTGACAGTCGTTCGACGACCATTGTGCCAATCGAACCGACCCAATATTGAAGAAATTGATGATCGCGTGCAAGAAAGTCGCCTCATCGCTGAGAGTAACTATGGGAAACGGATGCGCGAAGCTCGCTGCCCCCGGCCGGCAAGACAATCCGGAAAAAACGACATTTATCTTGAACTAAGGAAACGGTGATTCATGCGGTATTATCTCGCAATCTGGACATTGTGTGCTTTGACGATGGCGACGGCCGAAGAGAGAACCGCGTCGCTTGCGACAGACCAACTGATCGAACAGGTCGAAACCGGGCTCACACTCGGGACACGTTTCCAGGGCGACCCACTCGACTCGATCCAAGATCGCATGGAACATTACGGCGTGCCGGGCGTCTCCCTGGCGGTCGTGAAAGACAATCGGGTCATCTGGAGCAAAGCGTACGGAGTCAAAGATCGCGACTCGGGCGAGCCCGTGACGACCGACACGCTCTTCCAATGCGCTTCGATCAGCAAACCGGTATCGGCGGCCGCGGCTCTTCGTCTGGTTGAACTGGGACAACTCGAACTCGATGCCGACGTGAACGACTCGCTCACTAGCTGGCAGCTACCCGACAACGAATTTACGGCGGAAAAGAAGGTGACACTTCGTCACTTGGTCAGCCATACCGGTGGCGTTACCAATCATGGCTTTCTTGGATACGGTGAGGGGCTCGACGTTCCATCCTTGACCGAGCTGCTCGATGGCCAGCGACCGGCGAATTCGGGTGCGACCCGTGTCGACAAGGTACCCGGTGGCAGCTTTCGCTATTCGGGAGGCGGCTATTGCGTGCTGCAGCAGATGATGATCGACGCAACCGGGAAATCATTTCCCGAAATCATGAACGAGACGTTGCTCGCGCCATTAGAAATGTCCCTTTGCACCTACCAACAGCCACTGCCTACCGATCGATCGGACGAAGCGGCCAGCGGTTACCTGCCAGACGGATCATTGGTCAGCGGGAAACGCCACACGTATCCCGAAATGGCACCGGCCGGACTGTATGCGACGGCGAGCCAACTGGCGCAGTTTTTCATCGAATTGCAACGCGCGTATCACGGACAAAGCGAACGCCTCTTATCGCAAGCCATGGCCCAAGAGATGATGACAGCGATCGGCGATTCTGGATTTGGATTGGGAATCGGTGTTAAGGACCGAGCCGGTGAAATCTACATCGGACATGGCGGTTGGAACGAGGGTTTTTCCAGTGAGGCGACCTTCCATCGCGATCGGGGCTATGGCGTCGTCGTCCTTACGAACTCGAACCATCCCGATTTCGTGGAAGAGATCATTCACTCGGTCGCTCGCGCATTCGAGTGGCATCACTACACGCTACCCGAATACAAGAAGCTCTCGCTCAGCGACCAAGATATTGCCAAACTGGTCGGCCGCTACGATCACAGCGGCAGCCTACTGACGATTTCTCACACCGATGACCAGTTACAGATCGCCACGGGTGCGAATGACCCTAAGAACATCTACCGCGTCGGTGAAGACACCTACGCCACCCATAGCATGAGATCTTTAATCCGCCATGCGACCGATGCCGCAACCGGCCAGAGCCGAATCCACTTCCAGCGGCCCTGGGACGATGGTCCCAACCAATACGACGTCGCTCGGCGACTCGCCGATGACGAAAAGCTGCCTTCCGAATGGCTGGCAGAGGGCGAGTTCGATAAAGCACTGGCCGGTTACATTCAAATGAAGGAGTCCGACCCCAATGTGCCGGCTGTTCAGGAAGAACGGCTGAACTCGATCGGCTACGAACTCGTGAACCATCAGCAGCTTGATCAGGCGATCGACATTTTCCGGATCAATACGATCCTCTATCCGAACGCCTTCAACACGTTCGACAGTTTGGGCGAAGCCTACCTGCAACGAGGAGATCAAGAGCTGGGAATATTGAACTACAAGAAATCGCTCGAGCTGAATCCTGAAAACAGCCACGCGGCGTCGGTCATAGAAAAGTGGAAATCGCAGCAAGTCGAGTAGCGTCTTAGGCAAGACAGAAGAGGTCGCGACCGAAGTCCATCACAAAACCGCATTCGCAAATCTGTCGTGCCGCCTTCTCGTATGTCGCAGGCAAAACATTGTTTGCCGACGCAGACTCTTCGAGCCGTTTTGAAGACGAGCGGCAGCCAGGCGCGCCCGGATGGCCAACCCATTTCCGACGCCTATAATGCAAACTTAGCGACACCGGTTACGTCTGGTTACGTCAAAACTGCCGTGTCACGAAACCACCTTTTTCCACGGTCCCAATTCATGCCGACGCCCCACGAAACAGCGACTGAAATCGAAACAGTCATCGAGACCTGGCGCAGCAAGTTGCTGGAGCTTGACTCCCAGACAGCACATCTGAAACCCTCGCCAGATCGCTGGTCGTTCTCGGAAGTCGTGGGACACCTCATCGATTCCGCGTGCAACAATCACCAGCGTTTCGTTCGTGCTCAGCACACAACGGAATTGGTGTTCCCAAAGTACGAACAGAATGAATGGGTGGCAGCGGCCCACTACCGGGCCTGCGACTGGGAATCACTCGTCGAACTGTGGTACCACTACAACCGCCAGATCGCTGTGATGATCCGAAACATTCCCGCATCGAAGCTTCCAACGCCGTGTACCATTCCTCCCTACGAAAGCTGCACGCTTGGATTCTTAGTGACCGATTACCTTGACCATTTGCATCACCATCTGGGCAAGTTGAGCGAAAGAATCACCACCGAACTCGCGACATAAGGCAAAGCGGATCGGCGCACCGTCTGTTGCCAAGTTGCCGGAAACAAGGCCCGGCGGAGCATGACTTCTTAGTGCCCTGGCTAGATCCCCAGTTCGTCCTTCAGTCGCTGAGCTGTGCGGACTTCGACCTGCAATGCATCGATGGCCTCGTCCAATGGTGAATCGCCACGGGTGTGTTGATTTTCATCCAGACGACTTGGCAATTTCCCGGTCGCCGCATGATGAAGCGTCGAGTAAGCCCGCAGGATCGCCGTCTGTTGGTTCTTGATCTGCGTGAAATGCGATTCGAATCGTTGACTGTCAGCCGACGTCAAGACGCTTGCTGTTTCCGATTCCAGTTTCACCAGCTGGCGAATCCGATCGAAGACTTGATCGAGAACCGTCGTGGCGAGTTCGTCCATATTCTCGATGTCCAAGGCGGCCGAATCGCCATTCGATGCTTGCGCGTCGATCTGCTGCTTCAGTTCGGCAAAGCGGCGCATCGTCATCGCGAGTTGCGGCGAACCTGTTTGAATCGACAGGGCGCACTCTTCCAAGAATTGCAGGTAACGCTGATCGTTGGACTGGATGAGTCGTTTGAATATCTTTTTGAACATGCGTCTAGCTGAGATTTGTCGGGGACTTGTTGCCGCGACCCTCATGTTAGCAAAAAGTCGTACCCGCGCGCGTCGCGTAGCCGAGTCGGTCCCAGACGTGGGCGGTCAACAGGCCGCCGGCTGCCGCTACCAAACTGCGAATGCCGCGTATCCGTGTCCGCCTGCGGGCACGCCGACATCCACGAAGCGGGCCGACACTCATTCACAAAACGCAACTCGAAATGGACGCGCACCTGCGGCTACCGGATATACGATCTCACGTAACCATGAAGCGTCTTAAAATCGCCGCACCGTTTCGATCATAGAGAAAAAGGCGTCGATCGTTGAAATGTCCGCTTGCTCCTCTTCATCAGAATCGGCCTCTCTTGACTGGATCGCGAATTCGCTGCTTCGCCAGGTGTTGTGTTGGACCGCCAGAGCATCGGAGCTTGTGAACTTACTACCATTCCAGACGACAAAGTCTTGGCCATTGACAATGCCATCCGCGGTAAAATCGCCATCCGTCCAGGCCGAAGTCGTTGTGAATTTGTGATTATTCCAGGTCACGAAATCCTGTCCGTCCACGTTGCCGTCCAAATTTGCATCGCCGATGAGGTACGGATTCCTAGACGGCAGGTTCTCAGCACCAGCCAACGCTAGCCAAAGATCGCGATCAACGACGCTCACCGTCCCGTCTTGATCAAGATCGAAAGTCGCCAAATCGGGTGGTCCGACAACGATGTTTTCCTGCAGCATGTCAATATCGTCGCCGTCGCAGTCCCCGTCGCCGTCGAGGTCACATGGCGGGGGCTGCAATTCATATGACCCCATATCAATGCGGCCCCCAGAAACGCGTTTGTAACCGGCGTTCCGCTGATCGAAGTCATGTATCGCCGGACTACTTGGATCGCCACTGTTAAGTGCTGGACTGGTCGAGAGTAGCGCGTGCGTTTGCGTTGTGCCACCGTTACTGGATAACGCAGCGAGCCCTGGCACAATGGCTCCTTGTCCGGCTGAGCTGCCGATTAAGTTGCCATTCGCATCGACCGACTGTGATTCCACCAGCGACGTTGCTTCGTTATCGCCGATCAAGCTATACGTTACGACAAAATCGCCAATACCACCGTTATTTAAGTCATTGCCGGTAGTGCCTGCCACGTTGCCCGCGACGATCGATCCTCGAATCGTGACATCATCGTAGTAGCTTCGGATACCGCCCCCGCGGCGGTCACTTGTGTTGCCGGTAACCGTACTCTCAACAATGGTAACATCGCCCGAAGTTTGGACGCCGCCACCTTGGTCGCCACTCGTGTTTCCGCTGATGGTACTTAGCGTCATCATGAAATCTCCAAGATTCCATATTCCGCCGCCTGAATTTGATTGTGTCTCGTTACCGCTCACTGTGCTTTGCAAGAGCGTGACTTTCCCCCTTGCCCTCACTCCTCCGCCATCATCTCGAGCGATGTTGTCCCTGACTGAACTTCGAATCAGCTCGACATCGGAGCCGCTCCAGATACCGCCACCATCCACATCGGTACTGTTCCCACTAATCACGCTTTCCGTCAACGTGACTTCACCGTCTGCCCAAATCCCACCGCCGTCCCCCAAAGAACTGGTGCTCGAAACACTGTTGCCGTGAACGGTGGAACGGAGCATCGTCACCGTGCCGTAGGTAAACAGCCCACCACCAATGGCTGAGAATGCGGTTGTTGTATTGCCGCTGACTGCCGTGTCCACGAGATACAAATCACCGCCGCTCGTCGAGATTCCTCCACCATAGCCGCGGCCCTGGTTGTTGTTTACGGCACTGTCCATTGCGACGACATCTCGCGTTGCGCGTACCCCTCCGCCGTCGTTCGCACTACTGTTTCCACTGATGCTACTTTGCGTCATGACCAGGTCGAGTACACGAACTCCGCCCCCGTACGAATCGGACTCGTTGCCATCGACCAGAGTTCCGGTCAACGTTAGATCGCGCGCATTAATCCCTCCACCACTGCCGTCGCTTGTATTGCCGCTCACGGAACTATTCGTCACGGATACGTTTCCATCGGAGAAAATCCCACCGCCATCGGCAATCGTTCCGGTCGCGCGATTGTTAGTAACAATCGAACGGATCACGTCAACGTCTGCCTTGGCGTAAATAGCACCTCCATCACTTCGGAAACCTATCGTGCCATTGTCGGTGATGGTGCTATTACTCACTGTAAGTTTCCCGCTCGTCATCGACCGGATGGCGGCGCCAGATTCGAAACTTGCGACCGTAAGCCCCCGTGTCAGCGTGAGCCCCGAAAACGTGAAGTCCCCGTCGTCCGCGACGATGTCGAAAATGCGCGATCGGTTATCCGCATCGATCGTTACGCCATTAAACGGGGCCGCAGTTATGGTCACGGCGTCTGAGATACTAAGCTCGCTACCATCTAAGACAATTGTCTGGCCAGTTAGCGCCGCTGCAAAATTGATCGTATCGTGACCTGGGTTCGCATTGGCGTCGCTAATGGCCTGACGCAACGTCGCTGGGCCAGCGTCATCGATACTGCTGACGCTGAAGACGGCCAGCAACCGCCGTGATTCCAGCGGCTCAAAACGAAGCGGTGCCTTCAAACATCGCGATGCCGATTGCCAACGATTTGTCTTCGATTTTCGCGCCATCAGTCGTCTCCACCAATCAATACCCACTTTCCATGCTGCATATGGTGACGAACTTGTACCGCGTCCGCAAGCAGATTTTTCCGTTTCGGCACACGACCCCGGCAATTGCAATCGCCAGTACGCCGACAGCGCTTCAAATTTGGCACTGTCAACTGTTTCTTGCGCTCTGCTCGCAGCCCCACCCGACAAAGCACCACCATCATCCGTCCATGCTTGAGGCGCCACGCAAACAGTGCACGCTCGCAAAACCAACGAGGGAACGGAACATTAAGCCACCAACAACACCATTTTGTTGCTTCATCAACCGCTGCCTGACCCGCACCCGCCTGGGCTTCTTTGGTTGTCAGGTCAGATCGCACTTCAGCCGCAACTGAAGTCACGGCGTCGCGACTTCACCTGCAATCCGGCTAGACTGAGGCACGAGGCGCCTGCTGAGCCTCAACCTCCCAATGGCTGCTGGGCCGCCTGTGAGAGTTTTGTTCGTTGCAAGAAGGATGATCGCGCAAACCTGTTTGCGCCCGTCCAATGGATGGTGTGGCGCGGCCAACTATAGAAACGGCTCGAAACTTTTCACCGACACATTTCCTGGCGGCATGGAAAATTCTGGGTCATAGAACATGCCGTCGACATTGAGGTTGTCGGTCGAACCGCCACCGTTCAGTTTCAGTGTACTTCCCACGAACACAGCACCTGCAAACCCGCCACCACCGGCAGCTGCTGGATTGCCGCCGCCAAACGATCCGATGACGACCGAATCGATGCCTCCACCGGTACTGACCGAAGATTTGCCGCCGAAGCTGACGTCATATCCGCCCGCCACGGCGTTGGCGGCGAGGCCGGGTATCGGTGCAGAGCTTGCGAGTAGCACCCAATCGTCGCCGCCGCTGGTCGCAATCTTCGTTTTGCCAACGTAAGAGGCGTCGTAAGTCGTCACCCGATCATTCCCGGATGCGGTTCGAATCGTCGTGTTGCCAGCGACGTTCACCGCAACGGCCGCCACCAAATCGTCGCCGCTGGCCGTGATGATCTTCAAATTCCCGCCGATACTGAGCGCTTCGCTCGTCGATCCACTCAGCGAAATGATGTCGTTCCCTTGCTTCGATTTGATCGTCAAGTTGTTCAAATCGCCGTTCATGAGGCCGGTGGCGACTCCGTTGACCTGAATCTCGCCCGCGATCACCTCAAGATCGATGAGGTCGACCTCGCTGGTTCCGCTGATGGTCAGATTGTCACCACTCACCTGGCAGGTCACGTCACCTGCCAACATTTTCCGGCCCTCCAGACGCTCCGCTGCAAACTCCACAGCGCTCAAAGCGTCATGGGAGATGTGGCTATTCCAGTGGTTCCAAGCTCTTTTCCAGCGATTCATCGTCGGTCATCTCGCACAGGCATTCGTTGATTTCAGCCGAGTGGAGCGCGCAGCTTGCCTCCACACCGAATAGAAACCGGAAATATGGGCATGTGAGTCAAAATCGGCAGAATCGACAGAAGTCGGCGGGCCGGCTCGACGTTGCTCCCTCAACACTCACCTGAGCAGCCAAGCCACCTCAGGCAGCTGCTGCGGCCGCATAACCCTCACATCCTGCACCAAAAAATCGGTCTCCCTACCTTTCGCGGGTTTTCATGACCTACGTTTTCCCGTGGTGGAAAACCTCCACACGTTGCTTTGCAGCATCGCTCATGAGTTCCCGATGCCACGGCACGCGTTGAGTTTTCACCACGAAACCGAGACCACAGACCCAACAAAAGCCCCCCGATACGCACTCCGAACAGCTGACGAGCTTCTTCGCAACGTGTCCGACAACCCCCAACATTGACATGCACTCCCCATCTGATCGCCAACATCTACGCAGCTTGCTGCTAGAACGTCTGGAGGACCGCACCCTTTTTGATGCGGCCGCTTTGATCTCGCTGGATCCGATCGAACCCTTATCTGCTGACTGCCAAACCGATGACTGCCGCGTCGCTGCGGCGCCGTCGGATTCGGTCGCGCAGCAACTGGTATTCGTCGATCTGCAAATTGACGGTTCCCAGGAACTGCTCGACAACCTTATCGGCTCACGCAGTGACCAGTTCGAAATTTTCTATCTGAACGAAACAGCCAGCGGCATTCATCAAATCACCGACATTTTGTCTCAGCGGCAAGACATCGAAGCGGTTCATATCCTTTCGCACGGGGAGGGCGGTTCCATCCAACTGGGCGCCGATCTGCTCGATCTAGGCAGCGCCCAGCAATACGCCGCCGACTTGCAATCGTGGCAACACGCGCTGACCACCAGCGCCGACATCCTGATTTATGGTTGTGAACTCGGATCGACCACCGACGGGCAAGAACTGCTCAACGAACTGCACGTGCTCACGCAAGCCGACATTGCTGCCTCGGACGATCTCACCGGTACCGCTGCACTTGGAGGCGACTGGCAGCTGGAAGTCACACGGGGTGACATCAATCTCGACCTTGTATTGACTCCCATCAGCACCGGTTGGTCGGGGCTGCTGGCCGTCGAAGCGACCCGCGACATCGTAACGATCCAAAACGCGACCAGCTCGTCGGCCGGCACGATCACGCTGGGAGACAACGCCCAGCTGATCGAAGTCACATCGAGTAACACGCCAGAGCGTGTGGTGCAGATGCTGCAGCGAGTCTGGTCATTCAACGAAACGGCCGATGTCGGTGCGGCGACATACGTCTTCGATATCACCGGGATCGGTGGCATCTTGGGGACCAAGGCGACCGACTTTGCCCTCATCCGCTCGACGCAGGTCGACCTGGTTGCTGGGACGACCGATGTCTTGCTGGCCAGCGGATTTGATTCGGCTAACCAATTGGTCTACTTCCACGGCATTGACCTGAACGATGGTGAGTTCTTTGCTTTGGCGACAAAATCAGAGACCAACAGTTTTAGCATCGCTCCTACCACGACCACCTTGGAGGACACTCCGGTCAACATTGGCGTGACGGTCGATCCGGCGTTGACGAGTGGCGGCACCTTGCAGGACATCATTGCGACCGACATCGGCTATCGTGCCAGTTCGGCCGGAGCGACGCCGACCGACTTCGTGATTCCAGCGGGCACGGTCGGCATTCGCATCACCGGCTACTCGACCCGCGACGGGAACACGTCCGCGAACGACACGCAGAACGACGATTACCAAACCCTCTACGCGACAATCGATCTCACGACGAACACCTCGGATGGTTTTAATGCCTATATCGTCGACCGAGGTGTATCCCGGTCGGATCAGTTTGCCTGGGAAGATTCGCCACTGGGAGCCTCCATCCTGACCGGCGGTGGCACGGTCTCGGGCGATACCAGCAACGGCATCGACCCGACATTCCAAATCGTCGACGGCGTCCTGCAGATCATCGAGAACCACCCGCTGCAGACCGCCTATCACGTGGAATTCCTCACGACGGTCGAGACGAGTTCAAACTACCTCGGAGTCGTGTCCGAAGTGCGCGACCAAGGCGACACGACCGACATCGTGATTCCCATTGATCCGAATGCCGACTTCATCGTCATCAACGAAGCCGACGCGGCGACGGACGGTGGCGACTATCGAGTCGAGTACAAAGGCTTCGGCCGCATCGTCTTGGATCTGAATACGCTGCGAGCCTCTGGAACACTGGTTGCCGAGCGAGGCGAGAACCTTGACCGCAACACGGCCTATTCGTTCGCCAACTACGATGCGTCAAACGCCGCCGTCGGTTCGATTCAATCGAGTGGTGCCACGATCGTCGGTGACACGTTTGATACGGTCAATTCCAACAACGACCTGCAGTTTTATATCAATGCGTCGGGCGATCTTGTCATCCGCCGCGAAGCGGGCTTCGCCGGTGTGTTCAACAGTCTGTTTTCGGTCGAGTTCTACGAACGCCTAACGATCGGTTCGCAAGCCAATGCGTTGGCGACCTCCTTCGACCGTCAATTCTTCGTCGCCGACGTCACCGGGCCAGTCCATACGTTAACACTCGACATTCCGGACGGCGCCGTGCTCGGCATCATGAATCTGTCGATGAGCAACGAAGAGACGGACGATGTGAATGAGAACATGGGCGCCGGATACGCCATCATTGACCTGGCCAACGGAGTTACGTCGGGATCGCTTTACAACATTCGCGTCGGCGGTACCGTCGACTTTGTCGCTTGGAGCGAAGTCATGTTCGGCACCGAGTTCTTCGAAGCCAACAGCGACGCCGATCCGAATTCGTCGATGGAGAGTAACCATACACTCATCAGTGAATTCGTCGACGAATGGTCGGGCAACGCGTCGCTGAATTTGGTCACGAACCCGGACGGCTCGCAAACGGTCACCTACACGTCGTACAACAATCAAACCGCCGCGTCGTTCAAGAACTATTGGACCGCTGCCCAAGTCCAGTGGTACGGGGTTCAGCCATTTGAATTGTCGGGTTACCCGGCAAATGGCGCGTTCGATAAGGGACAATTGAATCCGTCCAGCGGCAATTGGGAAGTTTCAATCGAGGACATTGCCGCCGGGCTCACCTATATCCCTGGCGAACATTACTCCGGCTTTGACCCGATCGACATCTCGTTCCGCCTGGGTCAAGAAAACGAATCGACCACGGTGATCGTGCAAGCGGTCATCGACCCGATCACATTCTCGGTCGATAGCGTTACGACTCCCGAAGAGACGCCCGTCAGCATCAGTGCCGGTGTTGACCCCACGTACATCGATACGGACGGATCGGAAACGTTGACCAGTATCGAACTGGGCAATTTCGCGATCGGCCACGGCATTACCGACGGCACACTGACCTTCATTGCCACGGCCAGTTCGTCCGATGTCGACATCACTGGCTGGGATCGGACCAATCTCACCTACCTCCCAGCGCTGGATGCGGTCGGCACGTTTGATCTTGATGTCACGGCAGCCTTCCAAGACGTCGGTGGAGGAGTCACCGATTCCAGTTCGATCACCGAAACGCTGTCGATCGTTATTTCCAACGTCAACGATGACCCATCGGCGAAAGACGATTTCTACATTACTGCCGAGGGAGAAGTGCTGACGTCGGTGCTAGGAACGGACGGCCTGTTGGACAACGACTCCGACCCTGATACCGCCGACACGCTGACCGCGACGATCCTTCCGATCATTGGGCCGGCCAACGGCTCGCTCGTCATCAACACCGACGGCACGTTCACCTACACGCCCAGCGGCGGTTTTGTCGGCAATGATTCGTTCGTTTACGAAGTGACCGACGGCAACGGAGGCACCGCGCAGGCGACCGCTCGCATCATCGTCGCACCTCCCATCCTTTGCGATCTTACCGACGTCTGGGATTTGTCCGGAGCGCCCCATGCCGAGGCCGACCTGATCGGGATCGACGTGACAACTTCCGTCGCAGGCGGAGCCACGTTGGGCGGTTACACCAACGAGTTCTTCAACAACATTCCCGCTTTTGCCGACATGATGGCCGGTGGACACGAATCACTCGGAGTCAACTTCACTTGGGATTCGACTCCCGAACCTGGCGCCGCGTCGGGCGGAACCGGGATTCTGACCTTCACGTTCGACGAAGCGATCGTGAATCCAGAATTCAATCTTGATCGATTGGGCGATATGGCGGGGGGCGTCAGCAATTCGGCACTGCTAACGCTGCTGACACCGGGCCTGACGCTCGAACGATTGTCGGGGCCGCTTCATTTCGAAGTCGACACATTGGCCGGCACGATCCAGCGGACACCGAATCAGATCCTGGCTGGCGGTGCCACCGAACAATCGTCCATCGACCCTTCCTTGGGTTCTGCGGCCGGTAGCGTACGAATCGTCGGCAGCGTGACGACCGTCTCTTTCCAACTGGAAGGGGTCGGCCCGGAAGGGCTAGGCTTTGACGAATTCGAATTGTCCTGGTGTGTCAACGCGGCTCCCAATGCCGTCGACGATCCAGCCACGACACCAGAAGAGACGACGGTCACGATCGACGTGACCGGTAACGATAGCGATTCCCTGGGCGAGTTGTTTGCGCTCGTTGCGACGACCGAACCGACCAACGGATCGATCGTGGTGAATCCAGACTCCACGATCGACTACGCGCCCGACCCCGACTTCTACGGCATCGATACATTCACCTACACCATTCAGGATGCCAATGAAGGCGCTGCCACCGCCACGGTGACGGTCACGGTCACTAACACGCAAGACGACCCGACCGCTTTTCCCGACAGTGATGCAACCGATGAAGACACTCCGGTGACCATTGACGTGCTGGCCAACGACGTCGACCCCGACCCAGACACGCTGACGGTCACGTCGGCATCGGCACCCAATGGTTCCGTCACGATCAATCCGGACGGTACCATCACCTACTTACCAAGTCCCCATTGGTCGGGCACTGATACGATTACCTATTCGATTTCGGACGGAGCCGGCGGCACCGACACGACGACCGTCACGGTGAATGTCGTTGCCGTCGCCGACGCGCCCACTTCGACCAGTTTCTCCCGACTGACCACGGAAGATACCGAGTACGTTTTCACGCTCGCCGACTTTGCCTTCAACGATGACGACCCGGGCGACATGTTCACCGAGTTCCGCATCGACAGCCTGCCGGCGGCCGGAACGCTCTCCTACGACGGCACCGACCTGACGACAGCCCCTTTGACCATCGTGCCAGCCGACATCGCAGCCGGACGACTCGTGTTCATTTCCGAACCCAATGCGAGCGGTTTTCCGTATGCGTCATTCGACTTTTCCGTGGGTGACGGAGTCCTCTTCTCAACGACGCCCAATACGGTCACGTTCAACGTCCTGGCCACCAACGACCCACCCACCACCGGCAATCACCGCGTCGACCTATTAGAGGATGGTAGCGTCACCTTTGCGTTGGCCGACTTCCCATACGCCGATCCGGAATTGGACCCGATCTTCGAGTTACGGATCGACACGCTACCGGCCAGTGGCACCCTCTGGCTTGGCGCCACGGCGGTCACGCCAGGACAGCTGCTGACGATCGCCAGTATCACCGGTGGTCAACTTTCTTACACGCCCGTCGCCGACGAAAACGGCACCGGCTACACCTCGTTCACTTTCTCGCCCAGTGACGGTACCGTTTTTAGTGAATCGCCAGGCGTGATGACGATTGATGTCACTCCAGTGAATGACGCGCCAACGTTGGGCAGCATCGCCGACGCCAGTTTCAACGAGAACACGGTCAATGCGAACTCGCAAATCATCGATGCCACAGCCGGACTGCCAACCGATATCGATTCGCCCGATTTCAATGGCGGCAGCCTGACGATCACATATTCGACCGGTGGCGGCAGCGAAGACCAATTGTCGATCTTCGACCAGGGCAGTGGGGCGGGCGAAATCGGTTTCGATGGGACGACGCTGACCTTCGGCGGAATCGCTTTCGGTACCGTCGTTCCTGCGACCAACGGCAACAATGGCAACGACCTGATCATCTCGTTCACCACCGGTCAGGCCACACCGAACGCTGTGCAAGCGCTGCTTCGCAACCTGACCTACGCCAACACGTCGAACGCGCCGACCACCTCTCGGACGATTGCCGCGACGCTGATCGACGGGGACGGGACGGCGAACTTGGGCACCGACACGTCGGCCAGCGAACTTGCGACGATCACCGTCACGGATGAAAACGACACCGTCCGTATCACGGCCAGCGATCCGGCAGCGAGCGAACCGGCCGATCATGGCGAATTCACCGTTTCGCTCACCGGTGCCACCGCCGAAGATATCGTCGTCAACTACGCCGTCGCCGGCACGGCGGCGACCGGTGATTACACCGCGCTGAGCGGCAGCGTCACCATTCTGGCCGGCACGAACTCGGCCACCATCGACGTCCTGGTCACGGACGACAGCCTTGTCGAACCGACCGAAACGGTCATCGCAACGTTAACCGGTGCCAGTCCCAACATCGCCATCGACGCACTCAACGATTCCGCCTCGCTGACCATTGGCGACGACGACACGGCCGAAGTGACAATCGCGACGACCACCAACGGTGCCGAACCGTCCACGAACGGACAGTTCACCGTGTCACTTTCGAATCTGAGCTCCACCGACACGGTCGTTTCCTACACGGTCACCGGCGATGCGGCGGCAGGGACCGATTACTCGACCCTCTCAGGATCGGTCACGATCTTGGCTGGCCAGGCAACCGCGACCATCGACGTGGCCGTCCTCGATGACAGTCTGTTGGAAGACAACGAGCTCGTCACCGTCACGCTCGACGCCATCACGTCTGGCGATCCCCAAATCAGTCTTGGCGCCGCGAACGTCGCCAGCGTGACGATCGCTGACAACGATACGGCCGAAGTCACGATCACCGCCAACGACCCGGTGGCGGCCGAACCGAGTAATCCGGGGCAGTTCACCGTTGCCCTGTCGCAACTCAGCGACACCGACACGGTGATCAGTTACGGCGTGAGCGGAACCGCAGTTGCAGGTTCTGACTACACCGCGCTCTCGGGAACCGTCACGATTTCGGCCGGCAGCCTCAGCGCGACGATCGACGTGAGCGTGCTTGACTTACCGGCGCTCGAAGCGGACGAGACGGTCATCGTAACGCTGACAAGTATCACCAGTGGCGACGCCGACATCAGCATTGGATCACCCGCCTCGGCCACGGTAACGATCAGCGACGATGACGCGGCCGAGCTATCGATTACCGCCAACGACCCGGCGGCTGGGGAACCGAGCAATGACGGGCAGTTTACCGTCACGCAATCGGCGACCAGTCTTGTCGATACCGTTGTCAGCTATGTCGTCACCGGAACCGCGACCGACGGCACCGACTTCACGAGCTTGCCGGGCAGCGTCACGATCGCAGCCGGAACGACCACCGCCTTGATTGACATCAACGTCCTGAACGACAACATCGTCGAACTGACCGAGACGTTAACGATCACCCTCGATTCGATCACCGCCGGTGCTTCGGCACTGTTTATCGGTGCTTCGGCTGCCGATTCGGTCACCATCACCGATGAAGATTCGGCAGAAGTAACTTTGGTCGCCAACGACCCGACGGCGGCCGAGCCTGGCGACGACGGCCAATTGACCGTCTCGCTGTCCAGCGCCAGTGGCACCGACACGACCATCAGCTACACCGTCGCCGGCAGTGCAACACCAGGGAACGACTTCACAGCGCTTTCAGGAACCGTCACCATTTTGGCAGGAGACACGTCGGCCGTCATCGACATCAGTATCGTCGATACCGCTTTGCTGGAATCGTCCGAAACGGTCGTTGTCGCGCTCGCTTCGATCACCGCTGGCGACGCCGACATCAGCCTCAGCGCGACCACGAACTCAGGCACGGTCACCATCGCCGATGACGATGCGGCCACGGTCACCATTGCCGCGACCACACCGGCATCCGAACCGGCGACCGCTGGCCAGTTCACCGTGACACTATCCAGTCCCGCCGATACCGACACGACCGTTGCATACACCGTGACAGGCGATGCGGCCGCCGGCAGCGACTACACGGCGCTCAGCGGCCTTGTCACCATCCTGGCCGGCAACACCACCGCCACGATCGACGTAGCCGTTTTAGACGATGGAGTTTTGGAAAGCGTCGAAAATGTTACCGTGACCTTAGACAGCATCACCGGTGGCGACGCCGACATCTCGATCGGAACTACGAACGTCGCCACGGTCACCATCGCCGACGACGACTCGGCCACGATCAGTCTCGTTGCCAACGACGCGGCCGCCGCCGAACCGACGAACGACGGTCAATTTACTTTGTCACTATCGCAAGTCAGCAACACCGATACGGTTGTCGCCTATTCGGTGGGTGGCGATGCGACGAGCGGTTCCGACTTCACCCCATTGTCTGGTTCGGTCACGATCCTGGCTGGCAGCACCACCGCTACAGTCGATGTTGCCGTGCTCGATGACAGCCTGCTCGAAAACAACGAAACGGTCACGCTGACGCTCACGAGCATCACCAGCGGTCACCCGAATATCGCGATCGACACGCTGAGTAACTCGGCCACCGTCACCATCGCCGACAACGACTCGGCCGAAGTCACCATTGCCGCCAATGATCCGGCCGCAGGTGAACCGGCCAACCCGGGTCAGTTTACGGTCAGCCTTTCCAATCTCAGCGACACCGACACGACCATCAGTTACACCGTCGCGGGAGACGCGACAGCTGGAACCGATTACACGACGCTCTCCGGCTCGGTCACCATCCTCGCAGGCCAAGCGGCGGCCACGATCGACATCGGCCTCCTCGACGACAGTTTGCTGGAAGACAACGAATCGGTCACGATCACCTTAGACTCCATCACCGCCGGCGATGCCGACATCTCGATCGGTGCCGCCAACGCAGCGACCGTCACCATCGCCGATGATGATACCGCCGACGTCACCATAACAGCGACCACCGCTGCTGCCGAACCGGCCACCGATGGCCAATTCACGGTTGCGCTTTCGAATCTCAGCGATACCGACACAACCATTAGTTACACCGTCAGCGGAGACGCCACCGCGGGAAGCGATTACACGACGCTTTCTGGATCGGTCACCATCCTCGCCGGTCAAGCGACGGCCACGATCGACGTCAACGTTCTCGATGACAGCCTGCTCGAAGACAACGAGTCGGTCACCGTCACGTTGATCACGGTGACGGGCGGCGATACGGATGTCTCGATTGGAGCAGCCAACGCGGCGACGGTCACGATCGCCGATGACGATTCAGCAGAACTCTCCATCGTGGCCAATGACCCGGCGGCCAGCGAGCCAGCCAACAACGGCCAATTCACCGTCACGCTTGCCAGCGTCAGTGATACCGATACGGTTGTCAGCTACACCGTCACCGGAGACGCCACCTCCGGCAGCGATTTCACACCGCTCACCGGCAGCGTCACGATCGTCGCCGGCAACGCGACCGCCACGATCGACCTGACGACGCTCGACGACTCGCTCATCGAAGACGACGAAACGGTCACCGTCACACTGAATGCCGTCACTGCGGGCGACGCCGACATCTCGATCGGAGCTGCCAACGCAGCGACCGTCACGATGACCGACAACGACTCGGCAGAAGTCACGATCATCGCCAACGATCCGGTCGCGAGTGAACCGACCAACCCGGGCCAGTTTGCGGTCAGTCTGTCGAACGTCAGCGATACCGACACGATCGTCAGTTACACCGTCAGTGGAGACGCCACCGCAGGCGCTGATTTCACACCACTGTCTGGCACCGTCACTATCCTCGCCGGCGACGGCTCGGCCACGATTGACTTGACGGTAATTGACGATTCGCTCATCGAGGACAACGAAACGGTAACCGTGACACTAAACACCGTCACGGCAGGCGATGCCGACATCTCGATCGGAGCCACCAACGCCGCCACCGTCACCATCGCCGACGACGACACGGCCGAGGTCACCATCGCAGCCAGCGACCCGGCGGCAGCCGAACCGGCCAACCCTGGTCAATTCACCGTGTCGCTGTCCAACCTTAGCGATACCGACACGACCATTAGTTACACCGTCAGCGGAGACGCCACCGCGGGCACCGACTACACGACGCTCTCCGGCACCGTCACCATCCTGGCCGGGGATAGCACGGCCACAATCGATTTGTCGGTACTCGACGACGCACTCTTAGAAGACAATGAAAACGTCACCGTTACCTTGAATGCCATTACCGCCGGCGATGCCGACGTTAGTATCGGAGCCGCCAACGCGGCCACCGTCTCGATCAGTGATGACGATTCGGCCGAAGTCACCATCGTCGCCAACGATGCGACCGCGAGCGAACCGGTCAACCATGGTCAGTTCACCGTTTCACTGTCGAACGTCAGCGACTCCGACACGACCGTCAGCTACACCGTCAGTGGAGACGCCACTTCCGGCAGCGATTTCGCACCGCTCACTGGCACCGTCACCATCGGCGCTGGCAACACGACCGCCACGATCGACCTGACAACGCTCGACGACAGCCTGCTCGAAGACGACGAAAACGTCACCGTCACCCTGAATGCCGTCACCGCGGGCGACGCCGACATCTCGATCGGAACCGCCAACGCAGCGACCGTCACCATCGCCGACGACGAGACGGCTCAAATCACGATCGTCGCCACCGACGCAGCAGCCAGCGAACCGACCAACGACGGGCAATTCACCGTCACGATCTCCAGTCCCAGCGACTCCGACACGACCGTCAGCTATACCGTGACTGGAGACGCCACCGCCGGCACCGACTTCACCGCGCTTACGGGCACCGTGACGATTCTCGCTGGCGACTCGACCGCCACGATCGACCTGACGGTACTCGACGATTCGCTGCTCGAAGAAAGTGAAACGGTGACCGTGACACTGAACACCGTCACGACCGGTGATGCCGACATCGCAATCGGCGTTTCAAACACAGCAACCATCACCATCGCCGATGACGATACGGCCCAAGTCACCATCGTAGCGACCGACCCGACCGCAGCCGAACCGACCAACGATGGGCAGTTCACCGTCTCGCTTTCCCACGCCAGCGATACTGACACGACCGTCAGCTACACCGTCACCGGAGACGCCACGTCCGGCGACGACTTCACGCCGCTGGCCGGCGCCGTCACGATCCTCGCGGGAAACACCGCCGCCACGATCGACCTGACCGTGGTGGACGATTCGCTCATCGAGGACAACGAAACGGTCACCGTCACACTGAACACCGTCACGGCCGGCGATGCCGACGTCTCGATCGGCGCCACCAACGCCGCAACCGTTACCATCGCCGACGACGACGCGGCGGAAGTCACCATCGCCGCCAACGACCCGGCGGCCGCCGAACCGACCAACAACGGCCAGTACACCGTGACACTCTCCAACATCAGCGATACCGACACGGTCATCAGCTACGCGGTCAGCGGAGACGCCACTCCCGGCACCGATTTCACATCGCTCACCGGCACCGTCACCATCCTGGCCGGCGACGCCACCGCCACGATCGACCTGACAGTACTCGACGATGCACTGCTCGAGGACAACGAAACGGTGACCGTGACGCTCAACAGTGTCACGGCCGGCGATGCGGATGTTTCGATCGGAGCCACCAACGCTGCCACCGTCACTATCGCCGATGACGACATGGCCG
>CAYZRS010000003.1:67461-86558 GCA_964480915.1 uncultured Pirellulaceae bacterium | reverse complement strand
CTCTCCAACATCAGCGATACCGACACGGTCATCAGCTACACGGTCAGCGGAGACGCCACCGCCGGCACCGATTTCACGCCGCTCACCGGCTCCGTCACGATCGTCGCTGGTGACACGACCGCCACGATCGACCTTGCGACGCTTAACGATTCGCTGCTCGAAGACGACGAAAACGTCATCGTCACATTGAACGCGATCATCGCCGGCGATGCCAACATCTCGATCGGTGCCGCCAACGCCGCCACCGTCACCATCGCCGATGATGATGCGGCCGAAGTCACGATCGCCGCCAACGATGCGACCGCCGCTGAACCGGCGAACAACGGACAATTTACCGTTTCGCTGTCGAACGTCAGTGATACCGACACGGTCGTCAGCTACACGGTCAACGGAGACGCCATCGCGGGCACCGATTACACGACGCTCGCTGGTAGTGTGACCTTGCTTGCAGGAGACAACTCGGCCACGATCGACCTATCGGTGCTGGACGACTCGCTGCTGGAAGACAACGAAACCGTCACGATTACCTTAAATTCGGTAACGGCCGGAGACACCGACATTTCGATCGGTGCCGCCGCTGCCGCCACCGCCACGATCGCCGACAACGACGCGGCCGAGGTCACCATCGCCGCCAACGACCCGACCGCGGCCGAACCGGCCAACCATGGTCAGTTCACCGTTTCCTTGTCGAACATCAGCGATTCCGACACGACTGTCAGCTACACCCTTGGTGGAGACGCAGTTGCTGGCTCCGATTTTGCCACGCTTTCTGGCAGCGTCACGATCATCGCCGGCAGCAGTTCCGCCACCATCGACCTTTCCGTCCTCGACGACTCGTTGCTGGAAGACGATGAAACGGTGACGATCACGCTCAGTGCGATTACGAACGGCGACGCCGATATCTCGATCGGAGCGGCCAACGCGGCGACCGTCACCATCAGCGATAACGACACGGCCGACGTGACGATCGCAGCCAACGATCCGACCGCCGGCGAACCGGCCAACCCAGGACAATTCACGGTCACGCTTTCCAGCGTCAGCGACACCGACACCATGGTTGGCTACTCGGTCAGCGGCGACGCCACAGCGGGCAGCGACTTTACACCGCTGCCAGGCACCATCACGATTCTGGCCGGCGAGACGACAGCGCTGATCGACGTGGCCATCCTTGACGATTCGTTGCTTGAGGACAACGAGACCATCACCGTCACACTCAACTCGATCACCGCCGGCGACGCCAATATCTCGGTCGGAGCCACCAACGCGGCCTCGGTCACCATCACCGACAACGACACGGCCGAGGTTTCGATCACGGCCAGCGATCCGGCAGCGAGCGAACCGGCCGACGGCGGGCAATGGACGATCTCGCTGTCGAATCGCAGCGACACAGACACCGTCGTTTCCTACAACGTCAGCGGCACCGCCTCGGCTGGCAGCGATTTCACAGCGCTTTCCGGTTCGGTCACGATCCTCGCTGGGCAACTGACGGCCACGATCGATGTTGCCACCCTGGACGATGCCGTCTTGGAAAGCGACGAAACCCTCACCGTCACGCTCGTCGCGATCACCAGCGGAGATGCCAACATCAGCATCGCCGCCGCCAATTCGGCCACGGTCATCATCGCCGACGATGACTCCGCCCATGTCACCATCGCCGCGACCGATCCGACGGCCAGCGAACCGGCTAACGATGGTCAGTTTACCGTCACGCAATCTGCCGTGAGTGATTCGGATACGACGGTTAGCTATACCGTGAGTGGAACGGCAACCGCCGGCAACGATTTCACGCCACTTGCGGGTAGCGTCACAATTTTGGCCGGGCAAACGTCGGCCACGATCGACCTGGCTGTGATCGATGATTCGTTGTTGGAAGAGAGCGAATCGGTCACGGTCACCCTGGATTCCGTTAGCGTGGGCGATCCCGACATCTCGATCGGAGTCGCCAGCGCCGCCACCATCACGATTGCCGATGACGACACCGCAGAAGTGACGATCGCCGCCAATGATCCAGCTGCTGGGGAGCCGGCCAACAACGGCCAGTACACCGTGACGCTCTCCAACATCAGCGATCGCGACACGATCATCAGCTACACGGTCAGCGGAGACGCCACCTCGGGCACCGATTTTACGCCACTCACCGGCACCGTCACGATTCTGGCTGGCGACACGACCGCCACGATCGACCTGACGACGCTCGACGATTCGCTGCTCGAAGACGATGAAACCGTAACCGTTACCTTGGACGGCATCACGGCGGGTGATGCCGACATCTCGATCGGTGCCGCCAATGCAGCGACCATCACCATCGCCGATGACGATTCGGCCACCGTCACGATCGTCGCCAACGATGCGACTGCCGCCGAACCAACCGACGATGGTCAGTTCACGGTCAGCATGACCCATCCGAGCGACGTCGACACGGTCCTCAGTTACTCGGTCACCGGGTCGGCAACGGCCGGCGCCGACTACACCACGCTCTCGGGCAGTGTGACGATTCTGGCCGGGGACACCTCGGCCACCATCGACCTCATGGTGATCGACGAAACTCTGTTGGAATCGTCCGAAAGCGTCGTCGTCACGCTCGATGCAATCGCCAGTGGGGACGCCGATGTTACGATCGGTACAACGAACGTGGCCACGATCACCATCGCCGACGACGATCTGGCCGAAGTCACGATT
This sequence comes from uncultured Pirellulaceae bacterium, assembly GCA_964480915.1. Lineage (GTDB taxonomy): Bacteria > Planctomycetota > Planctomycetia > Pirellulales > Pirellulaceae > CAWGCE01. The sequence goes on along the minus strand of CAYZRS010000003.1, from coordinate 83,879 downwards.
GTTGCCAACGATGCGACCGCTGCCGAGCCGGCCGACAACGGGCAGTTTACCGTCTCGCTTTCCCAGGCCAGTGACACCGACACCACGATCAGTTACGTCGTCAGCGGCGACGCCACGCCCGGCATCGACTACACGGCCCTGACGGGAACCGTCACGATCCTTGCTGGGAATACATCGGCGACAATCGATGTCGACGTTTTGGACGAAGCGATCCTCGAGGCGGTCGAGTCTGTCACGGTCACCCTTTCCGCCATCACCAATGGCGACGCCGACATCTCGATTGGTGTTGCCAATGCGGCCACCGTCACGATCAGCGATGACGATGTGGCTCAGGTGACCATCCTCGCCAACGATGCTGCCGCCAGCGAACCGACCGACGACGGGCAGTTCACGCTGCTGCTCTCCAGTGTGAGCACGACCGACACAACCATCAGCTACCTCGTCAGCGGGCCGGCGAATCCCGGTACCGACTACGTCGCGTTGCCCGGGTCGGCGACGATTTTGGCAGGAGACAACTCGGTCACGATCGACGTGGCGATCCTCGACAACCTGATCCTAGAGAGCGACGAAACGCTGACGGTGACACTCGATTCGATCACTTCAGGAGACCCGAGCATCGGCATCGGCCTAGCCAACGCCGCCACCATCACGATCACCGATAACGACTTGGCCGTCGTGACAATTGCGGCTTCGGATGCGACCGCCAGCGAACCGACCGATGGCGGACAGTTTACCGTGACGCTAAGCAGCGTGAGCGATTCTGACACGACGGTCAGTTACCTCGTTGCGGGCGACGCGACGAGCGGGAGCGACTTCTCGCCACTGACGGGTAGCGTCACCATTCTCGCCGGTGCCTCGACGGCCACGATCGATCTGAACGTCATCGACGACGGCCAATTGGAAGACGATGAAACGGTCACGGTGACGTTAGCAAGCATTTCGGCCGGCGATGCCGACATCGCGATCGGCGCCGCTAACAGCGACACCATCACCATCGGCGATGACGATACCGGGCTCGTCAGTATCCTTGCGACGGACAACAGCGCCAGCGAGCCGGCCGACGGTGGTCAGTTGACCGTCTCACTGTCTGCCCTCAGCGACTCGGACACGACGGTTAGCTATCTCGTGACCGGCAGCGCGATCGCTGGGAGCGACTATGCCGCCTTGAGCGGCAGCATCCTCATTCCCGCCGGCCAAGCCAACGCCACGATCGATGTCAGCCTTCTAGACGATGCGACTTTGGAAGCGACCGAGTCACTCGTCATTACGCTCGACAGCGTCACCAGCGGAGATGCCGAGATCACCATCGACGGTTCGGCCAACAGCGACTCGATTTCGATTGCCGATGACGATTCCGCCGTGGTGTCGATCATCGCAACCGACGCGACAGCGATGGAACCGACCGATCCGGGACAGTTTACCGTTTCGCTTTCGAACCCCAGCGATACCGACACAACGATCAGCTACACCGTCACCGGCGATGCCACGGCCGGCAGCGACTTCACACCGTTGTCGGGCAGCGTCACGATCCTCGCTGGCGACACGTCGGCCCTGATCGACGTGCCGACGCTCGACGACCTGCTGCTGGAAGACGCCGAACAAGTCACTCTCACCTTGAATAATGTCACCGCCGGTGATGCCGACATCGCGATCGGCACGATCAACGCCGCCACGGTGACACTCGCGGATAACGATTCGGCAACCGTCAGCATCCAAGCGACCGACTCGGCAGCCTCGGAACCGGCCGACGCCGGACAATTTACCGTCACGCTGGCAACTGCCAGCGACACCGACACGACGGTCGGCTACACCGTGACCGGCGACGCGACGGCAGGCAACGACTATGGCACGCTCTCGGGAACGGTCACAATCTTGGCCGGCACCACGACTGCGACGATCGATGTGACAACGTTTGACGACGGGCTGTTGGAGGATGATGAATCGATCACCGTCACGCTCGACGCCATCACCGCCGGCGACGCCGACATTTCCGTCGACATCGCTAACAGCGTGGCTACCGTCACGCTGTCGGACGACGACGTCGCCGAAGTGACGATCAGCGCTAGTGATGGCTCCGCGACCGAGCCGGCCGATGACGGGCAGTTGACTGTCACGCTCTCAGCTGCAAGCGACACAGACACGGTGATTGCCTACTCCGTTGCGGGCGATGCCACGTCCGGACTGGACTTCCAGACACTGACCGGCACGGTCACGATTCCGGCCGGCACGACCACCGCTACCATCGACGTCGCCACCATCGACGATTCGATTCTCGAAGGCGACGAAACGGTTTCCGTGACGCTCGACAGCATCACCAGCGGCGATGCGAACATCGCGATCGGTGCTGCGAACGTGGCCAGTGTCACCATCGCCGATAACGACACGGGCACCGTGTCGATCATCGCCACCGACGCCACGATGCAAGAGCCAGCCAACAATGGCCAGTTTGAAATCCAGCTTAGCGATGTGACGACAACCGACACGACGGTGACTTACTCGGTCGGCGGATCGGCCAGTAGCGGAGCCGACTTCACGCCTCTGTCCGGCAGCGTCACGATTGCCGCCGGCGCGACCTCGGCGCTGATCGACGTCCTCGTCGTGAACGATGCCATGCTAGAAGGTGACGAAACGGTAGAACTGACTTTAACGGCTATCACCAGTGGCGATCCGGACCTGTCGATCGACGGCTCGGCCGATATGGCGACGTCCACCATTGTCGACGAAGACACCGCCGTTGCCGTTGTTGAGGCGAACGACGCGGTTGCCAGCGAACCCGCCGACAACGGACAATTCACCATCCGCATGACGAGCAACTCGGCCAGCGACGTCACATTCACCTATCAGATCATTCCAGCGCCCGGATCGTCGCTGCCTGTCGCCACGCCGGGCAGCGATTACGTGCCTCTTACCGGCACGGCGACAATCCTTGCCGGCGACACCTCCGTTTCGATCAATCTGAATGTGCTTGACGACGGCATCCTGGAAAGCGACGAGACCGTCACCATCCAGTTGCTCGGTTCGGACGACCCCTCGATCTTGATCGATCCGGGCGAGGCGACGGTCACGATCCGCGATGATGAGACGGCCCTCCTGAGCATTGCGGCCAGCGATCCGCTCGCCGCAGAACCGGCCGATGACGGCCAATTCACCGTCACGCTTGCGGCCGCTGCAGACACCGACACGACGGTCGCCTACACCGTCAGCGGCGATGCTTCCGCCAGCGACTTTGCGGCACTTGCCGGCACCACCACAATCACAGCCGGCAACACGTCGGCAACCATCCAGCTATCCGTCCTCGACGACTTTGTCCTCGAAGACGATGAAACACTGACCGTCACACTCACCACGATCACGGCCGGCGACACCGACATCGCGATCGACGCCTTGGCCAATTCGGCCACGATCACCATCGCCGACAACGATGCGGCACAAGTCAGCATCGTGGCCACCGATAACGTGGCTGCCGAGCCCACCGATGATGCGATCTTTACCGTATCGATCACGAACCCCAGCGATTCTGACACGACGGTCGCCTACTCCATCAGCGGCGACGCACTGCCAGGAGTCGACTTCACGCCACTTTCCGGTAGCGTCACGATCGCCGCCGGCACGACCGCGGCCGTGATCTTCGTGCCCGTCGAGGACGACAATCTGCTCGAAGATTTGGAAACGCTCACCGTAACCCTCGATTCGATCACCAGCGGCGACGCCGACATCTCGATCGATGCGACCGCGGCGACCGCCAGTGTCACCATTGCCGACAATGACAATGGGGCCGTGAGCATTGCGGCCACCATCCCGACGGCCGGCGAGCCATCCAGCGCAGGGCAGTTCACGGTAACGATGTCTCACCCGGCCGACACTGACACAATCGTCGGCTACTCGGTCTCGGGAACCGCCACGGCCGGTGCCGACTACACAGCACTGTCAGGCTCGGTCACGATTCCCGCCGGCGCATCCTCGACGACGATCGATGTCAACGTTCTGGACGACGGGCTTTTGGAAGGAGTCGAAGAGATCACCGTGACGCTCGATACGATTCTTAGCGGCGATGCCGATCTGGCCGTCGACACCACCGCCAATGCGGCGACTGTCACGATTCAAGACGACGACGCGGGGACGATTTCAATCATCACGACCGACATGATGGCCGGCGAGCCGGGGGATGCAGGGCAGTTCACACTGACTTTGTCGGCCACTTCTACCACCGATACGGTCATCCGTTACCTCGTCAGTGGCACCGCCACGCCGGGTAGCGACTATGCACCGCTCACGGGAACGGTCACGATTGCGGCAGGAGACAGCTCCGCAACAATCGACGTCATCATCGTCGACGACGGGATCTTGGAAAGCACCGAAGGCATGACCATCATGCTCGATGCCATCACCTCGGGTGACCCCGACATCACGATCGATGTCGCCCAAGAGATGGCGTCGCTGGCCATCGTTGATGATGACTCAGCGACGCTCGCCGTTTCCGCGAATCAACCGAATGCGACCGAACCGGGTAGTAACGGCCAGTTTCTCTTGACACTGTCGGCTCCCACCGACAGCGATACCGTTGTCACTTATGCGGTCGGCGGGACTGCCATGGCCGGCAACGATTACCTGTCGCTTGGTGGTAGCATTACAATTCTCGCCGGAGAGACCACGGCTACGATCGACCTGCAGGTCATCGATGATCTGATCCTGGAGTCGTCAGAGTCCGTGACCATTTCGCTTGTTTCGATCACGAGTGGTGACGCCGAGATTGCGATCGATCCGACGGTCGCGTCAGGCACCATCGTCGACGACGACACGGCGATCGCCAGCCTCACTGCGATCGACGCGGTTGCAGCCGAACCGGCCAATCACGGTCTGGTTACCGTCACGCTCTCGGCAGCATCCGATTCAGATACCGAAATCACCTACAGCATCGCAGGCTCTGCAACGGCCGGAACCGATTACCAACCGCGAACGGGATCTGTCACGGTACTCGCCGGTTCGACCTCCGCCACGATCGACCTGCAGGTCCTGGACGACAACCTGCTCGAACCAACCGAAACGATCGAAATCAGACTGACCGGAACCAGCAACCCCGCAGTGTCGCTCGACGCGACCGCTGCCAGCGCGACGGTGTCCATCCTCGACGACGATGCCACCGTCCCGCCCAACGTCATCGTTACTTCGGACAGTGGCAGCTCGAACAGCGATAACATCACGGCCGACAATACGCCCACTTTTGACGTCCCGCCGGGCACCGCCACGCCTGGCGACCTCGTCACCATCTACGCCGATGGTACCGCCGTTGGTAGCGGCACAATTTTGCCCGATGGCAGCTTCCACATCACCACTAGCCTCATTCCGGACGGTGATCACGACTTCCACTACACAATCACCGATGCAACGGGTGCCGAAAGCAACCCATCGCCCACGTTGACAGTCACCATCGACACCACGGCCCCCACACCACCCACGGTCGATCCGCTGAATACCAACGACGACTCGCCGACGATTACGGGCACGGCAATGCTGGATGCCGGCAAAGTCCTGATCGTCGAGGTCGATGGAATCATCTACTCGACAGGCGACGGGAACCTCTCGGTCCATGTCGATGGAACCTGGTCACTGAGCATTCCGACCGCCAACGCGCTGCCGGATGGATCGTACGAAGTCGTCGCAACGATTATCGACCTGGCAGGTAACCGCACCACAGACACCAGTTCGGCCGAGCTGTTGATTGACACGCAAGCGCCCTCCGTTGACGATCAGACCACCAACGACTTCACGCCACTTTTGACCGGCCAAGGGACCCCGGGCGAAACGCTGACGATTAGCGTCGATGTCGATGGCGATGGTATTGCCGACGCGACCTACACCACCCACGTCGCGAGCGACGGTTCCTGGCAAATCGATCCCGACACGGAAACTCCGACGAGCGGCACTTTCCCGTCGCTCAACGACGACGACCTGATTTCTGTGACCGCGAAAGACATTGCGTGCAACGAAGATACCGGCACCATCCAAATCGATGTCACCACGCCAGTTGTGGACGACGCCTTCACCGATGATATCACGCCGCAACTCACCGGAAACGGCGAACCGGGCGAGACGCTCACCATCACCGTCGATGCCGACGGCGACGGCATACCAGAGGTCACCTACGTCACGACCGTTCACCCGGACGGCACATGGTCTATCGATCCTGACACCGAGGTCGCTGTTGCTGGCAGCTTCCCAGTCGTTCCGGGTCACACCACGCTGACGGTCATCGCGAAAGATGTCGCTTGTAATGAAGACATGGGAACGATTGAAATCATTCCTCCATCAGGAATCATCGCTGGCCAGGTGTTCGTTGACGTCAATGAGAACGGGATACTGGATCCAGGTGAGACGGTTTTGGCCGATATTGAGATCGCGCTCCACGGCACGACGGCGACCGGTCAACCCGTCTCGCTCACAACGACGACCGACGCCCAGGGGACCTATCAGTTTGCGGGGCTCTATTCTGGCTCTTACCTCGTCACGCAACAACAACCGGACGGTTTTGTGGACGGCGCCGAATTGCCGGGACCGCAAGGAGTCATCACGGGCGACGACCAGATTGCGGTCACGTTGACACCAGGGTCGGCAGCGCACAGCGTAACGTTCACCGAACGCAATCTGCTTGCCGCCAGCGTTTCGAAACGTTGGTTCCTCACCTCGACCCATTCTGGTATCTACGACGACGTACCACAGCGTTCCGGTGGATCGACTTTCGTGGCGCCCAGTAGCGGTTCGACCGTCGCCTCGGACAGATCCACCGCCAGCACCGCACGCCGTCTCGACCGGGCTCATCAGCCGAACTCCACGAACCCCACCGACACCCAGTTCGCAGCGGCGATCCGACCAACACGCTGGTCGCGATTTAGCGCCCGCAGCGCGTTCTTTGGACAATCGACTTCAGCCCAGGAATCGCCAGCCATCCCAATTCACTCGAGGGCCAGCGAATCGGCGACAGTAAAAGTCCGCCAAACGCCGTCGAATCGGCAATCCGCCAATCGGACAGCATTGCGTTCTGACCGACCGCAGCCAGCGACACCGCGGCCAACGATGCCGATAGAACCTGAGATCAGTCCGGTCACACATTCGACGCAGCAGTACGTCGGCTGGCGTCAGTGGGTCTGGTCGCATCACGATCGTGATTCCGTTCGTGATGCGGAGGAAGAGCAATGATTGGCCAGATCGCGACGGCTGCTTACAGCGCCCCGAGTTTCATGAGCGATCTCGTGAGTTGCGTTTCCCGGCGATGATCGATTTGTACATTCGTCCGAGATTTCGCTCGCTTTCGCGACGCTCCATGATCGTCTGCGCATTCCTTGCCTGTTCGGCCTGAATCTTGAGAAAGTTCCGCACGCGCCGAGCGTCCAACTGATCCGCTTCGACCGCCGCCGTCACCGCGCATCCCTTGTCGCCTTGATGGCTGCAATTTCGAAAGCGGCATTGCTGGGCCACTTCGAGCACATCGGTAAACAGTTCATCCACGCCAGCCGCGCAGTCTGCCAATTGCAACTCACGCATACCGGGCGTATCTAGCAACCATCCTCCCTGTGCGATCCGATGCAAAGAGCGGGCGGTCGTCGTGTGTCGTCCCTTGCCGTCATCTTCGCGAATACCTGCCGTCGCCTGCTCTCGTTGCACACCGAGTGAATTCACAAGCGTCGACTTTCCCACGCCAGACGACCCCAGCAGCGCGACCGTCTTGCCGATTCCACACCATTCGGACAGGCATCGAGACTGTAACGGATCGCGAGCATCCATGACTTCGACCAGGAGGCCGGGACGCAATTTCTCGACACGGCGCCGGAGCGTGTCAGCGTCAGCGTAGAGATCGGCTTTGGTCAGCACGACCAGAGGCAAGGCTCCCGCCTCCAAGGCCAGCGCTAGGTAGCGCTCCAGACGAGACAAGTTGAAATCTTGATTGCACGAGCTGACGATGAACAACGTATCGATGTTCGCCGCAATCATCTGCCGACGCCCAGAAGTGCCCGCCGACTTTCGGGAGAGCTCGGTTTGACGTTCTAGTCGCCGAACAATTCGCCAATCTTTGCCATCGAGTCGACCTCCGACGTCTGCACCAGGCTGCGCCGGCAGTAAGACTAGCCAATCGCCGACCGCCAGATCGCGTGCACCGTCATTGAGCTGGATCGGAACTTCGAATTCGCCCCGTTCGGCCAATAAGAGTAACCGGCTACCAAAATGAGCTCCCACCCGAGCCAGTAAAGCGCCCGCCGATTCTGTCGGGTCAAGCTGCTGCTCGAAACAAGGCTTCCACCCAAGTTCGATCCGCGTCGTCAGCGCCCCTGGGGAAGCTCCTGCCTCGCCTGCATTTTCCGCCATCGGCTACCGTCCTCTCAGATTCCAACTCATTGGAAACGAATCGATGACGGGAAGACACAACGACTTGGCAGAGGTTCACTGGCAGATTTCAGACGCAACTTCGTGGGCTACGTCGCATCATCGTCGATAACGATTTGACATAGCACACGGCTGTGCCTTTTTCGAAGCGTTTCGTGACACTGCTTGATGCAACTCATCACTTTATCCCAGTCCCCCGAAAGCGTCGTCGACATCACATTCATGTCATACTTCAAACCGCTTTCGTCAAGAATCGCCTGGACTTCCTTCATCTCATCCTCGAGGTGTTCGTCGCCAATTGGCCACAAACTAAACTGAATATCCATCTGCCAACGACTCCTTCAAAAACGGTATGCTGCTTCACTGTTCCACCTCTCTAACCCCCATGGTAGGGTAAAATTGCAGACGACAACACCGTGTCTTTACCCAGACTGGATTGCCAATTTAAAGTCCTTAGTAAGGCCAGCGAACTTCCTGCGTCTAAACTCCTAACGCCCGGAAAGAGGCCAGTTTTGGCTGCCCTCATTATTTCAGTGAACTCTCCCACTTCCTCAATGCTTAGGTAATAAGTCAATGGCCAAGAAATCTGATGAGAGACCCCTGACGGAACGACTGTTTCTCGTCCTATTTTTTCCGGCTGTTTTGATATTTTATATCATTTACAAATATCCCGAATGGCTGCTGCCCGCTGGTGCCGACCTGAGAACATTTCATTTCTTGGGAAAAAGTCCCGGTTTTTGGTATGCGACGATCTACACCGTGATCGTCTGCGGGACGTCGCTGTGGGTGCTCATTACCAATCAGAACCGCTACCAGCGCAGCAAGAAAAAGGGCGGCCTGTCTCCTTATCAACGATCGAAGTTCACTTCCATTCTGCTTGTCCAGTTCTTCGCCTTCTATCTGTTCCCCTATCTGATTCCCGGCCTCAGACAAGAAGGAGGCTTCTTCAACGATCCGGGGAAAGTTGCCAGCAAAACGGCTCATGTCTACGTCTTTCCCGCCGTCGCCAGCTTGGGAAGAGGCATCGAAGAGGGCTCCATCTTGAGCGCCGGTGGCGCGATCTACATGTTCTTGATCATTCCCGTCGCCGTCTGGTTTTTTGGAAAACGCTACTGCAGTTGGTTCTGCGCATGCGGAAACCTCGCCGAAACGGTGGGAGTCCTCCCTTGGGGGCAGCGTTGGGTGCGACTGTACACTCCTCGCGGACCGGTCGCCAAGAAACTAGAAGTCCTGCAGTTGGTCTGTCTTGTTTTTGCTGTCGCCTTTGGGTTGCTGCTTCTGTTCCATGGCTTGCAGCTGTTCACCGCACCCACTGCTGTCGCCCGTATGACTGCTATTCAAGACTTGGTGATTGACTTCATGTTTGGTGCGGTCGTCGGCGTTGGCGCCTATCCGCTTTTTGGAACGCGGCTATGGTGTCGCTACGGCTGCCCGATGGCTCAGGGAATGAAGCTGTTTGGCAAGTTCAGTCGCAGCAAGTTTGCCGTCGTTCCCAACGATAAGTGCAAAGGACTTGGCCTATGCACTCAAGCCTGCCCCATGGGAATCGACGTGGCCAGCTATGCTCATAAAGACAAACAACCGATCGAAATCTCGTTCGGCCTAAACGATACGCCGTGCATCGGCTGTGGAGGATGTATCGACGTTTGTCCCGTTGATGCACTGAGCTTCGCACCGATCGGAAAATCGGGATTGGCGATCGTCAGCCGAGACACCTAATCGCCGGGCGTCCGCAACAAGCCCGAGCTTAGCGCTCAACCATGCAGCCTGATCATCGCCAGGTTGGTTATCGCCAAGTTGGTTTCTTCTTGCGAGCCCGCGGATTGTTGGGCAAGCCAATGCGCGGCAGTCGCTTAGGCACGCGTTCGATGACTTCAACCGCACGAATCGTCGGCGGATCCATCAAGGGGTTCTTGGTCGCGTCCACCGGATTGCGGACAAACTGCACATAGTCGCCCACTTTCATTTTTGGAAAGGCCTTCTCGCCGGTGACGTCGTTTGGTGCGAATTGCAATTCGGGGCCAGGAGCGTCTGCCGAGACAAACCCGATCTGCTTTTTCCAGACGATTTTCGTGATGAAGCCACATTCGAGCTTCACCACGGGTTCCGAGCGCCGCCCAGCATAGCGTCTCGCCCCTGGCTCAAATCCCTTCACGCCCGGAACGACGACCGATTTCGCACGAGGTTTTTCGGCCGAGTCATCGACTTCATATTCGACCTCTTGCCCCACTTGGACCGATTCGAGCGGACAATTCAAGGCAGAAATGTGGAAGAAGATGTCGGTCTCGCCGTTCGCAGGTTTGATAAATCCAAACCCCTTTTCAGCAACGATCGAAACAATTTGGCCAGTCGGCATGACATCCCTCAACGAAGTAAGTTGTGAACTACTTCCTTTGTACACAAAACCAACAGCCCACTTAAGCGGCGCAGGGGAATCCGAGCCCATTTCGTTCGGATCTGTGACACGATTGTGCCGAATAACCTCGTCTCATCCGACTTGGAGTGCGATGGCGGGGCATCTCGCGTCCGTGTGGCTCAAGAACAAAGCGGCCCGCCCAGACGAATCGACGCCGGATACGAACCGCCTCCGTCCACCAAGGGATTTACCTTACGACCGCAGTCCGGCGTAAGCGGCTGGACCGGCCGATCGAGTCATGATGGGACTCGGTTGATAAAGATCGGCACGCGTCGGTGGTAGCCCCGAGAAGCCCTTGCCAACTTTTTTGGTTGCTAGAATCTGATAGATCTTGATCGACCCGGCCTCGAAACCAGCACTGGCACCTGCCAAGTAGGCAACCCACATGCGGTACCGTTCGCTCCCGACCAACTCGATTGCCCGTTCTTGATTCGCCGTGAGACGCTTACACCAGTAGCGGCAGGTCAATGCATAGTGCTCGCGCCACGCTTCAACGTCGTGAACTTCAAATCCTTCGTGTTCCATGGCATCTTGCGTGAAGCCAGCGGACGTAAGTTCCGAACCGGGGAAAATATACTTCAGAAGTAGCTTGCGTTCCGGTCGAATCCTTTTTGCCTTCCGCTTCGACTTCTTCGAACTGCGAGCAATCGCGTGGTTGAGCAGTATGCCACGATCTTGCAGAAGCGAACGCACCTTCTGGAAATACTCGGAATAATTCGCGATACCGATATGCTCGAACATCCCGATACTGGCAATCTTGTCGTAGCATCCTTCGAGTTCACGATAGTCGCGTAGCTCGACCGTCACGCGATCCTCAAGGCCCATCGTTCGGATCTTCTCTTGCGTCAGATCGTGCTGCTCTTGAGAAAGCGTCACGCCATGGGCCGTAACGCCGTAATTTTTCGCGGCGTAGCAGATCAATCCGCCCCAGCCGCAGCCAATGTCCAATAATGACTCGCCCGGCAACAACCGCAACTTTCGACAGATCATCTCCAACTTGTCTTGCTGCGCCTGAGCCAGCGAACTTTCCCAATCGGTGAAGTAACCACAGGAATACTGCATCTCCGGATCGAGGAACAGCTTGTAGAATTCGTTGCCAACATCGTAGTGAAACTGAATATAGTCCTTATTATTTCGCTTCGATTCTCGTCGTCCGACTATGTCGTCTGCAAAACCGTGTTCTAGTTTCTCCGCTGGCAGCTTCGCGAAGAGAAACGGCAATGATTTCTTTACGAAGTAGGTCTTACCGATCTCACGCAGCGCCTGTCGCGAGCTTCCGCGGACTTGCAGTGATTCGTGAAACTCGAGCAAGTCGCCGCCTTCGAAATTGATATGCCCGGTGGCATACAGCCGAGCAAGCGTCTCCAACGAAGGCCGCCGCAGCACACTCCCAATGACGCCCGGGCTGGACAAAGAAAGCACCAAATTCGGCTTCACCTCGTCACCGAGCGGAATGACGTCGCCATTCCAGAGACGGACGGAACATCTCAGATTTAACTTCTCACCAATCGTTCGCAGAACATCGGTAAAAGCTTGGACTTGTGAATCGGCAGCAAACATCTGAAACATAACGACGACCTTCCTTGGAAATCGGACCAGCCCGCATCTTATCGACCAAACCGATTTCTCCGAAGATCAGCTTTTGCCGTCGATCAGACCGCAAAACCAAGAATAGACGCCCTCAAACACAGATGGCCACAGTTTTTTGCCGCGGTCGAGCCCGTTTCACCGCACAACCACACTCGGGGGGCGTGCCCCCACCATCCCAATGCCGACGATCGTGTCGATTCAAGCGTCGTCCGCGAAGTCGGTTGCAGTGTCCTTCGAGCCGAGCATGACAACCCAATCATCACGCCCGCAGCGGAGAACCGAGGGTGGGCCTCAAAAACAACCACGGTCGTTAATCGTTCCGTCCAGCGCGTGACGTTCCGCGGGGTGAACGCCAGCATAGACCGACGATCATCCATGCCAGAATCCCGACCGCCGGTTCTGGCACAGTCGCCGTTGTGTCCAGCGACTGAAACTTAAACCCATTCCAGATCACAAAATCTTGACCGTCGACGAATCCGTCGGCGTTGAAGTCTCCATTTCGCCATCCAACCTGGCTCGTGAACTTGTTGGAATTCCAAATGAGAAAATCGGCACCGTTGACGACCCCGTCCAAGTTGGCGTCTCCTGGCAACGTCGTAAACAGTGCCACCGTCATCCCTGTGTATTTGATCACCGAAGCACGATCGACCATCACCCTATCGGCGCCGACGACCTCCGCAAACTGCCCCGCCACGCCACCCGCCGCAGCCAGCAGCGTCAACTCACTACCGAGCGTCGGAACGAATCCCAGCGACACGTCGATACGGCCACCTAATTGCGCTACGCCAACAACCGAAATCAAGTCATGGTCGGTTGTCGAAAGCGCCGTCGTTTCGATCAGGCCGGCCACTTCCAAATCACCATCGACTTGTCCACGACCGCTCAGCGTCCCATCGCTCAGAACGATCAAAGTGCCGTTGCTTGCGACCGGTTCTGCTGAACCGATCGACGCCGTACCGCCAGCCAGTTGGATCAAACCATGATCGCCCAGATCAAGTTCCTTCCCGACGCGCAACTGCGCATCTGACAATAGCTGCACGGTCGCCGTCCCCGCTCCCAGGGTGAACGCATGGGAGACGCGCACCGTCGCATCGTCCAAGATCAACGTGCCGCTGCTCCCCGCAAATTCGGCGACCATTGCCGAATTCACCAACAGGTCACCTTCCACGACCGACAGCCGGGCCGACTGGCCTGTCGCTTCCGCCAAGACGAGCCCGTGTGGCACGCCACCTCCAGCGATTTTGTATCGATGCCCCGCCAGATCAAACGTGACGGTATCACTTCGCACGACCGCCGAATTCGTGGCAACGTCGCCTCCAAACGTAACGGTATAGCCTGCCGAAGCGAGATCCCACGCGACGTTATCGGCAATCAGCGGCGAAACACCTCCCTGCCAGTTCCCGCTATTGCTGAAACTACCGCCAGCCGAATTGCTCCAGAAGAAGTCACCTGCGGCCAGCTGTAGGAAACCATCGTCGAACGGAATGCGAAAGTCACCAGGACCAAAGAGCGAATTCAGATGCACCTGCTGGCCGGCAACGGGATCGAAAGCGTAGACATTTAGGTTGTTGAGGACAAGCACCGAACCACCTGCGATTCGCAGCCCCTCCGGTCCGCCGAGTCCAAACAGATAGAGCGATTCCGCGCTGGCCGATCGATTGCCGTTGTCCTGGGCATCCAATAGATTCACCGACGTTGCCTCACTCGGGTCGCCCACCTGCAGCTGCCCCATGCCAAAGTTGCCAGTGGCGGAGCCGTTCACGCCCAGATCTTCGCTGCCAACTTCGAGGAATTGGCCACCGCTTCCGTTCATCCACACGCTGGCGACCGACAACTCGATCTCCGATTCGGTCGTCGCGGCGTGTGTGAAGTTGCCAGCGATTTCGAGCCCCGCAGTATCTGCGACCGCAATGGTTGTCTGGGCACTCATGATCAAATCGCCCGTGACTGTCAGGCGGCTCCCCACATCCTGCACATCGATGGTGATGGCTCCGACGGTGGTGCCGGGAGAGCCAACGGTCAGATGACCACCCGACTCCACATCCAGCACGATGGGTCCATCGACGGTGGCAAGTCGGCTCAGATCGATCGATCCGCCGGTGACCGCTTGCAAAAACAGGTCGTCGTCGCCAGAAGTGTTAAGGATGGTTTCCAATCCCGACAAGTCGATGTGGCCACCGCCCGACGCGATCACGCTTCGTCGCACAAAGCCGCCAAAATTGTTTTGCGTCCATGTTTTGATCGTACCGAGATCCAACTGCGAACCGACACCGTCCGCCGAGAAGGCGACTGCATTAAAGTTGGCCAGATAATCGACATCCGCCACGGCCAGTGTCGCCCCGCCGCTGAGATGCATGCGAGCATTGTCGATCTGCTGCAGAGGGGCGGACGTCAGCGTCTGATTAGCGCCCAGGTGGATGATCGAGCCACTGACGTCGATGACGCTGGGGACATTCAACGTTCCACCCGTCTCGATCGTCACGGTGGTATCCCGCAGTTGCGCGAGCGCGGGCGCTTCGATCGAACCGCCTGCTGGTACCGTCCACGTCCCGCCGGCCGTCGTTTGCAGCGAGGGGAGTGTCGTGATCGATCCGGCCGCGCGCGTGAACGACATTCCGCCGGAGACGGCCGACAAGGCAGGCAATGATAGACTCGCCGCGTCGCTATGGAAGAATACGGGCCCTTCAACGGTCGCCAAGTTGTCCAGCGCAATCGTGCCACCCGACATCGTATGAAATTCCAGATCATCGTCACCCGACGTGTTGTCGATCGAGACCAGTCCTGACAGGTCGATGTGCCCCTGGCTACTGGCGACGACACTCCGGCGAACGAAACCGCCGAAATTACTCTGTGACCACGTCTGCACCGACGACAAGTCAAGTTCTGTCCCCGTTCCATCGGCCGAAAAGACGGTGCCGCCAACGTTCGCGACGTAACTGGTCGCCGCCGGTGCTAACGATGCACCGCCGGTGAGCAGCGCCCGTGCATTGTCCATCGCTAAGATCGAGCCGCCGTTGTACGTCTGTCCGCCACCGAGATGAAGCGTCGAACCTGACACATCGACCAAGTTGATCGCATTCAGGCTTCCACCATTCCCGATGTTGACCGTGGTGTTGAGGAGCTGAGTCAACTGAGGCGCGTCGATCGAGCCGCCGACCGGGACATTCCACGTACCGCCATCGTTACTCAACAGCACCGGCAAGTCGGTATTCGAAGCGGCCGAGCGAGTGATCGACAGGCCGCCTCCCGACGTCGTACCGAGGGCCGGCAGTGTGAACGACGGCGCCTCGATATGGAGCGATACCGGACCATCGATGGTCGTCAGGGAATCCAGCAAAACGGCGCCACTCGAGGCCGTGCGAAATTCAACATCATCATCGCCCGATGTGTTCGTGATTGTCATCAGGCCCGACAAATCGATCGTTGCGCCGCCCGTCGCAATGACCGATCGCCGCACGAATCCTCCGAAATTGGCCTGGCTCCACGTCTGCATCGTGGAAAGATCAAGCAGTGTCGCCGCCCCGTCCGCCGTGAAAGCGGCGGCGTTGAAGTTGGCGGTGTACGACTCCACCGGAACGACAACTGTCGCACCGACTTCGGCCATCAGACGCGCGTCATCGATGACGGCGGTGCCTTGCACAGCCAAGTCGGTCCCCAGCCCAAAGGTTAGCAACGAGCCACTGCCGAGCGTTAAGTCACGAATCGCATTCCCAGTTCCGGCCAGATCGACCTGAATCGCTGTGTTGGACGGCACGGTGACGTCGTACATCGTCCCGCCACTGTTAATCGGTACGATACCAATGTCCCAATTCGCAGCGTCCGCGAAGGTGAGCCCATCCCCGGCGCCCGTCCAAGTCGCTGCGACTTGCGCGAAACCATTCGCTGCGATAAAGAGTGTGACGGCGCAGAAAAGAACCAACGATTTTCCAAAACTCATTGAGATAGCCCCGATTCTTGGGTCACTCTCCGTGCGAGTCTGATTTGTCGTGAGCAGCAATTCCCGCCACGGCGTAAGGGACCCGTCTCTCTAATGGTC
>CAYZRS010000003.1:0-67361 GCA_964480915.1 uncultured Pirellulaceae bacterium | reverse complement strand
CCCTCAAACACTGCCAGAAACGCCTATTTCGGCTCATCCTCGGCCGGGCGTGGGCCAAGCTTTTGGCAAAGTTTTGGGCAAAACTTTTGGGCAAATCTAAAAGCACAATTTCTCTCCGATTCTTTTGGCGTCGATCGATCGCGAATGTCGCTTGGTTCACTTGGACGCCGGTGCGGAGTTCTACGGAGCTCTAAGGTCTCGGTTCACTCGCCGGCACGGAACCGATAAAACAACCGCATGGTGCTCGTCCATTCATCCGCAAACCGTTAGGGGGCCCGCCTTGTATTGCCACGAAGTTGATTACGAAATTTTCGGTGACGACATTCAGATCGTAGAAGTCGAACTCGACTCGGGTGAAACGGTCGTCGCGGAAGCGGGCGCAATGAACTACGTCGAAGACGGAATCGAATTCGAGGCGAAGATGGGGGACGGGTCGGAAGTCGACCAAGGAATGTTCGGCAAATTGCTGGGCGCAGGAAAACGAGTACTGATGGGTGAATCGCTCTTCATGACGCACTTTACCAACCTTGCACAGGACAAACGTCGCGTTGCATTTGCGGCGCCTTTTCCTGGAAAAATCATTCCGATCGACATGAACCTGATCGGCGGCCGTTTAACCTGTCAGAAAGATGCGTTCCTCTGCGCCGCACTGGGCACCAAGATCGAAATTGCTTTTCAGCGAAAGCTGGGAGCCGGTTTTTTCGGCGGCGAAGGGTTTATCCTCCAGCAGCTCTCCGGTGACGGCCTGGCGTTTGTCCACGCCGGCGGCACGGTCATCAAGAAGGAACTAAACGGAGAGCGGCTGCGAGTCGACACTGGCTGTATCGTCGGTTTTACCGAAGGTATTTCCTACGACATCCAACGCGCTGGCAAATTGAAATCGATGTTTTTCGGGGGCGAAGGGCTTTTCCTCGCAACGCTCGCCGGGACCGGGACGGTATTCCTCCAAAGCCTGCCTTTTTCCCGGTTAGCAGAACGTGTGCTCCGCAATGCGAGCGGGTTCGGTCGGAAGCAAGGAGAAGGCTCTGTGCTGGGACAAATCGGCGACCTACTTGGAGACCACTAGCGGTCAGCTCCGCCGGGCCAAGCCCCAAGAGACTGCAAAGCAATTCCCACCGATCAATATTTAGGCCACAAATTGGACCAAGAAGACTCTCATTTGAACGAATGAACAACTAAGCTTAACTCTGACGCCCCGACTCGACCCCCGCCCAAACCTGCTCACATCTCGACAGGACTCTTATGAATTCCCTCCCCCGTATCGTTACGCCGATATCCGCGTTTCTCCTCCTGCTAATTTTCAGCACCGAGCCACTGGTCGCCCAGAATCAACCCTCGGCTTCGATGATGCGGTTTCCCGACGTCAGTGCGGAACACATCGTATTTGCCTATGCGAACGATCTGTGGATCGTCGCGCGCGAAGGAGGCACAGCCACATTACTGGCCAACCCTCAAGGCGCCGAACGCATGCCCCGCTTCAGTCCGGATGGCAAAGACATCGCCTTCCTTGGCAACTATGACGGCGGCGACGATCTTTATGTCTTGCCCGTCGCTGGCGGAATGGCAGAGCGACTCACATACCATCCATCGACGGAAGTCGTTTGCGATTGGATGCCAGACGGTAAATCGCTTTTGTTCTATTCCAACGGACTGGCTGGTCACCGTTCAACGCCTCAGCTGTTCACCGTTTCCAAATCGGAACCTTTGCCAAAGAAGTTGCCGGTCCCCTACGGCACGAATGGCGCCGTGAGCTCCGATGGCGTCTGGCTTGCCTACACGCCCCAATCACGGGACACACGCACGTGGAAACGCTATCGAGGCGGCATGGCGTCAGACGTGTGGCTCTTCAATCTCAAGGACAACAGTTCGAAGCAAATCACCGATTTCGAAGGTACCGACAGTTTGCCCATGTGGCACGGAACTGATGTCTATTATCTGTCTGATGGCGGTGAAGAAGCGCGTTTGAACATTTGGAAGTACGATACGACAACTGACGAGCGAACGCAGATCACTCGCTTCAAAGACTTTGATTGCAAATGGCCCGCGATTGGGCCGGGCTCGAATGGCGAAGGCGAGATCGTTTTCTCCAATGGCCCCGATCTGAAGCTACTGAACCTGGGAACGAACGACACAAAATCGATTCAAGTCACGATCCCCGGCGATCGACCTCGGCTGCGCAGTCAACAGGTAGACGCTTCCGATTTCATCACCAGTGGTGACATCTCGCCATCCGGCAAGCGTGTCTGCGTCGCTGCTCGTGGAGACATCTGGACGCTCCCGGCCGAAAAAGGACCAGCCCGAAATCTGACGAAGACCAATGGAGTCGCCGAGCGATTTCCTTCGTGGAGCCCCGATGGACGTTGGGTTGCCTACTTTGCCGACGCGACGGGCGAATACGAACTCTACGTGACGCAGTCCGATGGGCGTGGGGAAACGAAGCAACTGACGAAAGATGGAAACTGCTTCCGCTTCAACCCCATGTGGTCACCCGATTCCAAGCACATCGTCTTCACCGACAAGACCGGCGCGATCCATCTGCACACGATCGATGGCGAGACCGCGCTCGTTGACACCGACCCGCATGCCGACCAAGTCGACGTCAATTGGTCACACGATTCGAACTGGCTCACCTATTCGATCACGAAAGACGATTCGGCCGCCACTTCGGTCGTCTGGGTCTACAACGTCACCGAAGCGACGAAGCATCAAATTACTCCCGGCTTCTTCAATTCAACCTCACCCGTTTTTGATCGGGAAGGCAAGTATCTCTATTTCGCGAGCGCACGTGCCTTTAACCAACCGGAATACGAAGACGTTGGCCAGTCGTTTATCTATGCCAACACGGAAGTGCTACTGGCCGTCCCGCTGAAGGCCGACGCCGAACTGCCCATGCTTCCCGAAAGCGACGAAGAGGAATGGGAAGAAGAGGAGGAAGGCGACGCAAAGTCAGATAAGAAAGAAGAAAACCAAGAACAGTCGAAGGCTGACGATTCGGACAAGGAAGCAGACGACAAAGAGAGCGCGAAAGAAAAGAAGGACGAGGACGACGATTCAGATTCCGACGACGATGAAGACGACGAAGAACGTGACGCGTTGACCGGCACTTGGTCGGCCGAGCTAAATGCAGACGGCTTGCCACCGGAAGCCCGCACCGCCGTCTTCTCGCTCGAACTGACGGACGACGGAACGGTCACCGGTACCGTCGACACGCCAGACGGAGACACCGAGGACATCATCAATGGAAAGTACGATGCCGACACCGGTAAGCTCAGTTTCGAAGTCAAAGACGACGATGGGACCATCACGGTCGAAGCGACCGTCAAAGATGGCGAAATGACAGGCACCGTCACGATCGCTTCGATGGAAATCGATTTCGAAGCGACGCGGGGTGACGATGAAGAAGGTTCGAGCGGCGGCAAAAAGAAAAAGGCCGCACCGCTCGAAGTCGAATTCGAGGGAATAGCAAAACGCATTTTCCAGCTGCCGGTCG
Organism: uncultured Pirellulaceae bacterium; assembly: GCA_964480915.1. Taxonomy (GTDB): domain Bacteria; phylum Planctomycetota; class Planctomycetia; order Pirellulales; family Pirellulaceae; genus CAWGCE01. Next base: position 63,871 of record CAYZRS010000003.1, on the reverse strand, counting down.
ATCAAGGTTCGTTCGGCAGCCTCGCCGTCAATCACAAAAATCAGCTCATCTATGCTCGGCGAGGCGACGGAGCCTCGATCAAGCTCTACGACATGCATGACGACGAGCCCGAGGAGAAAACGGTCGTCGCCGGTGCTGGACAATTTGCGATCACCGCCGATGGCAAGAAGCTCTTGGTTTTCCGCCGTAATTCGGGCTACATCGTGAACGCGTCGGCCGGACAGAAGCTAGACGACAAAGTCCCCATGTCGGGCATGCATGTCAGCATCAATCCACGTGAAGAGTGGAAGCAAGTCTTCACCGACGCCTGGCGCATCGAACGTGACTTCTTCTACGACCCGAACATGCATGGGGTCGACTGGCAAGCGATTCATGATCGCTACGCCGACATGCTCGATGACTGCACATCGCGCACAGACGTTGCCTTCCTCATCCGCGAGATGATCGCCGAATTGAATGTCGGTCATGCCTATTACCGAGGCGGTGGAACGAGTGAAGAAGGAAAAGAGGGCAGTGATGTGGGGCTGCTCGGCTGCACTTTCGAGGCCGAAAAAGGGCGCTACAAGATTGGGACCATTTTTGAAGGTGCCGATTGGGATACCGACGCTCGCAATCCGCTTCGAGCCGTTAACGTCAAGGAAGGACAATTCCTCCTCGAGGTCAACAACGCCGAACTGACAGATGGCGATAATCCTTATGCATTCTTCGAAGGACTCGCCGGCCAAACCGCAACGCTGCTCATCAGTGACGATGAAAACGTCGACGACGAGGACCGCACCGTCGTGGTGAAATTGCGAGGCTCAGACAATAACCTACGATTCCGTCACTGGATCGAAGCGAAGCGGAAACATGTCGACGAAGCGACGAAGGGACGCGTCGGATATATCTACGTGGTCAACACGGGAGTCCCTGGGCAAAACGACCTCTTCCGCCAATTCTATGCTCAACAGGCCAAAGACGCGCTCATCATCGATGACCGCTGGAACGGTGGAGGGCAGATTCCGACTCGGTTCATTGAATTGCTCAACCGCCCGGTGACGAATTTTTGGGCCAAGCGTGATGGTCGCGATTGGACCTGGCCGCCCGATTCGCACCAAGGTCCCAAATGCATGCTGATCAACGGCATGGCGGGCAGCGGAGGCGACATGTTCCCGGCTCTGTTCAAACAAGCCGGCCTTGGAAAACTGATCGGCCGCCGAACTTGGGGCGGACTGGTGGGCATTTCAGGGAACCCGCAAATGATTGACGGATCGAGTGTCACCGCACCGACGTTCGCTTTCTATGAGAAAGATGGAACTTGGGGCATCGAAGGACACGGCGTCGATCCAGATATCGACGTCATCGATGATCCGGCAAAAATGGTCGATGGTGGCGATCCCCAACTGGATGCGGCGATTGATTTGATGCTGAACGAAATCAAAACCAACGGCTACGCACCGCCCAAACGGCCCGCCTATCCCGACCGCAGTAAGTTTGGGCTCGACCCGGCCGACAAGTAGGGCCGGGCGGCGGGTCTTACGGCTTACCGATACAGTAAAGGAAGCGATCCGATCGCAGAAACAACTCGCCATCGCTGATGGCCGGCGTCGCGTTGAATTGCGATTCGTCGACGGCAATTTTGTTGATGGCAGCAATGCGAAATTGGGGTGCCGCATCGAGGACATAGACGCCTTGTTTCCTCGTGACGACGTAGAGCTTGCCACCAGCGAGCAGAGGTGATGCATAAACGGGACGGCGTGTGTCGAACCCCGGCACGCGCTGTCGGTAGATCTCTTCGCCGGTCGCGGCCGAAATGCAAAACGCTTTACCGTGGTAGTCGATCCAGTAAAGGTGCCCTTCGTGGAGAACGGGCGTTGCCACGTACGAGCTGCTCTTGCTCGTCCAGACGATGTGCGAATCGGTGACATCGTCGGTGCCTCCCAATCGGATCGCGATACTGCCGGAAGAACGAAATCCGCCGAATAGGTAGGCGACACCATTTCCCGCCACGGGACTTGGATTGACGTTATCGGTGAGCGCCGTCTTGGCGAACCACAACAACTCACCCGTCGCGGGAGCTAAACCCCATGCTTCTCCCAGCGCCCCCATGACCAACTGCTGCTGACCACCGGCAGATGTGATCAATCGTGGGGTTCCATAGCAAAGCTCCAACGCATCGGACGAGTATCTCCACACCTCCTTGCCCGTTCGCTTATTCAAGGCCAGGATCGCGTGCGACTCTTCGGCCGCGTTGACAATGACGAGTTCATTCCAAAGCGTGAGGCTGGCACCCGAACCCCAACGAGGCTCGCTCGATCCGTCGCCCACGGACGTTCTCCACCGTTCGGTGCCATCCAAGTCGAATGCCAATACGCCGCTCTTACCATAGAAGACATAAATGCGTTCCCCGTCACTGACCGGAGTATTGGAAGCGTAGCCATGGTCGCTGATGTACCCTCGGTAAACATCTTCCGGTTGCGACGCCGGAGTCTTCCGCTCCCAAACGACGTGGCCATCGGTGCGATCGATACAAAGTAAATGCCGAACCAACGCTGCGGACGATCCACCCTCGCTGCCGACGCCGTAGCCCGCATAACAAGTGACGTAGACTCGCCCCCCGACCACGATGGGCGACGAAGAGCCCGGCCCGGGCAACTGACGTTTCCAACGAATCCCCTCGGCATCGGACCAGCGGACAGCGACCGCCGCTTGACTACGACTGCCTTCGGGATGCGAACCGAGGAACTGTCTCCAATCCTCAGCGGGTAGCGACGACGTGGCCCCCAGCACGATCGAGCTCGAGACGAGCCCAAGGAATAACAATCTGGTCATTGCGAAATCCGCTTTCATTGTGAAGCCCGCCATTACGTACATCGCCTGCGTTACGCCCACTCGGACACAACATTGGCACTGCCCAGCCTATCGGACACCGCTCATGTTCACCCCAGAATGCGTTATCGTCCTTGTGACCAGCGAGTGCAACGCCGCCCGGAAATCGGCCACGGACGCGAAAGCCGACAGAAGACCGCACTTCTGTTGCTTGCAGTTCAGAAGTGCCCAAGTTAATGTCAAGACTGGCGACGTGTACCGCCTCCCAGAAACGAGTGCTGTCGACATGCCGTCACTTCGGCATCACAATGCACCGTTTGCGGCCTCCTTGCAACCACCATTAAGAATCCTCATGAGCGAAGTTACTCGCATCCTCGACGCGATTCAGAACGGCGATCAAAGCGCGACAGAAGAACTGTTGCCACTCGTCTATGAAGAGCTGCGCCGGTTAGCTTCTGCGAAAATGTCCAAGGAAAACCCGGGGCACACGCTGAGCGCTACCGCTTTGGTTCACGAAGCCTATGTTCGTTTGGTTGGCACCGGAACGGAGACCGAATGGAATGGCAAAGGACACTTCTTCGGTGCAGCCGCTCAGACCATGCGACGCATTCTGATCGAAAACGCCCGCCGCAAGGGTCGTCTAAAACATGGGGCCGAGTTCAAACGAGAGGAACTTCACGATTCGCAATTCGGTGTCAGCGATCCCGATGGCGAAATACTCGCCGTCCACGAATCGCTCGAGCGTTTTGCCGATGTCGAACCCAAGATGGCGCAACTGGTCGAGCTGCGCTATTTCGCGGGGCTCACGTCGGCGGAAGCGGCCAAAATCCAAGGCATCTCCAAAGCGACCGCCGACCGAAATTGGGCTTATGCACGCGCCTGGCTACGTCGTGATATCGGCGAAGATCAGTAGCCGGCGGCTCATTCACATTTCGACGTCGCAACGCCATCTCGTTGACTCCATATTTCACGAAGCCGTTGCCGATCAGATGCTCTCCTTGATTTTGATCTCACCCAGCGCTTCCAATTCGCCAGTGATCAGCGCCACGCCGCCCGAGTCGATCCTAATGTCTCCGCGCGTGGTGCGTTGATCAAACGTTCCCGCGACAAGGGAACCGTGAATTTCGATATCACCGAAACGGGTCTTCAGGTCGACATTGTTTCCGGCAGAAACGCCGCCCGCTGCGGTAACGACCAGCTCGTTGTCCGCCTTGAGAAAGACATCCTTTTGCTCGGTTTGAACCGTTCCGCCGACCGTGATGTCGCCCTTGGCACGCAGATCGATCCGCTGGGCCGCCCAGATGTCGCCCTCAATATTGATGTCGCGAAAGCGGCTGCTTCCTTTTATCGTCTTCGCAGCGAGCAACTTGGCTGTTTCCGTGATGGCCAAGGTTTCACCAGCCGACAGCGTGACGTTGCTCTGATTCGATTGCACGATGCCGCCGACCGTCACGCCGCCTTTCGCATTGAAATCGATCGCCTTCGCGGCGGAAACAACATTGGCGATACCGGCCACGTTCGTCGCCTGTTGCGTGATATGGCCAGCCCCGTCACTGCCGTTGGCCTGGATGCGAATCTTGCCGTTCTTGTGAGTCGTCGTCACGTTCTGCAGGAAGACGCCGCCGTCGTTCGACTTCACATTGATGTTACGACCTGCGGTTTCGATGTAAGTCGCCGTCACATCGCCGTCGGCGTTAACGATCACATCCGAGGTCGTTTCCAAATACAGCTGTAGCGAGCGGTCCGTTTTGACTCGAATCTTTTTGCCATTGGCGAATTCGTAGATTTCGGTGGCGGCGGTGTTCACATCGATATCGCCGCCCGCGTTCATCATGACCAGGGCCGCCGTTACATCGGCTGAATCGTCTGTGTTGGGCGACTCGACAATGTTGCCTGCGGCGCTGAGCGAGACCTGACCGTTGCTGGTTCCGGCTCTCACATCATTCACGAGAACGTCGCCCGTGCGTGAAATCAGTCCGACAAAGTTGCCAGCCACATCCGTCGGATTTCCATCCAAAGAGTTCGATGAGTCCACATAGTCGGCGGTGATCGTTCCGCCGGCGTGGACTCGAATCGCCCCATTCGCACCAACCCAAGTAAGCTGAATATCATCGGTCTCGACAAGTTCGACTTGGTGTTCGGCGTAGGCACCAAACTCGTCGACCGTTGATCGCAGGAATACCGATCCAGCGATCGAGTAGGCTTCGAGGTTCTGGGCGACAATCGGATCGGAACTCGACATCAGAACGTCTAGTGCTGCCTGCAGGTAAACGTAAGTTGTGCGGATGGTGCCATTGTTCGCAATAAGGAGGGATCCATGGTCGCTCGTGGCGAATACGTTGCTGGATGAAGCAACCTGTCCGGTGAGACTTAGATCGCCGCCGCTACGCAAAATTACCACACCGTCGCTCAACACTTCGCCGACTACAAGTGCGTCCGGTGCTATCAAGTACACCTCGTTCGAGTTGACGCTGGCGACTCCACCGTTCACTGTGAAGTACGAGTTGTTTCGTCCGACGTTGCCGCTGGCGTTTAATTGCAAGTCCTGTCCGCTTGCTGATCCGGTCAGATTGCCGGCAGACGCCTCGAGCATGACATCACCGGACGCAGCTGCCTCGACCACCAAGTTGGATGCGCCTGCGACGTGAATCAGATCGAAAGCGTTGGCAACGACGAGTCGCTCCGTTGCGACTTGCACCGCATCCGTCGCCGACCCAATGCTGCCATGGTCGGCATGCAAGTTAACGAGCCCGCTGAGAAGCGTCGCGGCCGTGCCCACCTGCTGAATTGATCCCTGTTCCGCTCGGACCGTAATCTCGTCCAGCGCCCGAATGGTGCCTTCCAGCGTCACATTGTCACCGGCAACGACTTCCACGTTACCAACTTCTGCGTCCAATGTTCCCGCGATGACCACATCGGTACCATCAACACTCATGATTCCGATATCAGACGCTTTGGAAGTCGTCACCACGGGAGTGTTCAGCGAATTAGAACTGGCGCTAATCGAAATGTTCGCGTCTACCGTATCGGCCGAATCGGCCAGAATATCGGCGACTCGCAAATCCAGGTCGGAGCGATTGTTGATCGTGAGCGCCGCGAGGTACACCTGTTCATGAACGCTGAATTGCCCCGACACAGAACCGCCGTTGGATCGAACGATGAAGTTGGCCGTGTCAGTACTAACCAGATCACTGGCGATGATGTCATTCATCACAAACTCGTTATCAACGACTTGTCCGCTGATTCCGCTGGCACTCGCGTACGTACCATCCGGATTGATGGTGACTCGATCCACAATGGCGCCTGTGTAGAGATCGCCATTCAATGCGACCGAGTTGTCTTCGCGTTTTTGTCCGGTCTCTTCGGTAGTGAAGGATTCTAGCAATGCATCGAGAGCAGCCGTTACTTCGTTGCCGCGGTCAAGAACGTCCTGACCTGCCTGGATGAGCGTGTCGGTGGCTTCGTCAAAGTCGTCTTGAGCGTTGTTGACAGCAGTTCGAGCACTGCTCACCGCGCTGCGTGCCAAACTGAGTGTGCTGTTCAACGCTCGGAAAGTCGCATTCGAAGTCCAGTTGGCTGCTGCTCTGGCGACTGCAGCAGCCGTGGCGTAGCAGGCGTTGTACGTCGGTGGATGCCAAATCACAGTGATGCAAGCTGCGTGAGCAACGGCATGGACAAAGTCATCAATGAAGTCGTCTACTGCATTCTGAGCCGAAGTGAGAGCACTCTGACTATCGGCAAGCCCGTCTTCCGCGTTGGCCAACGCCTGATCTGCCAAGTCGAATACAACCTGAGCGTCGTCCAAGGCAGTTTCGGCTGCGTCGAGCAGATTTTCGGCCGCCGTCAGCAGCCCATCGAGCGTTTGTATCGTCGCCGAATTGACGTCGGTATCGATGACAAAGCTGGTCAGGCTATCTGACGAAGCGTCGATCAAGACGTCGGTGCCTCGCAGGGCCGATCCCGCCTGGATGTCGATGTCGGAATCGACATCGACGTGATTGCGAGATACGGATCGTACGACCGGTACGATTCCAGCGTCCACTAGCGACTCGCTACGAGCTGAAACGCCGCTTTGCCGTGCAATCAATTCCAATCGATCGTAACCCGCAATGTCGGCTCCACGATTCAGAATCGTGGCATCCGAATCAACAGCGACAATCGCTTCGGCTTTGGCGAGTGACGCCAGACTAATGGTACTTGCGAATGTCGCGTTGGCCTTGGCATCGATGCGAGTCACCTGTGCGCGAATCCGAGCGATTCTGGCCAGCAATTCGGCCGACTGGCCAATGTCCACCGTCGTCGTTGATGTCAGGTTGGTTGTGCTTGGGCTGATGCCCGTACTGGTGCCTGCGATGCCGCCCGCGGTACTGTCGGATTCCGCTCCAAGGTTGGACTCGGCCACGACTTCCAGCGTGTTCGTGGCGACGATGGTGCTTTGCTCGCCAATGGTAACTTTCGCTTCGTTCGTTAGCGTCGTGACCGCTTCGACGTAAGAGCCAGTAAGGAGCCCATTCGAGCTACCATCCGCCGAGGAACTGGAATCGTCCTCCGAGGTCGCTGTCACAGTAACGTTGTTCCCGGCGATATAGGCGCCGGAACCAATGGACGCTGTAACCGTGGGCGTGGAAGTCGTCCTGGCCGAGTTCAATCCGACCGCCAGCGTGATTCCAACGTTGAATCCATCGGCTTCGGAATGCAAATCGGAATTCGCAGACGCGGTAACGGCAATGTCGCTCCCGCTCTTCACCGAAGCGAAATCAATGATGCGGGCCGTTACATCACTTTCCGAATTCAGGACGGCGACGGCCGCCCCCAACCCGATTCCGCCGGCCGTTCCCGCGACTCCGTCAACATCCGTATCCACGATCTGGCCCGCGGCAGCGACCGTGATGTTTCCGCCCGCCGTCACGTCGGCTCGCGCGCCAATGAATGCGTTGGTGCGATTATGGAGGTTAGTGACCGCGACTCCACCGCCAACGCCGATGCCACCCACCGACCCCGCACCCGCGAGACTCTTCACTTGCGTCGTATCGTTTGCGTCGACCAGGATGTTGCCGCCGATGTGGACCTTCGAGTCGGCACCAATCGCGGCGTACGTCGTCTGGAACGCCGGTTGCGTTGGATCGAATTCACCACTGACCGAAAGCGTGTTGGTGCTGGCATCGGATCGCGACTTTGCTCGCTCGGCCGCGGCAGAATTGCCCAACTGGTTGCCTACGGAAGAGCCGCCGATCTGGTCATTCACCGCCGAGTCCGTTCCCGTCGCGGCGTCGATGGCTTGGTTCGTTGCCGCCGAGCCAACATTGACGATCGAAACCGAACCTTGCACCGAACCGACGCCGCCGCCACCACTAACGACGGTGGATTGAACGAAGTTGTTGGCGTCGGCGGTGACCTCCAGTGATTCGGTCGCGTTCACGTTGACGTTGTGACCAAGGACGGCTCGGACCGAGTTTTTGATCGTCGAGACGTCAACGGCGGCTCCGACGGATGCCGCTCCCACCGTGACTGCGCCGACATCGGATTGAATGGAAGCTTGGTCATGGGCATCAATCCACACGTTCTGGTTGGCCGATGCGAGTGATGACTTGCTGTTGATGTGCGTATTCCCATCACCGCGTTCTACCCAAGCAAGCGTTTGCGATTTGATGGTGTTCACCGTCACCGCTCCGGCGGCACCGACGTAAAGCCCGCCTGCGCCGGTGGCTGCGAACGTTACGATGTCTTCGACCGTGTTGGCCGTGACAGCCAGGTCGTTGGCTGCGTCCACGGTCGAATCGGTGATGCGTGCAACCGTGTTGTTCTCAATGGTGTTCACGGCGACCGCTCCGCCGACTCCGGCTGCGGACAGGCCGACCCCCACAGCGCCCGCAATGATGCCCGGACGATCGCCATTTTCTTGCGTGCCGAGATAGACGTCGTTGTTCGCGGAGACGTTGATATCACCGAACGATTCGAGGGTCGCCTCCTCGACGTAGGCTTCGTTGGTGCTGACGACGTTGACGACCACGACGTTGCCGGCCAGCGCTGCAGTTCCCGCACCGGCACCGCTCACGGTGATCGAGTTGACGCGTTCTTCCGTCATCGTCGTGACGTCGATGCTGGCGGCCGCCGCGACTTCCGCTTGGTCGGCGATATAGGCGCGAGTCGTGTTGCCAATGGAGGTCGTGTCACTGGTGGCTCCGGCGCCGGCCGTTCCGCTGAGCGACAATCCCCCCGCCTTGACGTCCACGTTCGTTTCGTTGGACGCCGATACGATGACGGTTTGTTCGGCATGGGCCGCGTTGTTCGCTGCGTTGATGTCCGATCCCACCACGTACGCTTCGGTCAGGTCGTCGGAAGTTTGCACCGTGACGGTTGCTGCCACGGCCGCCGTACCGCCGCCACTCCCATTGGCCCCGATGACGCTCACATCGCTGGACGAAATCGCCACCACGGCGACTCCCCGCACATCGACCTGAGTGTGCGAGCCGTCGGTGGCAGGTATCGACGACAGGGCATTGCCCTTTGCTGAGACATCGCTGTCAGCGATGTAACTGACGGTCGAGTTGTCGAGATTCGTCACGGCGACCGAACCGCCGAATCCTAGCGTCCCACCGACTTGGATGGCTCCCGCAAACGTCTCCACCGTATGGAGCGCGTCGGCGACGACCGTCACGTTTCCGAAGGCATCGACGCTGGTCGCATCGAGGTAGGCTTGCGTCTCATTTCCGACGAAATTGGAAGCGACACTGCCGGCGACACTCGCTGTCCCTGCGATGGAACCGCTGGCCGTGATCGATTCGATCGTGGCTCGCGACTGTGCGATCAGTTCGAGGCTGCCGGCACTCGTGTCGATCGTTGAATCGCTGGCATAGGCGTAAATACTGTTTTCCATTTCGTTGAAAGCAGCCGCACCGCCGATGGACGCCGTGGCAGCTCCGCCCGCTTTTCCGGAAAGGGCTTTGATCGTCGAATCATCCTCGGCGGTGAGTTTCACGCCATGGTCGGCCGACACGTTGCTCGAAGCGATATGGGCAGCCAGGGTGCTCGCGATGGCATTTAGCGAAACGCCGCCCGAAAGTTCGTTCGTGCTGGCTCCCGCACCTGCCGTGATCGTTTCCAGCAAGGATGTCGCGTTGGCTTTGACTTCGACAAAGCCGTCCGCCTCGACGTTTGAATCGCCGATGTAACCCGTAACCGTGTTCACGATCTCATTCGTGGCGAAGGCGCCGCCCACTGCCGCTGCACCGGTCGCAATGGCGACACCGCCCGCGATGCCACGAATCGTGGTCGAGTCGGTAGCCTCGACGCGTACCGTCCCGGTCGCATCGACTTCGGAACCTGTGCTGATATGGGCATCGATCGTGTTCTGAATATCGTTGAGCGAAACCGAGCCGCCCAGTGCGAACGTGTTGGCTCCCGCACCACCGACGGTGATCGATTCGATCAGCGACGTCGAAGTCGCGTCGGCGACCACAGCGCCCGTCGCATCAATCGTCGAGTTCTCGATCCTCGCGACGGTCGTGTTGGCCACGATGTTGCTGGCAATTCCGGCGCCTACCGAAACGCCACTCGTCGCAATGGCGGCTCCACCCGAGATGGCTTTGATCGTCGAGTTATCGGTTGCCAATACATCGACGTTCAGTCCCTGCTGGCTGGAAGATGTGAGGTCCGAGTTCGTCACGGCCGCGCTGGTCTCGTTGTGAATCGTGTTGAGCGAGAGCGAGCCTCCCACGGCAAACGTTTGGGCTCCGCCACCGCCGACCGTGATCGCTTCGATAGCGGTATTGGAGGCCGCAGTGACGTCCAGCGAACCCAAGGCGGCTCCCTTTGCTTCCTCGATGTTCGCCGCTGTCACATTTCGCACGTTGTTCTTGGCGAATCCGCCACCCAGACCGGCCGTCGTGCCCGAGGCAGCAATACCTCCCGTGATCGCCTGGGTCGACGATGCGTCGCTACTGCTGACAAGTAAGTCGCCACCAACGTTGGTCGCGTCGGCGTCCGGAATGTCGGACAGGCTGGCTGTCGTCGTGGCGGAGATCGAGTTAAAAGCGACTCCAAAGGCGCCGACCATGCCGGCCTTACTGGCACCAATTGCCGCCGTGATCGCCTTGATTTCGTTATCGGCGGCAGCAGACACCGTCATGTCACCGCCGGCAACGATTTCGGATTGTGCAGCGAGGGCGATCGTTTCGGTTTCCATCCGGTTGGATGCAACCGACGCTCCAAAGCCGGCCTTGCCGCCAAAGGTTGTCGCACCGGCGATCGCATGAAGCAAATTATTGTCGGTCGCCGTGACCGCGACGGCTGCGGCCGAGTCAATCGTCGACCCAGTCGAGATGATTGCGCCGGTCGCATTGTCGATCTTGTTCAACGCGACTTGACCAGCAATGCTCAACGTTGCGTTGCGGGTGACTCCCGAGCCACTGGCGGCGATCGATCGAATCTCGCCTTGGGAGGCTGCGTCCACAAACAGATCGCCTGCGGCGGTTTGCAATTCTGAGCTTTCCACGACCGCCAGCGTTTCGTTCGTCAATGTGTTCACCGCCAACGAACCGGCCAGCCCCGCCGTCGCTTGCTGTGCACTCGCGTAGGCGACCGTCCCTGAAATCGAGTCAACATTCGAGCGGTTGGTGGCCTGCACACCGATGTCTGCCGTCGTATCGATCGGATTTTGGAGCGAGACGTCCGCGTCTCGAATTGCCGCGATCGTCGTGTCATCGATCGTGTTCAGCGAGACACTTCCAGCCACCGAGACCCCTTGGGTCGCCTTGGTTTTCGTCGACGCAGCCTCTTTCGATTGAGTCTTCTTCGCACCGGTTGGCGTATCGTTGGTGATCGCTCCGGCGAGCGACACATTGGTGATGTAGCCTCGATTGATCGCTGCGACCCGGACACTGCCTCCGGCCGTGACGCTGCCGTTCGCGTCGTCCACGCCGCGAAGTCCATGTCCGGTGGCACTCGCATCGGTCGCATCCAATTCGATCGCCGTCGGCGTCTCCGCGGTCGCAGCCGCTTCGCTTGCGGTCAGTTGAATGGTGTTCCCGTCTACCACGATGACGTAGTACGTGTTCCCATCAACAAGTCCCTCGATCGCCTGGCCTCCACCACTCTGATACGTGACGGCGTCGCCCGTCGCATACGCATGCTGTCGATCGAACCTGATCGTGTTCGCTTCGGCGTCAACGGCCGGCCGGTCGTGAAATACTCCACCGAATCCGTGCGAAGTTCCCGACGCCTCGGCCGAATCCAGCTCGACAATCGTCGGGGTGACGGCGGTAGCGTCCGCCCTCGAATCGGCCAGTTGAATCGTGGTGGCGTTCATAACAACGACGAAGTAAGTTTCGCCACTGGCTAGCCCACCGATGCTCTCACCGCCACCGTTGTCGTAGATGATCGCCTGGCCGGTCGTGAAGCCATGTTCGTAGCCCAGATCGATCGTGTGATTCTCACCTTCGACCGTCGCCAAGGGATCAACGACTTTCATGATTGCGTGCCGGTCATTCGATTCGCCGGACGGCGCGACCTGCAACCGGACACTGTGTGCATCGCCGGTTGCGAGCGACGCGTCCAGTTCGATGCGCACGGCGCGTCGCAGACTGTGCGTTTCTGCGCTGGAGGCGGCTGCGGCGAGGTCGATTAAATCGGTGCCCAGCTGAGCCGCTTCTGCCGTGGCGGCAAGGAAGATCGACTGGCTATCGTCGACTCGTACGAAGTAGGTCTCGCCATCGACGAGTCCATCGATGCTGACACCCCCGCCATTCGAATAGACCACGGCGTCGCCCGTGCGGAAATCGTGCGTCGCGAGAAAATCGATCGCCTCGGTCGTCCCATCAATATTGGCTGCCGCGAACGAGATGCGCGCGATGTTCTCGGCGGCATCCTTGGACTCAGTCAACGCGATGGACGTAGCATCAACGACAATCACATAGTACGTCTGGCCATCTGCCAGTCCATCGATCGCTTGCCCGCCACCGGTCCGATAGACGACGGAATCTCCGGTCTGGTAGTTGTGGGCATAGCCGAGATCGATCGAGTTCTTCAAATCCGCAGCGCCGTCAGAATTCACAGCAGCCGCGGGCACGAAGAAAGCCTGAGCCGCACCCGTTGCAGCCACGTCTGTTTTTTCCAAGCGAACGGTCGAGCTGTCGATGACCGTTACCCAGTACGTGGCACCATTGGTCAGGCCATCCATTTCGACGCCGCCGCCACTCGAATAGACAACGGTATCGCCTGTGGCAAATCCGTGATCGAACCCGAGGTTGATGTTGCCGGCGGTATCAACGCCGACTGCAGGTGAAAACGTTCCATCGCCAATGCTGGTCGCTTCGTTGCCAATCAGTGCTTGCGTGTTACGGGTAATGTTGTTGATTCCGGTGCTAAAACCAATGCCCACGCTCTGACTTTTCGTCACGCCACCGGTGAGATTGAAGATCAACGAATCGTCATCGGCCACGACCAATTGATTTAGGTTGGTCGCAACGGCCTGGTCCGTCACCGTAGCCACGTCGCGGTCCTGATAAGAAACGACGCCGTCGCCATTGGTGTCGAGTGCCAGTGGCGGGTTCCCTTCTTCATGCACCAACGGAGCGATTTCGCCATTGCGAGTCACAACCATGGCTCCGTCGTCGATCCTGGCAATCGAACGGTTGTCAACATTCGCGATCGAGCCACTCCCGTTGAACGCCAGCTTATCCGCGACGCCTCCCGACGTGGCGAGTGAAATATTTCGCATCTTCGTGTCAGCGCTGACAACGAGGCTCGATCCATTCACTTCGGCACCGCTGTGAATGACGGCCGACGCGTCGTTGATGTAATTCATCTCCAGGTACGATCCGCCTGCACCCTGACCCCCGGTCGTTTGACCGCCGAGCAGAGGTAGACCGGCCACGTTGACCGTTTCCACGACGTTCTCCGCAGTCACGGTGACTCGCTGCTGATCGGACTCGCTCGATTCGTTGACCGTCGCATTTTCCGCGATGTAGGCGCGGCTGCTCGTTTGGAACGTATTGAAAATCAACGAACCGGCGATGGCCGTTTTTGTTCCCGTCGCCTTACTGCGTGCCCAGGAGGTAACCAAGCCATTTTGGATGCCCAGGTTGGCATTGAATTTGTCGCTCACATCGGAAAACTCATCAATCTCGTGCCAGTCGAAATCGAAAGGCAACAGGGTTTCCGCCTGAACATGGACGCCGAGGTAGGCGTCCACAGCCGCGCTCTCACCAATGTAAGCTTCCGTCGCATTGTCAAACGATGCAACAATGACCGCCACCGCATTTGAATTCTCTTTCGTGTTCGATCCCGGCTTGTTGGTTTCAAGTTTCTGCGAATCGACCGACGTTTGGGCGCTCACTTCCTGCGTGGTCAAGATCGTCGCATTCACATCGATGCTGCCAGAATTCGCCGTGACGCTCGCACCGTTGCCAATGCGAGCCACTACGTCATTTGCATGATCCGAGTACGTGTATGCGGCCGCGAGTGCGAATTTCTGGCTGCCACCCGTGGAAGAGCCAGTTGTCGGTTGATTGCCGCGAATGAAGTTGAAAGCCTTGCTTGTCAGCGATGTCGGGTTTGCGGGCCCAATAACGCGACTGGCAATGAAGCCCGAACCGACGACCGAGTCGGTCGCGGCATCATTCTTTTCGGTCGTCGATTGGGCGACGATCGATACGTTGCCTCCCGCGACAATCGTGCCATCAACGTGAGCGTGTACGTCGCTGGCCGACGTGGAGTGCGCGATGGCGCCTCCAATGGAGCCATCTTCGTAAGCAGCCGCTTTGCTCGTCACGTTCTGCGACTGCAACATGTTGGCGTGAATGCTGACCTGGCCGGATGATTCCAACGTGGCGCCGGCCCCGATTTCCACGATCGACTGAATGTCGGCTTGCCCGCTGGCAATGGTGATATCGATGCTGGATTGCGACTTTTGCGGATACAAACCTTGCTTGGCGGTAATGTCCATTTCGCTGGCTGCCAGCGAGTTGACGCTGATGTCACCACTCGCGCTAATGGCGACGCCGTCTGCGACTGTGATTCGTGCGTGCGGGTTCGACTCGCCATAAGCGATGGCCAAAGCGGTGCCGAGGGTAGTCACGTTCGAGTGAGTATCTGCCTCCGCGAGGAAACTGACAAAGCTGCCTTCAATCTCGGTTCCAGTGCCGACCACAATTTCGGCGACGGCGTTGGTCACGGCAACTCCGCCGATTTCACTGGGACCGTCGGCGAGAAAGTTAAGTATCGCTGCCCCAGGTTCATCGTCATCGTAAAATTGCGACGAACTTTCGGCGACGGCAGAGAAGGAGACTTCACCGCCCCGGATCGTCGCATTGTCGAGCGAAATGCGAGTCGCCGCGTTCACGATGTCGATCTGAAAGACTGGAGTATCCACGCCGGTTTGGTCATCGAGCGCGTCGAACGTGATGTCACCGGCCACAAAAGAACCGGTCGCCTGCGTCAGGATGCGGGCTCCCGATCCAACATCGATCATGGGAGCCGAAAGTGTGACGTCAAAAGAATCGCCTGTGGAATCGGCAAGGAGTACGTTGTTGTTATTGGCGACTTGACGCGTCGAGACGGTGACACCGTCAGCAATCGTGATGTTCTCTGCAGTCATCGAAAGATCGTAGTCGGTGAAAATATCGCCCACGACGATTACATTGCCGGTGGTTTCTATTGAAAAGCGGTTGGCTCCGCCACTCAATTGGCCTGTGCCCGACGACGAACCCAATAGATTCGTGGGATCGGCCGTGATCTGCCAGGTGCCATGAGGGCCGAACAATGTGTCGGCACTACCCACGCCGCTTGTGAAATGCAACGTCCCGCCGATGGTAGTGATGGCGTTTCGGAGCGACTCATCGATGAAAATCGAGTCATCGCCGATCCCCAGATCGATATCAATCCGCGTCCCTGCAGAGAAGGTCAGGGTTTGCACGCCAGCGTCGACGACGTTGAGATCACTCGAATAGCTACCGGCGGCACCCGATTCGCTGTATTCCAATAAGCTTTCGTTCAGTCGCAGGTAGAGCGCGTCCTCGACAAGCTCGCTGCCGGAAAACTCGACCGAATTGCCCGTCAACTCGATCGGTGCAATCGTCAGCAGAATCCGCCGCTCGAGCGACTCGATATCCGTTTCCAGAAATTCCCGTTCAAAACGCCGCGACTGGTAAGCCGAACGTTGTCTCGTGCTATTCAGTAGCCTTCGAATGGATGGATACATGCTAAAGATCCTGGCGTCTTGGGTAAAAAGAACGATCTATAGGAGTAGTGCGACATCTGATCGGCCCATGACTCATTCCTCTGAAAAAACAGGAAGAAGCGGATGGTTTTCGCACGAAAACAAAGAAAATTGAGGCATCCAGCCTTCGGACGGCGCTCTACATCTGTGGGCGTGACCGGCGAGAACCACTGGAACGCCCTGCCGCAGCAGCCTAGCATCCTGAAATCATCCCGCCGGCACCGACCCGGCGGACGACACACCCACTCTGGTTTCGCAACGAAATGGCAGATTCTCCGGTGACACGTTGTGGCAATACAGCGTGACTTTCGATTCTCCAGGAACGTTGGGACGGAAGTCGACAACCACGGACCTTCGCGGTCTTCACAACACATGGCGAAAGCTCCCTATTACAATCGAAGTGACAACCGAAATGACAAGCCAGAATGCGATCGACAAGGGAATCCGGCCGTGAAGGATGCGGCCGGATCGAAGAATCGCCGGCGCAAGCCTGACCTCGTTTGGAAACACAACATGACCGAGGCCGAGATATTCGCCGCCGCTCTGGAATTGCCTCCCGAAGAACGACCGGCTTTTTTGGATCGCGTCTGCGCCGGTGACGCGGAGCTAATTACCCGGGTTGAAAAGTTGCTCCAGTTGGCCGGTGATACTGACGGTTTCATGCGGCAACCGGCCGTCGAACTGGCCGGTTTAGAACACGGCTTGGCAGTTTCGGGGCAAGCCATTGGGCCGTACACACTTGTCGAGCAAGTCGGCGAGGGTGGATTCGGACTCGTCTTTCGTGCGACACAGGCTGAGCCCGTCCAACGCACGGTTGCGATCAAGTTGCTCAAACGGGGCATGGACTCCGAAGCCGTCCTGAAACGATTCGAGCTAGAACGCCAATCACTCGCGGCGATGAACCATTCAGGGATCGCACAAGTCTACGACGCCGGCATCAGCGAATCGGGCCAGCACTATTTCGTAATGGAATTCGTCGAAGGCAGTTCCATTACGGAACACGCCAATGTCAAGCAACTGAACTCGCGCGAGCGTTTACAGTTGTTCGCCCAAGTTTGTGATGCGGTCGCGCACGCTCACCAGAAGGGAATTCTACATCGGGACATCAAGCCGTCGAATGTTCTTGTAACCGAAGTCGAAGGGCGATCCCAAGTCAAAGTCATTGACTTCGGAATCGCTAAGGCGATCGGCACTTCCGCGCAAGATGCGACTCAAATCACGCAAATCCCGATCATGATGGGAACGCCCCAATACATGAGCCCCGAACAGGCGGATGGCTCGGTCATGGTCGATACGCGGACTGATGTCTATGCCATGGGCGTGCTGTTGTACGAATTACTGACGGGACGACTTCCGTTCGAGCCAGACTCGCTCAAACGCGCCGCGCTAAATGAGGTCTATCGCATCATCCGCGAGGAAGATCCGCCCAAACCGAGTACCAAACTCAGTTCGATCAGTGATCCGGACCAAGCCACAATCGCCAGGCAGAGATCGACCGAGCCACGTTCTCTCATTCGCATGCTGCGGCAGGAACTGGAGTGGATTCCGCTGAAGGCGATGCGAAAAGATCCGGACCATCGCTATGCCGGTGCCAGCGAAATGGGGCACGACATTCGCAATTACCTCGACGGCGACGCGCTGGTTGCGGGGCCTGAATCTCGTATCTATCGCGTCAAGAAACTCGCGAATCGGTATCGCTGGCCGTTGGCTGCCGGGATCGCGATTGCCGCCTCGTTGGTGGCCGGAGTCATCGGAACGAGCGTGATGGCTGTCCAAGCGGCCCAACAAAAGCGTTTGGCGGAAGAACGATTTGCCGATGTTCGTACGTTGGCCAACACCTTCATATTCGACATCTACAAATCAATACGGAATTTGCCAGGTTCGACACCTGCGGTGGGGCAACTGGTCGATACGGCCTTGAACTACCTGCAGAAACTGGAATCATCGGGCGAGATCGCCGCTGACGACGAACTGTGGCTAGAAATCGCCGGCGCCTATGTGAAACTGGGCGACGTCCAAGGCAACCCGGCCGACAACAATCTGGGAAATTACCCGGCCGCTATCGAGTGCTTTGAAAAAGCGAAACGTATTTTCGAGCGCTGGACAACGACTCATCCTGACAGCGAACCGGCCATGGTCGGCGTTGCCGACGCAACCTCCGGACTCGGCGAAGTCGTCCAATACCAGGGAAACATCCAAGCCGCAGTTTCCTATTTCACCGCTGCCCTCGATGTTACGCAATCGACATTGAAACGATGGCCAACCGCCAAGAATGTCCATCGAGTGCACCGCATTCAATTCATGATCGCGGCGGGAACTGCTCAATCCGGAGATGAAAAAGCTGCGAAACAGAAGTTCCGGGACGCGGTTGATTTCCTTGAAAGCCATATGACCGACGTGCCCGACAAAACCTTGCAAACCGATCTGGCAATGACCTTGGGCCGACTCGGCCAGCTACAGATCAAATTCAACGAGAAAGATTCGGCTGCAGAGACGTTGTCGCGGTCGCTGGAAGTGCTCCAGCAACAGGTTACATCGGAACCTGACAATTCTTATTACATCCGCAACCTTGCGATCGGTTACGATCATCTCGGGCGCTTTCATCTAGCAAACAAAGAACTGCAACCAGCCGTTGCCGCTTTCGAAGAAGCCAGCCAGAGCTTTCGTTCCTTGGCCGAACTCGATCCAGATAACACGCGTGCCAAACGAGATGTGATCAACTCCATGACCCGACTGGGGAATGTCCTCGTATCGATGCAACGCTTTGATGACGCGCAGGCGGCATTCGAACACTTGGTCGAATTGGCGGAGCAAAATTATCGTGCTCATCCCATCTTTGACAACGGCACCAAACGAGCAACGGCCGTGGAATCGCTTTCTCGCTGCTTCATCGCTCAAGGCAATTTCGAAAGAGCGGCCGAAATTCAAGAACAGGTCATCGCGCTGCGGGAAGAGTTGAGGTCGAGCAATCCCGATAACCGCATGATCAAGCAGCGAGTCGCCTTCAGCCGACGCAACCTTGGCAAGTCGTTGTTGGAACTATCGCGTCCCAGCGAGGCGCTCGCCGAGTTTGAGCGCGCCGCCCAATTGAATCGAGAACAATATGACGCCGCGCCCGGAGCCGATGGCAACCCGAGACGCTTGGCCACCAGTCTTATGTACGCGGGCAGATCGCTGTTGATGCTCGATCGGAACGCGGAAGGCATGCTCTGTTTTGAAGAAGCGATTGGGATTCGTCGTTCGGAACGTGCAGAGAAGCCAGACGACCTTGATGCCGAACTGGGCCTCGCGTGGTTGCTCGCGGAAATCGGTGAATCGCTCGCCAAGGTCGATTCAGACGACTTGAGAACTCGATCCGAGGCGATACGGCAAGAATCGATTGCCCTATTTCAGAAGCACGAGGACGAACTCTCCCCACAGGAGCGGGAAGTGTATGAGCGAATCTTGGCGGAGTAAGGTCCGGCGGCACTATTTCGCCACAACCTGACCTTCCCCCGAATTCGAACGCTCAAGCGGGATAGAAACCGAATATAGGCCGGCTGAAGGTAATCCATTCGACCCATAATGGACTCCCGCTGCTGACGTTATCTTTGCCTCTGGACCCGAACAGTCTGAGAAAACCACCTCGGATTCTGTTTTCTTTGTAAGTAGGCGCTGCAAGGCGTTACCAATACTTATGGAGAGGCTAACTCATTGCTTGATGAAGACCACAAATCGCTGTTCATGAACTGGCTGGGCGAACATGGGGCGTCCGTCTTGAAGGTGGCGCGTGCCTACACTCTGACCAGCGAAGACTGTCAGGACCTGGCTCAGGAAATTCTACTCCAAGCCTGGCGATCGTTGCCAAAATTCGAAGGGCGGGCGAGTGCGGCGACTTGGTTCTATCGTGTGGCCCTGCACACGGCGATGAATTGGCACCGGAAAGACCGACCCCGGCGTGCGAGCCAACAACCGTTGTTGGACGTGCAGATCCTGGACACGGCTGGCAGCGTTGGCGAGGAACACATTCAGCAGCAAGAGGCAGTCGAGCAACTTTATCAGGCGATTGCCCGACTGCCCAAAACCGATGCGGCGCTCGTCTTACTCTACCTGGAAGAACTGACCTATCGGGAGATGGGCGAGGTCCTTGGTATTTCAGAGAACCATGTGGGTGTGAAACTGAATCGGGCGAAGA
The DNA here is from genome assembly GCA_964480915.1 of uncultured Pirellulaceae bacterium. GTDB lineage: Bacteria > Planctomycetota > Planctomycetia > Pirellulales > Pirellulaceae > CAWGCE01. The sequence goes on along the minus strand of CAYZRS010000003.1, from coordinate 43,673 downwards.
AGGCTCTACACGCATTGATCAATGGAGCGTCCGATGAACCTTGAACAATACCGTCATGCGTGGAAGACAGAGTCAAATCGGACCAAGGTCACGATCGATACCGAATCAGTGACGAATGAAGTGCAGAGCAGCCAGCAGCAATTTCGCTCGATGATTTTCTGGCGAGATGTGCGTGAAATTGGTCTATCGCTGTTTTTGATTCCTGTCGCGTTAGTCGCATGCTTTACAATGACCTTGCCTTGGACGTGCTACCTAACCGTATTAGCACTGGCCTGGGTAGCAGGTTTCATGTGGGTAGACCGTCGACGGCACCCTCAGCGTCCCAGCGATCCGGGCGAACCGCTGCTCTATTACGCGAAGGAATCGCTGACGCAGGTCGAGCATCAAATCTGGTTGTTGCGCAATGTGTTTTGGTGGTACCTACTGCCAATTCTGCTGGCGATCATGGCCTTCTTTTTTCAAGTTGCTTGGGAATCTTCGAGCGATTGGTGGGAGTTCAGCCTCTCTGTCGGTTCACGTGGCGTTTTTCTGCTCGCGATCAACTGGGCGATCTATCTTGTAAATCAATACTCGATAAGCACCACACTCGAGCCACGCCGCCGGGCGCTGGCGAATTTGGTCGAGAGCCTGGAAGTAGCAACCGACCAAGATGATGGCGGAGACCTTATGGAACTGGTGTCGACCGCCGTCGCTCCGGTCCTGGAAAGTGGGCTGAATTCCAATTGGGCGGACTGGGCGAGCAATTGGAATCAGAGCATACCTTCGTGGCGCGTAGCATCTGCAATCATTCTTCCAACGTTGGGCGGTGCCCTGTGCGGCTTGTGTTCCGGGCTGATGTTGCCGATGTACGACATGGGACCGACACTATTTCAAACGGTCGTCGGAGCAGTGATTCCCTTTGAAATCGCCTTGTTCTGGGTTCTCTGGCGATCTTGGAAGCATAGACAATCGACAACGGCGGATTCGAATGTCAAAGAACCAAATTCCGATCAGCCATCCGCCAAAGAGGAGGTGGAAGAATCGGCAAATGAAAAGCTAACGCCCCGCGCACCGGCACTTGTGATCATTTTCTTGATCTTGTTTCTATCGGTCATGGCCGTGGCCGCCATTGTCTCGTGTGTTTCAGAACTCCGCAGCAGCCCAGCATCTCGTGACACCCCCAGGCGTTCCGAGCCACACTTTGACGATATCAGTGGATTCACCGACAAAGAGATTGAACAGGTTGACGCTTGGCTACAGCAACAGATGGAGCTTGCCCAGTACCCCAGCCTCTCAGTGGCAATCGTGCGCGACGGAAGTCGTGTTTACGGAAAGTCGTTGGGATTCGAAAATGTGAAGGCCGGCAAGAAGGCAACGCTGCAAACCCAATATCATGTCGCCTCGGTAACCAAAGCCTTCACCGCTTCCTTAGCTGTGATGCTTCATGAGCGGGGCATTGTCAATCTAGACCATCCAGCAGCGACCTACCTGCCTGACAGCGTTTCCATCAGCACGACGCCCGAAATGGGAAAAACGATCACATTGCGGCAGCTCGCCTCGCACACATCGGGATTGCCTCGCCGAGTACCCGGACGAGTTCAGTCGGCTCGAGAGTGGTATGAACTAGAACCGGAACGGCTTTACAAACACCTGGGCAAAGTTCCTTTGGAGTCGGATCCTGGCACCGCGGAGGAATACTCGAATCTCGCGTTTGGCTTGCTGGGCCACGTGCTAGAGCTGGCGGCTGATAGGCCGTTTGCGGACCTCATTCAGGAATTCATCTGCGATCCGCTGGAGCTTTCACAAACTGCAATTCAGGCTGATAGCACCGTTCATCCGGCAACAGGCTACGACGGCAGTGGCCGGCATTTCGAAGAAAGTCATTCTCTTCGCCGGCGCCTAGCCGGTTCCGGTGGTCTGGTCAGTTCCGTCGAGGATCTATCAATGTTTATCGCAGCCCAAATGGAGCCTAAACTTTTCACGGCCGAAATGCTTCAGGAGCTGCATACCAGAACCAAGCGATCGGACGGAATCATGATTGGGACGACGCTTGGCTGGTCTTCAGCATACAACTCCTATATTGGCCGGTTCCTAACCAAGAATGGTGGAAGAAACAATTGCAGCGCTTGGATTGGTTGCTCGACGGAACACAACGTCGGCATCGTGGTCGTGACCAACTGCGGCGGGCCGGACGTCGATTGGATCGGCGAGCGGCTCTTGGAACGCACCGTTGCTGGCGCCTACAAACCGGTCCGCAAATTCAGCTATGCCAAAGTGGCACCCTTTACAGGCGTTCGCTGGGAAAACGATCGACCCATCGTTTGCGTGAACGACGCCTGGTCACCGTTGGTCTCGATCGACGGAATAGCCGTTGCCGACATCATGGAATTTTCCATCAAGGAGTTCGGTGAAATCGCTCGGAAACGATTCGCCGAGGACTTGGTCGAATTGCTGTCAAAGATGGGACACGAACCAGACTGGGAGGTGAGGCTAGGATTGCAAACGGAGAAAGGAACGATCGAAGAGCTGCAAGTAAGAATGACCGCCCACAACCGGTCTCTCGTTCGGGAATAGGCTACGTATGGCGAGCGGCGTAAGAGTGGAAACGTTGGTGGCGAGATTGCTTGTTACAAACAACCATTTGGCTGGCGAATAAACATCGACGCGACGAACGCCACAGTGATACAGAGGGCGAAGATCATGAGCGATGCACGATGGCTACCTGTCTGATCGAAGACAACCCCCATCAGCAATGGCCCGACGCTGCTGCCGGCGACCATCGCCATCATTGATCCGCCTCGAATCTTGCCCAAGTGAGCCCGCCCGAAGAAGCGAGGCCAGATTGTATTGCTCACCGCCGACATTAACCCTTGAGCCAACCCATATACGCCGTAAGCGAGAAACAGCACCAGGACGCCCTGACCAACGATCAGCATCAGCACCCCGCCGAACATGCCAACCATCGCGCTGCTTAGCAATTTCGTGAGCGCATACTTGTCGGCCAAGAACCCGCCCACCAAATTCATCACCCCGACAGAAACAAAGAAGCAAGTATTCGCGGCGTCGACTGGTATGCTTCCCCAAGCCGTGGCGGCCACATCATCGCCAACGAACGATTCGCCCAGAGATTGCACATCGAAAATTAGCGATGTCCCAATCATGCTCCAGACAAAATTCAAGGCGATCAAAATCCAGTAACTCGATTCACGCAGCGCCGCCGACATCGACAACCCTTCCATCTCCGCAATCGAATCGTCTTGCCCTTCCGACGGCGCTCGTGCAAGCCCGTCAGGAATCAATCCGTCGGGCGATTGACCCACATCGGCAGGGCGGTTTCGATAGATCACAAGCATCGGCATTAAGACGAGCACGACGCCTAGACCCAGCCACTGGTAAGCTGCCCGCCAACCGACACTTTCGATGACAGCACGCAACCACAACGGCGAAGCGGCCATGAACAGCGTCACCAAAGTGCTGGTGATTCCTGCGACGCGTCCCAATCGCCGATCGAACCACATCGCCAGCGTGTTCTGGGAACAAAGCGACAGCGAACCTTGGCCCAAAAAACGGAGAAAAAAGAAAGCAAAGAAGAGCGACACAAGCCCCGCAGCCGCACTGACGAAACAACAAGCCGCAGCAAACGCCGGCACGACAAATAGTGTTGTTCGACGGATACCGAAGCGGTCAATCGCGGCGCCAGTGAATGGTAGCAATAAGGACGCCAGCACGGTGCCCAGTGCGTAGCAACCGCCCAGTTGGCTGGCGCTCAATCCCAGATCGGTACGTAGGGACTGGTTGAAAGCGGCCACGCCGACCGATTGCCCTGGCATCGTACACATCGCCATGGCTGTCGCGATCGGAGCCATCAACCATCCGTAAAAACGACCGCCGCGCACCGGCCTGTTCTGGCTCGACAGCGATTGCGTGGTGGGGAGATGGGAGGAAATGTCAGCGACTTTGATACGAGGCAAGGGGAGGGCAGCGGTTAGCACTCCGCTAAATCATACGGACTTCGAAGTGCCTGGACATACGGCAGCGCAACGAAAGATCGAAGTCAAGAACGTACCAGAACGGGGCTCGAAAAGCGCTACCCAGCTTATAACTTCGCCGGCTTCATTGTCTTTTCGAGCTGGCGATCAAAGACGAACATTTCCACATTGCCATCCGAGGGCATCGCCGCCCCAACAGGGTTAGGCGGGATGATACGAGCTGATGGAGCCTTGCTCTTGGTCGGGAATGTACGTCGGCACTCCCTCGTCTTGCGGCAATTCGTATTCTGATGAATGGAAGCTGCGATTCTCCAGCGCTTCGATTCGCTCATCGGCTTCTTCGTCCGAAATTTTCCCGAAGTGATGATCGACAAACACTTGAACTCGCTCGTCGCCCGTCAGTGCCGCCAGCTCACTGGCAGTCGCATGATCCGCATTTCGAAACCAATCCGTTTGAATGGCGATCAACAGCGGGATACATATTGCCCCCAAGATGATCAATCCATAATGCATCGGTGTCACTTCAGGATTGACAGCGGCGTGTGGATCGTTGATATGGCCAATCGAACCGATCCCGGCCAAAATCAAAAGAATGGAGTAGGCGAAACCGTAACCGGCGAGTACCGATTTCCGGGAAACACCGAGCGGAATTCCGTGGAAAGTATGCGAGCTCTCCTCAAGCACAAAATACGATTGAGTGGGAATCAAAGGCAAGAACATCAAATGGCCAAATTGCGTGGCGATGTGCCCCAAGCCGGGTACCTTTTCGATGCGCCCGTATAGCTTTGTACCCCAAACGATCATCATGGCGGGAAGACTCCGTATCTAACTAAGTTCAACAAATGGAAGCCGAACCAACTTGCCACTCGCTGCGCCATCGCGACAAGGCCGCGATTGGGTCATCCGAGAACTTCATTGATGATGCTTCGATGGAACGGCGTTTCTCGTCTTTGCAAAAACATGCCAGCACGGCGATGAGCAAGCCAAACAACGCCACTCCAGAACAGACCTTAAGTCTTGATTTATAGCGGGCGACTGCGGACGAATCTCCACCGATCGTTGCCGCCTCGGAGACACGTGGGTTGCCCGATTCGTAGTGCACCGTGACTTGATCACCGTCGCTCAGCGCTTGAAAAGCTGATTTATCGATCAGTTGCTCACCAAAGTAGAGCTTGCCTTCCGTGCGAAACGCATACGCGAACGAGTATCGCTTAGCGACCGGCATTCCATTGGGTAATCGGCCAGCCGTCGCCGCAAGACGGGTGATTTTCCCTCGCGCCGTCTGATCACCGACGGGTGCTGCCGCCGCGAGGCCCTTTACGGCATTGGTGACGCCAACAATTCCGAGAAGAAAAATGCCGACGGCAATGACGATTAACGTTTTCTTGCCCATAGGTTTGATCTCAACGTAACGCATTCGTTACGAGCGGGGTGATGCGAGGAATTCAACGAAGACAAAGCACTGACCGCCAAAAGGTAGCTCCTCTTTGGCAGGTGCGGGGAAATTCCCCGAAAAAGATGTGCGAGAAAAAGCCATTCTCTCAGGCTGGTTGCTGCAATTTCGCCACATGCCGAACATCCGCAGCATGACCAGGCCCGAAATCACTCCGCTTGATTCGTTCGAAGAATCTGCAACACAGCATCCCGACAACGTTCTCACAGCCGATCAGTCATCTTTCCGTCGTCAACTTGTGAGGCGATACTCAAGCTTCAAACACTTTGAGCAGTCGGAAGCGCAGCCATGACAAGCACTCCCTCAACACCTAGCACATCCCCTGAACGCAGCTCGCGCATTGAGTCGATTGATGCACTGCGAGGATTCGACATGTTCTGGATCATGGGTGGCGAACATCTGGTTATCAGCCTGCACAAGGCGAGTGAGTCGCAAGGATTCCTCGCGACCGTTGCCGATCAGATGGATCATGTGGCCTGGGACGGATTCCATTTCTACGACTTGATTTTTCCGCTCTTCGTCTTCTTGATGGGCGTATCGACTGTTTTCTCCCTGACGAAAGTGCGGGAATCGCAGGGTAAACGAGCAGCGTACGGTCGCGTCATCCGACGCTTTGTGCTGCTCTACCTGCTGGGGCTGTTTTATCATGGTGGCATGAGCCGCGACGGTGGACCGGAGATGTTTCGGTACATGGGCGTCCTCCACCGAATTGCCATTTGCTACCTATTTGGCGGATTGCTCTTTATCAACTTTCGTCTTCGCGGACTGATGACTGCGGCCGTGCTGCTGCTCGTCGGGTACTGGGCGATGATGACATTCATCCCGGTGCCAGGTGGCGTCGCCGGCGACTACGCGGAAGGAGCCAACCTAGCGAACTATGTCGATGCCCAGTATCTGCCCGGATACAAATGGGACGGCGAGTGGGACCCGGAGGGCATTCTTAGCACGATCCCGGCAATTGCTTCCGGTTTGCTGGGAATCTTTGCGGGTCTGTTGATCCGCCGCGAAGACCTAAAGGGCCAGCAGAAGGTGGTTCGATTGGTGGCTGCTGGATTGGTGTGCCTGCTTCTCGGCTGGGGCTGGGGGCTTCAATTCCCCATCATCAAGAAGCTGTGGACATCGTCCTTTGTCCTCTACGCGGGCGGATGGAGCTACCTGCTGGTGGCGCTGTTTTACCTGTTGATCGATGTCTGGAAGATTGGTTTGTGGCACCGTCCATTCGTTTGGATCGGCATGAATTGCATCACCGTCTATATGGTCAGCAATCTGGTAGGAGGCTATCGGCGCCTGATCCGGCGAGTCGTTCACCAACCGATGGTCGACGGCCTGGGAGCCTGGGGTGACCTTGGCGTCACGATCCTGGGCCTGCTGCTCGTTTTCTTATTCTGCCACTACCTGTACAAACGACAGATCTTTCTGCGGGTTTGAATGAGCCGCGCGACCGGCAACACGCGAACCGGCATCAGAATTTTTTTGCAGTAAGTTTTCAATCGGACCCGGCTGGGACTTCATGTTTGAGCTAGGTTTCTTTCTAGGTCGAGACAGACCCCACTCTCCACCCCAGTCATTCCACTGAATCCGACAAGACCATGAAGTACTTCGCCATCCTGACTTGCTGTTTCTTACTCGGTATCCTCTCAGCCGGCAGCCTGGACCACGTCCGGCCCACGACGTCGAATCGGGCCACGGTCGGGACCGAATCGACACCAGCAATAACGGAATAGCGCTTCCTCATTCGTCTGCCAAACCGGAAAAATGGCAAGCGGCCTATTTCGGCACCGAAGAGACCCACGCTCTAGGTCGCGATGTCGCTGACCAACTCGAAGAAGCCAACCTTGTCGAGATTCGCTCGATAGCAAGCCAGTAGCGTGTCGTCGACGGGATGGCAACGAATATTGCTATCGGCCAACGCGGCTTGTGCCTTGCTGCAGTCGAAACGAATCTGGAAAGCGGGAGGAACGAAATCGTCATTCTCATTCCCTTCCTCGGCAAGCACCTCCACGAGCAGTCCGACGACTTCGGCGGGAACACTGCTGGCCAAATCGGCCAACGCGTCTCGCCATTCACCCATCGTCGTCACGCCGATTGAGAAATCATTCGTTTGCAGCCACTTCGCCATCATGTGCAAGCTGAGTGGTTCGTGATTCAACAGATTGAATTGGTCGTCAAGGCATTCTTGCTTTCGCGATAGGTGGACGATCGATTCCGCCACGAAGTTCACAGGCGTCAAATCGACCGTGATATTCAGTTCAGGGACGCTGCCGACGTGCAAAATCCCCAGCATCAAGGTGTGCATGATGTCGTTGGTATTCGCCGCTCCGGTTTCGCTATGTCCCGTGATATTACCGGGACGGTAAATCGTCACCGGCAAGCCACGTCGCCGTGCTTCGGCAACCATCGTTTCGCAGACCCATTTCGTTTTCGCGTAACCGTTCTGCAACTGGGAGAAGCCGGGCAGCGGATTCGCTTCCGTCACCACGTCACCAACCTGCTTATCGTGACTGGCTTGGACACTGTAACTGGAAACCACATGCGTTGGCTTGACTCGATGCGTCAGCGCCATCCGCAGGCATTCGTGCGTACCGTTGACATTCACGTCACGCAGCATCGCGTAGTTTCCGGCCAGATTCACATCGGCACCATTATGGTAGACGACGTCAATGTCATGGCACAAAGCATCGAATTCTGCCGGCTCGATCCCAAGTCGTGGCAACGTCAAATCGCCGACGACGGCTTTCACTCGGCTCATCCGATCGCCCGTTTCCAATCCATACTTCTCCAGATTCGCCACCAAACGACTCTGAGCATGATCTTGGCTGTCGGCTCGAACGAGGCAGACGACTTCGGCGTCCGTCGTCTTGAGAAGCGAGTCGACCAGATACGCGCCGACAAAGCCGGTGGCACCTGTCAGGAATACCTTGTCACATTTTTCGAAGTCATAGGACGTATCTTCGCACTGGATGGAATCATCCAGTCGAGATTCGACGGCCGGATCCACATCATCCGCCATCGCCTGGATGGTGAGCTCGTTGTCGGCAGCAAGTTTCCATTCACTAAACGGCTTACCACCCAATTGCAAAGATGAAATCCGGGTGAGCGGGTCATCGAGAATTTGTGGGAAGAGCGCCTGGAAGGCATCATTCATCTTCTCGACCGACTCCGCATCGACGATCTGATTGTTGTAACGCCACGTTCCAAAGATCAATCCACCCGCTTCTTCCACCGACAACGTCAGATCGCTTCCGTTGTTGTGCGACTCGATATCGATCGATCCAAACTTGGCGTCACCCGCGTAGAACTTGTGTCCTGATTGCCCTAATAGGAACGCTGGCAAGCCGCGCGGGTCCAAACTCGTTTCCGGTTCCATCTCGAAGTGGAATCGAATGGGCGAAGCCGAAGGCACATCCATCCGGCGGAGCACTTTTACCAATGGATACTGTTGATTCGACAGCGCCCAATCAATCCGATCACTCGTGCGAGCCAGTAATTCGGCAAAGGTCGGATCGTCCGAAACGCTACTGCGGATCACCGTGTCGTTTTGCAGCGGACCGACGTTACCGCTTAGCTCGGCGTGCTGCCGTCCGGGCAGGTCACACCCAACAAGCACATCCTGCTGGCCACAATTCGCATGGAGCGTCAGCTCGTAGGCCGTTAACAACGTCTTTTGCAGCGACGTCTCTTGCTCCGCTGCCAAAGCCAACAATTGCTGGCTGAGCGCCGGAGTCAATTCGAAACGGTGCAGGGCAGTGGCAGCACCCACCGACTCGGCTGAGGCCGGCGTATCATTCAGCGACAGTGCCGCTGGAGCACCCGCCAACTGGTCACGCCAGTATTCGTAATTCTTTCGCGCCGGATCGCTCGTCAAGTAACCCGCTTCCCAAGCGACGTAATCTTGGAAAACAAATTCCTGTTTGCCGATCTCACCGATGCCACCTTCACTCATCTCTTGATAGCTCGCCAGTAAGTCGTTGACCACGATCGAAGCACTACGCCGATCGGCTGCCAGCTCGTGACACGCAAACACCAACACGTCACCAGCCGACTTTGTTCGAATGAGTTCGAAACGAGATGACGCCGTCGCCAGGTCGAAAGGTCGATTGCAGCGTTGAGAAACGACTTCGGGCAAATCTTCCGTACCAATGCCGTTGGCCTCATGAATTTCGCAGACAATCTCGGCGTTGGCCGACTGCTGCACACTTTCGGATGCTTCCGCAAACGTCACTCGCAACATGGGATGCGCGAGTACCACTTCGCGGACTGCGGCGGTCAACCGGTCGGCATCGAGGTTTGGTTCCACCTGCGCGGCGAACACAATGGTGTGAGCAACACCGTTCGGATTCGCTTGATAGGCGTCCCAGAGTTGCTTCTGGCGAGTCGACAATCCAAACGCCGGCGTGCGTTGGGTGGCTTCGAGCGGAGCCAGCGCCGCGGTCGCTGCGGTTGACGATCCACCTTCCGCTTCTTCGCCTTCGCCACTACCGACCATCATTTCCAGCATGATTTCTGCCAGTTCGCGGATGCTAGGACCGGCGAGCACCTTGCCCATCGGTACGCTGAGTCCAATCTCCCCCTCGATCCGGTTCATCAATTCGACCGCCATCAACGAATCCAATCCGAGACTGGTCAGCGGTGTGTCAAAGTCGATCCCATCGGCATCGATGCTACACACGGCCGCCATGTTTTCGGCGATGAAGTCTTGCAACAATGGTGCTCGAGCTTCGGGAGCTGCCGCCAGAACGCGTGGGCCGATCGAACCGCCGGCCGCCTCCTCGCCTTGCTCCTTGGAAACCGACTCGAACGTGTTCGATTCCCCCACATAGGCAATGGCACGATTCCAAAGACGCCAATCGGCGCGGCTGGCCAACACCTGAGGGCTCTCGTGCTGCAACATACGACGGATCACGCGCAGCGCCTCTTCGATGTTGATCGACTTCATGCCGATCGCGTCCAAGTAGGCTGCCGTTTTCTCGTTTCTGGCGACAAAACCTGCACCCGACAGGGCACCCCAGTTGATCGTTAGCGCGGCCAAACCAAGGCTGCGGCGATGATGGGCCAAGCCTTCAAGGAAGACGTTGCCCGCGTTGTAGTTCGCCTGCTTCGGAGCACCAATCACGGCGGAGAACGAACTGAAGCACATGAAGTGCTCGAGCGGCAGTTCACGAGTTGCCATGTGCAAGTTCCACGCGCCATTCATTTTTGGTCGCAAGACGGTCTGGAAGAGATCGTCATCCAGATCGGCAATGAACTCATCACGAAGCACCATCGCACCGTGAATCACCCCGACCAGCGGCGGATGGCCATCGGCTGCGACGGCATCGACAATGCGCTGGACATCGCCCAGTTTCGTGACGTCGCCACGCGCGTCGGTGACACTCGCACCGAGTTCCTTGACTCGTTCAACTCCCGCTTTTGATTCATCATCGCGTGGACCACTGCGGCTCATCAACACGACGTGGCCAGCACCGTGCATGGCCATCCATTTAGCGACTTCGAGACCAAAGCCCGACGCACCACCGGTGATCAGGTAGCTACCGTCTTTGCGGAAGAGATATCCGTCCTCGTTGCATGTTCCAATCGGAATCTCGTCGACGTCGAAAGTCAGTACGTTCTTACCAACGTGCTTGCCCTGAGCCATGTAGCGATACGCTTCTTCCACTTTGGTAATCGGGAAGTCGGTATGCGTGAGCGGCTTGAAGGTACCCTCCTCAAACTTGGCCCCCAGTTCGACGAACATCTCGGCGATGTGGTCGGTTCGCTGCACGATGTACTCGATCAGATCAAACATGAAGTAGCTGATATTGTCCTTCAGCAACTCCATTCCGATCTTCGTGTTGTTGTAGATATCGACCTTTCCGATTTCGACAAACCGACCGAACGGAGCCAGCACCGACAGACTTTTCGGTATGAAGTCGGCTGCGAGCGAATTCAAGACGCAATCGACCCCCTTGCCGTCGGTGATTCGCATCACGTCATTGACGAAATCGAGCGTCCGGGAGTGCATCGCATGGTCGGCACCCAACTCTAAGAGTAAATCACGTTTCTCCGGGGTACCGGCCGTCGCAAAGACCTCCAGGCCAAGTTCCTTAGCGATCTGAATGGCCGCTTGCCCGACGCCACCGGTACCGGCGTGGATCAGAACCTTTTCACCCTTCCGCATGTTCGCGAGCCAGACCAGTGCGTAATAAGCGGTCGAAAAGACGGTCGGAATTGTCGCTGCATCAGCGAATGAAATCGCTTCTGGCTTCTTGAACACGGCGCGAGCGTCGGTCGTCACGAATCCGCGGAACGTGCCAGCTCCCATTCCCAAGATATGATCGCCGGGCTTCAAGTGATCGACACCTTCGCCAACCCGCAGAACGGTTCCGGCAAAATCTTCGCCGTAGCCCGGGAAAGCAATCGTGTTCCCGATCGGCATGCCGAGTGCCTTCATCACGTTCCGGAAATTGATACCGGCCGCAATGACTTGCGCTTCTACTTCCCCAGGCCCCGGTTCGCGTCGACGCGTTTCGTCCAGCGAAAGATTCGACAGAATCCCGGGCGTCTCGATCTGCAGGTGATAAGGAATGATCGAACCGTCGGGCTGAATCGCATTCTTTAAGCGACGAGGAAACTCGGTCGCCCGAACACGCTGAATGCGTTTCAGCATGCGCTCACCGCCGCGATACGCGACTTCTGGTTCGCTGTCGGCCGTCGCGATCTCGGCAACGATATTGGCAGCGTCGCTGTCCGAACCGGCCGCTTGCAGGTCGATTGTGCGCCAACGCATATCGGGATTTTCGTTGAAGGCGACGCGGGCCATGCCGTTAATCGCCGACGATAAAGGGCGAGTGATCTGATCGCCATCGGCAACCGACTGCGCGTCACGCGTCACGAAGTAGACATGTCCTTGCGTGCCCAGGCCGGCCAATACATGAGCCATCTTCAAGGCGCTCAACACACCCGTCTGCTGGGCATGCTCGATCTCGGCTTCCCCCAGATCGGCACGATCACTGTGATCCAACGACCAGCAGTGGACGATCCCATTTAGCACCTCGATGCTCGAGAGCGCAATCTTAATATCCTCTTCGTTCGTCAGCGTGACGGTGAATTCCTTCGTCGAAACGGCATTGAATTCGTTGCCGATGCTCAGACGGAAGACGTTGGCACCGCGTGACTCTAACTGACTCGCCACGGCCTCGGCGACACCGGTGCTATCCTGAAACACAGCGAAGCTCTTACCGACAACCGGATCGACGACCGCTTCCCCGGCAGCCACTTCTTCACCGCTCGGCTCCGCCGCAGCTTCGTCCTCGTTCGCAAGTTCGGCGGCCGACTGCCAAACGTAGTTGTAGAGGTTCGATTCGACATCATCGTCGTCACGAATATGCTCCATCGGCTCGGTACGGAAATCGAAGATGTCGGCGACTCGGTTCCCCTCGTCGTCATACACCTCGATATCGAAGCTGATCATGTCCTCGGTGAAGACGCGTTGCTTTCCATAGGCCCAGAAACGGGGTGGAATCTCCGTCGTGTATAGTCGGACCCGGCCCAAACGACGTGGCAAGTAGAGATTCTTCGACGCCGTATTCGTTTCCGGCGCGTCAATCGCCGCTTTACCAACCTGCAGGCAGGCGTCGAGCAAGATCGGGTGGAAGTGATGACCTGGAGCACAATCGACGACCTGACCTTCCGGATATGCGCGCCCCATCGGATCGACCGTCGCATCGGGAACGATCACCTCGATCATCGCTCGCGCGCGGTCGTGCAACACGTTCTTGATCAGTTTGAAGTGGGGTCCGAAATGGAAACCGGCATCATCGAGCTCTTTGTAATACTGGTCGTGGCCTGTCAGCAAAGGCAAGCTTTGCTTCAACGCTTCCAAGTCGATTTTTGCCGGTGTCTCTGACTGATAGAGCGTCAAACGACCTTCCACGTGCAAATCCCAATCCTTGAGATCGGTACTTGATTTGATCGTGTACGACTTATCGATCGGGTTGAATTCGACGCGAACTGTCGGCACAGCCTCTTCGCTGAGGAAGAGCGCCTTTTTGACAACCATATCCTCCACGGTGTAGTGCTGGTCTGGGAAGACCGCGCGAGCCAACGCGAGCGAAATTTCACCGTAACCGGCTGCCGGAAACAGGATGCTACCCCAGAAGCGATGGCTTTCGAGGTAGGTAAAGATCCGCGGGTCCATCTGGAATTCCCACGTCGGGTTGCCGCTTTCCAGACGTTTGCCGAGCAACGGATGCGTGCTCGGTCCCACGCGGTTGTTATTGCAAACGGTCCCTTCCAACCAGAATCGTTCTCGGTTCCAAGGATACCTGGGCAGCCTGACGAATTTTCCAGCCGATTGATTCAGCGCCGCCCAATCGATCTCGACGCCGTAAGCGTGTAGTCCGGCGACATTCTGCAGCAGGTTCTGCGACTCATCGGTCTTTCGCATCAGCGAGTGAAACACAGCGCCCTTAACGCCTTGAGCTTGCAGCGCGTCGTTCAACGGATTGCGAAGGGCAGGGTGCGGCCCCAATTCGAGGAACAGCTCATCGCCGCCTCGCACAACATTGCCGATCGCCGGAGCAAACAGAACCGGATTGCGCACATTGGCCCACCAGTAACTGGCGTCCATTTGCTCGGCCTGATAAACGCCACCGGTCACGGTCGAGATGAAGGGAATCCGAGCCGGTTGTGGCTTGATGTCGGCCAACACCGCGAACAATTCGGCCTTGATCGGGTCCATCAGGTGCGTATGGAACGGATAGTCGACCGGCAGGACCTTGTGGAACGTGCCCGCCGCCTTCAACTTCTCTTCAATCTCTTGCAGCGGTTCGGTCTCGCCAGCAATCGTGACCAAATTCGAACTGTTGACCGCAGCAATCTTGACCGCCGCTGCCTGCTCGCCTATCAAATCGCGGACTTCTTTCGACGACATGCCAACGGCGATCATCTTGCCCTGACCCTGCGTCGTGTTTTGCAGACGGCTGCGATGGTAAATCACCTTGACGGCATCTTCCAAACTGTAGATGCCGGCGACGTAGGCCGCTGCGACTTCTCCCACACTGTGCCCGACGACCTTCGCAGGTTCCACGCCCCACGACTTCCACAATTCGGCCAGCGCGACTTGCAAACCGAAGATCGCCGGTTGGGCGATATTCGTGTCGTTGATCCGCGACGTCTCTTCGCTGCGGCTCATTTCCTCGATCAGCGTGAAATCGCCGTACTGCTTTAGGATCTCATCGATGCGCTCGAGCGTCTTGCGAAAGATCGGCTCGCGGACCAACAGGTCCTGCCCCATCTTCCACCACTGAGCGCCCTGTCCGGTAAAGACAAACACGGGCGGCTTCGGATCGGCCGTCGCGCGGCCGACATGGACACCGGTCAGCTCCGCCGCCTCTTCTCCTTCGGCGCGATTTTCGTTGTCGAGCCACGCCTGCATGTTGCTAACTAGCTCACTCTTATCCGCACCGACGAACATCAATCGCTCGTCGTGGTGCTCTTTCCGAGCACCAGCCGTGTAGCAGACATCATTGAGCGATTCGATACTCTCGCCCAAGTGCTGAATGTATGATTCGACATAAGACTTCAGCGATACCGCTTCGCGAGCGCTGACTGGCAGCGCAAAAGGCCGCTCCGCCTTCACTTCCGGCTCACGACCCAACGGCTTTAACGAGTCGACAGGAGCCGCTTGAAGGACCGCGTGCGAATTCGTACCACCAAATCCGAAGGAGTTAACCGCCGTGACAGGCAAGTCACCATTCGCATGGGGCAGCGGCTGCAACTCGGTCGCCACCTTCAGTTTCAACTCATCAAACGGAATGTTGGGGTTTGGCGATTGGAAGTTGGCGTTGGGCGGCACCTGATCTTTGTGCAGCACGAGCGACGCCTTGATCAAGCCTGCAATGCCTGAACCGGCTTCCAAGTGGCCAATGTTCGACTTCACGCTACCGACGAGACAGCGATCCTCTTCCGTGCGCCCCTTGGACAGCACGCGACCGAGCGCCGACAACTCGATCGGATCTCCAACCGGCGTCCCCGTTCCGTGCGCTTCCATGTACATGACGCTGGTCGGATCGAGCCCCGCTTCCATGTAGGCGCGTCGCAGCATGGCCGCTTGCGCGTCCGCACCCGGCACCGTCATCGACGACGTGTGTCCGTCTTGGTTCATCACGGCGGCCCGAATGACCGAATAAATCCGGTCGTTATCGGCCAACGCCTGGCTCAGTCGTTTGAAGTAGACCATGCCGGCACCTTCACCGCGGACGTAACCGTTCGCTCGCGCGTCGAAAGCAAAGCACTGACCATCCGGCGACAGCATCGAAGCTTTGGCAAAACCGACGGTTGGATGCGGCGTGCACATGCAATTCACGCCACCCACCAAAGCGGCGTCACACTCGCCAGCCCAAATACTGCGGCAAGCGATCGACAGCGCCACAAGTGACGACGAGCAAGCGGTGTCGACCGACAAAGATGGTCCGGTGAGGTCGAGCAGATAAGAGACGCGATTGGCGGCAATACTGAGCGTGATTCCGCTGTTCGTATGCGCGTCGCTATTGTCGATCGTCTCGCCTTGAATCCCCGAGTAGTCATGCGTCGAAACGCCGACAAAGCAGCCGACCTTGGCGCCGCGCAACTTGCTGGGCTGCGTCCCGGAATCTTCAATCGCTTCCCACGCCACCTCAAGCAACCAACGCTGCTGCGGGTCCATGCGCTGCGCTTCGCGCGGAGTAATCCCCCAGAAGCGCGCATCGAAGTCGGCGAGGTTCTTCGTGAAGCCACCCCACTTTGTATGCATGCGTCCAGGCACCGAAGGATCGCTATGGTAATAACGATCTAAGGTCCAACGATCCTCAGGGACTTCCACGATCCCCGATTCGCCAGCCGCAAGAAAATTCCAAAACGTTTCACTATCGACGACTCCGCCCGGTAACCGACAGCCAATGCCAACGATCGCCAACGGTTCTTGCGCGGGCTTGCTCCCGACTTCATGACTCGACATTTCGCAGATATTCCTTCTGAACAGCGTAAGAGCACGGAAGCGCGCAGATCTCCCAGACCTGTACCGTGGGCCGCCGTGACGCCCGTTGACCTCGCATTTTTGTAAAACAAATATTAAGTCGGGCAAGGTCGAAACGCCAGATGCCTAGGTAGGCTAAGCTGACGAAAGCGGGCAATTTAGTCGCCTATTTCAACACCGAATTGACTGGACGCAACGCATCTTGTCGTGTTAAGAGGCCACACCAGAGTACCGTTGCCACCGTGTGGCATGTAACGCACCGTTCCTGAAAAACCGAAAGTTCATGATCGAGCTTGAAAAGTGGCTCCAAGTGGCCCGCAGAAGCCTTTTTAACGCTCGGTTCACCGAATTTGCTTCAACGAGAGGGTCAAAGAGAAGCAAACTTCTGAGCGATCAACAGCAGCGCCACGCAGGTCGGCGCGTGCGTAATCTTGCCTTCTGCAACCTGGGCGACCGCCATTGCCAGCGGCACGACCACATGCTCAATCAACTCCGTCCCCTCCGGATTAGTATCGGTCGTCGATAATTCAGCGGCGAGGTAAAGTCGGGTCGGAGAGACCATGATCGTCGTGAATGGGTCGACCGTCGTGAGTAACTCCCAACAATCGGCCTCCAATCCCAGCTCTTCCGCCAGTTCTCGACGAGCCGTCTCGTCCGGATCTTCGCCAGGTTCGATCCCACCGCTAGCTCCCTCTAAAGAGTCTCGCCCGACGCCATAGTGGAATTCGCGTGTCAAATGAACCTGCAATTCGCCTGCTGCGTCACGATCGACGGCGATCACGCAGACCCCAGGTTTCATGCGCACCACGACGTGCTGGCCGTCGGCGCCATCGGGCCGCACGACTTGATCGACCGTGACTTCCACGAACGGATCGACGTACGCTTGCTCGGTCGATTTAATTTTCCAAGGCCCGTGTGGTTTTTCTGCCGACATCGATTTATGCCAGCACCGAGAAATCGGCAAAATACCAATAGATCGCCAGGACGCAGAAGACCAGGGCGATCGAAAACGGCCACGCCAAAGCCCAGGGCGTAATATCGACGTCGCCCGAATGCTGATGCACCCAGGGTTCTGAGCGAGGACTCAACGCGCCCACCAACAACATCAGTCCGATCAGCGATGCGAACACGATCCCCAGGAAGTGAAAGTCGTGGATCATGTCGCCCGAATTTGGGTTACCGGCAATCCGCTGCCCATCGGCACCGATCGGTAGAAAATAGCCGACCGCGATGGCGACCAATCCCAACATCAGCGCGATCTTGGCAGCTCCCGCCGGAACATGTTTCGTCAGCATACCGACGACCACAACGGAAAGAATCGGAATGAAATAGAGCCCATTCATCTTCTGCAAGTATCCAAAAATACTATCTTGCCCCATCAGCAACGGAGCACCAATCATCGCCGCAATCGCAATGATCCAGCCAAACACCTTGCCGGCCGAAACGACACTCGCCTCGCTGGCGTCCGGATTGATCATCCCTTTGTAAACGCCCAAGCTGAACAAGGTGCAGGCCGAATTAAGTGCCGAATTGAATGAACTGAGGATGGCGCCCACCATCACCGCCATAAAGAAACCGACCAGCCAAGGCGGCAAGACATCGCTCACCAACCGTCCGTAAGCAGTATCGTTACTGACCGATTCGTCGCCGACGTACAGGTGGTAGGCGATGATCCCCGGGATGACAAGATAGAGCGGCCCGAGCAATTTCAACGCGCCACAGATAAGAACCCCTTTTTGCCCCTCGCGAAGGTTCGCAGCCCCAAAAGTGCGCTGGATGATCTGCTGATTCGTGCACCAGTAGAAAGTATTCAACAGAAAAACGCCCGTGAAAATCGTCGAGAACGGAACCGACTGAGTGTTCGAACCAATCGAATTGAATCGATCCGGATTGGCCGTCCTCAATTGATCGAACCCTGCCATGACGCCCGCACCATCAGAGACTTTCATCAATCCAAAATAGACGATCAACATTCCGCCGATCAAAAGTCCCGCGCCATTGATCGTATCTGAAACCGCGACCGCTTTCAGCCCACCAAATAGTGCGTAGATCGAGCCAATCACGCCGACGAGCACGATAGTGAAGGTCAAGTATTGCGCTTCGCTGTTCAAGCCGGTCAGCGTCGGCATATCGATCATTTCGCTCAAACCACGCGCACCGGTGTAGAGAATGATCGGCAGCAAGATGCCGGCGTACGCCAACAAGAAAATGACCGTCGTCATCCCTCGAGTCGTCTTGTCGAAGCGTTCTTCGAGAAACTGAGGAACCGTGGCAATGCCGCTCTTAAGAAAACGAGGCAAGAAAAACATCGCCATCAAGACCAACGCCACGACCGCCACCACTTCCCACACCATCACGTGCAGTCCACCCTTAAAGGCGGCCCCGTTGAGCCCGACCATCTGCTCGGTCGACAGATTGGTTAACAGCAGCGAACCGGCAATCAACGTGCCGGTCAATTGACGGCCGGCCAAGAAGTAGCCGCTGGAACTGCCGTGGTCATCGCCCTTTGTCAGCGTCCAAGTTAAGAACGCAACCAACCCCGTGAAGAAAATGAACGTCCCTAATGTTAATGCCATGCATCTGCCCAGCTGTTTGTTGTCGTGCCACTGCCGAATCGAATCTTTGACCTCCATTTTCGTCAGCTAAAGATTCGCGTTACGCCCGATCGTAACACGAAAACCAGCCTCTTTTGAAGCGTCCACCGTCACCTCTGTCCGGCCGCTCGATCGCTACGGTACTTCACGGTACGGTCGTCGCAATCAATAATGCCAAGCCACTCGCTGCGACGTTTCTTCGTAATTCAAGGAGCTACCATGCCCGAGCGTTTCCCAAAATTGCACAACGCAGCATGGCCTGGCGTTGTTGGAAAAGATCCCGATACGGACCAAAAGCCAATACTGCTGGACCAAATGTTAAGTCTGACGGCTGAAGCGAAGGTGAACGGCGCAAAGTTTGACGGCGTCGATCTCTTCCTGTCGGCACCTCATACCGACATTGATTCCACCGATGACGACCTGAAAGCACTGGCCGATCAAATCGGCCGTTACGGTTTGGTGGCAGGCACTGTGGTCGCACCCGTTTGGCCACCGACTGGTGGCGGGTCGGCGATGGGCGACGCCCAGGAACAGGAACGATTCCTAACGCAGGTCAGGAAAGCATGTCAACTTTCCAGCAGATTGCGCGAGCTGGGCATTCGGCCCTATGGCAACGTTCGCATCGATTCGGCGGGAGGGCCAACCGACTGGCTCACGGATCCCGCAGCGAAGCAGCAGGCGATCGCGAACACTTTCAACCAAGCCGCGGACATCGCCGCCGATCATGGTGAGGTGCTCTGTGCCGAAGGAGAGATCTGCTGGGGAGGCATGCACTCTTGGAAACACATGCTCGACTTGCTGGAACGAGTCAACCGGCCAGAAGTTCTCGGGTTTCAAGCCGACATGGCTCACACGCTCCTCTACACCATGGGCTACAACGCGCCTGAGCATCGCCTCCTGCCCGAAGATTTTGCCTGGAACGACGAAGCGACGCTCGACGCGGCCTACCGACAAGTTGCCGATGCATTGCGACCTTGGACGAATGATTTCCACGTGGCTCAAAACGATGCTACCGTGCATGGCTCCGGCTCTCACGATAAAACGGGACGTCACTGCCAAGCGAACGACGAGAACGGCAAGCTGGACATCGTCAAACACGCCGGTTTTTGGCTTCGTCACGAAACGGGCGAACTCACTCAAGCCTGCCGCCACATCTGCTGGGATGGCTGCATGTTTCCCAACGATGTCATGCTGAAACCGCAGACGTGGCAAGATATTTTAGAAGCGATGGTGAATGTGCAGGACGCTCATGGATGGGACGAGTGACGGCTGGCCGACAACCGCGACCAAGGCAGTATTGTGATAGGAGTTGAGATGGGCAAAGAATTGCGAGTTGGATTGATCGGGTACGGGTTCATGGGGCGGGCGCACGCGAACGCTTATCGCAAAGTGAACGCGTTTTTTGATTTGGATCATCGCCCCGTGCTGACAGCCTGCTCGGCGCGGAAAGAGGACAAGATCAAAGCATTTGCCGAAAACTGGGGCTTCGCATCGTACGAAACCGATTGGCGTCGCCTGATCGAACGCGACGATATCGACGTGATCGATATCTGCACCCCGAACAACACCCACTGCGAAATTGCCTGCGCCGCAGCGGCCGCTGGCAAAATGGTGCTGTGCGAGAAGCCCCTGGCGATGAATGCTGCCGAAGGCGAGCAGATCCTCGCTGCCGTCGAACAAGCCGGCGTGCCCAATATGATCTGGTTCAACTATCGGCGCGTCCCGGCAATTTCACTCGCAAAACAGCTCATCGACGAAGGGCGGATCGGTAAGTCGTTCCACTACCGCGCCACCTACAACCAAGACTGGACGATCGCCGCCGATGTCCCTCAGGGCGGAGCGGGACTTTGGCGATTAGACGTCGATACGGCCGGTTCGGGCGTCACCGGAGATCTTCTGGCACATTCGATCGACACCGCAGAATGGCTGAACGGCCCCATTCGTCAGGTGGTCGCCAAGACCGAAACCTTCATCAAAGAACGGGAACATGCAGAAACGGGCCAAGTTCAACCGGTCGGGATCGATGATGCCTGCATGTTTCTCGCCGTGTTCGAAAATGGTTCGATGGGCACATTCGAATCGACTCGCTACGCACGCGGCCGTAAGAATTTCAACACGTTCGAATTGAACGGAGAAGACGGCAGCGTCTACTTCGACCTCGAAGATCATCAATACTTGCAGTTTTTCGAGTACACCAACAAGGCGACCGGCACTAAGGTCGACGACCACACGACGGGGTGGCGGAAGATCCATGTGACCAATTCAGAACACCCGTACATGGACAAATGGTGGGTTCCCGGCTGCACGATCGGCTACGAACACACTTTCATTAACGCGCTCGCCGATTTTTTGGCCGGCCTAGAAACGGGCACCCCGGTCCAGCCCGACATCAAAAGCGGCCTGCGGACTCAGATCGTCTGCGACGCCGTTTTGAAAAGTGCGGCTGACGGGAAATGGGTTGATATCGCGTAGCTGCGCTTTTCGTCGCTTGCAATTCGCTACCGGCAATTCGCTGTCGGCAGCATGCGAATTCGACACTTGCTTCCCTGACCTCAGGGTGGCGCGTTCCGCTGTCACGAGCCCCGTCGCGCTGGAACAGAGTCCTACGCCGGACGATCGGTGTTTACCCTGCGGCCGTCAACTCACCCGCCTTGGCCATTTCACGAAATTTTGACAGTGACAGCTGCACGCCCGTTTCGATCGGGGTCCGAGGCATGTCGCGAAAAGCGCCGTCGATCGCTTCATCTTCCAGATCGTAAACGAACAGGTTTTCTGGTGCGTCTGCTGCGATTTTGAAATCGCAAAACTGGCCGCAGTCCGAATCGTCCGCCGCCCGCCGAATCGCTTGCAAGAAGTCAGCGATCTCGATCGTACGGCCTTTGATGTTGAAGGCGCCAAACCCGGAAAATGGCTGCAGGCAGACGCCAGCAAAATGAGCGCCGACATCTTCGACATAGTGGTAATTTTCTTTTCCTTGGTAGGGCATTTGGAAGGGCAGCGTCTGACCGCTGACAGCGCCCAGAGCGACTCGCTTCATCGCCAAGGTCGGTGCCGACGTCTTACCCACATCTCGTCCCGGTCCGTAGGTCGTGTTCAATCTCAGGCAGACGGTCGAGATGCCCGATTGTTCGTGAAACAGGCGACACAATTGCTCTCCCGCTTCCTTCCAGACGCCGTAGAGATTCGGTGGAGCCAACGTCGCCGTTTCACCTACCGTCGGGGTGTCGTAGATGGCTCGCTTGCCGTAGACAGCCGCCGAACTCGCAAACACGAACCGTTCCAACTGCGGGCAGTGATTTCTCACCGAGTCGAGCAGCCCCATCGTGCCGCCTAGATTGACTTGCATTCCTCTTATCGGATCGGCATCGCAGGCGGGACTCTGCAAAGCTCCCAGGTGAACGACATGCGTCGGCCGGTAGTCCTTGACCGCGGTATCCATGGCGGCCGCATCGGCCAAATCGACGTTCAGAAATTGAATCCGCGCATCAAGCCCATCCCGTTGCCAAAGTTGCAACAATCTTGGATTCCCGGATCGCGACGTGAGTACGATCTGACGGATGTCGGCAGCATTGACCGCCGACAGCAATTTGAAAACGGTCGCCGCGCCAATGCAGCCGGTACCGCCAGTCATCAGTATCTTCATCCGTCCGCTTTCTGTGTTGTTGGTTCCATCCTTCAATTCACCCGAACGATCGCTTTCGTCGTTTTCGCTCGCATCGAATCTTCCATCGCCTTGAGCACGTCGTCGAACGAGTACAGTTCGGAATACGCTTCGACAGGAAACACGCCCTGTTCCAGCAGCGTTTGAGCCACTTCGAAATCCGCGCGATTGGAGCCCATGACTCCCTCCATCCTTTGCCCCGATCGTGTAAAGGCGGTCGCGTTGAACGAGACTTCACTGCCAAATGTCGCGATCACAAGAATCGAGCCCTCGAGCTGGACGCTCAACCCGGCATTGCCTAACGCGGGCGGCGCTCCGGAACACTCGATCAGCAGATCGACCGTCCCGTTTTCGTACGCATCCCCAAAACGACGCCCTTGCAAATCGATCAACCCACTCTTCAATTGCTCTTCCAGCGTCTGATCTGGCCCAACGACGATCGGAATGAACCCACGTTCTTTGGCCAAAGCGAGACGCACATCTTGATCCTGAGCAACTCCCGTCACGGCCACTCGAGCTCCCGCCGCCCGCGCCAACTCAGCCGCCATTAACCCAATGATGCCGCAGCCCGAGACGACCACATCCTGCCCGGGCCGGATGTTGCATTTGCGATGAATGCCCTGCGCAACGACCGAAAGCGGCTCAACGACCGCTCCCTGCAGCGGCGTCAAACCTTCGCGCAACTTCATGCAACGCTCAATATCGACGACCATCCGACTCGCCAGTGCCCCATCCCGATGAAACCCGAGGATCGTTTTATGTCGGCAGTAGTTAGGACGGCCTCGCTGACACCCACGGCATGCATTCCGACCGCAGCCTTGCATCGGAATACAACAAATGACATCGCCAATGACCAGATCGGTCATCTCTTCCGTGCCAGGACCAAAGGCAACGATTCGTCCACTACACTCATGCCCGATCGTACGCGGTCTTTCCACCCAGGAAAAATTTGGTTTGCCAAGACTAGCGCTATTGTCCGAACCACAAACGCCCACACAAAGTGGCTCGACGAGCACTTCTCCCGCGCTCGGTTCAGGCACCGTCGTTGATTCGACGCTCAAGTTACCGAGAACGGACTGCGATTCATCCCGCGGATCGATTCGATCGGCTCCTTTGAGCCGCAATGACGTGACAGACATAGTCAAGCGAGTTTCCTTCTCGAGAGCTGCGGACAATCGACGTGCCTAAGATTTCGCACTGGGTGTCACTCCCTTCTTTAAAATAATGTTGCCGTACTTGGCCGTTTCTCCGGTCATGACAATGGCAAAGGCCGTTCGTGCTTGTTCGTAGAACGCGAATCGTTCGACCCGCTCGATCGACGCTTCGGCAGCAAAACGATCGATGACATTTCGATAGGAAGCTTCCACAGCCGGGTCCAATGTATCCCCTGCGACCGCCGCCATCATGAAGAGGGGGTGAGGCACGTACTGATCCAGCGCAAACAATGGCAAGATACCCTCGAGCAGCGCTGGTATTTCGACTCCGTCGGCCCGCAAGGCAGGCGGGCCGAGGTTTTCACCTGGAAAATGGGCATCCGCCAAGATGATCTCATCGCCATGCCCCATCCGGTACAGCGTGGCGAGTAAATCAGGACTTAGAACGGGAGAAATTCCAATGAGCATAATGGGGCTCTGCTTTTCGTCGCTTCAGAAACAGGAACACCGAATCTACGTCGGCACGCTCCCGATTGTATCGCGCCTATTCCGTTTTCGCAGGCAGGTCGACCACCTTGGATGATCGGCCGCCCCGTTTCAATAGCTGCCCATCCGCAATCGCCACCAGGCGAGCCAGGACTCCGCCGTCGATATCATTCGCGAGAAACGCCGCGTGCCCATCCAATGCGACGACGTTGACGCCCCCGACGTGGCCGCTCCGCGGCGAAGCGTAAAGTCCCAATCCATCCTGCGTTACCGAATAGGGCATTTGATCGTCTGGCGCAGGCATGCCGAAATCGTAGAGTCGATCGAATTGGGTACCGGTTGTCTTGTTCGGAGTTTGTGATTCCGCGAGTAAGGAAACATCCCCCGTGGGTGCATAGGCGATCCGTGCTAGGTCATCATCGTCGCCAAGCTGCGATTCGTGCGGAACGTTCAGAGCGACCAACGAGGCGCCGGCCCACGGCAAAGCCCATGCGCCCCGTTGATCGGTCACTTCCGCGCTGGTCAGCACCTCGGAAGCCAGCAACGTCTTCGCAGCGCCATCGATGACAGAACTCAGCGAACCGCCGCGACGTTGCCCCGGTCGCACACCACCCAGCGCGCCGGCCCAATGCGACATCGTTTCGATGCGGTACGGACTGGCAAACCCGGCAAGGTTTGATTTGGCAAAGGTCTTCCCTTCAAAAACAAACTGCGAGCCGCGAGTCGGATCACTGGCACAAACCAAGCTGCCAATCACCTTCGCCTGAGGGTCACTCGCTTGCTGCGTCACCGATAATTCAAAGTCGATCGAAGCGAAAAGAGTCGACTCCTCCATGAACGGCAGCAACTCAACGATCCAGCTGAATTGTTTGCCAGTCCGGGGGTTAAAGTAGAGCGCATCCGCGCGCGACGGAACCGTCGGCTCGGCCACCCAACCACCCGCCGGCAAGCAGCCAGTCGAAGATTCATAGGTCACGGTTGCCAGTCCGACTTGCCCGAGCAAATTCAGGCATTGGGTACGTCGTGCCGCCGATCGAGCGCCGACGATCACTGGCATGAGCAGCCCCAGGATGGCGGCGATCACCAAGACGACCACCATCAATTCTACTAGCGTAAATCCAGTTCGGGGACGGTGATTGATCAGGCTCTTCATTTTCAGATTTATAGCAGAAGTCATTCTCAATTCGAAATCATGCTGCCGCTTTATGGGCCGCGAACCGCGCAGGCAATCGGCATCACACACCGGCTCCATCGATTGTAGGCCAGGAACTAAACGTTATCTGTTGGGGCAATCAAGCGATCAGCGACGTCCGCCCCGAAACGCATTGTTTGATGCATGTTGGGATAGCAAAATCCTCCTTGTCGTCCGATCGAATCGACATTGCCGAATTGCCTTAGATAGGACTGTACGGTTTCCAGGTGCAGATCGAAGTCGAGATCGAACATCGGATAGCCAAACGGAGTGCATTGATGATGTATTTGCACGATTTCGTTCCGATCGACGACTCGCTCCTTCTCCAAATCACCCAACATGCGCTCACGGGCGGACGGTTCATCAGACCAAAACGGATCGTTGAGCGAACAGGTAATCTCGATCAACAGCACGGCGTGATCTGGCGGCTGCGACACGAGACCGCTCTGCGTCGGCTCAGCAATCCGATGAAAGACACTGTCGCGGTAGTAGACATACAACGCATCGAGTACCCGCCGGCGCTTTACCACTAAGCCGTAGACGACCAAAGGACGGAATTTTAACCGCTCGGCAGCAAGCGTCGTCTCGGGCGGAGCTGCTGGTCGAATCGCGCTGACGAAGGTCGAAATCGGAATCGTGTTGATGACATGGTCGCAAGCGATTCGTTCCTGCCCAGCACCGCAGACGACCGCAGTTAGACGCCCCTCTTCTGCTTCCACCGATTCGACCGACATCCCCAGACGCACCTCTCCACCGTCGGATTCGATCTGCGTCACCAACGCTTCCGGAATCGCCAACGCTCCCCGTTTGGAATAGTAGAGCGTCTCTTCCGCCAGCGCGTTTTCGACTTCGGTATCTTGCTTCGCTTTCATCCCCAGCTTGGCGAAGGCTTGCCGGATCAAATCGACGGCACCCAATCGCGGCATCTTGCGCCATACGAAGATGGCCGACAGTTCCGTCGGCGGTCGCCCCCAATAGCGGTGCGTGAAATCGCGGAAGAAATATCGATAGAGCGGTGCGCCGTAAAGTTCAATCAGCGCTTCCTCAGCATTCGTCGCTTTTTTGGACCGGAGGCGATTGCGCAGTTGCTGGCATCCCAGTCCGCCCAAAATCCAAGCTAACGTCCAAGGAGGAATCCCCAGCAAGAGATCGAGAAATTTCAACGGATACTTCCGAAAGCCTCCGCCAAATCGAATCAGCGCTCGCAGCGGAACCGGCAGGAGCTTTGCTCCCATCAACTGCCGAATGTCTTCGAACAACTCGGCGTCGTGAGCGTGCAAGTGCTTGACGCCCAAATCAAAGAAATTCCCATCCCGTTCCATACTGGCGGCTAATCCACCCGGACGATCTGCCTTTTCAATCACCGTGACCTTCACGCCTGCTGCCGCCAACCGTCGTGCCGCATACAAACCACACATCCCCGCCCCGAGCACGACAACGTGCGGCGTCGTCTGGTCTGAATTCGCCGAGTCTGGAAGATTCATGAGACAGGCAGGATCGATTTGCGAAACCGTTCGAACAACTTGGACGATGGCAGCTCCAGATCGTCCCACGACAGCGGTGCGTCACGAGTGATGGCTCTTCGTACGGCGGGCAACGACTCGCCGGCGCCACTTTCCAACATCGCAATGGGGACCTGCCGTTTCCCATCCGCGTCGACACATCGATCGATCATTCCGTAGCAAGCAGAGCCGCCGATCGCGTGCTCGATCCGGTCGCCCGCTTGCAAATCACGCTTCGCATAGGCGTAGACGTCGGCCACTCGCCCCACGCTCGGTGACAAGATCGCCTCTTGATCGAGGACCGCACTGGCAATCGCCCAAGGCGTTTCCAAATGGCACAGGTGGTAGGGACGATAGAACAAATAGAATGGCCCATCACCCAATTTGTAGTATTGCAAATAGGGCGTTTGCTCTGGAGCATCGCAGTGCCCGACGACGAATACGCCGCCTCCCGGCCGAGCCCCCAAGATATAATCGACGACGCCATGATCGGGATAGACGCTGAAATCGAATTTGTGCAGTACCTCCACGACGTCATCCGCCACTGGTCCCTGCATGCCGGGAAGCTGAGGCAACATCCCCGTCGCATTCGCCACCAACGCCATCTCGACCGACAATTTCGTGCCGTCGGTGTAAGCACAGCACTGAACCGGATTGAGTCGCCGAATCTTGGCTTCATGCTCTAACGAGGCGGGGGTCGCGTAGCGATTAAGAAATCCTTTGATGTTGCCAGCCATGACAGGACGAAAAGCCCACAGTCGAATTTCGTCCATCATGCGGACCAACACGCCATGTTGGTCGCCCGCATCGCTGGTCAAGACGACGCCGTTGGCCGCCGCCAGTTCATGAAGCCAAGGCCCCAAAGCCAAGTCGACTTCGGCATTCATGAGCACGACATGCTTTTGATGACGGAGCGCCAGCTCGCAGGCCTGGGCCGCAAAACCGATCGAGTTCGTCGCCTCGACCAACACATCAAATTGATCGAGCGCTGCGGCAATCGAGTCGAGATCGCCGCCGAGCGTTGGTT
Organism: uncultured Pirellulaceae bacterium; assembly: GCA_964480915.1. GTDB lineage: Bacteria > Planctomycetota > Planctomycetia > Pirellulales > Pirellulaceae > CAWGCE01. Next base: position 15,643 of record CAYZRS010000003.1, on the reverse strand, counting down.
CGCTGGTGCCTTCGTTCATGTATGAGCGACTGGCCGCCTGCGCAGCTTGCTGGTCACGATCACAAATGAAAGTTAGCTCCATCCCCGGCGCGGCGCGGAGTTGCCAAGCGATCCCTCGGCCCATCGAGCCGGCGCCGACCAGGGCGACCCGGATCGGTGCATGCTCTTTCGCATATTTTTGCAAACGCGCGTACACGGCCTACCACGACCTCTGATTGTCGAGGAATATTTGCATCCACAGTTCCAAAATGACAAGCGACATCAACTGCTTTAGCAGTAAGAATTCACCCGCGGCCACCCTCTGCTTGAGCTGTTCGATCGCGGCGACATTGAAAATGCCCCGCTCAGCAATCGCGTCTGGACTGAGGGTCTCCGCCAGCATGTCTTGAAAGGCCTCGTGTCGGTACATGGACTCAAGTGGAAAGTAAAACGCCTGTTTCCTTCGCAGCGCATACTCTGTGGGCAATCGGGATGCCGCCAGTTGGCGCAATAGCACTTTGTTTTGCCGCCCATTCAACTTGCAATGAGCCGGCAGTTTGGCAGCGAAATCGATCAATGTATTGTCTAAAAACGGCAATCGGACTTCTAAACCATGAGCCATCGACAGCTTGTCTTGCCGAAGTAATGCGAAATCTTGCAGCCAATCGTGATATTGCAGGTTAAGCAGGCGCTCCAGTGGCCGAGCCGTCACATCTTGCGGTTGGTGCAGCCACTCTTCGGAGGCCGCAACTCGGAACTCGTTCGAATACAGCCCATGACGCTGCGGCACATCAAAGAGCGTTCGCAGCGCGGCGTAATTCTGGCCGAGATGCCGTTTTCCAAACTGAGCGGCAAACGAGACGACCCGATCTTTGCCGGCCTGACCCAAGTAGGCAGGAAATGAAAACCAGCGATTGAGCACAGCCACCGGCAGCGATTTCAGCAGCAGGGAAACGGCTGCGGTCGATCCGGGGATACGGCCCACGCGGGTTAACGACTGCAGCACGCGATGAAAGGAATAGCCGGCGAACAGTTCGTCGGCGCCTTCACCACTGAAGACCGCTTTCACATCTTGCGACGCGGTACGCGCCAGCGCGTCGTAAGCCACAATCAACGGCTCACCGATCGGTCGTTCCAAGTGCCAAAGAATTCGCGGCAACTCGGCCAGTGAACTTGCATCGAGTTGCACACGGCGGTTCTCTATGCCAAATGAACTGGCCAGCCGTGCCGCGTCGTTCGTTTCATCGTTCGCTGTACCGAAACCGAGCGAGTAGGTCTGGCCAGAAAATGGCAAGCCGTCCGCTTGGGCCGATTTCATCGTCGCCACGAGCAGGCTCGAATCGACGCCTCCGCTGAGGTACGACCCGACCGGAACGTCGCTCCGCAACGTCCGCTGGACCGCCGCATCAAACAGGTCGGTCCATTCTTCCAATAATTCGGACTCCGACTGAGTCGATTCGTCCACGACCGGTGGGTGCCAATATTGGGCAATCGTCAGTTGGCCCTCTTTCCATCTCAACGAATAGCCCGCCGGTAAAACGTAGACTCCCGCCAGCAACGTCTCTGGCTGAGTCACGTAGCGCAAGGTTAGATACTGATCGACCGCATCACGATTTAACTTGCGCTCCACCAGCTCGCTTTCGAGCAGCGCCTTGATCTCGGACGCGAACAGCAATTTACCTGATCGCTTGGCGTAGTAGAGCGGCTTCTGACCCGTTCGATCGCGCGCCAGTAATAGCTCGCCACTGGCCGCATCGTGGATCGCAAACGCGAACATTCCGTTCAATCGCTGCAGCAGTTGATGGAATCCCCAACGGTGATAACCGTGGAGGATCACTTCCGTATCGGAACCCGTATTGAAGACTGCTCCGGCCGACGCCAGTTCCTTGCGCAGGTCGGCATCGTTGTAGATCTCGCCATTGAACACGACGGTCGCCGACCGATGGGTCTGCGGCTGATCGCCACCGACCGGATCCATAATGCTCAATCGCCGAATACCGAGCGACACCGATTGATCGGCCGAACGAACCGAATGGTAGACGCCATCCGCATCTGGGCCACGGTGAGCAACGCAGGCCGACATCCGCAGAAGTAGCTGAGGCTGATCAAATCCAGCGAAGCCAACGATACCGCACACTAGGCTACCAAATGAGGATGAATGATCAGGTCACTGGCCAGAGATTCAGTATACCAGCAAACAAGAAGTCGCATTCAAGAGCGAACCGGGCCCAAGGACTCAACATCGGCGGTGGGCAGGGCCAGCCAAATGACTATTTTGAGCCGAACTTTGCCGCGTCCCGCAATTCAGAGACACCCGATTTTTGACCGACCATGACGCGGCCATCGACTCCTTGTGCCTCGTGAGCCACCACTTCGATCCCGTCGATCTTCTTGACCTTATCGCCGTAGTAGATCTTCAATGGCTGCCCGTCGCGCTCGGACACAAACAGTTCATCCAAAGTCGTAATCCCGGCCGCATTGCAAATCAGCTGTTCGCGTTTCTGAAGATACTGTTTGAATTCCGCCTCATCTTTCGGCGCCCGCCCCCGATTGCCGTACGTGAATTTCATGTACTGGCCGGTCAAAATCTGAAGTCGAGACGCCGCTTCGACCGACGGCGCTTCCGTATTACAGCCCAATAGAAAACTCGCCGCAACAATCAATATTGTTGCGACGAGTGGGTGAGTTCGATTCTTCACGGAAATTCCCGCTTTCAACTAGTCGATGGTATAGCTGGCTTCGTCACGACGGTTGCCGATGAAGTTCATGATTTCGACTTCGACTTCGTACGTGATAAAGCGTACCGAGCAATCGGCGAACACCATGTTCATACCAGCATTGTGCCCGGAGCCCGGCGTGTAATTGGCCGCACGGAGACTGCCCGCCGCTTCTTGCAACTCGGACGTATCGGCTGTCGGCGGGCAGAGGCAGTATACCTGAGTATCTAAATCCCAACCATCCGACCAACCGCGATCGTCATTCCATGGGTCCTCACCAATCAGCGGCGCGTCCGGCTTGAACCCGCCAGGCGCCCAGCCGGTACCACGTGGAACACGCTTCTCCGTGACCAAACCGGTCTTGCTCGTTCCGTCCTTAATTTTCCCCACGCTCACGATCTTGTCGTAATTGAGCGGTGTCCCGTCTCGATTAACGTTACCGCGAACGATGACTCCGTTGAAACCAATGTAGCTGGCGTTCAACGCGCCCTTCGGTTGCGGATTGAAATCGTTCGACCAATTGCGAACGCCCCAATATCCAACCGGAACCGACTTACACGCCGCCCCAGCGAACAACTGATCAATTTGGGCCGCTCCCATGTTGAATTTGTTGGCCAGCTGCGCCTTCGATGGTGCAGGCGTCAAAGCGGCGTAATCCATCAGCCAGGCCGGTTGAGTCGCGAAATCTGACGTACCTGTGGACTGTGTTGGACCTCGACGGGAAGGACAGAAATACATACCGATCGGCGTTTGCTCAATTTGCTGCGTCGTCGTGATGTTGTGGACCGCATCCTCTTCCAGGAATGGCAAAACCTGGAACGCCCAGCTGAGGCCTTGGCTCTCGGCGCCATTGGGCTTGCCGCCCGTTAAATAATCTTCAATTCGCGGCCAAGGTTCGATTCCACCGCCCGGAAACTTGCGCGTGGCGCTCTCATGATTCAGAATCGCAAGTCCGATTTGGCGAACCTGATTCATGCATTGGGTTCGGCGGGCCGCTTCTCTGGCTGAATTCACCGCCGGTAGCAAGAGCGAAACCAAGATTGCAATAATTGCAATTACAACCAGCAACTCGACCAGCGTAAAAGCTCGCCTCTCTGTTAGCCGTCGTGCCATTTGAGTCCTTCCGGGTATCTAGGAATATAATGGGGCATTCAAGAATTATCGGCCGCCCAAACGTAACGCGTTAATGAAACAGTTCGGCGACGTCTTCTCGTTATAAGTAAAGGGCTGAAAATAATAAAGCAGAATTAGCCGCACAAGGCAATTTTCACCCGATTTAATTATAGCGCGAATGCGAATAAGACGAGCCAAATTCCCCCCCAGAATCAGTATCAACAGCACGAAACCAAGAATAAAATCTAATTTTGCACATCAAAACAACGAAATCCCCTACCGTTGGGTCGCCAAGACGAGTCACCATTGCCGGTTTTCGCGAAATCGTCGCGCGGCGAATTGGCTCGCTTACGACTCATCAGCGCCGATGCAGTAGAGCATTTCATAGCGTTCATCCGCGGTTCCGAACCCGACACGAATGTAGGCCCTGCCGTCAAGAAACGTGGGCGTCGGGAAGGAATCATCTCCGAGTCGATTCACGGCCAACTCTTCGTACTTCTCAGGCGTCGCTTTGAAAACGAAGGTCTCGCCCAATTCGTTGCTCGCATAAATACGATCACCGACCAGTACCGGCGATGCACTGACAGGACCAGCTAAGCGCTTTTTCCATTGTTCTTTGCCAGTCTGCGCATCCCAACAGAAGGCGATGCCGCCATCGTTCAACGCGTAGACGAACCCATCGGCGATAACGACCGACTGCTCGTAACACTTTTGCTTATTTCGCCAAACCAATTCGCCGCTCTTCGCATCAATGCAACAAGTTTCCGACTGAGGATAACCGCCGCTGGCCACGACCAAGTCGCCTTCGCCGGTCACGGTTCCGGCCGTATGCTTGGCCGATCCTTCGACTTCCCAAAGTTCTTTTCCCGTGGCGGGGTCGTAAGCGCGAATTTCCTGGCCACCATTCATCAACAGCTGCTCACGACCGCCCACATCAAGCACGATCGGGGACGAGTAGCTGGAATTCTTCGGTCGATCGGATCGCCACACCTCTTCGCCATCCGCCTGCTTGTAGGCCACAAGCACAGTCTCCGCTTCCGATTCGGCACCGACAATGATCGTCTCCTTATAGGGAATCGGCGAAGCCGCATACCCGAACGGGTACTTTTGATCAAAATCGGCGACATCCTTTTTCCATTTCACTTCGCCAGCCGTGCTCAACGAGGCGACTCGAATCTTCGCGTCGCTGTAGAACGTGATGAAGAGAGAATCGCCCTGACAGGCGACGGTTGCACTTGCGTGTGTGTTTTTGGGGTGAATCGCAGGCCACTCGGACGTTTCGTAGACCGTCGTTTGCCAAAGGATCTCTCCCGATTCACGATCCAGCGCCATCACAAACTGCGTGCGCAAGGCTTCATCAGCAGAAGCCAAATAGATACGGTTCCCCACGATCGTCGGCGAGCCGTGCCCCCGTCCTGGAATCTCGACCTTCCAAAGAACGTTCTCGTCTTCACTCCATTCGATCGGTGGTTCACTTTGCTGCGGCGCGATACCGGTTCCCGTAGCACCACGCCACGCCGGCCAATCCTCTCCGGCAACCGACGACGCGAGTGCGAAGACGGAAATAAAAATTAGGATGAAATGAGTTTTCATGATGAGCTCCGGTGAATGATCCTTCGCGGCTATTATGGGGGCACCGAGCCACCACTTCAAAGGGGCAGGGCTCCACCCATTGAGTATCCGCCCCGAAGTGCACCCTTCATGAACAACGATTCACGACTGTTTCGAGGAGTCTTGCAGTGATTCATGGGAAATTATTCTGCCTCACTTTCGCCCATCTCCTGGTGGCCGTCTCTCTGAGCCTGGCCGACGCTCCTTCTGCAAGGCGACCCAACGTCATTGTGATCATGGCCGACGATTTGGGTTACGGTGACGTTTCTTGCTACGGCGGCATGGAAATCGCTACTCCGAACATCGACCGGCTCGCTGCCGAAGGGCTACGCTTCACGCACGGGTATTGCTCGGCCTCAACCTGCACTCCCACCCGCTATTCCTTCCTCACCGGAACGTACGCCTTCCGAACACCACGCACAGGGATCGCGCCACCCAATAGTCCGGCGATCATCCCCGCCGGTACCGGGACGATTGCATCTCTGCTGAAAGAGGCCGGCTACGCGACCGCTGTGATCGGCAAGTGGCACCTTGGCCTGGGCGGGCCAGAAGGTCCCGATTGGAACGGCGAACTGAAACCAGGCCCTTTGGAAATTGGTTTCGACCATTGTTTCCTGTTGCCAACGACCAATGACCGCGTACCACAGGTCTATGTCGAGAACCACCGAGTCCTCAATCTCGATCGGCAGGATCCACTGTGGGTTGGAATGCAGAAACCGAACGACGACCATCCGACCGGCCGCACGCACCGAGAGTCACTGAAGATGGACTGGTCGCGTGGCCACGATGGCACGATCCACAACGGCATCAGCCGCATTGGATTCTACACGGGTGGTCACGCCGCTCGCTTCCGCGATGAAGATCTCGCCGATCGTTGGATCCAAGAATCGAACGCATGGATCGAAAATAATCGGTCGCGACCGTTTTTCCTCTTCTTCGCCTCACATGACCTGCACGTGCCGAGGATGCCGCACGAACGATTCCAAGGCACAACGTCACTGGGGTTTCGAGGCGACGCGATCGCGCAGTTGGACTGGTGCGTGGGGGAGCTAATGAAAACGCTAGACCGTTTACAGCTGACCGAAAACACACTCATCATCTTCTGCAGCGACAATGGACCGGTGGCTGACGACGGATATCAGGACGGGGCGCTCGATAAGATGGGCCAGCACCGCGCCGCCGGCCCGTTCTCTGGCGGCAAGTACTCGGTTCACGAGGGTGGCACCCGGACCCCATTTATCACGCGCTGGCCAGGCCACATCGAACCGGGCGTCTCAGAAAACATCGTCTGCACGATAGACCTGGCCGCCAGCTGCGCGGCGCTCACCGGCGTAGAAATCCCTGACCATGTCGCCATCGACAGCATGAACGTGCTCCCCTCACTGCTGGGCGAAACTGGTGCAAAAGGGCGTGACCACCTGGTCCAACAGGACAACGGAAAGGCTGGCCATTTTGGGCTGCGGTTCGGTCATTGGAAATTGCTGCGCCACGACAATCGACGAACCTACAACCTCATCGTCGAAACCAAACTAACGTCGACGAACGTGCCCCTGTTCCAATTGTTCGACCTGGCCAAGGATCCGGCCGAACAACACGACTTGATCGACGAAGAACCAGCAGTCGCGGAGCGGATGAAAAAGCGTCTACAGTCCATTCTGACCGGTGAAAGTCGACGCCAGGAGAGTCGCCGTTAGCCGTTCGTAGACGGCGACCGACCAGACCCGATGAAAATGGTTGCGCCGACTTCACCAAGCTGAAGCGACTATCGCAAATCGGCTTTGATTCGAGGTCCAATCCCGGCATCGAATTGCGGGATGCGGACTTGGAAGGTTTGCGTCTGCCGATCGAACAGGTAGTGGGGTGCTCCGCGAAAACTGCGGCGCCGAACCGCGTTTCCATAGACATGGCCGCGCCGATGAGGCCTCACGAGCAAAGGCGTCTCCTTCAGGTGGGACGACGCAGGCATCGAAGGCAAGTGCAGCACTTCCAAGTCGGTCGCTTGAAGCGGAATCAGCCAACTGGCACAACAAACGAGGAGACTCAACATTCCACCACCGCCACAAAAATAGATCCTGCAGACTCCTTTCGTTTTGACTCCACAAACAATCATCCATCGATTGTTCTGACGACGCCGATCATGGTCGTTTCTATCACCGCAGCCAAGCGTTCGACGTCTACGAATCGTAAACGACCTGCAGTTTTACCATCAGCGGTTCCAATTGATTGCGAATCCGCAAACACTCCAATCGCTGCTCGACCGGGCAATTTCCTGCCATGGCCGTTTTCATTCGGACCCGCAGGGCTCGCCACAATTCTAGCACACGCCGAGCGCGCGGCGCGGCGTGAACATGAGACTCGGCACACTCAGAAATTGCCGACTGGTGCAGCTCATGAACAGCCGTCTGCAAACTAGCACAGTCGTTATTGATTTGCTGAATGAAGGGGCGTTGAAAGTTACCTGGAGTGACGGCTTGACGAATTTGGTACCCCATTTGGTGGGCCAACTGATCTAGCTCGCCGCAGACTTGTACCAGGCCTGTCTGAGTAATAACCGGCGCATCCCCTAGATATTCTCGCGCCAATTGCATGATGTGATCCATGTTGTCCAAGTGCATTTGCGCTTCTTGCACTGGAAACTGCCGACACAGCTGATTCACATCATGCCACATCACATCCAAGCTGCGGAAATCCCAAGCGAGTGAATCAAAGGCCGGATTGCCTTGCATGCGGCCACTCAGCTCGTGACATCCGTCGCGAAAATCTCGAAGGATTTCCAACGCTTGGCAGGGACGATCGCAATTCAGCAGATCTTCAGCGCGAATATTCTCCAACAGGCCATGGATGTCAGTATCCAGAGTTCGGACAAGATCCCCCACGAACTCCGTGTCGACTTCGACCGGGATCCATAATTGTTCCTGACACTGTTGACCGATCTCCTCAATCGTGTGGACATGCCTGCGGACTCGTTCCGAACGACAGGATACCAGTCGTTTTGCGATCCGCCGCCAAAGCCGCTGGCACGTTTGGTAGTTTTGAACGACGGCATCGTAATTACCAGTCTGAGCCAGCCGACTGGTCTGGTTACACATGCTGTACAGCTCCCGACAATCTCTAAGCACCGCTGGCCCTTGCGGAATCACGCGAAGATCGGATTGAACGTCATGCACCAACGCTCGAATATCTGACGTGTAGGCGGCCGATAGCGCCACGATCTCTTGACGATTGAACTGCGGCTGAATTTCGAGCACGCCGCACAGATCACGACTACACCGATCGACCACTTCCATCTGCTTCGTGCAACCAACATTCAGCTTTCGCACTTTCTTAAGGCGGTTCCGCAGGATGCGCCAATCGCGGTCAATCTGTCGATACTCGGTCGTGATCACTGCCAAATCGGGATAGGTGTTCGCTCGTTTAAGCAGCACTTCCGAATTGGCTTTGATCTGCACACAATCGGCCAGCAAAGGCCGCAACTGCGGTTGATATTGTTGTTCCCGCTGGAGTGCAAACAGCAAATCACCCGAGCTCTGACTCAACGTCGCAAGCTCTTGACGCACACGCAGCATCTTTTTGCTGACAGGCGCAGGCGCCCCAGGGCGGGGACGATGGTGGTGCTCGTGAAACACTTCTTCTCGTTCGACTTGAGAATCAATCAGCGTTTTCAGCACGTTCTCCACAAAGCTGCGACGGCGTGTTCGCACGTCCGGCGTCGGCTGCCCCCAACTCGTGGCAGCCACGCAGAGCAATGTGAGCAATGGAAAGGCAGCGTGGATTCTTGACACGGTGGTGTGTTTTCCAAAATGGTTGCAGGGCTGAACTTTCAAATGTCGTCACAAATCGCGCGACCGTGTTCTTAGCTCTCTTCACTGGACGAGCTCCAGCGAGACCTAGCGCAGAAAAACCGAGCGACGACTTGATTTGACCGTCACACCGCCACAATAACACATTCGGCCCAAAGCAGAATCAAGCGGTTCGCTACCGCTTTCGCTGCCTCCTTCCAGTGTCCGCATGGAACGGGGGCCGCGCGGGGGGGCGAGTAACGGCTCGTCGGGGCCAAAGCGACGATTTTGAGCGAAGAGCAGTCCCGATGCGGAGCAATTCACTTGAGTCGAATTGACGCGTCAAAACGACCCACCCCCATCCCACAAGTCGGGCGTTTCTCCTGCGTCAAATCGCCTCAGCCTGGTCGATTCAGGCTGGACCGGCCCGGCCGTCACTCAGCGATCCTGTGCCGCAACCCTGAATGCTGCTTCGATTTAGCACATGCCGCTTGCCGATCGGTAAGCGCAAGAACCGCATTGGCACGCAACGTGCAAATGAGAGAGGCAGAGTCAACCACGGGAGAATTGAAATGACGAAGCCGAATTCCATCCACATCCTTGTCGCCATCCTTGCCTGCCCATCGATCAGCGGGGCGGCCAACATTTCGAGTGATTCCCCGTCTTCTGTCGTCAAGACGCTCAGCGAGCACGGCGAGCTGCCAGGGACTCCCTTGACACAAGAGATTGTTGTTTCCGTTGACGTCACGGGCATCATGTCATGCGATGCCGAAGGTAGTCTGCTGAATACCAAGTTGCCCGTCGACTTGTTCGACCTGCTCGGAATCACGGACCCCACCCCCAACGATTCTGTCGTACTCACCGGCATTGGCTGGAACGTGACCCAAACGTCAGGCTTGGATGCGGCCGGTAACAGCTGGTTAAGCGAAATGACGATCGGAATCGACTATGAGAACGACGGAACCAATGACCTTTACTTGACGCCGAGCAACAGTGACATGGTCGGCACCGAATCCAACGACTCGCAAGGCATCATCGATCTGGTCACTGCTGGCCAGGCCAACGGCACCAGCCCAACGGGAATTGTGACCATCGAATTCTTCGAGAGTTTTGATGACGAAGCCAACGCCTGTGAAGGCATCTACGACTCAGGCTCTTTGATGCTGGACGTGACGCCGGTTCCTGAACCTGCCTTGTCCATCTGGCCGCTGCTGGCTCTAAGCTTGCTGCTCCGAAGATCGCGATCGTAACGAGAGCCTCGGCTCCATCTGCTCGATCGATTCTTCTATCGATAAAGTCGGCAAGCGTAATAAAGACCGTCGCGACCCTTGTAGACCGCTTGTGCCATCACCGGGCGCTTTCCCGAGTAGCAACACTTCCGCAAGGCAATCTGAGGACTGGTGCCCCAACCGACGCCTTCATAGCGTGCACCGCCCAAGCTGCCACCGACGTGACCACGAATCAACCGGTTCGCGGCGATCTGCGCCTTTCGATTGGCAACCGCTTGAACGGACTCGGCCTGCACAATCTGCGGTACGGAAACGAGCAGCAGCAACGCGAAAATTAGACTCTTCACAATCGACCTCCTTGCCTAACGGAACAGGGGTAGGACAGGAGGGATATCGTCCAATGCGTGGATCACCCCTCAGGATTGATCATGGCAAGCGAATGTTTGCGATTAAAACGGTTGTGAGCCCGCCGCGGCATCCTCCGCGGCCAACGCTGGTTCATCAAAATCAGACGTTGCCAGACTTTGCGATCTTCACGGAGCATTAAGGATCGATGACTTCGCCACCATCACGCGTGACGAGTTTTCGCATCGCACGCGTATCGAGCCCTTCGTCGCTAAATTCGACGTGGCCATCGAGAAAGGAGAAATGAGCACCGCCCGGATGAAAACTAAACACTTCGTCATTCGGACCGCAATTATTCGATACCCAAGGACAATTGGCTGGGCCACCGAATGGGTTGCTGCTGTTGTTGATGGGTTTCGAAACGCCAATGGCCGCATCCGGTTCCGCCCAACGCCAAAACGCGCGCGGCTCACCCTGGGCATCTAGATACCCAGTCGACATGGTCTCGTTCCGCCCGACATCTTCGACAAACGCCACGGTTTTGCTCATGCCGTCGCGCACTTGGCGGATCTTCGTGCCGCCCACGCCAAACGCTCCTTCGGCTCGTGTCGAACTATTCTTCAATCCAGTCTCTGGATCAATATCCGTATAGTAAACCGGCGCGTAGTCGACACTGCCGAAGCCCTCCGAGTCGATCGGACTGGGCCTGAGTGAGTTGCTGGGACAAATGAATCCGGACACACTGTTTTGTGATGTCGCGATATTTTCCGGTGAAAGGTTGTAGGCAACTTCCAAATCCATGCCATCGGCCAACGCCGCTTCTTCGATGAAGGGCAGGATTTCGGTAAACGTTGAATGCAGTCCAAAAATTGTTGCCGGTGGCGTCACAGAAAAATCAGAACCTTGCCCGCCGGTCGGCAAGCGTCGGTTAGCCGACTCGAAATTCAAAATCGCCAATCCTAGCTGCCGGAGGTTGTTACTACACTGCGTGCGTCTGGCTGCCTCGCGTGCCGAATTGACGGCCGGTAATAACAATGAAACCAAGATTGCGATAATCGCGATCACAACCAACAATTCGACAAGTGTAAATCCCGCCCGACGATCAACCGATTGCCGCATACCACGCTCTCCAAAAAACACTTCCATCCGTCGTCTTCCCAAAGAGATGTCTCTCTACGTATCTATGGCACCTAAGCAGCCGGAACCGGCAGCCGCAGTGCAACCAAAGCAATGCTGATCAACCACAATCGCTCGACGACCGAGTTCCGCCGCATCAAAATCACGAATATGCTTCGCTTGATCCGAATCGGTGGGTAACTCGAGCATTTGGTTGAAATCACAATCGAACAGCAACCCATCCCAACCGACCGAAATCATCTTGCGACACATGACGCCCGAAAGAGCGGTCGGGTTAAACGCCTCGATCAGCGTTTGCATGTAGGCTTCGTACTGTTTCGATTCGACCAAGTCGTCCAGAAATCGGCTAATGGGCATATTTGTAATCGTGAACAGGCGATTGAATTCGATGCCGTATTCCCGCTGCAGGTGGGCACGATACTGATCTTCGAGTGCCTGTTGATCTGGGGGCAGCGAAGGACCAATCGGATTAAACACCAGCGTCAACGTCAGCCCGCTGTCCGGCTTTCCGTAGCCGAGTTCATTTAGCTTCTGCAACGCGTCAATCGACTGTCGGTAGGCGCCATCACCCCGTTGCTGGTCGGTATTTTCTTCGAGGTAGCACGGCAGCGAAGCGACGATTTCGACTTGGTTATCAGCGAGGAATTGAGCCATCCCCTCGTACCCGGGTGCCAGCAGGATCGTCAAATTGCACCGATCGATGACATGCTTTCCCAACTTCTTTACTTCGGTGACAAAGTACTGAAAATCTGGATTCATCTCGGGCGCGCCACCCGTCAGATCGACGGTGTGAATCTCCGAATCTCGTAACGCTGCCAGGCAAAGATCGATCGTCTCTCGATTCATGATCTCACGCCGGTCGGGGCCCGCATCGACATGGCAATGACGACAAGTCATGTTGCACATTTTGCCAACGTTGACTTGGAGGATTTCGACGCCATCCGCGTGGAGACCATCGATCCCTTTTTCTCGCATCTCTTGCGCGAACGATCCGGTCGGAACGGACGAACCCAACAACTGGAGCTGAGCATTGGCATTCGCGAGCGGCGCCTGACGCAATTTCAACGACTTCGATGCTTGTGGCATTGATGACCGATCTTGGGTTAGCAGCAGGAGGAATCGGGATCACAGACGCCCGCATTGGAAACACGAGTAGCGTCGTATTCGAGCCCCTTCGTTTCACGAGGCGAACGCAGTCTCGTACTCTTGCAGTCAAAAGCTGTCGCTTTTTCAAGCAGAATTTCGTCGATGGGTGCAATGGGAATAAACAGACCTTCGTATGGCGGTCGCATCAGTATTTGAAAGGTCTTATCGCAGACGGCCATCCGTTGACCTCGCTTATAGATGTGTCCGTCGTCATCTTTTACTTGCTCGAACGGCCCTTGGTAAACGACCGCCTGATTGCGTTCCCAACAGGGCCCCTCTTTGCCTTTGTAGGCCAAGATCGTCGCAGATCGAAATTCAATACCGTTAATGACCTGCCACGGCTCGGACTGATACTTATCGATCGCGGCGCCATAAAAACCGGCGGCGACAAATTCATCGACAAATCGGTCTTCCCGCCAAGCACCCGAAATACAACCCGACCATAAGTGGCCATCTTCCTGCATCTCGACCGGAACATCTTCGTCACTCACGATATCGCTGATCGCGGCGCGGCCACCCCGCTTGAGAACGCGGTAGATTTCTCGAAACAGCTGCTTCCGATCGTCTGGATTGACAAGATTTAGGACACAATTTGAGATCACACAATCGACGCTATCGTCGGCGATCATGGGCTGCTCTTGGCGGAGACTGCGGATGAGATCGAGCACTTCCAACGGTCGTTCCGACGAATCGGCAGCCACATCGTTCAATGCAGTGTCAAACCGGTCGAGGCTCAGTTGCAAATCTTGGATTCGGCCGTAATGGAACTCGACATTTGCATAGCCGAGACGATCTGCCATTTCACCTTGGTATTTCCGCGCCAGCCCTAACATTTCCTGATTACAGTCGACACCGATCACTCGACCTTGCGCACCGACAATTTGCGATGCCATGTAGCACAGTTTCCCGCCACCCGACCCCAGGTCGAGCACCGTATCTCCTGGTTTCACGTAGGCCGACGGATCGCCACAGCCGTAGTCTTTGTCAATGATCTCTTGCGGCAACTTCTCGAGCAGCTTGGCGTCGTAATTGACCGGACAACAAAGAGCCGGTTCGCGCTCTTGAGCGGCGGCCGCGTAGCGTTGGGCGACGGCCGAATCCGAATGCTGTCCTGAGGCATTTTCCACCCCGGGTGAAGAACTCATACTGCGATTTCCTTTTTTTAGCGGGCCACGTCACCGTGCCGTTCGTTTGCCCATTCCATTCGACCGGTCGAATGACTCGGGCTGCAAGACTTTTGTAGCCGGATTGTTCAGACTCCAGTTATACCAATACGTGTCGAATCCACCGACCGGTTCAACCGGGGCACTCTCAAAACGACGCGTTGCCCTATCAAAGCGTGCTCCACTCGTATCTTCTACCCAATCTTTTTTCTGCTTGGAAAAACCTGTTGCTGAATACAGTGCCGTGGTCGATCGCATCACCGCATCGCGTTTTTCACGAAACAGAAACAACTCGCCCCCTCCCGGCATCGCAACGCTCGCACCGGACACGACCTCTCCCAGATCGACGGCGAAAGATTCTCCGGCTCGATGGAAAGCAAATATTGGTGTTTTCGTTTCCATCCGCTGGTCTTTCGCTTTCAATCCGCGAAATCCCTTCGTATCAGTCAAGTATTTTCCGTATGGGTTTCGCCCATCTTCTTGGCCGTTGACCGACAAAACTTTCGTCCTGGGGTGTTTCTTATGCCACTCTTTCCACGTCACTTTTTCTCCAACCGGCAATTCCTGTAGGGACTCACCCAGCAGTTCTCCTGCCAATGCGGACCCCTTCATCAAGGACCAATAGGTATCTGTCTGCTGATCCTGCATGACGAGCGAGGCGTTGGTTAAACCTCCAGATGGTTCAAAATCCAATGTCTTTCCTGCGTAATCTCGACCGTACACGACGGCCGTGTTTGCCAGCGGTCACCAGACAGCTGCAAAATTGGTCTCTCCTACCGAGTCATTCACAATTTCGTGCCGATTGAGCAGATTCAGACTGTAGGCGAGCGGCTCGCCATCAATCACAACACCCAGCACAAATGCCTCGTCCGAAATCTTGGCCTCTTTCGATTCAACGTATGTCGGGTTGTTGATCGCCGGGATGCCACCTCGAGGCAAAATCTGCTCAAACCCGTCCGGAACCTCGGCCTGCTTTGTCGCAGACTGTGCCCACACCACGGCGGTACAACACGCCAACGAAATCAAGACAAATTGAGTCGCTGGACGCTTCGTCATCACCAATCGTCGCCAATTATTCATGTTTTCCCACCTTCTCACTAAGCATACCTGTAGTATGACGACGAGAAAGTACGGTAACTTACCGAGCAGCCACAAAGCGTTGCCACACTTCGTCACAAAAGTAAATCCATGAACCGGGCAGACGCGACGCGGCAATCGTCTAGACGTCTGTTGTGAGGTTGCCTTACCGTCATTTTCTTGATTGTTTGCGCCCAGCCCGCGGGCAGTCTTTGCACGGGGCAGCTGTCGTTCGCCAGATCACGCCTTCACTCACAGGGCAGTGCATTGCCGCCGACCTTTTCCGGCCCAAGTCGGCAAACTCTCAGCGCATTCGACGGTAAGATCGCGACGATTTCCAGACTTAT
>CAYZRS010000002.1:155618-177807 GCA_964480915.1 uncultured Pirellulaceae bacterium | reverse complement strand
ATCTAACTTGCCCGGTCGAACCGTGGATCGATCCAGATGCCGGGCTGGGATATTTTGAGTACATCGAAGGCATGGTTGCTTCCAATGGATTTCCAAGTACGGATTTCGATGCAGACGGCGATAATGCACTGGATGCTGATAGAACGCTCGATACTGACGGCGTTTTTGGTGTATTAGGTGCCTCTCATTTCGGCGATGTAGACGATGCTTTGTTCTTTACCGTACGTAGTGAGGGTGAGCCGTTTACCGGAAAATTTGTTTACTACACTAACGGCGCCACCATTGTCTCAGCACCCTACGACCAGAATGGCCAAGTGGCAGGTGGACTCACGCGAAACGAAGTGAATTTGGAATCAAATGTTGCTGAGGTTGTGTGGTGGGTTGGCGTGGATGCCAACGGTGTGCGTTCATTACATCGTCGCGTACTCCTCGTATACCCGTCGCTTAACGGCGCCAATTTGGGCGGTGCCACATTGCCCGCTGGACTTGTTTCTGGAAACATGACATTTACGAATTTCACGCCCAAGTATTTACAGACGTTTCATCAAGAATCGGATGTATCTGTCCGTGTTGTTACCGACACAACGGGTAAGGCAGTTGGGTTGGCGGCAAATTCGTTAGGCGATTTGACGACCCCAAGCAACCGATTCGCTCACTATGCCGCAAGCAACAACTTGGGCTCTGCCCCAGGGCTAAAGAGCTGGTTAGCGGCGCCAACAGCCAACGAAATCGATGGCACGCGGGGCTTTGGTGAAGCCCCCACGACACCCGATTTTCAAGACTCCTGGGGGTACCCAGTCGACAATAGGTATTTGGCTGCGCATATCCGACCACCGACCAATACGAACCGTACCGATGACGTGAGTCTTGTTTTGGACGGAAACCGGCTTGGTGAAGATGTTCTTCTTTCGGATGTGATCGCTTTTGATGTTCGAATTTATGATGAAGATGCACCGTTATTCGCAGCTGGAAACGTTGTCCTCGGGCCATCCGACGCTGGCTGGGCGGCGCTAACTGGCGGCACTCCTGTTGGTACAGGCGCATTTACTGACCTCTCCTACGGAACTGCAGCGGGCGTAAACCCCGCAGCAGTCACGGGCAATTTGCTGGCCGCTGCTCCCTCCACGCCGACGGACGGTGGCGCGTCAACATGGATTTCTTACGATACGTGGACTCTTGCCTACGAACGCGATGGTGTAGACCAAGATGGGACCGCAGGAACTGACCAAGGCTTTAATGGCCTCGATGACCTTATTTCACCGCCGTTTCCCGTTAATGGTATCGACGATATCAGCGAACGAGAAACGCAACCGCCTTACAATGTCCCGTTAAGCGGCATCGAAGTTCGAATCCGCATGCTGGAATTCGGCACCGGCCAAGTTCGTCAAGCAAGTGTCGTTGGCGACTTCTCCAACTAATCGTCCTCAGCAACCTTCACACCTCCCATGCACACGATTCGATTGAGAGGTCCTTGGGAATGTCGGCTGGATGGCGGCGATGTGCGGTCGATTCGTTTACCACTCGATGATGTGGGTGCGCTCGTTGCCGAGGCTCAGCAGGCCTGTTTGTTCGAACGACGATTCCATCGGCCGACGGGAATCGAGCGCGCCACGGTGCACCTCATGGTCCAATTGCAGCCGTTCACGGCTCGGGTGAGTCTCAACGGCGCAATGCTAGGCACGACGCAAGCCGACAAGGCGACTCGCTTTCCCATCGCCGCTCAACTCACGGACCACAACCTGATCCAACTCGAATTCGACCTGTCAGGAACCGCGTCAGCTGCAGGAACCAGCGTTTTGGAAGTGTCGCTCGAAATCGAATCGGATGCTTAGCAACAGCGCCCTCGACTGGCTTCTCTGCCAGTTCAAAAGTAGCATGAGCTTCCGGCTTGTGATCCACGAAGAGGGTCGGGAGTCTTTTTCGGCCGACCCGTGCCGCCATTGGAAAGTACTTACACCGAAAAAGACTCCCGACCCTTTGCCTTCGACCCATTGCCTTGTCTTTTCGATGGCCCGACTCAAACAAAGAACACAACCATGATTCGCCTACTTGCCGCCCTGCTCCTCATGACGTGCCACGCCGCCACGTCACGGGCTCAACCGACCAGCGCTCCTGCCAAAACGCTTGGACTCAGCAGCCAACTCTGTAGCGAAGGCTGGATCGCTCTGTTTGACAACGAGACGCTCTTCGGCTGGGAACCAACCGGCGCTGCCAATTGGACGGCCAAGGATGGGATCATTTCGGTCGACCAAGGCGAACACGGTTTCCTCAACACGACGACTCAATTTGCCAACTTCGAACTACAGCTCGAATACCGCTGTCCCTCCGCGACGAATAGCGGTCTCTTTATTCGCTCGCAGCGGATCCCTAAGGACCCGACTGCCGATTGCTATGAAATCAACATCGCACCAGCCGACCACCCGTTTCCCACCGGCAGTTTGGTCGCTCGGCTCAAAGCAGACGCAGCCCCACCCACCGACGACAGCGTTTGGCACTCGTTGCGGATCGTCGCCGACGGAACTCGCATCGCGACCTGGGTCGATGGCCAGCCGTACTCCGACTACGAAGACAAACAGCCGCTTGGCCGAGGCCACATCGGGCTGCAGTTTCGTGGCGGCCAGATCGCGTTTCGCAAGATTCGCTTGAAGCCGCTCCGCCTGGCCTCCCTCTTCAACGGGAAAGACCTGACCGGCTGGACCGATGCGGCGGCCGATAAAAGTCGCTTCTTCGTTGATGAGGGCGAGCTGCGAGTCTTGAACGGCCGCGGCCAGTTAGAGACGACCGCTTCCTATGGCGATTTTGTCCTGCAACTGGAATGCAAATCGCATGCGGAAGGGCTGAATTCAGGCATCTTCTTCCGCTGTATTCCCGGCGATCAAATGATGGGATACGAAAGCCAAATTCAGAATGCGATGAAAGATGGCGACCCGAACCAACCGGCCGATTGTGGCACGGGCGGGATTTTTCGCCGGCAAAACGCGCGCGTCATTGTGGCCACCGATCTGACGTGGTTTCACAAAACGATCATCGCCGACGGCGCCCACATCGCGACTTGGGTGAATGGTCATCAAGTCGTCGATTGGACCGACGAGAGGAAAGCGCATCGCAATCCTCGCAAAGGGCTGCGACTGGAACCTGGTTCGATCATGATCCAAGGTCACGACCCGACGACCGACTTGTCGTTCAGAAATTTCCACATCGCCGAAATTCCTGCGCGATAAATTGGGCGGTCTGCCTGCCAATGCATGGTGTGGAAAACGCTAGGAGCACAGCTTGTGAATTATTTCACAAGCCTTTCCAAACAATTGCGGTTGCCAACCGTTGCCCTTCATTGAATTGACACGTGGCGTGTCACATTCCATCCTTGATGGTAGCAGTACCACAGAACCTTAGTGATATGGGAGACCCCAAGCATGAAAGTTTCCAACATCCTGCAGTCCAAAGGACAGGCCATCCACGACATTGGACCCGACGCGTCGCTGTCGGATGTGGTCGCCAGTCTGGTCGCATTGAATTGTGGTTCTCTCTTGGTACGTGAAAACAATCGCGTGCTGGGCATCATCACCGAACGTGACATTTTACGTTCGTGTGCCGTCGAAGATCGTTCGTTGGACCAAATCAGCGTCCGGGAAAAGATGTCGACCGATCTCGTCATCGGCAGATCAGAAGACACCGTTTCCAGCGTCATGGGGCTGCTAACCAAGAACCGTATTCGTCATCTGCCCGTCATCGACGACGGACAATTGGCGGGGATCATTTCGATTGGAGACGTGGTGAAGGCTCAGCATGACGAGCTGGCAACCGAAAATCATTTCCTGAAGAATTACATTCAGAGTTGATCAGTCGTCGATTTTGACGGCCCGTAATTCTCGTGGCAACGGAAAGTAGACGTCTTCTTTTCGTATGAGCCGCGCCTCGACTTCGGCGTCGAAGTTATCGACGAGGAATTTCACGCACTCTTCGACGACCGTTTCGGGCGCGCTTGCACCGGCCGTTACCAACACCTGTTTGGCACCCGTGAACCACTCGGTATGCATTTCGTGTGGCCCGTCGACCAGATGGCCGGGAACACCATTCTCGTCAGCAATTTCTCGTAGACGTTGGCTGTTGGAACTGTTTTGACTGCCAATGACAATGCAAACATCGACGTCACCGGACAAGAGGCGTACTGCCTCCTGACGATTCTGAGTCGCGTAGCAGATGTCTTCTTTGGGAGGGCCTTGGATTTGGGGAAAACGTTCTCGCAGGCGACCGATGATCGTATTGGCGTCATCGACCGAAAGCGTGGTTTGAGTGAGATAGGCCAACTTCGTTTCGGCATCGAATGCCAACTGATCGACATCTTCGGTCGTTTCGACGAGCACGATCGCCTCGGGCGCTTCGCCCATCGTTCCGATGACTTCGTCGTGTCCTTCATGGCCAATCAAGACGATCGTAAAACCCTCTTTCGCGAACTTGAGCGCTTCCAGATGCACCTTCGTCACGAGTGGACACGTCGCATCAATCGCGTGCAGTTTTCTCGTTTTCGCCAAGTTGCGAACTTCTGGGGAAACTCCGTGCGCTGAAAACAGCAGGGTCGAACCTTCGGGCACCTCCTCCAGCGCTTCCACAAAGACGGCGCCTTTTTCTTTGAACGTATCGACGACGTACTTGTTGTGTACGATTTCGTGAAAGACGTAGACCGGTGCCCCAAACGCGCGCAGCGCCAAATCGAGGCTGTCGATCGCCATATTGACGCCGGCACAAAAACCGCGTGGACTTGCGAGCAGAACTTTCATGTTGGTTTTCTCAAGGGAAACGAATGCTGACGACGCCGCGACCTAGATCGCCATGATCCAAGTCGACGCTGTTCCGGTCGCCGATATCATACACCGCAGGACGTCACCTGACCGGCCGCTGGGCTGGCAGCTATGGGAACCGATGAGAATTGGCAACCACAACCGATCAATCGAGAACTCGTTGTCCCAGCCCCCAAATGGCGAGTGCCGTGAGCGGAATCGCCGTCTGCGATAGCTCCGATTCGCATTCGACGAGGTCGGCGCCACCCGCTGGACTCTCTGCATGTGCCAACCACGAACCGGTCACCTGCTGGCGATCGACGAGATATTGAGCGGCTCGATGCGCGACATCTTGCTCACCCTTGCCAGCCTGCTCTAAAGCCATCAAAGCCCATGCCGTTTGCCGCGGACATGTTACCGGTCCTTGCAGCGTGTCGTAGGAATTTGCCAACCAGCCACCATCCGATTGCTGAGCTGCGATAAGCCAATCGGCGGCGCGGCTGATGGTCATGTCTCGCCATGAAATGCCGACGGCACGCAGCCCCAAAATCACGCTGGCAGTCGCAGCAATATCGGAACCGCCGTGAACACTTTTCCAACACCCCTCAGCCGTCTGCAATTCACGCAAGTAGGAAACGCCGCGATCGACGCTTGACTGACCACAGCCCATCTCCCATGTCCCCAAGGCCTGGAGAACGGCACCGGTCGCTTCCGCATTACTCAGATCGTGAATCGGAAAACGGTCGCTGAATCGTCGACTGTAAAGCACTGACCGAGAGTGGTGACGATCGGCACATGGCCAACCACCATCACCATTTTGCATCGCGAGCAACCATAACCGGGCCCGACGGCTGGCAGCCGCGACTCGATCAAGGACTGCGATCTGTCGCTTCGCCAAATTCATGCTATTCGCACGGATCATGGCCACCATCGAATCGTCAGTGACGAGCGAAGAGGGCGGATTGTTGGCGAACGGTTCACGCATCGATTGCAACACGCGGGCTGTCGCCGTGATGTGGGGATAGAAGTGATTGGGGAACTCGCGCGACCAACCACCCGGATCGGTCTTCACAACCTGGCTCCAGTCGCCGGGCCGTGTCGATTCGTTTTGCAACAGCCACTCAATCCCTTGTCGTAACTCGTTCGTGTGCGGGTCCAATCCCGCAATCGCCAAGGCATGAGCCACGATCGCCGTATCCTGGATTGCGACGCGAGCCGGCGAGACGCCCATCGCATCGCGGCCAGCATTCGAATCATCCGGACGTAAAGGAGCAGGCGAGAGCGCGTTTTCAATGGCTCGCAAACAGGTCGCTTGAGGCACGCTGTCGCTCGGATGCTGCAGCGCATCGAAGGCGATGGCTGCCAGCACGGTTGCCGTCGTTGAACCGGCGATGCCGTTGTGTTCGTCCAGTCGTTCGGCCATCCACTTTTCGGCTGCCCGCAAGGCGGTTCGGCGAAATGGTCGCAAGCCGGCTCGTTCAATCGCGCGCGTCACGGTGCAGGCAATTCGTGCGTTGAATTGCCACCAACGTGCCTTGAGCGAAGTCGACTCGGACAGGCCCGTTACGTAGTGGCCATGGGCACGAGTTGCCGGATTGAGGTAAAGCTCATCCACCTCGCAAGCCGTTCCCTCTTTTCGCACGGGCCGTAAAGCCCACAGCACCGAGAGCGGTACGAGAATGGCGCGCGCCCAGCGGCTCCAACGAGTCACATTCATCGGCAGCCAACGCGGCAGCAACAGGAATTCGGGTGGGAGCACCGGGCAACGATCGAACGAATCTTGCCCATAGAGCGCCAGATAATACCGCGTCAGCCCGTTCACGACCTCGGCACCACCTCGCGATCGAATCGAGGCGCGAACCTTGCTCATGAACGGATCGTCCGCATCCGATCCCGACATTTTCAGTGCTAGGTAGCAAAGAGTACTGGTACTGACATCCAACATGTCATTCTGGTCAGACCAAGCGCCTTTCGAATTGACACTCTCTTGCAAGAACGCGCGCAGCGATTCGACCAGCGGACGCCGTTCGTCGGCTAAGCCCAACCAGTCGAGTAACAGCAGGTACTCAGCCGTCACGTGCGGATCGGCCGGCACTCGGCCACACCAGGCGCCCAGCCCTGCGTCTTGCTCGGTACGAAGGTAATCTCGCGCGGCGACGACGGAGCCCCGTACGAGCGGATGAAAATCGTTATCGTCGGCAGGACGAGCGCGACGAACTTTTCGACGTCGGCGCCAAACGGTCGCCGATTGGCGACCTCCCGCGTCCTTATTAAATGATGACATGCTTTGCGATCCGTCTTTGATGCCAGTCTTATCTACTGATGGTCTTCACTGGGCTGCCGCCGCCGATACCGGCCGGCCCATGCCATTCATCGCGCCGTGGTTGGCCGCGCCATCTTTTAAGTTAGTGGAGCGTCTACTTTGTCACAAGCGGCAGCCGATTCTAACGCCGCTCGCGGTCGGATGACCGGTAAGGTCACTACGAATTCCGTGCCTCCTGAAGAGGGGGAGTTGACAGCGATATGTCCATCCATTTCGGTCACGATCCGCCAAGCCTTCGATAAACCGAACCCCAAACCGCGGCCAGCCTCCCGCCCACTAAAGAACGGATCGAACAGGTGGCGGCGAACATGATCGGTCAGCCCCGGCCCATCGTCGCCAATGGCGATGCTGACCGTCCCTGAGGACGATTCCTGGCTCTTACGCGACCCGTCAACACTCGGTTCGTTTAGCGCGGTCACCTGGATCGCTAGCGAGCCTCCGTCTGGCATCGCTTCGATCCCGTTTTGACAGAGACAGCGTAGCGCGACGATGAGCTGCGTCTCATCGGCCGCAAGACGGGTACCGGTTGCGCAGTCCAGGGTAATTTGAACGCCATTCTCGTCCGCCTGCTCCTGAAGCGTCGCGATCACTTCCTCGATCAGCGGTCGCAATTCGACTTCAGACCATGCCATCTGGGGCGGCATCGCAAACAGCATCATGTCGGCAATCATTTCATGAGCACGAAACGCTTGTTGATTGATCGTTGCCAACGTCCGACGCCGTTGAGGATCGGTCTCATCCATCAGCAAGGTTTGAGCTCGTGTGGCGATGTTGGCCAGTGGGTTATTGATTTCGTGACTGGCTCCGTACGCCAGCTGCTTCATCGAGAGGAGCTTCTCTTGCTGCAACCGCTGATCAAAGGAGGGGGAGAGCGAGCCCTCGGCTTGCTGCTGCAGCGACAAGAGCATCCTGGACCATGCAGGGTCGGTATTCCAAACCGACTGCCAATCAAGACTCACTTGCCGAGGCGCCGGCTCGCCTGAGACGCCCCTGCCCAATCGAGGCCAGCTCTCGAGACTCGGTAAAATCTGTTCCAGCGTGAACCCTACCGGTGCCTGCGTTGGAGTCGCGGTGCCCCATAGCTGCTCGCAACAGGCAGCGATATCGCTGGGTTGAAATTGGGCCTCAACCACGGCGGATATGACTTGTGAGGAAGCGGTCGTCAGCCATGCTTGTAGGCTTGCGAGCGTCGGTTCCGCATGCGGCGATTGCTCGACTGCCCACAAGAGCGCCGTAGGATCGCACAGCAACCAGTCGGGCGATTCGGCGTCTGACAGGGGCGCACTGCCCGTCGGTGAAAACGCACCGAGGCAGATTCGGCGCGCAAACGCGGGCGAAAGCGGCAGCGTCGGGCCACCTTCGATCGCCTGGAGCGTCAAAGCTGCATACCGTTCAGCGGGCATGGAGAGTACTCGATCTATGCTCAGTCAGGCCATAAAAAAACGCGCATCGACCTGAGCTCGATGCGCGTCTTGAATGAATCACTTCTTTACGAACCGGCCGCAGCCGTTTCAATTTCGAGCAGCGAACAGACTCGTTCTAGCAACTTGTCCACGCTAAACGGCTTTTGCATGAAGTCGTTCGCTCCGGCCGCCTTCAAGTCGGCCACTTTTTCCTGCTCGACCATACCCGAGATGCAAATGATACGGACATCGTCCAGCGCCGAATCACTGCGGACTCGCTGGCAAACTTCTTTGCCGTTGATATCCGGGAGCATCACGTCGAGCACAACAATGTCCGGGCGGAATTCCTTCACGCACATCCCCGCATCGAAACCATTGTTGGTCGTTCGAACTTCGAAGCGAGCGTCACGATCGAAGACGTCTCTCATCAGTTCGACCAACGACTCGTCATCATCAACAATCAGAATTTTGCGCTTACCGCTTTCCAAAGCATCCGTCGGGATGCCATTATCTTTCATGAAAGCGAACAGTTGGTCTCTGGGGATTCGGCGAAAACGACTGCCGGGCACGCGGAATCCTTTCAGCTGACCAGAGTCAAAACAGCGAATAATCGTCTGCTGGCTGACCTTGCAGATCTTGGCTGCTTCGCCCGTTGTGAACACGGATTTGGTCATATAAGACCACCCTTCCTTAGCCGATAACAGAACTAGCCCTCGAAATCGAACGGTCGGCCTTAGCTTGCCGTTCTCTTCCAGTCATCCAGACCTTCGGTGAGAAACCAGTCTTTTAGCTCCCTCAAATACGCAGACCATCGCGGCGCGTCCAAACCTTACAGATTCCTATGACGTTACATTCGGCAAGTACGACCAGCTTTTCTTAACTTTCCTGGACGGTCATACCGCCTCGAATTATATCCATGTACCGTGAACCGTCAAGATTGATGTAGCGACCATAAGTTGTTAAATAGAAAGCACTTAACCTGATCCTTCATCGCTGAATCACCCTTCCTTCAGCGTAGCTTAGGCACTTTCGGGCAAATAATTTTTCAAAAAATCGTTGAGTAAATGGGCCCAAATCGGACGTTTTGCCATGCCACGAGGTTCAGGGGAGCCTGGAAGCATCGGTAGACCACGTGATTGACGTCAGCGACGGGCGTGCCTGAAGAACCCTCCGATCGGTAGGCCGTAGAGTGAATCGGGTGGCCTCGATTTCGGTTGAGCCCCAAGGAGGATGTTGAGCGACGTGCAGAGAGCTGAGCATCCCACGCCATGACAAGGTGACGACCGCGTCACCCACTTCAAAGAGGCAGTACTTTGCGATTCTATCGAGTAACTCGACCGGCGTGCTTTTTTCTCGTCCTCTCTCTGGCGATCACACCCCACTTGTCGGCCGCGCAAACGGCCGAACAAGAAGCGGCCGAAGCGGCGCAGCGTGGCTTCGAGTTCCTCGTCAATAAGACCTATTTGCCGACCGAATTCGACCAAGAGACATTCGACCAAGTCTGGCAAGCATGGCCACCCGCACTTAAAGCGCGAGCCGAGAAGGCGACTCCAGAAGAGCGACGCCGCATGGCTTTCCTCCGCTACGGACTGACGACTCGCCCCGGCGACGAATCGGGAAAACCGCTCCAATACGTCGTCGATGACGCAGGCAACTGGGCAATGAACTGTTTTGCTTGTCACGGCGGAAGCGTCGGTGGCAAACCGTATCCCGGACGCCCCAATTCCAACATCGGCCTGCAGTCGCTGACGGCCGACATGCGGCTGACCAAGCTAATCATCAAAAAACGCCTGTCACCAATGGATGCTGGCTCGATCCTCTACCCCTTAGGCACCAATCGAGGACTCACGAATTCGGTCATGTTCGGGGTGACGCTGATGGCCTATCGAAACCCCGATTTGACGATGCGCAAAGTGCCTCGCGAACCCGAGTTGGTGCATCATGACATGGACGCGCCACCCTGGTGGAATTTCAAACACCGGAAAATGCTCTACATCGATGCCTTTGCGACGAAGAGCGCTCGCAGCCTGATGCCCTTTTTGCTCGTACCAGAAAACACCACCAAACATTTCGAACGATGGGAAAACGAGTACGAGGATGTCTACGCCTACTTGAGCAGCATCCAACCACCTAAGTATCCGTATGCCATCGATGCGGCCCGAGCAAACCACGGTCGACAAGTCTTCAACGACCACTGTGCTGAGTGTCACGGGACGTACGGCCCGAATCCAGAGTTTCCCGAACGAGTCATCGACATCGCAGACATCGGCACTGACCGAACTCGGCTGGACGCGTTAGATGAAGAGAGCCGAATCGCTTATGCCGACAGTTGGTTCACGCATTTCCGCCAGCACAACACGGTCATCCACCCGACAGGCTACGTCGCGCCACCGCTGCATGGCATTTGGGCCAGCGCTCCGTACCTGCACAACGGCGCCGTCCCGACGCTCTGGCACATGCTGCATCCAGAAGAGCGCCCGAAGATCTGGCGTCGCGTGCGGAATGAGCCGCTGGCCGTTGCCGAGTACGATCAGGAACGCGCAGGCCTTGCCGTGACTCAGCTGAAAAAAGTGCCGGTCTTCATCTCCAAACACGAGCGCCGAGAAATCTTTGATACTTCCAAGCTCGGGAAGAGCGCCGCCGGGCACGATTACCCCTCGGCACTCGCCGAAGATGAAAAACAGGCCGTTTTGGAATACCTAAAGACACTGTAGCGCACTACCGCTTCGAACCGTCTAGGTAGACGAGCAGTCGGCTGATGTCGGCCGGAGTGATCCCACTGATGCGGCCGGCCTGCGCCAAAGTGATCGGACGAATGCGATCAAGTTTCTCGCGCGCTTCATGTCGCAACTGAGTCAGGCTCGCATAGTCCAGGTCTTCCGGTATCTTGCGTTCGGCCATTCGCGATTGTCGGGCGATGTCGATCTCTTGTCGAGCAATATAGCCGGCGTATTTCACATCGAACACGACCTGCTCGGCAACTTCGTCATCAAAACGGGCCAATTCACTACAGTGTTCGGTCAACGTCGACCAATCGACTTCGGGTCGTCGCAAGCGCTTCGCCAACGTCTCTTGCCCGACACGATTCGATTCGATGAGTTCTTTCGCCGCAACGATTTCCGCCTCTTTGACCTCCAAGCGAGCCAATCGATCCGCACCGATTAATCCCAACTCGGACGCCATCTTCGTCAGCCGCCGATCGGCGTTGTCCTGTCGCAATCGCAATCGGTGTTCGGCACGGCTCGTAAACATTCGATACGGCTCATCCACTCCACAAGTCACCAAGTCATCAATCAGCACACCGATGTAGGCCTGTTCGCGACCGAGGATCATCGGTCCCTGACTTTGCAATTTCAACGCCGCATTGGCGCCGGCGATGATGCCCTGTGCACCGGCCTCTTCGTAGCCAGTCGTCCCGTTGATTTGGCCAGCGAAATACAAACCGTGTACCGATTTCGTTTCCAGCGATGGCCACAACTGATCGGGGGGACAAAAATCGTATTCGACTGCGTAGCCATAACGCATGATCTGCGCATTTTCGAGCCCCGGGATGAGCTGGAACATTTGGTCCTGCACATCACGCGGCAGGCTGGTCGAGATGCCATTCACGTAGAATTCTTGTGTCTGCCGTCCCTCCGGCTCCAAAAACAGCTGGTGTCGGTCACGATCAGCAAACCGAACGACCTTATCTTCGATCGAAGGACAATAGCGGGGCCCGCTGCCGCTGATCTGCCCACTGTACATCGGTGCGCGGTGCAGGTTGGCGCGAATCAAGTCGTGGACCTTCTCATTCGTGTGAGCGATCCAGCACGGCATCTGTTCGACTTCTAACTTGCCGGTCATGTACGAAAAGGGCTGCGGCAATTCGTCGCCTGGCTGCAATTCGCACTGATCGAAATCGATGGTACGACCGTTCAACCGAGGCGGGGTTCCCGTTTTAAATCGTTCCAAAGCGAACCCAAGTCGATGAAGCGCTCCGCTGATCCCCTTTGTCGTCCCTTCTCCAGCGCGTCCGCCGGGAGTCTTCGCTTCGCCGGTGTGCATGATCGCTTGCAGAAAGGTGCCTGTCGTGAGCACGACGGCCGGCGCGCGATATTCGGCTCCGCCACGCACAAGCACCCCCACGACACGCTGTTTTGCCAAGCCGTCCTCTCGAATCGATTCGGTCAGCAGCTCTTCGACGACCTCTTGCCGTAGCGATAGATTCTCTTGCTCTTCAACGAGCCATTTGATTTCGTTCTGATAGGCTTTCTTGTCCGCTTGGGCCCGCGGACCGTGCATTGCCGGCCCCTTTCGCCGATTGAGCAAACGAAACTGAATCCCAGTCCGATCGATCGCTAAGCCCATGGCCCCCCCGAGCGCATCGATCTCGCGGGCGATCTGCCCCTTGGCGACGCCACCGATCGCCGGGTTGCAGCTCATCTGGCCGACCGTATCCAGGTTGGTCGTCAGCAACGCCACGCGAGCGCCCATGCGAGCAGCCGCCAAAGCAGCTTCCGTACCGGCATGCCCTGCCCCGACGACGAGAATGTCGTAGTCGTACTGTATCGTCGGTGAAGTGGAATTTGTCATCGGATCGATTATAGCGACCGCCGACCGAACAGACGCCACATTCTGGGCATTCCTGTGACTTGCCGAGAACTCGTGGGCGGCGGGTCGAATCTCCTGCGGCGACTACTCGAAGGCAGCTGCCAATTCGTCCAGCACTTGCTGTTCGACATCGGAAACCTTGTTTCCGACGCCCAACACGCCGCCGGCCGCTTGAGCAACGCGCAGCGCCTGCGCCATCAGTCCGTTCTTCATCAACAGTTTGTCTTCGTCAGAGAGCGAACTGATCAGTTCTTTGACGTAAAGCGTCCACGCTTCGTTTAAGGAATCATCCGGTTTTTGATCGAGCCACGATTCAAGACACCGGTAACTGGCACTTCCTTTCTCGATACCCGACTTGGTCGCCGAGTCCATGATGGCCGCCAGCTCTTTTTTATCCAAATCATCGTCGGCCCAAGCGACACGGACGAGCGGCACCAACGACAACGCGGCCACCGTATCGGCCGTCATGTTGAGCTGGATAAAGCGGTCCAGAATATCGTGATCCGTGATCCCAGAAACCGAGGCAAACTCTTTACGCTTCGCTTCCGTTTCTAATTGCTCGCGCAATTCGGTCATCAACTGAGCGTTGCGCTTGTGAAAGAAAGACTCTTCTAGTGCTTTCCGGCGGTCGTCAAGAAAACCTTCGCTCATGGCTAACTTTGATCCTTGAATGGGCAGAAATCAGTGGGATGGCGTCCGAGCCCTCCTGGGACTCGTCGAGAAAATTGTACCCGGCAGGTCGCACGTATGTTAGGCGGCCGCTTCGTTCTTGCTCGACGTTTTGCTCAGATTAAAGAGCGAGAAGATTTCGTTTTGCGTTAACCCGCCCCGTTTCACACCATCGGCCTGAGACAAGATCGTATCGAATAGCTCGCGTTTCTTATCCAAGACGGCGTTGATCCGTTCTTCGATCGTTCCGACACTTAGAAATCTGGTCACCGTCACCGGGCCGGCCGCGCCAATCCGGTGGGCCCGGTTGATCGCCTGATCTTCGACAGCCGGATTCCACCAACGGTCAAACAAGAAAACGTATTCGCAGAACTGCAGGTTGAGCCCCACACTGCCGGCGCCGTAGCTCATCAACAATACGTGGCGGTTAGGATCGTTCTTGAACTCATCCAAAATCCCATCGCGTCGTTTGGACGGAATCTTGCCATGATACTCCAGCGGATTGTACTGCCCCAATTCGCCGGTCAACTTTTCGATCGTGTTGACCCACTGGCTGAATACGATCGCCTTACGACCACTGGCCGCGACCTCTTCGAGGTCGGCCTTCAGACGTTCGCATTTGCTGCTGGCCGATGTTGCCGGATCAAAATTGCAGATCTGCTTCAGACGCAACACAAGTTCAAAGACGTGCTGAATCGTGATGTCGCTGCCCATCTCTTCCAGCTTGATCACACCATCCGATTCGGCCATCTCGTACGAACGTTGCTGCTGCTTCGTCAGCCTTAAATCGGCATCGCGATACAGCTTCGGCGGCAAATCGGTGAGCACGTCCGACTTCTGCCGCCTGAGGATGTGATCACCCGCAACCTGCCCCATGTGTCTAGGAGTCATGTTCGTACTGAGAAAACCGGGCGAAAGAAATTCAAATATACCCACGAGGTCATCAGGGCTGTTTTCGACCGGAGTCCCCGTCAACGCCCATCCGCGCGTCCGTGGAATGTTGCGAATGATCTGGCTGGTCGAGCTCAAACGATTCTTAATCCGCTGCGCTTCATCCAACACGACCAGGCCAAACGGTCGTTCCGTTTGCGTCACCAATTCTTGATCGCGGATGACGACTTCGTAATTCACGATTCGTACAGGAGCGATTTCATTTTCCCATTGCCAGTGACGACGTGTTTGGTTGCCTTCAATGACGACCGTTGGAATTTCTGGCGCCCACTGATTGAATTCACGCTGCCAATTCGTCACCAACGGCTTCGGACAAACCAAAAGGACGTTGGGAATTTCTCCCGACCGCAGCAACAAACGAATGGTCGTGATCGCTTGCATCGTCTTTCCCAGCCCCATCTCGTCGGCCAAAACGGCCGAGTAACGCGGGAACAAGAAGGCGACGCCCTCATACTGATAGTCAAACGGCGGGAAGGGAAACGTGAGCGATTCTGTATTGAGCCACGTCTCTAAGGGGGGCTGGAGGAGATAAAACAGACGGTCTTCCAGCTTGACCGTATCTTTGGGCGGCTTAATGCGAGTGCGTTTGTCGGGCGAGTTCGCATCTCCGCTGAGCCGAGCCGCCTGCTTCGTCGGAGTTCGGCTCGCCAGGGGAAGCGTTTCGAGCACCGGCGATTGATGGAACATCACGCCACTCGTCTTGATCTCTCCGGCCGAAAAATCGACCGATTTGGCTCGAGGCGGTTTGCAGTTCAAGCTGCAATCTGAAACCTTGACTCGCACGGCGCGGCGCACCGCCGCGTTCCATCCGGTCGCAAAGACCTTGACGTCTAATTCGTCGGCGAGTGTCGTTTGCGAGCTCAAGAGCGGTTCCTTCCGCGGAGTTCGAGCTATCCGGCTAGTGACTCACGGATCGCTTCGTGGACTCGTTCGAATGGCTCGACCAAGTCGATCCAGGCTTCCGCCTGCTGCCAAAGCTCGAGCGATTGCTGTTTGTCGGTTGCGTGGTCCGGACTCACCGCCACATCGCGACCGCCCAATTGATACTGTAGCCACTTCGGCTGAATGACTTTCGTTTTCGTATCGCACCCTGCGTCGAGCCGCCAACGTTTTTGCTTCGTCGTTTGCACGACGAAATGTTCGTTACTTAACTCTTCCTCTGCTTCGGCAGCGTCTCGATCTTGAACGAGCACCAATGGGATCGTCAGTCCGCTCCGCGCTGACATATTGTCAGCGAGGTCGGTAAAAATGATAGACGGTTTTGATTTGGTCGATTTGATCAGCGCATCGGCAATCAATTCGCCGCACACATAGGCGCCGAGCGTGGGACCGTAGAGCACCTCTTGGGCACGGTTCGGTTGTACCGGCGCGGTACAGCGAAATTCCAACGGACGGCCACGACTGTTGAGCACCAGATGGCCGCCTGCAAACCCCTTTTCAGGAGTGCGGGAAATCGCCAAAAAACCAACCGCAAGATCGTCTGGGGAGCCGTCTGCAGGCATATCGGGCGACTCGAGGGAAAGACAAGAAATCGAACAAATCGACACGACAAATAGCGTGCCTGAGTGTCCATCGGAGTGCAGCGCAGCCAACTTGAACGCGTCAACCCCTA
This sequence comes from uncultured Pirellulaceae bacterium, assembly GCA_964480915.1. Classification (GTDB taxonomy): domain Bacteria; phylum Planctomycetota; class Planctomycetia; order Pirellulales; family Pirellulaceae; genus CAWGCE01. Next base: position 161,481 of record CAYZRS010000002.1, on the reverse strand, counting down.
TCTCGAAAACGAAATGGAAAGTTTAACGGATGAAACGATAATCCTATTCATAGCGTAATCCTAGACACTCTGGTTAGTGGCTGGTTATACTGAGATCAGTGATCGAAAGTTAGTCCGTAGTAAACGTAAAAGGAGTCGACGGAACGATGGCAAGAGAACCTCAAGAGAGCCAACTGTTTACGCACATTGACGTCTCGACTCACTCCCCGCCGAATGCAAACGGGGCGAATAGTGGATCAGTCAACAACGAATCGATCAGCGAGCTTGTCGCCTTGATGCACCAGATGGTGCTCGGCCAACAACGCCAATCCGATTTGATGGAAGACCTTGTTCAGCAAATGAGTGCCGCCCAAAAGCAACGCACCAATGAACTGGGTCAATGGAAAGAAGCGAACCCTCGATTGGCTCGCCAATGCCGTGAAGCGGCCGAAGCACTCAGTAACGTGCAAACCGAATTCCTTCACAACCTAACCGAAGAGATCACCGACAATGCTGACAGCTTCCTCGGTGGCGACTTCATGCTGAACGAATTCGTCGATCGTTTCGGTCCGCGTTTGGCTCACTTGAATGGCGTTTTGCAAGTCCTTTCGCAACTCTCCAGCATGCCAAGCCACAGCAGCAGCAACATGAGCTAGGCAGCCTGCCACAATCACACAGCCGCGAAGCCCACCGCTTCACGGCTTTTTTTGTGCGCCCTCCCAATCAGTCGAATTCAAGTTGCGCACCAGAGAGTCCATCAAACAAATCGGTCACTCGTATCGCAGCGCATCGATCGGGTCCAATCGACTGGCTCGCCGAGCCGGATAAAATCCGAAGAACATCCCGACCGCCGCTGAAAACACGACGGCTGTAATCCCTGCCGGGATCGATATCGTCACGGGCCAATCATTGCCCGTCACGTTATTGAGAATCTTGGTAACGCCAACCGAAGCACCGACACCCAGTGAAAAGCCGATCAGACCGCCAATCATCGACAACACGATCGACTCGACGAGAAACTGCCGCAAGATGTCGCCGGAACGCGCCCCGACTGCCATGCGGATGCCAATTTCCCGAGTTCGTTCCGTGACCGATACGAGCATGATGTTCATGATGCCGACTCCACCCACCAACAACGAAATACTGGCAATCGCCGCGAGCAACATCGTCATCGTTCCGGTGACTTTGTCGAGCATGCTCGCAAACTGCTTCGTATTCTGAATCTGAAAATCGGCCGGATTCCCGGGTGCGATTTGGTGCCGCTCCAACAGCAACTGCCGAATTTCGTTTTGAGCGCTCTCCATCAGACGGGGAGTTTTTGCCGACGCCATGACCAGTGCAATATTGCCGAATTTCGTTTGGTAGATGCGTTGCCCGACGGTCGTATACGGAAGCAGCACAATGTCGTCTTCATTTTCACCGACGAGATTCGCACCACGTTCCTTCAGGACGCCGATCACGCGAAAAGGAATATTCGCGATCCGGACCGACTCGCCGATCGGATCCATCGTCTGAAATAGCTCGTTGACGATCTTCTGCCCAATCACGCACACCTGAGCCGCCGAGGCAATATCCCGGTCCGTGAAGAAACCGCCACGACGCACGGGCCAATTCCGCACCGTTACATAACCGGGACCGACACCTTCCAATTCGCGCGGAGACCAATTCAGATTTCCGTATACCACCTGTCCTCGTGCTCCAACGATCGGCGTCGCATCCAACACCGACGCACATTCGGAAATGATGGCATCGCAGTCATCCGGTGTTAATGTCATCGAGCCGCCCGATCCTCGACGGGCAGATCGCCCGGTATCGGGAAACACCAGCACGACGTTGGTCCCGATACTTTGCAATTCACTTTGCAGAAGCCCGTTCGCGCTCTGTCCGAGCGATACCATCGTCGTCACAGCCGCGATACCGATGACAACACCTAATACGGTCAGGCTAGCCCGCATCTTATTCTTAGACAGCGCCCGCAAAGCAACTCGCAGAGTCAGCAGAAAGCCCATGGTCAGCTCGCAATGCAGGGACGGACGAAGCGTGGGTAGGAGTTAAACTAGTTTCGTTTCTTCTCTTCGACGCCGGTCACCAGTTCTTGGCCATCTTCCAGCTCACCTTCGACAAGTTCGTAGAATTTCCCGTCCGACAAGCCGAACTCAATTTCGATGGCTCTCAATTTGTTGTCGCTATCGGTCATCCAGACGTGCCGCTGACGCCGTTTCCGATTGGCCTCAACTCGATCTTCGGCTGTCGGCTCCGCCGACACTTCATCATCGTCATCGAAAGAGAATTTGCTACCTTCGAGAATTTCTTTGTCCTCTTCTCGCACGAATCGTGCCTCGGGCACATAGCGAATCGCGGAGCCCGGAATCTTGAGCACCAAATCCCGTTGCTCGATCTCGAAGGTAAGATTAGCGGTCATACCGGGCAGCAGTTTGAGCCCTGGATTCGTCGTTTCCACGACGACAGGATAGGTAACGACGTTCTGTTCTGAGGTCGGATTCTGCCGCACCTGAATGATCTTGCCTTGGAAGAGCTCATCTTCGTAAGCGTCCACTGTAAAAACAACGGGCCGTTCATCTTTCTGTGCTCGCACGATATGACCGATGTCGGCTTCAATCACTTCGGCCAGAATCCACATCCGTTTATCCATGTCGGGCGCCAGGACAAACAGCTCTGGTGTTTGGAATTGAGCCGTCAACGTCTGACCAGGGTCGATCTTCCGATCGATCACGATGCCATCTGATGGCGCTAGGATGTTCGTGTACTCAAGATTGAGCATCGAGTTTTCGAGCTGCCCTTCGGCCTGTTTGATTTGTAGTTTGGCAATCTTTAGTTCGGCCTCATTGCCTTGCATGGCAAACTTCAGACGATCCATTTCGTTGGCCGAGATGTACTCAGCATTGATCTCGGCCAATTCCGAGGCCCGCCGGTAGTTGTTGACTGCTTGCTGGAGCTGAGCTCTTACACGTTCGACGTCAGCCTTCGCTCGGTCGAGTGCCGCCTCGTCCCGATCAACGGCCGCCTTATAAATTCGTGGGTCGACCTTGGCCAGCATTTGGCCTTTCTTCACTTTGTCATTGAAGTCGACGTTAAGCTCAACAATTGGCCCAGACACAAACGAGCCGATTTGCACTTTGAGAATGGGCTGAATGGTCCCGGTCGCTTGGACCGTCCATGTGATGTTGCCCGTTTCGACATTCTCGGTCGAAAAATTGGTGCGGTTTCGCTCCGCCCAGTACGCGCGCACTTCGGGACCGCCAAAGTGCCAAGCTGCGGCAGCGACAGCAGCCAGGACCAACAAGATGAGCAGCTTCTTCATTGAAGGATCGCGAGCATGAGAGATTGAAAAGAGTACCCTCCATGGTATTTGGCCCACCGCCCCCTGTCGAGTTTGCAAAGGGTTGCAGAATCCAACGAGGAAAGAAGAATCTTGCGTCGAGCCGACTCTTCCTCCCTTGAAAGAGCGACAACCGCGCAGGAAAGACGACACAAGAATTCGACAAGCCGACCAATAAGAATTGCCAAAGAACTTATCTTTGGCACTGTTTTTCTTGAGCAATAGGCAATCAACGCCAATCAAAGGCAAAATTACCGAGCAATAACCGCCGTGCCACAACTACGAAGCGGTCGCGGTTTCCACCCGACTCCGCCAAAACCGGAGCGGTATCAACGCTAAACCGAAGATCAGGAGTTGAACGAAGCAGTAGAGCCCCAGGTTCCGCAGTGCCCCTTCGGTAAATCCATAAGAGTGCAAGCCGACCCCCAGTTCATTAACACCGAACCAAGACCACGCCGTGGCAACATTGCCTAATACCGCAAGTGCCGCGAGACCGCGTTCCTTGATCATGCCGCCCCAGCGAGCGTGCAGGATCAACGCATTCCAAAGGACGATGATCAACGCGCCGTTTTCTTTCGGGTCCCAACCCCAAAATCGACCCCAAGAATCGTCGGCCCACAATCCGCCCAGGACGGTACCAATAAAACTGAACAGGATAGCGAAACAGAGCGTCCCGTAGGTCATCCGCGTCAGCGCACTACGGATCTCGGGACTAAACTTCTTCGAGAACAACGAACCAAAGATGTACGCGGTCGCCAACCCACCGGCCAAGAAAGTCGTCGCATACCCCATCGTGACCGTGACCACATGGGTCGCCAGCCAAAACTGAGTGTCGAGCACGGCCTGCAACACTTTCATCGTGTCACCATCACCGGCCAGATTATGAGCCACGATCAACGTCGCGCAGCCGCCAATCGCAGCCACGGCATTGGCGATACTCAGCCGGAAAACGTTTTCAAGGATCAAACATAAGAGGACGAATCCCCAGCCGATAAACACCGCAGATGAATAAAGATTCGTCACAGGGGGACGACCCGAAATGTAGATCCTGGCCACCAGCGCCAATGTGTGCAGCACAAACGTAAAGCCAATCAACCACAGCGCCGTGCGGCGCAGCGGCTGGAACCACCCTAGCCATCCGCACGCGTTGATCACAAACGCCATCACGTACAGACCGGCGCATAAGGAGAAAGGCTGAAGCTTATTGAACAGCGTTTCGAAAGAGAGTTTGTCGGGAGCGACCCCTTTCGGCGGATCGCTGGCAATCAGTGCTTCGTAACTGGCGACCGCACGATTGAATTCACCACTGTTGCCTTCCCGATAGGCGTCCAAAATCCGATTCCATTCGAGCAAATGCCGGGACGGCTTACCTCGCTGTAGCGCCGTTTCGACAAATGCTGAATTCATGGAAACGGAATAGGGTAGCCAGCTCTCCGCCCCTTCATTTTCGACAGGTATGACCAGCGGCGGTTCGTCTTTCATGAGTTCCGCGTTCAGTTGCGGAACTTGCATCGCAAGGCCAGCCAGCTGCTGCACAATCTGTTCTGCCTTTTCTGGATCTTTTTCTCGCTCTTCTGGCGTCGGCAGTTCGGGAAATGGCAAAGGGCGAAACGCCATTACCAGCTTCCGGAAACTGTAGAGACGGCCGGCGACCTCAGTCAGTTTACGTTGACCAGCAGAGAGCGTTTCCACGTTGACGGCGCGTGCTTTCTGATACTCGCTGTCAAACTCGGTCAACTTGTCTCGAAACTCATTCAGGCTGTACCGAAAGTGCTTACGTGGTTGAAGTCCCAACGTGTTCTGCACATTCAAATCGGGAATGTAGAAGACGTGATGCTCGTCAGCTCGATCCAGCTGTGTCGCCACATCGAGCAACCATTTCACAGCCGGTTGCTTCGATGGCTTGCCACGTTGAGTAAGCACCGTCGCATCTTCATATTGCTGCTTGTTCGATACGACTTTCAGAGCGTTCTTAGCAAAGGTATCAATCGGCTTGGCACGGCCTTCGTAAACGACCGGCAATCGGCCGAACGCGGCGAGGTCCATTCCCTCAAATTCCTGACTGGGTTTGGCAGCGCGGCCGGCAAACATCGAAATAATGCCCGCCGCGATAACTATCGGGCCCCAAACCGTTTTCGATGTCCAAGTAGCAGCCGGCACCAAATCGGACTGCCGGTCCAATTCTTTGGTGCGTCGATTGACGAAGCGGCGCAGCGTGCCGAGAAAATGAGCCACCATTCCGATCAGTGCCAACATGCAGGCAACATACGGAATCATCCAACCAGTATTCGACACAACCGCCAACGTCGTCAGTTCGCCCGATTCGAGCTTCGTATAACCTTGCTGATAAAAGGTCTCCCCGGCATACCGCAACGGATTGTTCATCCAGACGCGAAATTTCTCGTCGGCAACATTGCGACTGGGATCGTTCAGGGAGATGTAAGACGAATAATCCATGGGCGTGTTCGTTCCCAAATAGTCGTCTTTCTGCACATCATTCAAAGTAATCGAATACGGCTTGTATTTTCGCTTCTGACGCAGCGA
>CAYZRS010000002.1:77262-155518 GCA_964480915.1 uncultured Pirellulaceae bacterium | reverse complement strand
CGCAACAACGAGCCGGGCACCACGACAACGTCGTCATGATCTTCCGGCGTCGGATCGATGATCGCCAATTCGACCTTGTTCGATTCACGCGTGAAGTTAGCCGTCTCTCCTTCGACGATCACCATCTGTTCTTCAACGGCGGTCAGGCTAACCAGCAACTCACCAATCATCAGCAAGGCGACGCCCAAGTGAATGACAACGATGCCGCCACGTTTCTTGAAAAGCAAAACGCTGCCGGCCAACAACACGGCCCCCGCGACTCCACCTTGCAGCAATTGCCACACAATCCGCAGAGAACTATCGCCCAGTCGCGCTTCGCTGCCGGTCACGACCAAATAGACGGCCAATACACCCAACAGGACGCAGCTCAAAGCATAAGACCACCATTCCAATCGACGTGTCGCGTCCGTCTTCAGCCACAGGACCAAAGAAACAACCCATAACCCGACCGACGACCAACGCAGAATCTGCCAGAGCATCGGCCAAGCAATCAGCGGTTCACCTTGGACTCCGTTTCGATTGTGCCCGAAGAGGATGACGAAAGCCGTCAGGAGCACACCGACAAGCGTCACACCCACTCCGGTCGCCAAACGTTGCCCTTTCGCCTGCACTTTGAATCGCAACAGGTGGGCCGCCAGCAGGTTGAGACCCAACATGCCACCAATCATCCAGCCGCCGGGAAAATAGAATCCACCAGGCACCTGCGGCGCACTGGGGAAAAACGACCTCGGAAAAAAGACCTGCAGGTCGACATAGGCAACCCAAGTGCGGAAGTAGAGCGCCATCACCTCCCACATGTTTTTGTCGACTTGCGCCAGCGTGCCTACCATGATCAACAAGATCGACGCGGCGAAGAGAGAGACCGTCAACTTCAGCGACGCGAGCGGCCTTAAGATATCCAGCAAGCCGCCACTTGGTTTGGGAACCGAGCCACCCGGTTGCGGTAGATCATCCGGTTCGGAAGCTGCAGGAGGCACAGGAATAGAATCTATCGACATGGTTTTGCACCATCAGCCTTTCGGCGGTGGAGGCTCGGTGGGTTCGGTCAGGCGTCTACTATTATTCCGCATTCAGCCGCCAAAACTAACCGATTCGACGAAAGAGACGAAGTTCTCCTTCTCCGCGGCGACCAAATCGGCGGGCCCCATCATTTTAAAGAACCAGGAAGTCCCTTCCCGCATCAGCATGACTGCCAGCATCGACTTGCGATCGGCCGCTCCTGCGGGACCGGTGAGCTCTAGAAGTTGCCCATCCAATCCCCCAACTTTGATTTCAGTAAGCGTCGATTCCAACTCGGCCGCTTCGATCGGATCGAGCCCGACCTGCCCTCGCCAACGGTTCACATTGGCCAGCGGTCCGCCGACGGTTCCCGGCAATGTGATGACGGTCATTTCCGCTTTGGCACCGTCGCGTTCCACATTGAAGGCCGCCTTGCGCATGCCACCCGACTTGCCCACGGTCCATCCGTCCGGCGACGCAAATTGAAATCCGGCATTGCCTGCGGCAGTGGGCGGCGCGGCGACCGGTGGCGCAGCGCCAGGTGTCGTCGTTGCTCCGCCGGCAAACGGTGGCGGGCGCATCATCTTCGACTCATCAGTTTTGCCGACAAGGTCGACGAGCACCGCTTCGTAATCACCAATCTTGACTCGTTCTGGTTCGTCGTCGGCTGCGCGAGGTGGCAATCGCAACTGACCTCGCCAACGATCGATGTTGGCTCCCACATCTTGTCCCGGCGGTAAGCTGATCACCGAGACATCGGCAGCGCCCGACTTGAGTGTTGCGAACCGCATCCCGCCACTCGATTCGGCCGTCCAGCCAGCTGGCAATTTCCATTCTGGGTTGGCAGCTGGAGACGCGAACGTAATCGACTCAATCAACGAGCGAAACGATTCTTTCTGATTGCCGACAGCTTCGGCAGGCCCCACCATCTTGAAGAACCAGACGCGGACGTCGGTCGGAATGATTGCAGCCAACATGCGATCGCTCGAGCCGGGCTTCCGTTCGATCGCCGTTTTCGGCAAAGGCGTTTTGGGCTCAGGCGGTTGTAACGTCATCGATGACGCTTTGTCTTTGGGTGCCTGGTAGGAAGAGATCGGTTCTTGTCGCTGACAGCCGATCGAAATCGATATCAGCAAGAACAACGTCCAAGCGGCAGCACAGCGTGACATGGTTAGGCGACTCGAGAAGGACCAAGGTGGGCAAATGGGACAAATACGTCGTCCCACAGACTACCCATCTGATCGCCACAGCGAAACCTTAATCCGCCGGAAGAAGCTTGACAGGATTCCCCAGGCCGAAGTGAGCATCTTCATGCTCTCGCCCTTTTCCTGTCAGCAATGCCACTTAACTGCCGAACATGCCGAGGATCAAGTCCATCAACTGGCTGTTGACGGAAAACGGCTTATCGAAGCTCCAGATATTAAGCGCCAAATCGACGACCATGATTCCGGTCAACGCCAGAGGCATCATAATTAAACCGAAGCCAACCACGTCCCAGATCGAATAGGGTGTCTCGACTCCTACGGGTGCCATTGGGCCAGGAATCGTCGGACCATCATCGACGGTCCCCAGACCGCCGCCATCGTCCATGTCATCCACATCGCCGTCGCCAAGCAGCCCCGCTTCGTCGCCCAAATCATCGGTGTCGAGCGCGATCACTTGCGAACCGCTGTCTTCGTCGCCCAGATCGCCTTCGACGGGCGTGAGCACAAAATCGTCGGTTTCTAGGCCTTCGCCGTCATCCAGCTCGATTTCCATGTCCTCGCCGAAATCGACGAGTTCATCGGCGGCCCCTAATTCAAGTTCATCGTCGCCGGTCATCGCCAACTCGGGTGGCGTCTGTTCAAGCGAGAGTCCGCTATCGGATGGGCTGAGATTGATTCCGCTGTCGCTGGGATCGAGCGTCACGTCGCTGTCAGCCGGATCGGACAGTCCGAGACCGCTTTCGGTCACGAGGTCGATGTCGGAGCTATCCAAATTTAGCTCTTCCGAAGATTCGACGCTCAATTCCATTTCGTCGTCGCTCAGCTTCAGATCGCTGCCCAAATCGATATCTAGATCATCACCGGATAAATCGATACCGGACGCTTCCATGTTCGGAATGTCGCCGGTCCCCGATCCGTCGAGATCGAGCTGCATGATATCGCTTCCATCAGAAAGCTTCATCGAACTGCCGCTGGCGATGTCGAGTTTCAGTTCACTACCACTGTCACTGGGTGCCAAGCTGATTTCGCTATCGCTTGCGCTGAGGCTTAACTCCTCATCGTCATCGCCGCCCATCGCTGCAGCAGCCGCTCCGGCAATGGCTGCAGCACCACCTGCCGCCGCGGCGACATCGGGTCCACTATCCAGGCTGAAGGAGCTGCCTTCAATTTTCAGATCGATGCCACTGCCGTCGTCTTCCAAAGACAACTCATCGAGATCAAGTTCCAATTCCTTCTTGCCGATCATCGTGCTTTCGCCGGCCGCTTCGCCGGTCTTGGCAACTTCGGTCACATCGTCGTCATCGACCAGGAGCAATTCGTCGCCACTATCTTCCAACTTCATTTCGTCGATTTCGCCGATGTCTACGATTTCGTCCAAATCGTCATCGACCGTCAGACCGCTGCCCGATTTCGGCGCCGCCATATCGACGACCTCTTCACCCGGTACGGGCGCGGCGCCCATTGTGATACCTTGGATATCCGCAAAGCGTTCCAGCTCTGTTTCTTTAAACTTCCAGGTCGAGCCATCACGGTAGCCGTGAATCTCGCCGCGACTGCGCAGCTCAACGAGCTCCTCTGGCTTCATACCAAGTAGTTGTGCTGCTTCGTCAAGTTGAATCAGTTGTGCCATCGAACGTCTCTGCTCCAGCCGGATTGAAGGAATACTTCCAGCTTACGGTCGTTCCACCATGTCGCGAACTTGCTGAGGCAAAGGTTCCGACGCGTTGAACTGCTCCATGCGGAGATCCCAGTCAAAACGTCGCACACTTTTTAGCTCAATAAATCCGTCATCCGATTTGACCAAGTAACTGCTCATGACTCGGGTTTCCGGATCGATCACAACGATCTGTTGACCGTTAGGACTATCCCAATTCCGAATCGTAAACTCCTGATGCAAATCTGGCCGCAACGTCTCTGGACGCTGCTGTCCGTAAACTTGTTGTTGGGAATCACCGCTGACAAAAATTGCAACCGAGACACCCACACCAAGGGCCGCTCCTAGCGCTACTCCACGCCACATAACACACCTCCATGCGTTTCAAGTTAGGCAAGCCTTAACCCCTATTCTAAAAGCAGGGTCTGTTGATTCAAGGTAAATGCTGACAATGGTTTACGCACGAAACGGCCGATTACCCCGAGAATCGGCAGAATAACCGCGCCAGGTGGCACAGAGCCTCGTGCGAGCGAGTCAGCTTGGCGTATGGAAGCTCCTGAGGGAACCACAGCGGCGGCGGTTCACGGCCAAGATCTGCCTCCCGGCGAGAACGCCGCAAACCGTGGTCGTCCACCTGGCGAACAAAAACATGGCGTCCGGACGACGTTCGTCCGCCCTCGGCTCGACGATTTTAAGCACCGACGTTGGACGTGCGCGAGCATCCTCGTTCTGATTCCTTTCCAGCGAGATTGCACATCATCGATTGCAGAACGCCGGCCGGCCGAATTTCGCGCACGAAATTCGTTGACGGAGACAGATCATCTTCGCACTCTTCATTGTCGAAGATCGGACGTTACAGCACAACAAACAGCAGCGAAACCGCAGCGACAGGCCGTGACAAAATCGAACTGCCAAAACATCCGATGTGCGAAACCACTTGAAGTCGAGCGATGCAAAAAAACTTCTGACAACCTCAACAATGCGCCGAACCGAGCGGAGGCGTCTTCGTATCAGTAGAGATCGAACGACTCGATCGCCTCCGTGGATCAGTGTGAAATTGAAACGCGATTCGTGGCGGCAGACTCTGTACGTGCAATTCGAACACGGGAGCTTCTCATGCGCACTCCGCTTTCTTCCGGTGCCTTTCGCACCTCAGTCTTCGCCTCGATTCTTCTCTTCTGCGGAACCGTTCAGGGAGCCGGCCTGTTGGTCGCCGATGGTGGCTTGGGGGGCGTCTTAGAAATCAAGGACCAGAAGATCAAAGTGACGATCAACAACGGAATCGCCGTCACGAAGATCGATCAGACATTCGTCAATACGGAAAACCGCATCGTCGAAGCGCTGTACACGTTTCCGGTCCCGGAAGGTGGTTCCGTTTCCAATTTCAGCATGTGGATCGATGGCAAGGAGATGATTGGCGAGGTCGTCGAGAAACAACGGGCTCGTGAAATATACGAAAGCTACAAAACGACGAGGCGTGATCCGGGCCTGTTGGAACAGGTCGACTACAAGACGTTTGAGATGCGCATTTTCCCGATCGCCGCTGGCGCCGAACAGCGTGTTCAGATTAGTTATTATCAACAATTGGATGTCGATCATGATCGATCGGTCTACGTCTACCCTTTAGCAACAACGACTCGTCGAGACATCGATCAGCAGACGACCGGAGAATTCTCCTTCTCGCTGCGAGTATTAAGCCCGGTCCCGATCGTCAGCATCGACAGTCCAAGTCATGGCGACAATTTCGTATTCGCGAAACATAGTGACCAGTTTTATGAAGCGAGTCTCGAAACCGCCCAGGCCGATCTCTCGCGGGACATTGTCGTTGCCATGGCCTCTTCGCGGCCCCAAACGGGTGTCGACCTGATCACCTCCACGCCTCCAGGGGAGGATGGTTACTTCATGGCCACCTTCACGGCTGGCCAGGAACTGGAAGACAACGTCGAGCCGATGGACTACGTCTTCGTATTGGACGTTTCGGGCAGTATGGCAGACAGCGGCAAGCTGGGCCTCTCCCGCGCATCGATCGAAGCATTTATCAAAACGCTCGCGCCCGAGGATCGCTTCGAAGTCATCTGCTTTAACCTGCAGCCGGATGTCCTGTTCGGTCAATTGGAGGCCGCCGTCACTGAGAAACTGGACGCTGCCAATGCGTTTCTGCTGTCGAAGCGAGCGCGAGGAGGCACCGTGCTGGGGCCGGCCATGCGGACCGCTTACAAGTATGGCGACCCGGATCGCAGGTTGAACGTTGTTATCCTTTCGGACGGCATGACGGAGCAAGACGAGCAAGCGGCGCTGATTCAGTCCATTCGTCAGCGTCCGGCCAACGCGACCGTGTTTGCAATTGGTGTTGGCAATGAGGTTAACCGCCCTCTGCTTTCGCAGTTGGCAGAAGAGGCCGGCGGCCTGGCCGATTTCCTGTCGGCGGGCGACGACTTCCAACGCCAATCAAAATCCTTTCGTCGCAAGCTGACTCGGCCAGCAGCCACGAATGTCAAACTCGCATTTGAGAACGTTGGTGCTTACGACATCGTGCCGAAACAAATCCCTAACCTGTACCACGGCAAACCGGTTCATATTTTTGGCCGCTTTCGCAAAGGGCAAGAATTCGCAGTGAACTACAGCGCCGAAGTGATGGGGCAACCGGTGAATCGGACCGAGTCGATTCCAGTCAGCAAAGAGGACAATCCCGAAATCGAACGGATGTGGGCCTGGAACCGAGTTCAAGAGATGCAGCGCGTGCAAACTCGGCTCGGCGGCGAACAGTTCGTGCCGGCGATCGTCGACTTGGGCGAGAAGTACTCGATCGCCACCAGGTACACTTCCTTCCTTGTCTTGGAAAACAACGACGAGTACCGACGCTGGAAGATCCGCCAGCGCAACTCGGATCGACTCGACCGCGATCGTGACCACCAAGACGAATTGGATGAGGAACTCGAACGACTCCGTGACGAATCGTTAGTGAATCTTGGCCCGTTGGCCGATCGACCCGACCTGGCGGCGCTCGACACGTCGCCAAAATTCAACTCGCCATCGCCATCGTCATCCGCTCCGGCCGTGACGACGCCCGAACCGTCCGGCGGCGTGTTGGCATTCGTCTACTTGGCGGCCTGGGTGCTGTTCCGGCGTCGATTGGGTCACGCGAACGGGACAGGCACCTGCGCATGATCACCAATCCCGACTGCCGGGAGACGCATCAGAGGCCATCCTCGATTTGGCAACTGCTTCCCGGCAGACCGATTCCGACGGACGCTCGTTTTTCACTCTTGCGACCCCCCTCGCGATCCCGTGCTCGGTTGCGGGAGGGCTTTGAGAAAATCTCGGAGCCTTCTCCGCAGCCGAGCCGGTGCGCTAGAGGTCACCTTGGCTCGAATTTCGTTTCGAGCGGCAGCGCATAAAAAAAGCCCGCGGAGCGGCAACGCCACTGCGCGGACAGAATCCCCCCTGGGATATAAGGTAGGTCGAGCCTACCCCGATCAGGTCGTCCGCTTCGCGAGCGGCGACGCTTTGAATATCGACGAGTGACCGGCCGTTCTTTGGCAATCTTTTCCGGTTGGAGCGAGTTGGACAATGACTGCACCGCTATCGGTGTACGAATAGATCCACATATCGTTACGTCTGGAACAAATTGGCTCATTTACCCAGCCCAGACATTCCGATCTCTTCGGATACAGCCGTGGCTCTGTGCGCGCCTGTGTGAAACGCGTTGATCGCTTATCCAAAGCAGAACAAGGAACGCCGTTGTGAGTAGAACTCGCCGAACTAGCTTTGTCGCCGTTGTGCTAGAAACCATGGGCTGGCCTGTGATTTGGGGCCTTGGCATCTGTTGCCTGTTTTATGGCCTGCATTTCTATGGCATTTTCGAAAGCGCTCTATTTGATCGCTACTTCGCCACGCATCCGGTCCAATACGTCGAAATGGGACTGTTCTGTATCGGTATCGCCGCGATCGTGATGAAAGCGCTGAATGTCGTCGGGCAATTTAGTACGCTCGACGATATCGAGATGTCACCAAAGCCGAGCGGCGGGCAGAATGTCGAAGACGTTTCGACCATGCTCGGCACACTCGAACAGCTACCCGGCTACATGCGAGACAGTTATCTGGCTCGTCGCCTGCGACAAGCTTTGGAGTTCGTGCAGCGCAAGGGTGCCGCCATGGGGCTCGATTCTGAACTGAAACATCTGTCCGACTTGGACGCCGGCCGCCAACACGACGGGTATGGCCTCGTCCGCGTCATCATCTGGGCGACGCCGATGCTGGGTTTCCTGGGAACGGTGATTGGCATCACGCTCGCGCTCGGTGACCTGTCGCCTCAGGCATTGGTCAGCGAACCAGAAACGGCGATGCAGGGCTTGCTGGGCGGGTTGAGTGTCGCTTTCGACACGACGGCCCTCGCTTTGATGTTGGCCATGGTCCTGATGTTTGCCCAATTCTTAACGAGCCGCCTGGAAGCAGAATTGATCGAGTCGGTCGACCAACGCGTCTCGGAGTACTTAGTCGGCCGTTTCCAACAATACGATGGATCGGAAGACCCATACTTGGGTGCGATGACAAAAATGAGCCATCAAGTGATGAGCTCCGTCGGCGAGATGCTCGAAGCCAATCAGAAGCATGTCATGGAAAACATGGAACAACTTGTCGAGCGACAGGTGAAACTATGGAAAATGACCATCGACGCGGCCAGCAAATCTTGGTCGGCAGCACAGCGAGAGGCCAACGAACGCTTTGAGTTGGCACAGTCTCAATGGACCGCTTCGCAAGACAAATGGAATGCAATGTCGGACGCAGCAGAGTCTCGACTGTCCGCGATGACGGAGATCACGAGCAAGCGACTAACCGAACTGACGGAAGCCACTTCTGAAAAGCTCTCCGCCGAGCTAAGTCAATCGCTCGATCTGTCGATCCGCAGCCAGGTCGCAAATCTCGGTGCCGCCGAGGACGCATCGGGCAAACGGGTCGCTCACCACTGGGACAAGCTGCATTCGGCATTGACGGAAAACGCACGGATCCTGGCGACGCAGCAGGCAGAAATGGCGAGGCAGGGTGACGCACTATTGGAAGTGGTCAGCCGCACGGGCGACCTGACTCAGCTGCAATCGTCACTGAATGAAAATGTTCACTCGCTCGTCATCTCTGGCAAGTTAGATGAAACGGTGGCCACACTCTCGGGGGCCATCAATTTGCTGAATGCTCGGTTGACGCACAGTCCAATGAACGCCTCGATGAACCAAGGCGTACCGACGAATCAAGGACAGCCAGGACAGCCAATGCGCGTCTACCGTGGACCTGAAAGGGAAGCTGCATGAACCGCGGGAGGCGACGTCGATCTGCCGGAGAGATGGCTTCCGTAAGCCTCTTTCCATTCTTGGCCGTACTCATTTGCACCATGGGCGCGTTGATTGTTCTGTTGGTCGTTAACGTCCAACAGGCGGGCAACGCCACAACGGGAGCGAGCGAACCGATCGTTTCCATCGTGGAGCCGATCGTCTTGGAATCGGAAGAAGTTGACCCGTTGCAATTGGAAGAAGCGGCTAACGAACTGGCAGAGCTGCAACGATCCAAAGAAGATCTCGCCTGGCGTGCCGAAGGGTTGGTCGCCTCGCGAGAGACGACGCTGCAGACCCTGAAGGATCAGCAACTCCACCTGAGCATGGTCGAAGATCAATCGTTTGAGTTGCAAAACCAATTGACGCGACTTCGAGATGAAGTCGTGGCGCTCAAGAGTGCCACGATCGATCAGCAACAGGCGTCGAGCAACGACGCCCGGCTGGCCGAACTGCAGGCCGAAATCGAACAAGCAAAAAAAGATGTGGCCGCGGCCGAGCAAGAGGCTCAAGATCGTAAAGGGCGATTTACGATCATTCCGCATCCAGGCGAAAACGGGACCAACCGACGACCCATTTATGTCGAATGTTTGCCCGACAAGGTGATCCTGCAGCCGGAAGGAATCGTGCTGCAGATGTCCGACTTCCAAGCCCCGATGGGTCCCGAAAACCAACTCGCGTCGGCCCTCCGAGCCAAACGAGAATTCCTGCTGAATGCAGGGGTCATCAAAACTTCCGCCGATCCGTATCCACTGCTGATCGTGCGCCCCGGTGCGGAAATCGCCTACGCCGCTTGTCTCAGCGCCCTGACAGGCTGGGACGAAGACTTCGGTTACGAGTTGGTACCGGCTGACATGGAACTCGCCTATCCGCCAGTCAACCAACTCTTAGTTGGATTCATGGAACAGATCATCGCGCAAGTGCGTGCTCGCAGAGCGCTGCTTGTCAGCAACGAGAAACCGTCGACCGGCGTCGTGATGGGAATATCGCACGAACAGGGCGGCTTTGTGCAAACTGGCGATGGCGGCACTGCCGTCGCCGGCGCGACCGCCGCCGGCACCGCCACCGATCGTCAAGTTCGACCGGCGACGCCGCTGGCGGACGCGCCCTCCTCCGCTCAACAAACCGGCGGGTCGAACGCGGCGGACAATCCGGCCGATGCCAACGCATATGAACCGGGCCAAGGGGGCGAGTTCCCGGCGACACCATCTGAATCCGAGGACGCAGCGACCGCGGATAACGTTCAGGTTGGCAACTACGAATTCAAAGAAGGTGATCAGAGCGACGAAGGAACGAATCCTGGCAAGAGCCAAGTTGCATTTGCAGGCGGGACTTCGGAATCGGGCTCTGCCGACGGTAACGGAGGCGTCCAGAGCACCTCCTATTCGGAAAGCCAAGGGGCAGGAGACGGCGGCGCGGCGCAGATGTCGTTCAGCATGGCCAAGACACAAGGGCAAAATTGGGCTTTGCCCAATGATACGTCGGGAGCGATTGGAGTCGTCCGGCCGGTCTACTTAACCTGCACGGCGAACGAAATCATCCTGCACCCTGAAAGTCGGGCCAACCAACATCAGCATCAGATTCCGTTTGTTGCCTCTACGACCAGCGCGGTCCAACCGTTCGTCGGAGCTCTTTGGGAGCGCATGGCAGCCTGGGGAACGGCAGGCAATGGAATGTACTGGCAGCCATTGCTGAAATGTGAAATCGCTCCTGGCGGTGAAGAACGGTTCCATGAATTGACGGCCTTACTGCACGGCAGCGGCCTGGAAATCAAGAGGAGATAGCCGTGCGGCGCCACCGATCCGACAACATCGACGACAACGCATACGATGCCTTTTTGGATATCGTGGCCAATCTTGTTGGCATTCTTGTCATCTTGATTATGGTCGTGGGCGTACGAGCTAAGAATGCTTGGCAATCCCAAGCGACACCCGAACCAGCCGTGGTCGTTGTGGAAACCAACGATGACGAAATGGCGCAGGCCAACGCAGAACATCAAGCGGCAGTCGACCAACTTAAAGAAGAGATCAATGCCGTTTATCAACAAACGCAATTGTTGGAACGGGATGCCCACGAGCTTCATTCGAGGGCAGCAACGATCGCCGCACAAACAGACGTGGCAACCGCCCGGCGAAATCGGTTGCAGTTGTTGGCGTCCGCAGTTGAGAACGAAATCCAAGTTCAGAAAGAAGAATTGGAGTCAAGCGAACAATCGGCCTTCGAGGGCATTCAGCAAATCGCTGCCGCAGAAAATGAGCTGGATCGACTCAAATCACAAATACACACGGTCAGCCTGGAAACGCTCGCACCGACCGAACTGACTCACCACCCAACGCCGATCTCCAAGACCGTCTTTGGCCGCGAAGAGCACTTTCGATTGATGTCGGACCGAGTCGTGCGCGTACCGCTGAATGAACTGGTGGACGCCCTGCTAAAAGATGCGCGAAGCAAATTGTGGAAAATGGAAGAGTCTAACGAAGTTACCGATTCGATGGCCCCGTTCGAAGGCTTTCGACTGAAGTATACGATGGGACAGTTCGAACGCCTGGTCGATACGCCCTCCGGCCCACAGCGCCACCGCTCCATCGAGCTGGTCCGTTTTACACTCTATCCAGTAGCCGAAGACTTGGGCGAGCCGATCGAAGATGCGTTGACCGAAGGTTCTCAGTTCGATCGGCAGTTGGCTGATCATTCTCCCGAAGAGACGACGATCACCGTTTGGACCTATCCGGAAAGCTACGACAAGTTCCGATTACTGCAGGAACATTTGATCGCTCGAGGCTATCGCGTCGCGGCAAGGCCTTTGCCGGCAGGACGCCCGATCAGCGGATCTCCCGGTGGGAACCGATCGGCAGCGCAGTAGCCCAAGCCCATTTCAAAATGGGCATGCAGATATCGCCGCGGCAGAATTACAGCAGTTCGGCTTTCGCCTGCGTAAATTTGTCGATCGCGAATTCTAAATCGTCGCGGGAATGGGCAGCCGACATCTGGACTCGAATCCGAGCCTTTTCCATCGGCACCACCGGATAAGAAAACCCGACGACGTAGACCCCCAGTTCCAACATCCGGTCAGCCATTTGAGACGCCAGCGTCGCGTCACCTAACATGATGGGCACGATTGGATGCTCACCTTCGAGAATGTCGAATCCGCGTGCCGTCATTTCATGCCGGAAGAACTGAGTATTCTCGGCCAGCTTGTCTCGCAGGTCGGTTGTTTGACCGGCCAATTCGATCGCCTTCATCGCGCCACCGGCGATCGCCGGAGCGAGCGTGTTGGAAAACAGATAGGGGCGCGAGCGCTGGCGGAGCAACTCGATGATCTCACGTCGACCGCTGGTGTAACCACCACTGGCGCCGCCGAGGGCTTTGCCCAAGGTACCCGTTGTCATGTCGATTCGATCGACGACGCCGCAATGCTCGTGCGTCCCTCTGCCGGTCTTACCAACGAATCCGGTGGCATGACAATCATCAAAGTGGACGAGCGCGTCGTACTTATCGGCCAGATCACAAACGCCAGCCAAGTTGGCGATGTAACCATCCATCGAGAAGACACCGTCGGTGGTGATCAGTTTGGTCTTGGCTCCCGCCTCGGCGGCCGCTTTCAGTTGCGTCTCGAGATCATCCATGTTGTTGTTCTTGTAGCGAAATCGTTTCGCTTTGCATAATCGGACACCGTCGATAATCGATGCGTGATTGAGTTCGTCACTGATGATTGCATCATCGGGTCCAAGCAGTGTCTCGAAGAGGCCCCCGTTCGCATCGAAACAGCTGGAATACAGAATCGTATCTTCAGTGCTGAGAAACTGACTGATTTGCTCTTCCAGTTGCTTATGGATCGTTTGCGTACCGCAAATAAACCGGACGGAGGCAAGTCCATACCCCCAATCGTCTAACGCTCGATGTGCGGCAGCAATCACTTCGGGGTGATCGGCCAACCCGAGATAGTTGTTGGCGCACATGTTCAAGACGGTCGAACCATCAGCCACGCTGATCTTGGCCCGCTGCGGCGAGGTGATCTCCCGTTCCGACTTAAAGAGCCCAGCTTCTTTAATCTCAGTTAATGTCGTAGTGACTGTTTTCAGTGTGGCAGACATGGCATTAGTTCCAGTTCAAGATAACTTTTCCGCAATCTCCGCTCTTCATCGCGGCGAAACCCTCTTCGAAATCATCGCAGTGAAGACGATGCGTGATGATCGGTTCAATGTCGAGTCCCGTTTCAATCATGACCGTCATTTTGTACCAGGTCTCGTACATCTCCCGGCCATAAATTCCTTTGATCGTCAGCATGTTGAAAACGACCGTGTTCCAATCAATCCCCATGTTCTCTTCCGGAATGCCCAACATGGCGATCCTGCCGCCGTGACACATATTGTCAAGCATGCTGCGGAACGCTGTCGCGTTGCCTGACATCTCGAGTCCGACATCAAACCCTTCGTGCATTCCCAGCTCTTTTTGAACGTCGCTCAGCTTCGTCGTGCGCACATCGACGGCGCGAGAGATCCCCAATTTTGTTGCCAATTCCAGCCGATAAGGATTCACATCGGTGATGACGACAAACCGAGCGCCCGCATGCTTGGCGACAGCAGCCGCCATCAGCCCGATCGGCCCTGCCCCGGTGATCAGAACATCCTCTCCCAGCAAATCGAACGAGAGCGCGGAATGGACCGCGTTGCCGAGTGGATCAAAGATCGACTGCACGTCGCGCGACAACTTCGGATCGTGCAACCACACATTCGTCATCGGTAGGGCGATGAATTCGGCGAATGCGCCGGACCGATTGACTCCAATCCCTTCGGTGTCTTTGCAGAGGTGACGCCGTCCTGCCATGCAGTTTCGACAGCGACCACAGACGACGTGTCCTTCGCCACTGACAATGTCACCCATCGCAAAATCGTTCACGTTGGACCCGACGTCAACGACCTCTCCAACGAACTCATGACCGACGACCATGGGAACAGGAATCGTCTTTTGGGCCCATGCGTCCCATTTGTAGATATGAAGATCGGTCCCACAGATACCGGTCCGATCGACCTTGATCAAGACATCATTGATGCCGATCTCCGGCGTCGGAACGTCCTCCATCCACAGCCCAGGCTCTGACTTCGCTTTAACGAGCGCTTTCAATCGAATTACCTCGGTTAACAATCATCAATAACGGCGACCGAGCATCGTACTCGACTCGCATACGAAATCCTAACCGGGATGCGACGTCCATCGGAAGGCCCTGCCAGAGTTGGCCGATGCCACCCGGCATTCGGCCACGTCGTCGTCGACTAGCCGTGACTCGTCCCTATCCGCGCCCACCCGATTTCACGACTTCTTGGACAAACTGCTGGAGTAAGAGGTTCGCACTGGGCGTTTCGCGGCAGCTGTCGGCAAATTCATCAAACGGCAGGCCGGTCAATTCCGCCACATATTTCGGATAGGCGCGAAGCCGCTGCAAATAGTCTTCCCGCCTCAGCTCCGGATGAAACTGAGTCGCATAGACTGGGCGGTCAACCAATTTCAATGCTTGATTCACCACTCGCTCAGAAGAGGCAAGCCGCTGAGCTTCGTCCGGTAATTCTACGACCGTATCTTCGTGACCTGAATGAGCCAAGAAACATGGGTCGACGACAGAAAAGACCGGATCGATCGCGCCCGCGGGGGTCCGCTTGATCGAAGTCGAACCCAATTCGGCGTACTGAGGCTCTTGTACCACTCGACCACCGAATGCGGCTGAGATGGCTTGGAATCCCCAGCACGAGGCAAAGGTCGGAACGCCCGAGTTGGCGACCAAACGCAATCCTTCCAGCGCCGCAGGCAACCAGTCGCCTCCCTTCACAACCGAAAAATCTCCACTGCCACCCACGAAGACAGCGTCGAATTCAGTTAACTGTTGCTTCGTCGGACTGCTAGAAATCAGATCATGCTGCCAAATGTTGGCGACATCACATTCGAGCGACCTGGCGAAACAGCTCACTTCTTGATCCTGCATCGGATCTTCCGGCTTGCGAATTTGCAGTAACAGATAGCGGGGCGCTGACATGGTGCAGGATGGACTTTGGCTGAAGAAAACGGAGCAGTCTACTCGGACGAAATATGAGCTAGGAGTATAACCAATGAACGTTCGCTTCGGACCTAAGCAACGCACGAGCATGGTGTCTGTACCGAAACGCGTTTTGCCCAGCAGACTCTGTATGGAATTAAGCCAAGATGAGCAATTTTCGACAAGTTTTCAAACTAGTTTTTGCGTTGACCCTTTTGAGCGCGACGCCTGGCCGGGCTCAAGAAGAGATCACTTTTGATTCGTCAGACGGGTTGAAACTCACGGCCGATTTCTACGGCGACCCAACGGACAAGTCCCGCCCTTTGATCTGCCTTTTTCACCAAGCTGGCTGGAGTCGCGGCGAATACCGCGAGATCGCGCCAAAATTGGTCGCGATGGGCTTCCATTGTTTGGCTGTCGATGCACGTTCGGGTGGGGAAGTAAACGGCGTGGTCAATGAAACGGTCCAACGAAACCAAAAACGTGGCGAAAAAGTCGGTTACGACTTCATCAAGGCCTATCCCGATGTCGTGGCCACCCTCAAATATGCACGTGAGAACCTGGCGGAAGGCAAGCTCATCGCCTGGGGAAGCTCATACTCGTCGACATTAATTCTCAAGGCCAGCATCGACAACGAGGGCCTGGTCGACGGCACGCTCTCGTTTGCTCCCAATGCCAAAGCGGATTGGGCCCAACCTTGGTTACTTCCAGGGCTTGCGAAAATAAAACATCCAGTCTTCATAACGTCCGCCAAAGATGAAAAACCGAATTGGCAACCGATCTACGAAAATTTGCCCCCAGAGCTACGCTCATCCTACCTACCAAAGACGAAGGGCAATCATGGATCAAGAGCGTTGTGGGAAGAGTTCGCTGACCACACCGGATACTGGACCGCAGTGACTCAGTTTTTGGAAACTCGCTTTTTGCAACCGGCTGGTTCAGTCAGCGAATAAATCCGAAAGAATCGTCTCTCTTCGCAACACGCTGGCGAACGAACACTGCGACGCATCCCCAACACAGCATCCCAAATCCGATCGGTTCGGGGACGACGAAGGCGTCGTCGATGAACTTCTCGGCGTTCCATATCAACAGATCTTGCCCGTCTACGTATCCGCTGTAATTGAAGTCACCCATCGTGTGACCACCGTCGACAAACGTATATTTATTGTCGTTCCAGACGAGAAAATCGTAACCGTCAACCAAGTTGTCTCCGTTGGCATCTGCGAGGAGAGTGATCATTTGAGTCAGCGTCAGCGTTCTCCCCAAATCGATCGCGTCGGCATGAAACCGATTTAGATAGAAACCAGGTTCCAACGGGGCGTTGAACGACGCAGAAAAATCGTGGATGAATGACCGATTGTCAGTCAGATCGATCGACGCAGGATAGTTGGCAAGGTCTAAGAGGACGCCACTGTCATTGAATGAACCGATCTGCGATGCGGTCTCTGGATGAAAGGCAGTCTGAGTTCCGAAGTAATCCCAGATACCATCCAGCGTGATGTCGGCGAAACCGGCAATGATGTCGGCATCGTCTTCTATCTGAAGCTGACCATTGGCTGTAGGTGTCAAATCCCAGATCGGATTCGCCAGACCGGCGCTGACCGGCAAGGGAGTCGCTTGCGAGCTGTTCAAATGGAGCGACACGCTACCAGCGAATTCGGGGAATGAAAACTCTCCCGTAAACTCGAATTCAACGTCGAATCCGGTGTGCCGCATGATCGTCGGCTCAAGTTGATAATAGTGCGTTACGTCTAGCGTACCGCCACAGAATTCGTTGCTCATGCCACCGGTACCAGGAAACGGCAACGTGACGAAACAGATTTCATCGAGCGTTGGCATTTCCAGTTTGTACGCTTGCCCCATACAAACCGCCGAAGACAGAAGCAGCAAAAGCAAGCTTCTCATGGTGCACATCTTTGTTGTTATCCCCCTACCCCATGCTATCTGGGATGAAACCCGATAACACGGCAAAACTGGGGGGCCCATGAGCACCTTCAAGAGTGTGCGCACCAACAAACACCGCGTTTCGATCACGAGCACCCTGCAAGGAAATTCGTTTTCTTTTTACAACGTGATGAAAAAAGCCAACATCATCTTCGTTGTGCAAAGTCGTGCAAAGCGAACGACACCCCGCTGGAGTGGGAAATTTCTGTCGCAGTGAGCACCACATCCGATGCTTCTTTTGGTTTTGTCTCTGCTTGCGATTCAGCATCGAACACGGGCCAATTCGCGAATAGGTCGTCAGCGACAGACTGACAATGAGTTTGCTCTTCGTTGATCGCGGCGCGGTTTTGTCGATTCTGCGTTGAATGAGGTTCGTGCCCGCCAGTTTTGCGATCGTGACGGTCGGTTTCCAAGGAACATGGCCAGTTTCTTGCAACAGTTGCTCTTGTGAGTGTGCACATCCAGTGCGCGTGCCGCGAGAGACCAGCCGAAGAAGGGCCGCTATGTCAGACCAGCCAGAACCTAATTCATTTCCAGCACCGCACGTTGAAGGTGACTCGGCAACCCCTACGACAGGCGACGCGATGCAACTCAGCCGTCGCCAAGCGATCGGCCGCACCGTCGCTGGTGCCGCAGGTCTCATCGCAATTTCTCGTCCAGGAACGGCTGCCGCCGGTCCGATTGGCAACTTTATCCGAGGACGCCGAACAGCCCGGGCACGTCGGAAAACAGGGCAAACGGCGCTCAAGCAGATTGCGATGAGTAACTATCATCGCAGCCTGGCCGCGTACGGCGGACGATTAACCAAAAGCGCTCATCATCTCTATCAACGGCAGCGCCCCGATAGTGCCTTCGAGTTTGACGTGCTCGTTATAGGATCAGGCTATGGGGGCTCGATTTGCGCTGCGAGACTTGCCGCGCAGCTAGCGCCGGGCAAACGACTGGCAATATTGGAACGAGGCAAAGAGTGGATACCGGGTCAATTTCCGGACCGGTTTCGTGATGTCCTGCGCGAACAGCGACTGACGATCCGCAAGCGGCGTGCACGCGGCATGCGCAACCCGCTGGGCCTCTTCAACTTCGTGAAGGCCGAAGAAGTCGATGTGATCTCTGGCAGCGGACTTGGCGGCACGTCGCTGATCAACGCCAATGTGATGGTTCGACCTGATGCCGACACGTTCTACCATCCGCGTTGGCCGGTCGCACTGCGCGACCCTTCAGCCCTAGCGCCCTATTTTGATTTGGCGGCCATGGAACTGGGTGGCCAACTGCGAACGATCGACGCTTCTTACAAAATGCGTGCCCATCGACACGCGGGCTCCAGGATGCGATCCAGCGGTAAACGTTACGAGCCGGCCATGCTGGCCGCCAAGTTGTTTGGCCCAGATGGTTACAACCAACACGGCATGTGGCAACCTAAGTGCATCGGTTGCGGCGATTGCATGAGCGGTTGCAATACCGGCGCTAAATCGACGCTGCAAATGAACTACTTGCCGATGGCCAAAGCGGCGGGCGCGGAGATCTATTCACAAGTCGAAGTGAAACGGATCGAAAAATGTGAAGGGTTCTACCGACTCCATTTGAACCATCACCATGCGACACCCGGTGGAGTTCAAACTCGTTACCTCACCACCACCGCCCGGGTGGTCATCGTCGCTGGCGGCAGTGTTGGTTCTACGGAAATGCTACTGAATTCCCAATCAAGCAACTTTCGATTCTCCGATCAATTGGGGTACCACTGGTCCGGCAATGGCGACACGCTTGGGTTCATCACCAAGACGCAAGGCTTTACGAATAGTGCAGGGACGGGCACTTATCCCAGCGGCAAACCGCCTGTTGGCTTGAGCATTGAATCGATCCTTCGACTTCACGAAGGCGAGAATGAAGGGAATCGTATTCTGATTGAAGATGGCAACATGCCACGGGCCTACGCCAACGTCGTCGGCACGCTGATGCGGGACATTGATCTTAAGAACGTCATGGTCCTCTTTGGGATGGGCCACGACGGTAGTGCCGGCCGTATTCGCATGCAAAACGGCCTACCGACAATCGACTGGCCCGGTGCCAAGACGAGCGAATACCGCAGGTACATGCGCAGTCATTTCGAACGGATCGCCACCGCCTATGGTGGTCGCTACAAGTACCTGCGAGCCTTCGGTGCCAACCTGATCACGGTCCATCCTTTGGGTGGATGCAACATGTCGGACGACCCGCTCTATGGCGTCGTCAATGATATGGGGAACGTTTACGACGGCGCTTCGCTGGGCTATGCGAATGAACACGGAGCCGCGATGACTCACGAGGGTCTTTACGTGGTCGACGGCAGTATCGTACCGGGCTCGCTGGGGGCCAATCCGATGCTGACGATCGCCGCCTTGGCGGAACGAACGGCTCGCAACATCGCCTTTGATCCAGCGTTGGCCGACCTATTCGCCTAAAGAGAAATCGCCGAGCGGGAGAGTAACGAAAAGTCGCCTAGCGAAGACGCGCTAGCCGTCGGCCCGATCAAGCGCCCGAATCCCCTCGCAGGCCGCTCCGCAGATCGTATCCAGCTGATCGAGCGAGACGCACAGTGGCGGCATGATCACGACGACATTACCGAGCGGTCGTAGCCAGACACCATTTGCGATCGCGTGCAGGCAGACTTGGTGACCCTTGCGATCCGACCACGGGAACGGCTCTCGGGTTTCCTGATCTTTCACAATCTCGATGCCTGCCATCAGCCCCCGCTGACGCGTGTCACCGACCCCCGGCAGCTTGGCGATGTGGCTCAAGTGAGTCGCTAACCGCTCGATCTTCGGCTGCATCTCCTGCAGCGTTTGCTCCTCTTCGAACAATTCTAAGCTGGCCAAAGAGACCGCCGCGCCGAGTGGATTTCCGCCAAACGTGTGCCCGTGAAAGAATGTTCTGGCCTCATGGTGTTCGCCCAAAAACGCACTCCACACCTCGGTCGTCGCGATCGTGGCTGCGACGGGTAGGTAGCCACCGGAGAGGCCTTTGCCCAAACAAACGATGTCGGGCACCACGTGTTCGTGCTCGCAGGCAAACAACTTACCCGTTCGCCCCATGCCGACCGCCACTTCATCAGCGATCATCAACACGTCATATCGTTGCGTCAATTCACGCACGCCAGCCAGGAACCCGGTCGGATGCATGACCATGCCGGCGGCACCTTGGACCAACGGTTCGATGACGACCGCAGCGACCTCATCCGCGTGTTGTGCTAACAAAGCTTCCAATTGCTGCAAATAAAAGTCGCAAGCCTCCAGCGGCGCAACGCCTGAAGGCAGACGATAGGTGTCGGGCACTGGACAGCGAATCGGCTCGAACAAGAGCGGCTTGAAGAGGTCGTGGAACATCGCCATCCCGCCGATGCTGACACTACCAATGGTGTCACCATGGTAGGATTCTTGCAGCGTGATGTAACGCGTCTTCGTCGGCTGAGGATGGTCGCACTGCCGCCAATACTGAAATGCCATTTTCAAACCGGCCTCGACCGCCGTGGCGCCACTGTCGGAAAAGAAGACGTGGTTGAGCCCCTCGGGTGCAACATCGACCAACTTTTTTGCCAAGCGAATCGTGGTGTCGTTGGAACCGCCCAAATTAGTGAAGTGGGCAACTCGATCCAACTGATCGCGGATCGCCTGGTCGAGTTTCGGATGGCGATGCCCGTGCACATTGCACCACAAGCTGCTGACACCGTCGATGTATTCTCGACCGTCGACATCGATGAGCGTGCATCCCTGAGCACTCTGTACAATAAACGGATCGTACTCCTGCATCTGAGTGAATGCGTGCCAAACGACGTTGCGATCCCAGTCTTTTAGCTGAGCCACATCGTGAGAAATTGCTGGTTCCGGTCTGGAATTTCCGGAAAGTGAAGTGGATGCCGTCATGAAATATACCTACCGAGTCAACGGGCCATTTGTTACGATCCGATACGGCTTAGAATCCTAACTGCACCGACCAGAACGCTTGAGAATAGCACGACCATGAAACGATACAACTTCCTACAGCGATCGACCGCCTTCGTTGCCATTTTGAACTTTGCATCCCACGTCATGGCACACCCGGGCCATGGCTTAGAATCCAATTCGACGACCCTCCATTATCTCTTGTCACCCATGCACGCTCCCGCCAGCTTCTGCCTTGCCTGCCTGACTCTCTTGGCCGTTTGTCGCTTGGCTCTGAAGAAATTGCGACCTGCTCATTGATCTCGCCGCAGGGGCGAGTGTCACGACTTGCCAGCGCAAGTTTGTGGAGCGAGCTGCCAAAACCGGCATTCCGAGACAAGCTCTCGTCGACCACCGCTGGCACGATGACCTGCTGAAACGCTAGTCATCATCCAAAACGCGTTGAATCGTGACTTGCCCCATCTTTCGGTAGACGGTCGAATCGCTCGAACTGGCGAGCACAGCGGCGCCGATCGAAAGCGCCCACCCACGGGCTCGCGCCCAGGTCGCTTCGTCGATTGGTTGGCCCGCCAGTCGCAACGTCGCGCGAAACGACTCTCGATCGGCCGCGTCAAACAGCATCCAAGCGACGGCACAATCGGTGGCCGGGTCGCCCGAGGTGACATCACCAAAATCGATCAAGCCACTCAATCGACCATCATTCACGAGCAGATTGAGCGGATGCACGTCGCCGTGCAACCAGATCGCCGCGTCCGTCCACTGCGGAACGTGGAGCGCTTCCTCCCAGCGCTCCAGCAACTCGGCCTGGTTAAATCGGCTCTCCTCAGGCAACGATACGAGAAAATGGCGCGTCCGTTCGTCTCGATCAGCTAACGGAACACCGCGAGAGTCATTGACCGGCGCGGCCGGATCGGCCGGCACGTGAAGGCCATTGAGCGCCCGGGCCAGATCGAGACTCAAGCGGTTCGAATCGAATCGATCGGCGTGAAAGACCGGTGTCCCCGATACCCAGCGCACGATACTCCAAGGCCACGGGTAGCCACGTTCAGGCTCGCCCGCATGGATCAATTCGGGCACAGCTACGGGGACGAGTTTCGCCAACTCAGGCAACCACCGCTGCTCATGTTTGAGCAAGGCGACCGCAACTTGGCGACGCGGTAGCCGCACAGCGAAACGTTCGCCCAAGCGATAGATATCGTTGTCCCAACCTGACGATTGAAACTGCAGCGACAGTTCTGCCAGACTGGGCGCCTGCGAATCGACCAAACGCCGCACGAGGTCGTTGCTGATCTCGACTTCGGCAGGCGGCGTGCAACCCAAGACTTAGCTCCGAGTTACCATTTCACAGTCACGACCGCACCTTCGCGGATGCCGAGAAATTTGTAGGCGCTATCGCCGACCAGCATCAATTCCAAGTGGTCATCCTTGCCGAGCACGGCCAAGAACGTCATTTCTGGCTCGCTATGATCGGCGGGAAAGATACCGGCCGTCTTGTGTCCGTCACAGAGGACGGTAACGCTGTCGTCGGTGGGCGCGGGGGCCAGCTGTTCACGAGTCAGACTCGTCACGATATCTCCCGACTCACGGACCGAAATCACTTCGCCTTGCAATTTGCCACCCAAGCGGTTGCCCTCAAATTTGGTTGTGCCTCATCGTGCTGTTCTAGTCGGAGATTCTACGTGTTCCCGCTCGGATTTCCAATGTGATCATGGAGACCAGCACGTCGACAGCTAGGAACCGGATTTTCTCGGCCATACCCGGACACTGGCTCCGCTACCGAGCGAGTACTTATCGGCCGCGTTGCCGCCGGCCACCGCAAACTCAAGCCACCCCGAAGAACCAATCAACGCTGCCAGCTGACCGGTCGGGATATCCGCATAGCAGTGACTGAGCTGCTCAACGCCATTTCCGGCGACCGCGGCGCTCCAGTCTTGAATCTGGCAAGCACGTCCCAACCGATCGGCCAGTTCACCCAAATCTTGAATGCTGATATTCGTAATCAGGTTGCCAAACGAATCGACGTACTGCACTTCGCCTGTCAGCTCGTCGGCCATTTGTGGCAATTCCAGTGGCAGCCACTCGACCTCCTTGAATACCGGCCCGAATGATTCGAGCTCGACTCCCGCGCTAAGATGCGCCGCCACTGGGCCCATGATGTCGCGACCATGAAACGTCGAACTCACATCGGCTCGCCAGTACTCGTCGTCCGTAATCTGCACAACTTCGGTCGGTGGATAGCGCTCCAGCGAATGGGTCAGCAGGCCATTGTTGGGCGCGATAAAGAAATCGACCTGCGTCCGCACGCCCAAGATCGTTCGATCGGAACCAACCCCCGGATCGACGACAGCCAGGTGTATGGTCCCGGCCGGAAATGCATCGATCGACTCGTTGAGCACCCAACTGGCCATCCGCACATCCTGCGGCGCAATCGAGTGCGTGATGTCGACGATGCGGACGCTAGGCGCGACGGAAAGGATGGCGCCTTTCATTTGAGCCACATAGTGCGAGTCACTCCCAAAGTCGGTCGTTAACGTGATGATTCGTTCGGACCGCATGCGTCACGCCATGTCTTGGATGAGCTCGAGACAAATCTGTCGCACTTGACCAGGATTGGCGTTCGGATTTTCCTTTTTCGCTTGTCCGATCAGTGATCCGATCGCCTTCTGCTTGCCATTCTTAACGTCGTCGACGACTTGTGGATTGGCGTCCAGCAACCGTCGGCACAGATCGCGTAAGTCGTCCGAGCTAACCTGCTTGATCCCCAACAGCTCCATCGCGGCCGTCACCTCCAGCGACTTGTCCAGCATCGCCTCGAACACCTCGCCGGCGCGGCTGCTGTCCAGCTTCCCCGCCTTGGCGTTGGCGATCAGTTCGCCCAAAGCGGCTGCCGAGACACCAAATTCGGTGATCGAGGAATCGGTCTCTTTAAGGTGACGCAGGACGTCGCGTTGCACCCAGTTGCTCGCCTGCTTCGCATCGCCACCTTTCTCGGCGGCGCTCAAGAAATAGTCGACAACCGCCCTGCCCTGGTTCACCAAGACATCGGCGTCATAGGGCGGTAAGCCAATCGTTTCGACCAAGCGTGATCGCAACGCGGCCGGCAGTTCTCCCAAGGTCGACCGTACCGCTTCGATCTGATCGTCGGTGACGGTAACGGGGACGAGGTCGGGATCGGGGATGTAACGGTAATCGCTCGATTCTTCTTTACTACGTTGAGCTTTCGTGACTTCGGCCGCATCGTCCCAACCGCGCGTCTGCTTGGGAACGTCGCCCAGCTTTTGCCCGGTTTCTTGCCAAATTCTCCACTGACGGGCCGCTTCGTACTCCAACGCTCGTTCAACAGCGCGGAAGCTGTTCATGTTCTTAATTTCGACAATCGGCGTAGCGACCGTTTCGCCGTCTTGCTCGATGTGCAGGTTGACGTTGGCGTCGACTCGCAGGCTGCCTTCTTGCATGTTGCAATCGGACACATCCAAGTAGGTCAGCAACAACTTAAGCTCGTCCAAATAGGCCCGCGCCTCGGCCGGTGACCGCATGTCGGGTTCGCTCACGATTTCCAACAGCGGTGTCCCGGTCCGGTTCAGGTCGATGCGGCTATCGGCCTTCCCTGCCGCTTCGTCGTGCATGCTTTTACCAGCATCTTCTTCCAGATGAGCCCGGATGATGCCGACGTTTTTCGGCTCGAAACGATCCTGATCGTCGCTGATCGCCAAATGGCCATGCTGCGACATCGGCAAATCGAATTGACTGATCTGATAGCCTTTGGGCAGATCGGGGTAGTAGTACTGCTTCCGATCCCATTTGGTGAACTTGGGGATTTCGCAGTTCAGCGCGATCGCCGTCTTCATCGAAAGCTGGAATGCCTGGCGGTTCAGGACGGGCAGCGAACCGGGCAATCCGAGGCACACCGGACAGGTCTGCGTATTGGGTTCGGCACCGAACTGAGTCGAGCAGCCACAGAACAGCTTGCTTTGCGTCGCAAGTTGAACGTGCACTTCCAGTCCGATGACGGTGACGTATGCCGGCTGCGTCATGACAATTCAGGGCTCCGCTGATGCCAATCGGTCGCCACCTGGAACATGTGAGCGGCGCGTAGCAGCCGATTTTCGTCGAATGGCTTTGCTTGGAGCTGTAGCCCGATCGGCAGGCCGCGCTGATCGAAGCCGCACGGCAGCGACAGAGCCGCCACGCCGGCCAGGTTCGAGGTCACCGTGTAGAGATCGCCTAAATACATCGCGAGCGGATCGTTGACAAGCTTTCCTGTTTCGAAAGCGGTCGTCGGTGTGACCGGCCCCACCAAGAAATCGACCTGTTGGAATGCTTCGTCGTAATCTTGCCGGATCAGTCGCCGAACTTTCAGCGCCTTTAGGTAGTAAGCGTCGTAATAGCCGGCGCTCAGCGCGTACGTGCCCAGCATGATGCGCCGTTTGACTTCGGGCCCAAAGGCCTCACTGCGATTTTGGCGGTACATTCGCACCAGCGGACTGTCGATCGAGGCGGTCGATTCGCCGGCCTTCTTCCGCAAGGCGTGCTCTTCCTGCAATAAGTCCCGCATCCGCGACTCGTCAGTACGACGGCCGTAATGGACACCGTCGTAGCGAGCCAAATTGCTGGACGCTTCTGACGGCGCGATGATGTAATAGGTGGCGATGCCGTATTTGCTGTGCGGCATCGAGACATCGGTCACCGTCGCACCGAGCCCTTCATAGACTTTGATCGCTTCGCGCACGGAGGCGTCGACTTCGGTATCGAGCCCTTCACCAAAGTGTTCCCGGACGACCCCAAGTCGCAAACCGTCCAAAGGCCGACTCACGTTCTGCAAATAGCTGGGCACATCGATCGGTGCCGACGTCGAATCTCGCCGATCGTGACCGGCGATGACATCCATCAGCAAAGCCGCATCTTCGACAGAACGAGTCATGGGACCGACTTGGTCGAGGCTGGAGGCAAACGCCACGAGGCCGAACCGGCTCACGCGACCATACGTCGGCTTCAGACCGACCACGCCACAGAAAGCGGCCGGCTGACGAATCGATCCACCGGTATCGGTACCGATCGAAGCAAGCGACATCTTGGCCGCGACACAGGCGGCCGAACCGCCACTCGAACCACCGGGAACGCGGTCGGTGTCCCATGGATTCCGCGTCTCGCCGAGTGCCGAATTTTCGGTCGAACCGCCCATCGCGAATTCGTCCATGTTCGTCCGACCGACCAGCACGGCATCGGCATCTTTCAACTTCGCGACCACGGTCGAATCGTAGGGAGGAATGAACTCCTCCAACATCTTCGAACCACACGTCGTCGCTCCGCCACGCGCACACAAAATATCTTTGATCGCGATCGGCAGGCCGGCGAGCGGTCCGACCGGCTGCCCCAACTCTCGGCGGTGATCGACCGAATCGGCAATCTGCATGGCTCCGCCTTTGTCGGCGTGCAAGAAAGCTCCGATCGATCCATCATGCGATTCGATGCGATCGCAGTAGGCTTCACAAATTTCGACCGCCGACAGTTCGCCCGCTTCCATCTGTTGGATCAGCTGAGAGGCAGATAAATCGAGCAGGCTCATGGCTATTCACCCAACACGGCGGGAACGCGGAAACACTCATCATCCGCGTTGGGAGCATTGCCGAGCGCCGATTCGCGAGGCAAGCTGGGACGCACTTCGTCGTCGCGAAACGCGTTGGAGATTTCCAAGGCGTGAGCCATCGGCTCGACCGCGTCAGTATCCAATTCCGATAACTGGTCGATGTAGCTGAGGATCTTGCCCAGCTGCTCAGTCATCGACTCGAGCTCATCGTCCGACAACTGCAGACGAGATAGGAGCGCTACTTTTTCAACATCGGCGCGGGACAGACTCAAGAGCAAATTCCTGAATGCTGCGACGGACTACTTCGCCACTTTGGCGTCAGCAGCCGACAGTTGGAACGGCTTACGCTTGACCGCTTTGATCACCGCACCGCTGCGAATGCACTGAGTGCAAACTTTCATCGCTTTGGTACCGCCGCCTGGCAGCTGTGCTTTGACGTTTTGCAGGTTCGGCTTGAATTGACGCCGAGTGATACCTGTAATTTTCGTACCAACACCGCCAAGGTACTTTGCCTT
Source organism: uncultured Pirellulaceae bacterium (assembly GCA_964480915.1). Taxonomy (GTDB): domain Bacteria; phylum Planctomycetota; class Planctomycetia; order Pirellulales; family Pirellulaceae; genus CAWGCE01. Next base: position 128,348 of record CAYZRS010000002.1, on the reverse strand, counting down.
ACCACGGGTCTCGACCGAATTGCCCATTTGGGGGCCTTTACCACAGATTTCGCATGATCGAGCCATGACTATTACCTTCGACTAAGCTGCTGGGAAAATAAGACTTCGTGAATCCCAAAGTATATCGGATTCGGCTCCAGTCACAACCGACAACGGTGGCTAGCGGCCGGATTACGACGACCAAGAAGATTGGGTCGCGAGATCAAAGTGGTCGGAAACAGGCCGTCTGAGCAGCGTCTAAGCAGCGCCTGCCTGAATTCAAACCGTTTCTGGCGAATTCCACCTGTCAGCTGGCCTGTGGCCACTTCTACGACGGGTCGGGTCGGAGCAGCCGGTCAGGGTCAATTTGGGTTGAGCCGAGGAAATTCGCGGGTGATCGCCAGCACTTCTGCCAAAATCGGGCCGTTCGTGCCGATCGATTCGCTGGCGAAGATGGTCTGCTCACCTCGCCAATCGGTGAACGTGCCTCCAGCTTCCGTGACGACCGGCATCACCGCGGCCGCATCCCAAACGCTCAAGATCGCGTCCATCATCAACTCGGCTCGCCCGGTTGCCACAAGCAGATACCCGTAAGCATCACCCCAGGTCCGCGTCAGTCGGGCCGCCGCTTCCAATCGAAGATAGGCGTCGCCCGCCTGGCGGTCGTCAAAAGTGGCCCTTTCGCTGGTGACAAAGACGGCGTCAGCCAGCCGATCGCAGCGCGAGACTTCCGCCCGCACCGGGGCGCAGTTCGGTTGCTCGTACCAGGCGCCCTTGCCAACCTGTGCATGGATCATTTCGTCGAGCGCCGGCGCGGCGATGACGCCCATCTGAGGCACATCGTTTTCCAGCACGCCAATCAACGTCGTGTAGAGCGGCACACCTGAGACGAACGATTTGGTGCCATCGATCGGATCCAAGATCCAACGGTAGCCGGACGTTCCCGGTTGCTCGCCGTGCTCTTCTCCCAGAATGGCATCATCAGGAAACTGGGACGCGATGCGATCACGCAGGTGAAGTTCGGCCTCCCGATCAGCAATCGTGACCGGCGTTCCATCCCCTTTGCGATCCACCGCGAACGATTTTTGAAAGTAGCGCAGCGTGACTTCACCCGCTTCTTTGGCAATCGTCTGAGCAAACTGGTAACGCTCGTTTCGTGATTCTGATCCGGGGACCGCATTCATGAGGGTTGCTCTGCCGCTGCAGCTTGCTCGGCCTTCAAAGCCCGCTCGACCTCAAATGAGTGGAGGATCAATACGCCAGCTCCCACGACCAGACACATATCGGCCACATTAAAATTGGGCCAAGTAAACCGACCAAATCGGAACAGGATCCAATCGCGAACACCAGGCACACCCCAGAATCCCAACCGGTCGTACAAATTCCCCATGACACCAGCCAGCATCAGCCCTAACGCAATCGTCAACAACCAAGATGAAGTCGCGTTTCCAAACCACAGCCAGCAAAGGATACCGACCAGGGCACCAATCGCCACGATCGACAACAAGCCCGTCTGTCCTTGGCCCATACCGAACAGGGCACCGTAGTTGACTGCTGTTTCGAGCCCGAAGAAGCCTTCAATGAACCACCAGATTTTGCTCGGCGGAGGTCCCAGCTTGGCAAAGATCCAAGCTTTGGTCGAAAGATCTAACCAGCACCCCATGGCGGCAATCAACGTCGCCACCATCGCTCGACGCGACCGCTCAAACCGACTCAACAGAACCGGCCCAGATGAATCTATCGGCTTTGAATCTGGCTCGCGCACTTCACGCAGAAGGGGGTGTAAGGAATGGCGTTTAAGCGAGTTTTCGGGATAACCCCTTCGCACTCGACGCAGCGACCATACGTCGCGGCCTCGATCCGCTCAAGAGCTCCTTCGATCATTTCGATCGTTTCGCCGTCGTTCTCCATCAGGCTGAGCGTGAATTCTTGCTCAAAGTTGTCACTACCGACGTCGGCCATATGGATTGGCATCGTATTTTCGTTGTTGCCATCCAATGCCGTGCTGGCCATGGCCGAGACATCGCCACGCAACCGGGCGCGCAGCTGAATGAGCCGTTCCCGATAGACTTTCATGTCCGCTTTTTTCATCGTTTTCATCTGAAAACCCTATAAACTGTACCTCGATCTGGCCGCGCGGAAGCATTCTAGGGCCGCTAGCAGGGGGTGTCAAACTGCCCCGGTGGCATTCAAGACAGCCATTCGTCGCTACAAGCCTTTTTGTAAGTTACACTTACGCATTCAAGAATCGGTGCCTGCATTCGACATTCGGGAACAATTCGGACACTCAGAATGCCGAAAACAATAGACTGAGCCCCCCCTTTGCCGACCGAAAGTTCCCCAGAACCACAATTTTGGACATCCTCCGTTGAGCACAACGTCAACCTCCAACGAATCGCCTCGGCGATCCACCGAAGAATTTGTGTGTCAGCGATGCATCAACCCGGCCTGCGGCGCGACATTCGCCGTCGATGAGGTGCTCACCGGCTGCACGAAATGCGGCTCGTTGCTGGACGTCAAATACGAATGGGACAAATTGTCGGTCCCCGATTCGCTCCGTCATTTCGAAAAAAAATGGCAACAGCGGCACGACCCGCTCTGCTTTAGCGGCGTGTGGCGATTCCACGAACTACTGCCATTCACCGATCCGCAGCACGTCGTCACCGTCGGTGAAGGTCAGACGTTGCTGCAAAAGGCCGACAAAGTCGCCCAGTTCACCGGGTCCGATCCTGGCTGCCTGTTCCTTCAGTACGAGGGCATGAATCCTTCCGGTAGTTTCAAAGACAACGGCATGACCGCCGCCTTCACGCACGCACGCCGCATCGGCGCCAAACGGGCCGCTTGTGCCTCGACAGGAAATACCAGCGCATCGCTGGCGATGTACTGTTCCGTTTCTGGCATGATGAAAGCTCTGATTTTTATCGGCAGTGGAAAAATTTCTTACGGCAAGCTTTCGCAGGCACTCGAATTCGGCGCACTGACCGTGCAGATCTCTGGCGACTTTGACGACGCGATGGCACGTGTCCAAGAAGTCTCGAAGAAGCTGGGCATCTATTTATGCAACAGCGTCAATCCCTTCCGTTTGGAAGGTCAAAAGACAATCATGTTCCGCGTTCTGGAAGCGTTGCAGTGGGAACCGCCCGACTGGATCGTGGTGCCGGGTGGAAACTTAGGAAACTCATCTGCCTTCGGTAAAGCGTTCATGGAGCTGAAGGAACTCGGCCTGATCGATCGAGTCCCGCGACTGGCCGTCATCAACGCGGCTGGGGCCAATACACTGCACGAGTTGTACGAACATCGCAATGTACGTTGGCAAGGCGGTAATGCGAATTTGAGTCCCGTTTGCGAGTATTACGACGAACTTGACAAACAATCGGCCAAGGCAGATACGATCGCCAGTGCGATCGAGATCAATCGTCCGGTCAACCTGACGAAGTGCCTGCGTGCTTTGGAATTTTGTGATGGCGTCGTCCGCGAAGTCACCGACCAAGAGATCCTCGACGCGAAGGCTCAAGTAGGTGCCGGTGGCATCGGCTGCGAACCGGCCAGTGCGGCGAGCGTGGCCGGAACGAAAAAATTGCGAGCAGAGGGCGTCATCGCGAAGTCGGATCGAGTCGTCTGTATCCTGACCGGGCATCAGCTCAAGGATCCCAAAGCGACCGTCGCCTATCACACCACCGACCAAAAGGTCTTCAATGAAGTGTTGGGAACGCGCGGAGTGAAAACCGCGTCGTTTGCTAACCGCGCCGTCGCCGTCCCCAACGACCTGGACGAAATCATCAAGGCGATCCAGCTCTACGGCTAGGCAATCGAAGGCCGCGTTAGGCACGGCGACCATCTGCTCGAATGCGAGACGTTTCGTTACACTGTTCACATGAACAAGACAACGATCGCCATTCACGGCGCCGCAGGTCGCATGGGACAGCGGCTGATTGCTCTCGGCCACGAAGACCCGACGCTCACGATCGCCTGTGCGATCGACGCGGCCGATCATCCTCAGATCGGCACCGATGCGGGGCTGCTCGCGGGCATTGGCGAGCTCGGCGTTCCTCTCGGCACAAACATCGCGACGACGGTATCGGCCATCATCGATTTTTCGACCCCCGCTGCGACCGACAAGATCATCGATCAGGCGCAGGAGCACCAAGTCCCGCTCGTCGTCGCGACGACGGGCCTGGGAGAATCGACGATCGAAAAACTAACGCAACTGGCGACCCAACAGCCGGTCGTTTGGGCGCCCAGCATGAGCTTGGCAGTGAATGTCGCAATGAAACTGGCGGCAGCGGCCGGCGAGGCATTGCGGGCCGTCTCTTCCGGTGTCGACGTAGAAATTGTCGAAACGCACCATCGATTCAAAGCAGATGCTCCAAGTGGCACCGCTTTGAAGTTTGGAGAAATCATCGCCGACGTGATGGACATGCCGCACGAGCAACATGGTCGCGAAGGGCAAACAGGCGCTCGTCCACAAAACGAAATTGGTTATCACGCCATCCGCTCGGGTGACAATCCGGGCGAGCATCGGATCGTGTTTGGTATGCTGGGCGAGTCGATCGAACTTACGGTGAAAGCCAGCAACCGTGATTGTTACGCCCTGGGAGCATTGTCGGCTGCGAAATTCGTATGCCAACAATCGCCAGGTCTCTATTCCATGAACGACGTCATCTGGCCCAACTCACGAGAACAAAACTGTGGCGAAGTGTGACGAAGGATACATTTGCGACGTGTGCGGCCAGGACGTGGAAAGTGTTCTAGATAGCGACTTGTATCTCCGATACGTGATTGGTCGCGTCGATCCAGAAACGCTTCATGATCAGCCAGAACGCCATATTCGCTGCAATCCCGTACTTGCACAGTTCATCCAGGACGATGACTGGAAACCGATGACCGTTGAGGGCACATTCGACAAACGGACGATGGATGCTTCCTTCGTGCGCGAGGAACAGTCGTTGGTGACTCGCGGTTGGCGACGGTTGAAAGAGGTCGCCGGCATCGACCTACCGATCATGGACTACCCCTTACCCGAAGCGCGGCGAAAGTGGGGAGATTGAGCCTCAACGGCAGAAGATTCGTATCCTCATCGTATTGACCGTCGATCCAGCCCGGAGCAGACTAAGAACAGACACTCGGTAACAGCTTGGGGCAGTTTCATGAATTCTTCCAAAACGTGTTTCGCTCAGACGGTTGTTCTGAAGCTCATCGCCTTCGCTTTTCTTTGTTCGGCCGCTGCGGCTCAACCACAGCCAGTTTGGGATCCGAAACGGCCCGATCCTGCTTATACACTTTCTCGAGTCGCTGGTGGCGCCGTGCTCGTGCACAACTCTTCGGGCGACGCCTGGTGGTTGCTCATCGAAGAGGGCCAGAAAAAGGACAAAACGAAGGCAACCTGGCTCCCCATCGACCGCGTCGAGAACTATGGAGCCGTTGCTAAATGGTTGCTGGCTCAAGAGAAAGATTCAACTCGATCGCTCGTCGACGTCGAGCTTGCTTTTGCCAAATCGAAATTGAAAGAAGCACGCAACGAATACGGTTCACGTCATCCGGTGATCATCGAGCTGACCCGTGACGTCAGGTCGTTGGAAAAGGTCAGGAAAGCGATGGCGAAGCAACGCAGCCGCAAGAACTCAGGAGCAACGGAGAGCGAATAGGCAACCATTTCAGATCCAAAGTCCGTTAGGCACTGCCGGGCCGTTCCATGAGCTTACGCTGTTCCAAACGATGCTTCTGCCGATCGGCCGCTTCGGCCGCTCGGCGGCGTTCGTCGTCCGATTCGAGTTTCAAGTTGGGCACTTTGACCGGTCGACCTTCGTCATCCAGCGCCACGTAAACCGCGTACGCTGAATTCGTATGCGTCTCCTCCCCCGTAATGGGATTTTCGGCGACGACTCGAATCTCGACCTCAAGCGACGTCTTGCCAACTCGAATGATCTGCGCCGACAAATTCATCACATCACCAACGTGCACCGGAGACAAGAAGGTCATCGAGTCGATCGTGACGGTGACGACGGGGCGCTGCGCATGTTTGATGGCGGCCAGGGCTCCAGCCTCATCAACCAGCTTCATGACGATGCCACCGTGGACGTTGCCCTGCAGGTTGGCATGTTCGGGCATCATGAATTGGTGCAAGGTGATGCGCGAATCGGCGACGGTCTTTGCTTCCATAGTCGTTAGCTCATGGTTTCGGCAGGTTGGCGACAGCGGACGTCGTGTTCATTTTTCTCAGTTTGGTAATCCCCATGATTGTTCCGATCAACGCGAGAAAACCACAGATCAGGAACGCGCGATTGGGCTCCATCTGGCAACGGTTCGTGGCAATCCAGAAAACGATCGGGCCCAAGGAGCTGAAGCAAAAAGAGATGGCACCAGAGGTCCCAATAATGCGTCCTCGCTCGTCCTCCGGCGAGAGAATTTGAATCAATGCCTGCAGGGGTACGATGTAAAAGCCGGCAAAAAAGCCCGCCGTGAAAATCAGCAGCGCAACCGAACCGTAAGTCGGTGTCACCCAGCCGAGTGTAAAGAACGAGACCGTCATTCCGACTGCACCAAACGGCACCAGCCAGGGACGTATCTGCTTCCCAGAGACGACCCCCGTGATCACGCTGCCAAGAGCAACCGCAACGCCTAAGATGCCCAGCAGATAACTTGTTTTCGTATAGGAAATCTCAAGGATCGCTTCGTACTCGGGCAGAATCATCATCGCCAACATCGCAATCATGTAGAAACCGGCCCACGCCAAGACGACGAATAGCAATGGTCCTTGAGCCATCACTTTGATCGAGTCAAAGTAGGTACGAAACGGATTAAGGTCCCACTTCAAATCGGGACTGGCCGGCTTGACCTGCGGCATGAACAAAATCGCCAACAAACCACAGATCGAAACGACCACCAGCGCCGCGCCGGGCGCCCAAGCAACCGCCTGCACCGGCGGTTCTCCCACGACCTGCTGCGGGTTGAAAACGTCTGACAGGGGGCCGGCCAATAGAGAGCCCGTAATCACAGCCAGATTGGTGAACATATTGATGAGGCCGTTGGCCATGCTCAAATGCTGCTCTCCGACAATCTCTGGAATCACACCATACTTGGCAGGTCCAAAGAATGAACTCTGGACCGAAAGCAACAGCATGGCCCCCAATGCGATCCACAGATTGCCCCAATAAAATCCCAGGAAGGCAATCAGCGCAATGGGAATCTCGGCCAACTTCACCCACAGCATGACGGTCCGCTTGCTAAAGCGATCGGAAACTTGGCCGGCGTAGCCGGACAACAGAATAAACGGCACCGTCAACAACAGCGCCGGCACGACCTGTCCACCTTCACCCAGCCCGCCATCTTTCAGACTGCCCGACCAGATGCCGGTCGCGATCATGAAGGTCAAGCATTGCTTGAGGATGTTGTCGTTCGCCGCGCCGAAGAACTGCGACCCGAGGAGAGAGAGATAACCGCGATTGAATAACTTCTCTTTGCCAACGGGTACGCCGGCAGCAGCATTCGTCTCTGCAACATCGGTGGGTTCAGTATCGACCACGAAATGACCAATCTGGGTTGAAATGGAAGACTCGCCTGGAGCTGATTCTTCGTTTTGCCGGCATCATGACAAGGTCGGTTCGAGATAACTTTCGCAGATCGGCATAAAAAACCCGCACCAAACTTGGCGCGGGTCTTGTTGAGTTAAGCGAATCGATTCACAGCCACGAATCCTGTCGGCACTTTGGCTTGACCGATTAGCCCTGCGGCGGAGTCGCTTCTTCGATCTGGACCAGACCACCGTTCTTTGCCATCTCGCGAATATCCTCAGTAATCTTCATCGAGCAATACTTCGGACCACACATGCTGCAGAAGTGAGCACTCTTGAACGTGTCTTGCGGCAATGTTTCATCATGGTACCGCTGTGCCGTTTCCGGATCGAGAGAGAGACGGAATTGCTCTTTCCAATCAAACTCGAACCGAGCTTTCGACAACGCGTCGTCCCGATCGCGTGCGCCTGGCCGATGCCGTGCGAGGTCGGCCGCATGCGCTGCAATCTTGTAAGCGATGACTCCCTGCTTCACGTCTTCGGCATCTGGCAGCCCGAGGTGCTCTTTCGGAGTGACATAGCAAAGCATTGCCGCGCCACTCCAACCGGCCAAAGCGGCACCAATGCCACTGGTGATGTGGTCGTACCCTGGCGCGATGTCGGTCACGAGCGGCCCGAGCACGTAGAAAGGTGCTCCTTTGCACACTTCGATCTGACGTTTGATGTTCATATCGATTTGGTCCATCGGCACATGGCCAGGACCCTCGACCATCACTTGCGTCCCTTTGGCCCAGCCTCGTTCGACCAGTTCACCCAAGACGTCGAGTTCCGCAAATTGAGCTTCATCGCTCGCATCCGCGATCGAACCAGGTCGCAGGCCGTCTCCTAAGCTCCAGGTGACGTCATACTGCCGCATGATGTCACACAGATCTTCAAAATGCGTATACAGCGGATTCTGTTTACGGTGGGCCATCATCCATTTCGCGATCAACGATCCGCCACGGCTGACGATCCCCGTGACTCGATTCATAGTCATGTGAAGATGCTCGAGCAAGACACCGCAATGGATCGTCATGTAGTCGACGCCCTGCTTGGCTTGGTGCTCCACCATGTCGAGAAAATGCTGTGCCTTCATCTCTTCGATGTCGCCACCCAGTTCTTCCAGCATCTGGTAAATCGGAACGGTGCCGATGGGGACGGGCGACTTGGCAATGATCTCGCGACGAATCGTGTCAATATTGCTGCCGGTCGACAGATCCATGACAGTATCGGCACCAAAATGAACTGCCATGTGCAGTTTCTCAAGTTCCTCAGTCGCATCACTAGTAACCGCCGAGTTGCCAATGTTGGCGTTGATCTTGCACTTCGCTGCAATTCCAATTGCCATCGGTTCGAGGCAGCCGGCCAAGTGATTTGTATTTGCCGGAATGACCATGCGACCGATGGCTACTTCGTCGCGAATCAATTCCGGTGCCAACAATTCCCGCTTCGCAACGAATTCCATTTCTGGCGTAATCTCGCCGGCCCGAGCGGCTTCCAATTGAGTTGTCATCGAAAATACAGCTTCCTTGAAGAACAAATGAGCCAGCCTCGACAAACACTTACCGCAACAGCTCATTCGATGCGCATAACATGTAACAAGTCATCCTACCGGTCGCGTCTAGAGTGTCAATTGACGTGGCTGCTCGTGCTGGTATGCAAGCCCCGCACGCTCTGTTTGAGAGTGAGCCAGCTGGTCGTAAGGAAAGACCCGACCAGCAGCGCCGGAACACACCCAGGGCGTACGATCGTCGATGGCTCGACACAACGCTGGCGCAATCGGAGACCATCCGGTCGCCACCCTTTAAGCGTCGTAGCCAAGATTGGGCGCCAACCAACGTTCGACTTGCGTCACATCCATTTGCTTGCGAGCCGCGTAGTCTTCCACCTGATCGCGAGTAATCCGGTCGACGGCGAAATATCGCGATTCGGGATGAGCGAAGTAAAGACCCGAAACACTGGCGGCAGGCGTCATCGCAAAGTTTTCGGTCAATTCCATGCCCACGCTTTTTTCAGCGTCGAGCAAATCGAACAACGTCCGTTTCTCCGTGTGATCGGGGCACGCTGGGTAGCCGTGAGCCGGTCGGATGCCACGATACTTTTCCGAAATCAGGTCGTCGTTCGATAGCGATTCGTCCGAGCCATAGCCCCACTCCTGCCGAATCTGCTTGTGCATTTTCTCGGCAAGCGCCTCTGCCAATCGATCGGCGAGCGCTTTGACCATGATCGCATTCATATCGTCGTGCTCTGCTTCGTACTGCTTCGCGAGCTCTTCCGCACCGACCCCAGCCGTCACTGCAAACGCACCGACGTAATCTTCGCGGCCCGATTCAAAAGGTGCCACATAATCGGCCAGCGAACGGAAATCCTTTTGCCCTTTCCGTTCCCATTGCTGACGCAACATATGGAAACGACACAACTCTGCCGAGCGACTCTCGTCAGTAAACAGAACGACATCATCCTTATCCGAAGCTGCCGGCCAGAAACCGTATACGGCTTTCGCCGTCAGCAACTTCTCGTCCAAAATTCGCTTTAAAATCGTCTGCGCGTCGGCGAACAGCTCGCGGGCAGTCTCGCCGACGACCGCATCATCAAGAATCTTGGGGTACTTGCCCTTCAGCTCCCAAGCCATGAAGAAAGGCGACCAATCGACAAATGGCACAATCTCTTCCAGTGGAATGTTCTTGATCACGCGCGTGCCAGTAAATTCTGGCTTCGCAATCGCAACATCGGACCAGTCAGTCTGAAATCGTCTTGCGAATGCGTCGTCATAAGGGACCAGCTTGACTTGCCGCTGTTGATAAGAATCCACCATCTGCTGCTGGAGCTTTACATTCTTCGCGACCAATTCGTCACGCAATTCATCGCTGACCAATTTGTCGACGACGCCGACACTCCGTGACGCGTCGTTGACGTGGATGACCGGATTCTTGTACTGCGGCGCAATTTTAACCGCCGTGTGCTTCACGCTGGTCGTCGCACCGCCGATCAGCAGTGGCACATCGAGCTCGAGACGCTGCATTTCCTTCGCGACATGGACCATCTCGTCAAGGCTGGGTGTGATCAGTCCGGAGAGACCGATGACGTCGGCGTTGTGCTCCTTGGCAGCTTGCAAGATTTTTTCGCAGGAGACCATGACGCCCAGATCGATCACTTCGTAGCTGTTACAACCCAGCACAACGCCCACGATATTTTTCCCAATGTCGTGCACATCTCCTTTCACCGTCGCCATGACCACCTTGGCGCGGGCCGCCGATTCCTGAGTTCCCGCCGCGATTTTTTCCTCTTCCATGTACGGTTCCAGATAGGCCACTGCCTTCTTCATCACGCGAGCCGACTTCACGACCTGCGGCAGGAACATCTTTCCTTCGCCGAACAAGTCACCAACGATCGACATGCCATCCATCATCGGACCTTCGATGATTTTCAGGCAGGTATCATATTTTTGACGCGCCTCTTCGGTATCTTCGACGACAAATTTGTCGATCCCTTTGATCAAAGCATGCTTCAGTCGCTCCTCAACTTCGACCTCCCGCCAACTCAAATCGTCTGCAGCCGCCTTTTTGCCGCCCTGCCCTTTGACCGTTTCGGCAAACTCGGTGAGTCGATCGGTCGCGTCGGGGCGACGGTTCAGCAGCACGTCCTCAACTCGTTCGAGCAGCTCCTTGGGGATTTGCTCGTAGATCTCCAACTGGCCCGCGTTCACGATGCCCATATCGAGCCCCGCTTCGATCGCATGGTACAGAAACGCCGAATGCATCGCCTCGCGCACGACGTCGTTGCCGCGGTAGGAAAACGAAATATTGCTAACGCCGCCCGACACTTTGGCGCCCGGGCACAGCGCTTTAATCTGGCGAGTCGCCTCGATGAAGTTGATGGCGTAGTTATCGTGTTCGCTGATGCCTGTGGCGACCGTCAAAATATTGGGGTCGAAAATGATATCTTCCGGCGCGAACCCAACTTTCTCGATTAGGAGGTCATAAGCCCGCTTACAAATCCGGACTTTCTTGTCAATTTCGGTCGCTTGCCCCTGCTCATCAAAGGCCATCACAACGGCCGCCGCACCGTACCAACGCACCAGGCGTGCACGATGTAGGAATTCTTCTTCGCCATCCTTCAGACTGATCGAATTCACAATGCCCTTGCCCTGCAGGCAACGCAGGCCGGCCTCAATGACGGTCCACTTCGAACTATCAATCATCACTGGCACCGTGTTGATATCGGCCTCGCCAGCGATCAGATTCAGATACCGCGTCATGGCCGCTTCGCCATCGAGCAGCGCATCGTCCATGTTGATATCAATCACCGAAGCGCCATTACGTACCTGCTGGCGAGCCACTTCGACCGCCTCTTCAAATTTGTCTTCGCGAATCAGACGGGCAAACTTGCGAGAACCGGTCACGTTGGTGCGCTCGCCCACCATCATGAAATTCGCGTCGGCCCGCATGGTCAGAGGATGAGTTCCTGACAACCTTGTCAGCGACGCGACCTTTGTCGGACGGTGAGGCGTCGCTCCTTGAGCCACCTCGGCGATCGCCGAAATATGAGCCGGCGTGGTACCACAGCAACCGCCGACGATATTGACCCAGCCTTCCTTGATAAATTCGCCGACAATCGCCGCCATGCCCTCAGGACTAAGATCGTATTGACCCATTTCATTGGGCAGACCAGCATTCGGGTGGCAACTGACGTAGGCCGTCGATACTCGTGCAAGCTCTTCCACGTGAGGTCGCATCAACTCGGGGCCCAGCGCGCAATTCATGCCGACGCTGGTGAGCGGAAAGTGGCTGATCGAATTCCAGAACGCTTCGACCATCTGGCTGGAGACAAACGTCACGCCGCCTTCGTTGAAGGTTCCAGAAACCATCACGGGAACTCGAGCACCCGCTTCCTCAAAGTACTTCGAGATTGCAAAGAGACACGATTTCAGATTCAACGTGTCGATGACCGTTTCCGGCAACAAGACGTCGACCCCTGCTTCCACCAACGCTTTCACTTGGCCGTAATAAGAATCGACCATCTGATCGAAGGTGGCGCCACGAAACGCCGCATCTTCGACATCGGTCGATATCGACATCTGTTTCGCCGTGGGACCGATCGAGCCTGCCACGAATCGCGGCCGGCTTGGATCGCGTGCCGTCACCTCGTCCGTCGCTTTGCGAGCACACGCTACGGCGGCTGCATTGATTTCCTGAACCAATTCGTCGGGCAGATCAAACTCGTCCATGCCGACCAAACTGGCGCCGAACGTGTTTGTCGTCACGATATCCGCGCCGGCGTTGAGATACTCCAGATGGATGCCGGTTAGTTTTTCCGGGTGCGTCAAACTGAGAATGTCGACAAAGCGAACAAGGTCCTTGCCATGCCCCTTAAAACGCTCCCCGCGCATATCCTCCTCAGTGAGGTCCAATGCTTGCACCATCGTGCCCATGGCGCCGTCCAACACGAGAACACGTTCAGCAAGAAGCTGCTCGAACAGCAATCCACGTTCATCTTCAATCAAGCTAGGCATCAAATCGGTTTCTTAGGTTGGAGTAGACGATCGGTGCGAGAATTCGCAGTCCGGTCACAGACCAAAAGAGGAATTACTCATTTTCACTTAGCGCGCAAGCAAAGCAAGCGGTGCGAGCCCTCCTGAGGCGGATCGGACCGAGCCTATTCCGCTGTGCGCTGCAGGAATTTCTCGCCAATCGGCACAAGTCTCAAGAACACGACAACCGGTACCGATAGTTACGAATAACAGGAAGCTCGCTCGCTGCGCGCAAGGTCTCTCCAAACATTCGTACCACAGACACAAGTTGCATGCACGGTCACACTTCAGAATCGAATCTTATCCGGCCTCGCCGCAGGCATAGTACCAGCCACGAATCGGGCCGCCTTGGCAATCGGGATTCACTGGTCGTCGCTGCGCTACCCAATGTGCAGGCTCCCTCGCCTCAGAGTCCCGCCGGAGCCCGCCGGATCTTTGACGAGGCTCATCGACCCAGCAGCCCGACTGCCGAAGCGGTCTCGCCCCAGATTGATGCCGCCCCGATTACACGCGACTGGTTTCGGGTTTCCAGCGGCATCCTGATCAGTGCCCTGTTGCTCTATTTGGCCTTCCATAGCCTCACCGAAGTCGGGCGAATTCAGAAACAACAAGTCGATGCTGTGCCCACGCAGGAATTGGAAGTGCCGCTTGCCACCCAAGATCAGTTGGCCGTCGCAGCACCGCTCCATGAGTCGCAACTCGGCCTGAACACGCAAGACGACCAGGATCTGGTTGACGAAGCCGACCCCGCCGAACCACTACCGGCCGAAGCGGTGCCACTGGAAATGCCACCCGAAAACAGCCTTTCGGAATTGCCCGAATACCCGGTGACGGGCTTCCCAGAACTCGCCGAAGATTCAACCCAAGCAATGGAATTGGCCGCAGAAATGCCACGGGCACCAGCGCTTCCGGATCCCGAACCAGCGCTCGAATGGCCGATCATGCCACCAACCGAATCGATCGAACGAGACTCACCAAGGCTGGCGCAAAGGCCAGACGCAATCCCCATGTCGGATGCCTTCCAGCAATTTCCTGTCGAATCTCAATTTGACTTGAAGTTGGAAACGGCCACTCCAACGGTCACGGCACCGACCAACCCAGCACAACTTCGCGGGACGATCGAAAAGTTTCCCGTAACAAATTGAACGGCAATCCATGTCTTCCCATCCATCCACAAAAGATGACACGATGAGCTCTACAGACAAAGCATTCATCCAAGCCTATCAAGAGGTGATGAATGAGTCGGCGCCCCTTGACGCAAAAGACGAGGCAACTCGGCAACGCAGCTTCACGGTCGGCACGAGGCAATTTCGAGTCACCGAGTTCGTCGCAAATCCGGCGAGCCAATTGAACGTTTCGGAAGTTGCGATGGCGGGCGCCATTCCGGTCGCACCGCAGCCAACAGAACCAGCGCCACCAAAAATCCCCAAGCCGGCGCCGGTCACGAAGGAGGGCGAGCTAGAACTGATCGAACTGCGTATCGATCCGCAAATCAACAGCGTCGTTCCTGCGCCTCACATTCCGGCCTCTGCTTTTCACAAGTCGGCAAGCCCGCAGGCGAAGCCAGCGCGTCGGCGACCAGCGCCTCAACAGCGGCCAGCACCAACGCCTCAACCGATCAAGCCACTAGCAACGCCATCACTGAACCAGGCGCTCTCGAACGCCGCCAGCCGCTTTGACCAAACACCGGCGACTCCGCCGCACCAGGCGAACGCACCGCGCCCCGTCCTCAGTGCCTTCAACGCCGCCTGGGAAGTCGATCATTTCCAGTGGCCGAGCGTCTGCAATCAACTGGATGCAACTCGGTCTGAGCCACTTTCCAATTTCGTCCGCGCCATCCTGGCCGACGCTTGGCAAGGGACAAAAGTCGTCGCCGTCACGCAGTTCGGCCGCGGAGAAGGCGGGACGACACTCTCCCTGTGCTTGGCTCGATGGGCCTCGATGTTTACCGGTCGCGTCGCTTTGATCGACGGCGATGTGATGCGGCCCCGTTTGGCAGAATCACTGGGGCTATCCTTCGGACACGGCTGGGAGGAGTCTTCTTCTCAACTCCCTTTGAGTGAAACCGCCGTCCGTTCGATTTCCGACCGCCTCACCGTCCTGCCACTGGGACCCAAGAGCGGGCTTTTAGCGGCAGAATCTGACAGAGAATTAGGCAGTTCGGTCCTTCTTCAACTGGCCGACGCCTTTGAGTTAGTCATCCTGGACGCCGGACCAATGTATGACGCAGCCTACCAGTGGTTTTCACCGGCTGCCCAGCAGGCCATTGGTAACGTCCTCGTCGTGCAAGACGTTCGACAGACTTCGATCGAACAAGTTGCCGATGTCAGAAGACGATTGGTCGACCAAGGCCTGCAGAAAGTCTCCATCGTTGAGAATTTTCGTGCCCCTTAGATCAAAAATCAAAACATCGACGGTCAAACACCGACGGCAAGCAAAGCAACAAGAGCGGTAGGTAGTAAGAGGACGGTAGGTATGTACGAAGAACATTGGGGACTGACAAAGAGACCTTTCGAAGACATCGCCCAGGCCAGCGAGTTCTTCTCGAGCGCACCACATCAGGGTGCCGAGTTGAAGCTTCGGTACGCCGTCGAGAACGGACGTGGCGCTGCCGTTCTGACAGGCATCGCCGGAGTCGGAAAATCATTATTGGTCCATCGACTAATGGAACAATTGCCCGAGCGATTCGCTCCCTGCGTGCATATCGTGTTCCCGCAACTGCCACACGCGCAACTGGTAAGCTATCTCACCGCAGAGATCTGCCAGGCCGATCCTGCCGACGAACTACAGGCCAACATCCGACGACTGGGCCAATTCTTGAAGGAGAACTCGGCACAAGGAAATCACGCCACCCTAGTCGTCGACGAAGCCCACCTCTTAAGTGATCCGCAAACGCTGGAAGCACTCCGCCTGCTTTTGAATTTCGAGTTTGACGGCGAACGGTGCCTCTCCCTGATCTTGGTTGGACAGCCGCAGATGCTCAATTATCTCGCACGATGCCCGGGCCTTGATGATCGTATTGCAGTGAGATCGCTGATTCGACCCTTCACTGAAGAAGAAACGTACGCCTATATTGATCACCGGCTTGAGACCGCTGGCGCACAGCAAGAGATTTTCGAGGAAGCGGCCCAATCGTCGATTTTCCACCACTCTGGGGGAGTCGCTCGGCGCGTTAACCGACTGTGCGATTTGGCATTACTGGTCGGATTTGCCGAGCAAAGAAATTTCATCGATGCGGCGCAAATCGAGGCAATTTCCGAAGAGATCGTCTCTGTTCGCCCCGAAGCGGCCTAATTTGTGTTCTTTGGAGCGCTCCAGTCAAGCTAGGGAAACAAGGCACATTCGATAATTTTCCGTCTTTTTTTCCTAAATCAAGTTGCAGCGAGCGCACGGGTTGGTAGAGTGGCAGTTGCGGAGACGAACTCCGTACCCATAACCCGTGAGAATGCCACTGCCGACGCAAATACAAGAAGGAACGCGAATAGCACCGCTTAGGTGCTGTTT
Source organism: uncultured Pirellulaceae bacterium (assembly GCA_964480915.1). Classification (GTDB taxonomy): domain Bacteria; phylum Planctomycetota; class Planctomycetia; order Pirellulales; family Pirellulaceae; genus CAWGCE01. Next base: position 111,786 of record CAYZRS010000002.1, on the reverse strand, counting down.
GCGTTCCTTTTTTCGTTTGCGTTGCCTGTACGTGATCTAGTGAACTAAGACTCAAATCTAGAAGTTAAAAGAGCAGCCACTGCCGACCCATAAGAAACGTTGTCCCACCGCTAAGCGCCTAGGCGTTTAGCTGTCGGATGACGTTTTTTTGTACCTACTCAGAACGTGCTCTGTGAGCACCGGGCAGTTCTGATGGGCGGTTTATCCGCCTTCACCTTTATCGAATGGAGAGATCTCATGAAGCTTAGAACTCAACTTTCACTATTTTTGGTGCTGCTTTCAGCATCCGTCGTCAGCGCTGCATCCATCACGACCATTGGTCCTGCAGTCAGCCTGCAAGACCTGATCGATGGAACCGCAACGATCTCGGCTGGCGACAAAACGTTCACCGAATTCGCTTACGCCTTCACTGGCGACAACCCGATGGCTGCTGACGTCAACGTGATCCCCATCGCTGAATGCGGACCAGACGGCATGGCTGGCACTTCGGATGACGTCTACGGCATTCGCTTCCAAGCAGCGTTCCTCGATCTACCAGGTGGCGGTGCATCTGACGCACTCCTGTCTTACAAGGTTTCGGCTCCGGCACCGCTCATCGTTGGTGCCGCGCTTCTTGCCAACACGCAAGTCTCGGGATCGGGCGGTTTGGTTCAGATTTCTGAAACATTCCTTCCGACCTTCAGCGACATTAGCCTGAACGTTTTCGACAACGGTGTTGTCCAACAACTTTCAGACACTGTCATGAACACTGACAGTGCAACAGATCAATGGACCGATCCTGTCATGATGCTGCCAATTCAGAAGGACATCCTTCTACTGGCTGCTGATGATGGTATCGCCGGAACGGTTTCGTTCGTCGATCAGCTCTACTACCAGGTTCCAGAGCCATCGAGCATCGGCCTCTTCGCCATCGCTCTACTTGGCCTGCTGATCCGCCGTAAGTAGAAAAGACCAAACGCCTCAGCGTCGGTGACGCAGAGGCGACATGAACCATTCGATTGAGTGGGTGCTCTAGAGAGCCCGCGCCGCTTTGGCGCGGGTTCTTTCTTCCATTTCCGGGCTGGCGATGTGGCCTCTTCCGTGTCGTTTCTATCTGAATTCGATACTCCAACTTCCGCTCGACGTTGCTCTCTCCCGCGACCGGCAAACGCCCGTTGTAATAGGCCACGCTCGGGTCACTCGGACGGCATTTTGCACGTCGCGTTGACTTCCCGCCGGTGCTAATTGGACTCGCGTTCCAATCGAAACGCATGCAAGTCAACCTCCGGCAAGGCCATCCGAACCCCGGCCTCTTTCCCTTCGGCGAAAAGGTGGGCCGCAACCAATTCGGCAGTCGCGGGTGACTGAGAAATCCCACTGCGAAAATGACCGGCGGCAACGAACAGGTTTTCGATGCCGGGCACGAACCCCAAATAGGGAAAACCGTCGCCCGTCCCTGGCCGCAAACCAGACCATGTTGATTCGACTTCAAAACGCATCCCTGGCAGCGTCGCGCGGGCAAACTCGACTAACGATTCAATCGCCTCCGTGGTCGTACCCGTTTCGAAGCCGACATCTTCCACCGTCGATCCCACAACGGCTCGTCCATCACTGCGAGGAACGATGTAGTTGGGCCCTTCATTCAGCACAGGACCGAGCTGGCCCCCGTTGGCCGCTCTCAGCAACGCCATCTGCCCCCGCCACGGCTTCATTTCGATCCGCACCCCCAACCGTTCGAGGCTCAGACCAGTCCAAGCACCTGTTGTCAAACAGAATCGATCGGCCGCCCATGAGCCACGAGCGGTGGTCACGGCGGTAGCACGACTGTTGGTGATGGTCCAGTCAGTGACGGAAGAATCAACGAACGTGACGCCGTTAGTTCGGCAGGCTTCCTTGAGGGCCTGCAAGAATCTCGGAGGACGGAGCCGTGATTCCGACGCAACCCAGAATGCACACCAAGCATCGGCATCCAAGAAAGAACGCGAAAAAGGGGGAACTCTTTCGAACAGACTCGCGGGCTCCAGAGATTCGACGGCTACGCCATCTTCTGACCACTGGCGGCAACTGGCCCGCAGCGCCGCCGCTTCTCCCGGCGTGCGCGCGAAGTGCACCGCACCGCATCTGGTGTACTCGACATTGATTCCCGTCGCCTCCTGCAGTTCGTTGGCCCATACCGGGTGCAATTCGTGGCCACGGGCGACGAGCCGCTGCCAGGCATCATGAGCCTGTTCTCGGTCAGCTGGCGGCACAATCCCTGCGGCGGCCCAAGAAGCCTGATGCTCGGCTAATGAGGCATCGATGACGGCTACCGAAGCGGCTCGCTTCGACAATTCATAGGCAACGGCGAGTCCAATCGCGCCTCCGCCAATCACGATGCAATCGTAGGTTTCTACTGCCATGGGTGTCGCTAGAACATGAAAAAGGACCCGGGATGATTCCCGGGCCCTTCGTTATAGCTTGATTCTGCTCGATTCGAGAGCGGCTTACTTTTCCGAATCGCCTTCGCTGGCGGCGACCGGCTCCGGTTCCGGCTTTTTGTCCGACAAAGAGCCAACGAACGTCAGATGCTTCAGTTTGCCTTCGTCATCTTTGACGGCTGTTACCGAAATGGTGTCCTTCCCTTCGAATTCCCCTTTCAGCAATTCTTCCGAGAGCGGATCTTCGACGAAATTCTCGATGGCGCGACGTAGTGGACGTGCACCGTAGTCGAGGTTCGATCCCTTCTTGATAAGGAATTGCTGCGCGTCTTCGCTCAAGGTCAGAGCCAATCCGCGTTCCGCAAGCCGTTCGGTCACCTTGCTCAACTCCAAGTGGACGACTTCTTGGAGGTCATCGTTGGTGAGGTGTCGGAAGATGATCACATCATCCAAACGGTTGAGGAACTCAGGTCGGAAGAACTTCTCGATCTGGTCCATCACACGATCTTTCATGTCCTTGTACGACGCGTCCGCCGATGGCTTCTGGAAGACCATCGACTTTTCGTTCTTGATCGCACCCGCACCAGCGTTGGTCGTCATGATCAGGATCACGTTGCGGAAGTCGACATTACGACCAAAGCTGTCGGTCAAACGTCCTTCTTCCATCACTTGCAGGAGCATGTTGAAGACATCGGGGTGAGCCTTCTCAATTTCATCAAGCAAGACCACTGCGTAAGGTCGGCGACGAATTTTCTCGGTCAGCTGACCACCTTCTTCGTAACCAACGTAGCCTGGAGGCGCACCAATCAGTCGACTGACATTGTGCTTCTCCATGTACTCGCTCATGTCGATCTGGATCAACGCTTCGTCGTCACCAAACATGAATTCGGCAAGCGCCTTGGCCAACAAGGTTTTACCCACACCGGTAGGACCCGCGAAGACAAACGAGCCAGTCGGCCGTTTCGGATCCTTCAATCCGCTGCGGCTACGGCGAACCGCTTTGGAAATCGCCTCGATCGCCTCGTGCTGACTAATGACTCGGTTATGCAGCTCTTCTTCCATCCTCATCAGGCGGAGGCTGTCTTCGGTCGTCAAACGCGTCAGCGGAATGCCGGTCATCTTTGAAACCACCTCGGCGATGACTTCTTCATCGACTTGGCCATCGGTTTCACGCGATTTCTCACGCCATTCCTTCGTGATGGTCTCCTTCTTCTTGCGAAGCTTGTCGGCCTGGTCACGAAGTGCTGCCGCCTTTTCAAAATCTTGATTGGCAACCGCTTCTTCTTTTTCCTTATTCAGTCGTTCGACTTCTTCGTCGATCTCTTTGAGATCGGGCGGTCGAGTCATCGAACGCAAGCGGACACGAGCCCCCGCTTCATCGATCACATCGATTGCTTTATCCGGTAAGCATCGTCCGGTGATGTAGCGACCGGACAGTTCGACGGCCGCTTCGATTGCGTCGTCGGTAATCTGTACGCGATGGTGTTCTTCGTAGCGATCTCGCAACCCTTTCAGGATTTCCACCGCCTCTTCGTTCGTGGCCGGATCGACCATGATCAGTTGGAAGCGGCGATCCAAAGCACTATCTTTTTCGATGTACTTGCGGTATTCGTCCAGCGTTGTTGCACCGATGCACTGAATTTCGCCACGAGCCAAAGCTGGCTTCAAGACGTTCGCCGCATCGATCGCACCTTCCGCTCCACCGGCACCGACGAGTGTGTGCAATTCGTCAATGAACAAGATCGTATTCTTGGCTCGACGAACTTCGTTCATGACCGCCTTGATCCGCTCTTCGAATTGACCACGATACTTCGTACCGGCAACCATCATTGCCAAATCGAGCACGACAATTCGTTTTTCGGTCAGCAGTTCAGGCACATTGCCTTCGATCACACGTTGAGCAAATCCTTCCACGATCGCTGTTTTACCAACGCCCGCTTCACCGAGCAGAACAGGATTGTTCTTTGTTCGGCGGCAGAGGATTTGGACGGCCCGTTCGATCTCTTTTTCACGACCGATGACCGGGTCTAGCTTGTTTTGCCGCGCCAACTCGGTCAAATCGCGACCGAAGCTGTCGAGTGCCGGCGTCTTCGATTTGCCACCCTTGCTGGACGAGCCCGATTCGGAAGAGACGCCCGCCTCGCGGCCTCCGCGATCGCCTTCACCACCTTCCAGGCCATGGCCCAGCAGGTTCAAGACTTCGTCGCGGACTTCTTCTAGCTTCAAGCCAAGGTTCATGAGGACCTGAGCCGCCACGCCTTCTTGCTCACGCAAGAGACCCAGCAAGATATGCTCGGTACCAACATAGTTATGATTTAGGTTGCGAGCTTCCTCCATGGAATACTCGATGACCTTCTTGGCTCGAGGTGTTTGAGGCAGCTTGCCCATCGTGACCATTTCAGGGCCGCTTTGCACAAGCTTTTCGACTTCGAGTCGAATCTTTCGAAGGTCAACGTCCAAGTTCTTGAGGACATTCGCCGCGACACCGCTGCCTTCTTTGACAAGGCCGAGCAGGATATGTTCCGTTCCAATGTACTCGTGGTTGAACCGTTGCGCTTCTTGGTTTGCAAGTTGCATCACCTTGCGAGCACGGTCAGTGAATCTTTCGTACATGATTTTTCTGCTTTCGTGGCGGACAGCCCCCGCAAGGACCGGCCAGTTGCTAATTATCAGCTCATGCTGCTTCGACGAATTTCGAATTATCGACGTTTTTCGGTGAAGCTAACAGACGCCTTTCTTCTCTAATTTCCCAAGACCACTTTCGTCCGGCGGCCAACCGTCCTGTCGCTGACCCCGTCGATCGTTCCACGGAATCCAGTTCCAAGCTCGCTTCCTGAACGCGCCCAACTCGACGAAACATTGTCGCCAATAAGAGCCGAGCGTCATCATCGTCAGGATGAACTTCGAGCAACTGGAACAAATACTCTTCTGCTTGGTCCCAGTTGCGTTTTAAGTATTCCGTCTGAGCCGTTCGAAACAAGTGCTTACGATCGCCCTTCGAACGTAACTCCTTTCGTAGCCTCAGTTGTGACCTAATTTGCTGGTGAACGAAGAACGCCCAGTAACAGACCACTGAAAAACATACCACAGCCTTTGGGCCCATTCGAAGCAAATTCGGCCAGACGGCGGTCGCCAAAACCACTACAGCAAGCAAAATCGAAAAGAACAGTGCGACGAACAGTCCAGCGACCGATCCGTAATGCCACAAAGCGGGTAATCCCGGCCAAAACCAGGTCCAAGCCGCCTCTTGTCTTCGGTGTTGAATTGCCATTTTCTCGAGGGAATCGCAGAATGAGCGTTTGGGGGTGGTTTTAGGGGCGGCACATTCTAGCGAATCCCGACCATTCCTCCAACAGACGCAAACTGTTATGATGTAACGAGTTACAACAAACCGATTCCCAGCCAAAACGGCCAGGCCCCAAAACGCTCATGGAAACCTCCGTGGCCGTCCGCTTGAAATCCATGAATCAGCCCACCTCGCCAGATCGACACTCCATTTTTCGCGTGCTGGATGCGAACTTCAATCGAGCAACCGAAGCATTTCGCGTTTTGGAGGAGGTCACTCGATTTGGCATCAGCCATTCTTTCCTCGCCAGCGAATTGAAATCGGCCCGGCACCGTTTGGTGACCAACTTTCAACCGTATGCGACCGAGATGGTGCTGGCTCGCGACACACAAAACGATGTGGGTACCGACATACAGACCGAATCGGAAACGACGCGTCGTGACCTAGCAGACGTCGTCGGCGCCAACTGTTCGCGGCTGAAACAATCGCTGCGCTGCCTAGAAGAGTTTGGCAAAGCGGTCGATGCGGCGCTCGGTACCAACGTGGAACAACTCCGATATCAGTTTTATACGCTTGAAAAGGCGATCCGAAACCATCGGCGAGTGCCCGCGATTTCCCAAGGGCAACTCTATGTCCTGGTCGACGGTGACGCGTCAGAATTGGCATTCGAACGGCGCATCACACAATTGGTGGCCGCGCAGGTTGACATCATTCAGTTGCGAGACAAAAAGCTGGCCGACCGCGAATTGCTGCAACGTGCAAAAATGCTGTCGCGGTTGACCAAAGAACCGCCCGTCCTTTCCGTCATCAACGATCGACCCGACATTGCTGTGCTGAGCCATGCCGATGGAGTTCACGTTGGACAGGACGAGTTGACGTGCGAGGAAGTCCGTCGATTGGTGGGCGATCAGTTGTTCATTGGTATCTCGACGCACTCGATCGAACAAGCTCGTGAAGCGGTCTTGAGCGGCGCCGACTACATCGGCGTTGGGCCCACGTTTCCCAGCTCGACCAAGTCGTTCACAACATTCCCAGGGTTGCAACTCCTGACGGAAGTCGCCCGGGAAATACACCTACCAGCCTTTGCTATCGGTGGTATTTCCATCGACAATCTTGGCAGCGTTTTGGAAGCGGGTATCTCGCGCGTGGCGATCCAAGCGGCATTGCAAGAGACCGATTCCCTTCCGTCAACCGTGGAACAATGGAAAGCTTCTCTAAAGAGCTTACAAGGATGTAACCAAGCTTGATCTCCAGACAACGAATTTCGTCGATTCCATTTCTGTTTTGCCTCGCCTGCGGCCCAATTGCATTGGTTGCCCAAGAGCCAACGACTACTCGCACCCGGTACGAAACGGCCCGCTTAGCTGGGCAATTGAGCTGCCGAGAGATCAATGAAAGTAGTGGCGTTGCGGCCTCTTTGGTCAGAGACAGTGTATTCTGGACACACAACGATTCGGGCGACCGGCCGCGGCTGTTTGCGTTCGAAGCGGATGGCCAGCACGTCGGTGTGTGGTCGCTCCCTCTAAAGAAGGCGAGAGACTGGGAAGACATGGCCTCAGCCACCATCGATGGTCAGCCAATGCTCATCGTCGCAGACACCGGTGACAACAAGAGACGTTACGATCACTACCAACTCCATTTCCTCAAAGAGACATTTCCCCCAGCTGGGGAAAAATTGGAACTAATTCGCACCGTCCGATTTCGATACGAGGACGGCTCGCGAGACTGCGAATCGGTCGCATTCGACACCTCGCGCAATGAAATTTTGCTCATCACGAAAACGTGGGAGCCACGCTGCGAGTTACACATGATTGCTTGGCCAATCGAGCAGGAATCTGACGCCGTGATTACGGCGAAGAAAATTGCCGATCTGACCATTGCCGGTGCTACCGGGCTCGACATTGCTCCCGATGGAAAACTGGCCGCGGTAACGACGTACGGAAACGTCTACATGTTTCCGAGAGAACCGGCGGAAAACTGGGCTCAGGCCTTTGCCCGAGCGGGCCGGGCTGTCGTCGTCCCGCCTAGAAAACAGGGTGAATCGATCTGCTTTGCTCACGACGGCCGCAGCCTAATCCTCACCAGCGAAAAAATACCGACGCCCGTTTACCGGCTGGACGCTGCTCCGGTCGTCGACTGACCTGGAATTTGCTTTCCAGCCCAGGTCATAATACTGGGCGATTTCGATCCTCCCCAATTCGTGCACGGACGCAAGGTTACGAATGAAGATATTTTTCTCGGTCGGCGAGCCCAGTGGCGACCTCCACGGCGCCAATCTGATTTCCGAATTGCGGGCCGTCCGGAAAGATTTCGAATTCACCGGATTCGGCGGCCCGAAAATGGCGGCCGCCGGGTGTAAGTTGGAAGCCGATCTAACGCAGCTCGCCGTCATGTGGATTCTGCGCGTGATCGCCAAGCTGCCTCAGTTCTTTGCTTATCTCAAGCAAGCCGACCAGTGCTTTCGCGACAACCCACCCGACGCGGTCGTCCTGATCGATTTCCCAGGTTTCAATTGGTGGGTCGCACGGCGAGCCAAAGCGCATTCGATTCCCGTTTTCTATTACGGCGTCCCGCAGCTCTGGGCTTGGGCACCTTGGCGAGTCAAGAAATTGAAACGACTGACCGATCATGTGCTTTGCAAATTGCCGTTCGAGCCACGCTGGTTTTCCGAACGAGGATGCAATGCGCATTTCGTCGGGCATCCCTATTTCGATGAACTGGCGACTCGAGAAATCGATCAGAGCTTCGTGAATTCGATGACCGCCGACAGCCCGTTGGTCACCCTGCTGCCCGGATCAAGACGGCAAGAAGTGGACGACAACTTAGAGATGATGCTCGATGCGGCGGAACAGATCGTTCGCCAGCGAAGCGATGTCCGATTCGCGATCGCGAGTTTCAATGCCACCCAAGCGGCGCGGGCCCAAGAGTTTCTGAAAGATCGTGATGTCGAAGCGAGCCTGTTCGTAAATAAGACGCCCGAACTGATTGCCGCAGCAACCGCCTGCATCGCTTGCTCCGGTTCCGTTTCCTTAGAACTGCTGTATCACGAGAAACCGTCGGTGATCGTTTACAAAGTGTCCCGCATCGGCTTCGTTCTGCAGGACCATTTTCGGATCGCCAAGTACATTTCGCTGGCCAATCTCTTGGCATGTAAAAGCATCGAACGGAGTGATACAACACGCGAAACGGTCCCTTTCCCGGAATACTTGACGCGGCACAATGAGAGTGCTGATGTGGCGGCCGACATCGTGGAATGGCTGAAAGACGATAGCAAGCGAAGTGTGGTTCAAAACCAATTGCGTCATCTTCGAGAAAAATTCGGTGAGTCGGGTGCGTCCAGACGCGCGGCGGAGTACATTGCCGGCGTACTTACTCGCCCCGAATCGCCAGTTCCCAAACCTCATTTTGTCGCCGGCAATGTTTCGCACGACACTCCGATTCGTTAAGCTGAGTCGCATCTAACCAAAGGACGGCTACCATGTTGGGCGAACCGGCACGCACACCCTACGATCTCCGATTCTCCATCATGGGATTCGATGTCCGCATTTCGCCTTGGTTTTGGTTGGCGGGCGTCTTGTTGGGGGGACGTCTGGGTGGCCAAGAACTGATTCTTTGGACCGCAGTCATCCTGCTCTCCATCCTGATTCATGAATTGGGCCATGCGCTCGCCTTTCGTCACTACGGAATCTCGTCGCACATCGTGCTCTATCATTTCGGTGGGCTGGCGGTCCCCGATTCGTATGGTTCTTCCTACGGCGGATCGCGTCCGCTTACAGCACAGCAGCACATGGTCGTGTCCGCCTCTGGACCAGCACTGCAAATTTTGGCCGCCATCGCCATGATCATTGTCTTGCGAGTTGGAAACTACGCGATTCCATTCGCGCTGCCCTCCCAATTCCAGGGGCAAAACATCCTTCCTAGTGCATCAGCCTATTTCTTTGTCGCTCAATTCCTCTACGTCAGCATTTTTTGGGCGCTCCTGAATCTTCTGCCGGTCTATCCGCTGGATGGAGGACAAATTGCCAGGGACGCCTTCCTCATGTTCGGTAGCGATCAAGCCATGCAATATTCGCTGATGCTTTCAGTCGCCGTCGGTGGCGCGGTCGCTTTCTGGGGATTCACCGGCGGACGACAATACTTGGGGTTCATGTTCGCCATGCTGGCTTATTCGAACTTCAATACACTGAGCCAATATGGCGGTGGCATTGGGGGAGGCGGCGGTTTTGGCCGACGTTGGTAACTCCGAATCGCCGCAACCGGCACCGAAACGACAGCCATTTCGCCAAATGGTGCGTGCGTGGCTGTTGCGCTGTCCGCGGTGCGGCCAGGGAAAACTGTTTGCAGGCATGATCAAGATGCTGCCAGAATGTCCCCAGTGCCGCTTGAATTACGAACGTGAACCGGGCTTCTATTTGGGCGCGATCTATTTCAATTACGGCCTGACATCCGTTATCGCGACGATCGGATTCATGGTGCTCAGGTTTGCCTTTGACTACCCGGCCAAGACAGCGCTCACCATCACGGTAACTTTCGCCATCCTATTCCCGGTGCTCTACTTTCGGCACGCGAGGAGTCTGTGGCTTAGTTTCGACCAGTTGATCGATCCCCAGTAGCCCTCCGCTACAAACGGGAACCGAGCTTTAGATGGCTTCGGTTGGAATCGCATCGGCGGAGGCATCCGTTTCGATAGCGATGCGTTGCATTGCGCGTGCGCGGCACACCTCGTAATAGAAATAGCCGCTAATGCCAGCAAAGATCAGAAACGGCATCGACATCATGAACACGATGCTCCAACCGTAGCCGTTGATCAGGTTCGAGCTACTTCCCAGGCCCTCCTTGCAGGTTGGGCAAGCAGAACTGACCGAACAGACCATGCAGAGAATAGTGAGCGAAAAACTCACCAGTTTGATTCGTGTTGTGATAAGCGAGATCATATTCTCAAGGCTCGTCAAAAACCAGTTTCTGTTACATCTGTAGTATACACCGCGTATCGTCACTGGTCCCCACGGACGGTCAGGCGTAATAAGGCCGCAACATCAAGTAACAAATGGGGCCCGACACGGCGACATACAGCCAAATCGGATAAATCCATTTCGCCAAACGGCGATGGGCCGCAAATTGATTCGTAGCGCCGTAGATCCACGTGTAGAGGATAAACGGCAAGCTAATCGCAGCCAGCACAATATGCGTCGCCAACAGCGTGTAATAGAGATATCGAATCGGCCCTTCGCCACCGAACGAAGTATGCTCGTTGGTGATGTGGTAGGCGACATAGCCCACCAAGAAAAGGACCGAACAAACCATTGCCGCCGAAGTCGCCCGCCGATGCCCTGCGATGTTTCGACGCTTGACCAAAACCAGTGCCACGACGAGTAACAAGGCGACCAACGAGTTTAACACCGCATGGACAGCAGGGAGAAACGCCAAGCTCACACCATCCGGCAATGGTAGCTTGATCTGCCGCATCCCTCCCACGGTCACCAGCACGACCGCCGTGACCACCCAAGCTATCGTCTTCAGGCGATTGGAAAGCACCAAGTTGGGAGGGGAACTCAAATAGTCTTCGTAGTCCACAGTCGAGTCCTCCCTGGCGAGAGATGGTGTCGAACAAAGCTTAAGAAGACTGCAATTCGCTCGCCACTTCAGCCTTCGGATCGCTTTCTGTTTCAGTTCCTGACATCGACGCGGGCTGATCCTCCACCGAAATCAATTTGGAAATCTCATCCTTCAGAAGGCCGAAATCTTCGCTCTGCGTGGACCGATACGAACCGACTTTAGAACCGTCCCGATCGAACAGAATGAGCCGATCGGAGTGCGTCTCTTTTTGCACGACGATGCCAAATTTTTCCACACCGATGCGTCGGATCAATGGAAAGTCACCTGTCAAGAAATGCCAGCGATCGGAATCGGCGTCAAACATTTTGGAATAAGACGCAAGTGTCGCAACCGTATCTTTTTCTGGATCACAGGTTACGCTGACGAATTCGACCCCTTGATCCCCGAACGCTTTTTGAAGCTCGGCGACCCGCATGTTCTGCACCCGGCACGTACTCGGACAAGACGAGAAAAAGACGCTGCCAACCCAAACCTTCCCCGCCAGTGACGTTGAAGCGAAGGTGGCCCCATTCTGATCTTGCAACTCGAAGTCGGTCAGCAATTCGCCTGCCGGTAGGGATGGCAATTTCTCCGAGTGAGCATCATCGTCCACGACGGCAATCGAACTGCCAGATCGGCTTTCGCTGAGGCCCGATGCGAACCAAAGAAGCATGGCGCCGGCGAAAAGGAACAAAAGTGCAATCCAGAATCTAAGAGAGGTCATCAGTACTCCAGTGGTCCAACCGGACATGCCTTGTCCAACAGAACGCTCTGCTCCGCCAAAAGACTAACCGCCGGGCGTGGCGGAGATTAACGCGAACTAGGCAGCTTCGCCATCATGCGATTCAGGTTGGCCGTGTGAGTCTGAATCCTCGTGATTGCCTGATTCTCCATGAGCATCGCCAGCTTCATGGTGCTCGTCATGCGGCGCATGAACCGGAGCTTCCGCCGCGAATACTTTTCGTTCTTCCGAGTACTTTCGCGTCCTCAACCCGACATCGGGTACCAACATACACACGAGGAACAGTGACATCATTCCGGCGGGAATCGTCAGCACATATTTCCAGTTGGCTTCCCACAACAGGTGCATGAAGAACAGGATGACGAGTAGCGCTTTCGTGCACGAGACGGCCATCATGAACGCCCACCCGATGGACGGCGTATCCTTGAACGGCCAAAGGTCGGAACAGGTGAAGAACGACGCACCCGTCAAAACACAAAGTGCGAGGAAGACGGCCAGATATTGCCCAATCCCGCCGTGATGTTCGTCGTGGCCGTCAGCGTGTGCATCAGTGGATGTCATCATGAAACTCGCAAATTCGTTCGACGCATGCGCCGGGATTTAGAACAGGTACAAAAGCGGGAATAGGAAAATCCACACTAAGTCGACAAAGTGCCAATAGAGCCCAATGTTCTCAATAAAATTGGCCTTCGACGCATCCAGCGTCATGGGGATTGCATAAGCAAAGAAAATAAGACCGACCAAAACGTGAATCGCGTGGAACCCAGTCATCAAGAAATAGGTGCTGGCCCACATGTTGCCGCCGGGGATCATCATGGGCAATGTCAGCCACGGCCGAAATCCACTCTCTTCGGCGAACGATTCGTTCAGACCGTGCTCACCCCGTTCCCGAATAAACGGGATCGCTTGCAAGCGTGCTTCATGTAAAGCAATTTCGCCGGGGAGCGAATCGAGCACCACCGCATCCCCGTTAGCGCCATTTGCTTCCAGTTGTTTTAGCTCTGCAATCTTTGCCGGCAATTCACTCTCTTCTCGATCCAAAGTCGCCATCAAGCGTGCCGATGCTCCGTGCAGCGGATAAATCGTGTCCGCCAGTGTATTCAGCGCTTCACGCCGCTCGCCGGTCGAATTCGCTTTGGCGGCACGTACCTCAGCCCAGCGGACGACGCCATCATTCAGCATTGCAATCTGAGCAATCCGAGCCGCATCTTCCTCGGAGAGACTGCCGTCCTCGGATCGATTTTCGGCCGAATCGAGCGCCAGTCGCTTCGCTTGCAGAGTTTCTCGAACTGCCGAAGCGTAGTAGAGATTGGGCTTTTCATGAATGAGGCTGCGAGGCTTCGTCGGGTAGATGCCGTGCGCAAACTTTGAGTTGTATTCGTATGCTTTGACCATCAAGAAAACCGTGCCGAGCACAAAGGTGATCAATAGCCAAATTTTGGCTTGCGATGACTTGCTGGCTCGAGCAGCTTCCATGCACAAGACGACACTCACACTCGAACAGATCAGGAAGAATGTATTTAGGGCGCCGAGTGGCTCCGCGATGTGGACGTCGTGCGGGGATGGCCACGCGTACGAGCCAAACCGGAGCACGATATAGGTTCCGATCAAACCGGCAAAAAACATGATTTCGGTCGACAAGAACAACCACAAACAAACCTTGCCGTTGGGAAGCGGCAACGCGGGCTGGTATTCCAAGTGGATGTGGCCGTGATCGTTATCTGACATGCGAACGTTCCGTCTATTGTTCTCTAAATGAACGAGGTCAACACGACCCCGATCAAGACCAGTGGTAAGTAAACCAAGGAGGCGCGAAGTAACCCCAGTGCCGTTTCATCATTTGTTTGTGCCCAAAAACGCACCGACCAGGCTAATTGCCAAAAGCCAAGACACGCAAGAGCCACCAATGCAACCGGCGCCAATCCAAGTGAATATGCCATCACCCCGCTCACGACGATCACAGCGATCCCCGAAATCACCGAATAGACTCCTGCCGATCCGCCGGTAGGATCAGCCACGGTAATCATCTTCAAATCGGCATCCGCATATTGTTCACGGCAGCGCCAGGCGATCGCCATGAAGTGTGGAAATTGCCAACAGAACAACAGCGCAAACAAGGACCAGGCCCGCGCATCAAACGACTGGCCGGTGGCCGCCCATCCCATGAGGATCGGCATGGCACCAGGAAATGCGCCAATGAACGTATTCCAAGTGGTGATCCGTTTAAGCGGCGTGTACATGCCGACATACAAAACCCAAGTCAGCAAACCGATCGTGGCCGTTAACCAATTGGCAGTGAGCCATAGATAAAGAGAGCCGCCCCCTAGCAGTAACAAACCAAAAGTTGTCGCTTCCAGTACCGAGACTCGGCCCGATGGGATCGCACGGCTGGCGGTCCGCTCCATTTTGCGGTCCGAATTCCGCTCGATGATTTGATTGAAAGCGCTCGCACTGGCCGCCACCATCGCCGTTGCCAACGACACATGAAAAATTAACGCCGCATCCGGTTCGCTCATCGCAACACAAATCGCAGTTGCAGCCGTCATCGAAACCAACACCGAGATGCGAGGCTTCGTCAGTTCTACGAAGTCTTGCACCCGAGAAAGCAATGAGACGCCAGAACGAGTGAGCGCAACCACCGTGGCATTCATACGGCACCTCCCGCGGCCAATTCGCCCGCGCTCGATGTCGAACCAGTGATTTCGTGTGATGGCTGCGCCTGGGCAAGCCGACTCACCCGAGCAACCCAAGCGAAAGAAAAGGCCAGAATCAACGCGCCGCAAGCAACGTGGGCCGTCGTGACCATGGCTTGAGCCAAACTCTCCACCTGCACAACAACGTTTGCTTCAACGCCGAAACGAGCGACGATCGACGGCCAACCATATTTCACGATCCACGTTCCAACGCCGAGCCCGACTTGGGTTAGCGCCAGCAGGCTCAGAAGCATGGCTGACCGAGCCATAACGGGTCGGCCCTTGAAAGAACGAAACGCCGAAACACCAACGGCAACCATCATGCATAGCAAGATGAGAGCGACGGCGATGTGGAAAGCGACAAATGCGGAAAATGCACCGGCACTCATAAACGAATCAACATGTCGCAAGTTCGATCCCAACACAAGTTGTAGGAACGAAAGCCCGGCAATCATCCAGGCCGATACAACGTAATCTCCGGCAAGACTCAGTCGTTCCGACGATCGTTGCCACCAACGCGAAGTCGCCAATGCCAGGAAGACTGTCAATGTAAAGAACAACGGTCCGACGATACCGTGAATCTGCGCGATCTGACGACTGTTTTGAACGACACGCTGGCCTCCCAAAACGCCTTGGACAATCACCAGCAACAGCGCACCCACCGCGGCCCATTTCATCCAAGGGCGAGAATCGTAGCGCCACGTCACGACCAGGAATGCGATGGCAATCATCCCCACCGCAGCGCCCAACAGACGATGCCCATGTTCGATAAACAAGTCCCAGGGTGCGGCCAACCAAGTGGAAAGCGGATAGAGGAACAGGTTGTATCCGTAAGTCGAAGGCCAATCGGGAACGGCCATTCCCGCGTCGTACGTCGTCACCAACCCGCCAACCCAAATCAACGGGAAGGTGGCGCAAGCCAAAATGACCGCGAGGCGATGCGGCCACTGATGAGTCGGCTTGAGGTCGATTGACGAATTCAACGTTCGTATTCCTAATGACTCTCGGTTTTCTCGGCCGATTTCCCAGCTGGCGGCGGAGTGGTTTGCAGGTAAAAGTCTTCATCCGATTCCGGATCACCGTACTCGTACGGACCACGGTAAACGACAGGCTGGAAATCGAAGTTACCGTGCCCTGGGGGACTCGGCGCGGTCCATTCAAGTGTATTCGCACCCCAAGGATTACGACCCGCACGCTTACCAAAGAACATGCTACCGATGAAATTGATGGCGAAGATCACTTGGACCGCCACCATCCCGATCGCACAAATGCTCATGAATTGGTTGAGCGGCTGCAATTGGCGGAATGTTTCGTAATGATATGGATCGGCCAATCGTCTTGGGAAACCGACCGCACCCAAAATGTGCATCGTGAAGAAGGTGCCATTCAAGAAGACAAACGTCAGGAAGAAATGCACCTTGCCCCAAAACTCGTTCATTAAGCGGCCAAACATCTTCGGGTACCAGAAGTAGATCGCCCCGAACACGGCCATCGCGGTACCCGCAAAGAGCACGTAATGGAAGTGAGCCACGATGAAATACGTATCGTGAATGAAAATATCGACCGGAGTCGCCGCCATGAAGATGCCCGACAAACCGCCGATGACAAACATCGAGACAAACGAAATCGCATACAGCATGGCAGTCGTGTACTGGATCTTACCGCCCCACAGCGTGCCCAACCAATTGAAGGTTTTCACGGCGCTCGGTAGAGCGATCATCATCGTCGAAACCATGAATGTCATGCCGAGATAGGGATTCATTCCAGATACGAACATATGGTGACCCCAAACGATGAATCCTAATCCGGCAATGGCCGAGATCGAATAAACCATCGGTTTGTAACCAAAGACCGGCTTCCTGGCGAAGCAGCTAATAATGTCCGAGACCATACCCATGGCCGGCAGAATCATGATGTAGACCGCCGGATGCGAATAGAACCAGAACAGATGCTGCCACAGCAGTGGCTGACCACCACCGGTCGCCGGGTCCGAGTTGTTCACGATCAATCCTTCTGGCAGGAAGAAACCCGTACCGATCACTCGATCCGTGATTTGCATCACGCCCGCAGCTGTCAAAACAGGCAAGGCGAAAGCTTGCAAGATCGCCGTGATGAACATCGCCCAAATCGTTAGCGGCAAACGGAACATCGTCATTCCGGGAGCTCGCATTTGGATAATGGTCGTCAGGTAATTGACCGACCCCATCATTGACGAGATCCCGACCAGCGTCACGCCTGTCAGCCAGAGTGTTTGAGCTAAACCGCTACCCGGTGCGGCCTCCGTCATGGCGGAAAGCGGCGGGTAAGAAGTCCAGCCGGACGACGCACCATTACCCGGCGCGAAAAAGCTGCCGCCGATGCAGATGAAGGCTGGCCACATGAACCAGTAACTGAGCATGTTGAGCGTCGGGAACGCCATGTCATCCGCACCGATCATCAGCGGAATGAGAAAGTTCCCAAAAGCGCCGGCCAGGATCGGGATAATCACGAAGAAGATCATCACCGTCGCGTGCATGGTAAAGAGCATCGTGTAGAACTCGGGCGAGATCTGTCCCCCCTCGGCCGAGAACAGCATCCGCCCAATGATCGGCATGTCCGACCATGGCCAAGCCAATTGCCAACGGATCCCCAGCGCCAACATCCCACCGATGAAAAACCAGATCAGGGTTGAGAATAGAAACTGCAACCCGATGACTTTATGATCGAGCGAGAAGACGTACGTCGAAATAAATTTCGAGAAGCCGCCACTCTTACTATGCCCATCGGTATGGACATGACTATCTGCTGGAACGCTACTCATTTGATGCTCCTACTTGGCGGCGAATACAGCTTGATTCTGTTCTTCTGCAGTTTTTTGCAGCCAAGCTTCGTAGTCGGATCGAGACGCAATCGTCATGCGACCCTTCATCTTGTAATGCCCCCACCCGCAAAGCTCGGCACAGACGATATCGTAAGTGCCCGTCTTCACAGGAGTGAACCAAACGTATTGTTTCATCCCCGGAACCACGTCGTGTTTCACGCGGACGTTGGGAATAAAGAAACTGTGGAGAACATCCATGCTCTTGATCGCGATCGTGGCTTTCTCGTCAACCGGTAGCCACAAATCGTTCACCGTGAATATATCGTCGGGGGTCCCCAACGTGCCGTCGCCACCTGCGTAACGGATTCGCCATTCAAACTGACGTCCCGTGACTTCGACCGTCGCCGAGTCATCGGCCGTACCGACGATTTGGTCAGGCCCCGGCAAAAGATCAGGACGATCGGTCTTGGCACCAGCCCACGTATCCATTTGGTAGATCGCAATGAACAGCAACGTCGCCGCTGGCAAGATCGACCAAATGACTTCGAGTGTGTGGCTACCATGCATGAACTTGACGTCGTCCGTGTTTCGTTCGGCGTCGTACTTCCACATGAACCAAAACAGCGCCAACCCGGTACCGATAAAGATCGCCCCGGTGAGGTACATGATGAAGTTAAAGAGCCCATCGATGATATGCCCTTCCTTCGAAATGTCCTCGGGGAACCAGTGGTTCTCAAAGGGCCACACGCCACCAACTGCCAGCGCAAAGACAGCGACTCCCAAAATAGGGACCAGCAAAAACAGTAGGCTCCATAATCGTCCCACTTCGAATCTCCAGTTTCGTCAGTTATTGCCGCAACCGAGCGTAGACAGGTTCGTCTTCGCCGGTCGTGGCCATGTTTTCGTAAGGTAGTGAGAGCACATAATCGACGATGTGCCAAATGTCATCCGATGTGAGGCCTTTGTCGTCCGGAGCCGCATCTGGCGCTTTCAACATTGCCGCGGGCATCGGGGAACCATCGATCCCATTCAGAATTCGCCAATAGACATCGACCGGGCGACGGCCGCCACGATAGATTCCGCTGCGTAGGTTTCGCGGGATGATATTTCGCGGTTCTAAACCGCCCAGGCTTGAAAGCTCGGCCAGGAGCTCTGCTTTCTTGTCCGCTTCGATGGGCTTCGTCCAATCGTGGAAGTCTTTCGTCCAATCGTCGTAGTCGGTTTTCTCACCATCGCCTAACTGGCTTTCGCCATGACACTTCACGCAATTCGCGACAGCACCGTAGAACAACTGTTTCCCACGAGCGATCGAAGCCAGCTTTTCTTCGCCGGTCCAATTGGGTCGCTGAGGAACAGTCGATGCCTGCGATTCAGCCTCGTTCCATTTCTCAACCACGTCCGCGAGGACATCTTCGACAAGAAATTCGTTCGCGGACGCCAAGTCCTCATCGTCCAGCAGCCGTTCTCCTGCGTCGAGTTCAATTGCCATCTCTTCATACAAGCGGCGTTCGACTTCCCCACGAAGACTTAAATACTTTACGTAATCCACCAGCGATTCGACTTCGCTTTCCGGCAACAGTTTGAACGAAGGCATGGCGGTACCGGCGACGCCATTGAGCAACAGTCGCCGCAAGTCATCATGCGTGGGGCGAGCTCCCTTCGGAGTCGACTTGAATTTGAAAACACCCATGCGGTAGTCCCGCGGATAGGGATTCAGGAAAGCGGCCGTTGGACCGCGCCCGTCTCCATTGGTACCGTGGCAATGCACGCAATGTTCGCGATAAAGGCCATGCGGCCGCTGCGAACGGTCCCTGCCGACGGGGCCCGCCGCCAGGCGAAGATTGTCGATATCGATCAGCTCGTCCATGCCATCCACTGCCGGCAAATGGGGATCGTCAGGGGTACCGAACATGGCGGTTAGAATGTCGGTGACATCCTGCTTTTGTTCCGGCGTGAATTCCTCAGACGCTTTTTCTTGCTTGCGGATATTTACGGCGTCGAGCGTATACATGGCAATCGGCGTGTCGCAGCCCACGAGGACCGCGGCAACCAGCAAGAGCATCGACAATGGAATTTGTTTTTGCATCACACTTGTCAAATCTTAAACGCGTTAGTTAAACACAGCGCCGTCGACGACGACGTCCAACTCATTCTTCGAAAGATCACTCGGATCGAGCTTCATCACGACGCGACCCTTCTTCCACGATGTCGACTCCCCATTGACCGAGACATCGCTTAAGAACTTGATCTTCTCCTGCCAGACACGAAACTCGAGCTCAACCCCCGCCGGGAGATTCGGAATTTCAAACGAACCATCATCGTCCGTCACCGCCACATAGGAGTTGTCACGAATCATAACGTGAGCGTTCATCCACGGGTGCACGGCGCAAACCACGGAAAACGGCGATGGCTCTTCCTTCGTCGGTTCGTAGAACGCTGTACCACCGGCAGCGACCGTACGATCAAAACCTTGGTTCTTCTTTGGTGAGAGCTTCGTGTTATGGCCAACCGAATCGCTATTGAGGATTTTTAATTTCTGGGAAGTTTGCATCGGTAGGACGTGTGACAAGAAGACACACTCCTTTTGATCAAACAAGACTTCATCCGATTTCCCAGGTGCCATGTCGGGGTGCGACCACGGCTCTTCGGCAGGAATCGATTGGGACAAGAAAACGACAACATTCTTGATCCCATTGTCCGGCCCGATGATGACTTCCTCGCTTAGCTGCTGTTTGCCGCCCGGCGCACAGACATCGGTATCCTTACTGACGTTCATTGCCAAGCGAGTCGGCGCCGTGCCGGTAATACGAAACTTGCCTTTAAGCGTTGCCCAACCGGTCGGTTGAGCCCCACCACCGGCAACACCGCCATCGTCCACTCCCGCCGCTGCACCACCACCCATCGAGTCGCGCAGGGCTTCGACGCGGTCCATGTTCGGTGGAATGCTGGCCACCGAAGTCCGCCCACAACCACAAAGTGAAATGCTAACAAGAGCACACACGATCAAGCCGATCACTGTCCAGTCGTTTTGCACGCGAGTCATCTGACTTCTTTCTGTCATGTTCTATTCAAAAATCGAAGCGGGAATTTCAATCTCACCCAAGTCGTTGTCGCCAGCCTTGATTTCGAATTCGACTCGACCTTTCTTCCACGTTTCGTCCGCACCACCTTTTTTGACTTCCTTGATGTAGCCCGGCCCTTCGTGCCAAAACTGGAAGGTCCACTTTCCAACCGGCAAGTTCTTGATCTCGAATTTGCCATCTGTATCGGAAACCGCGAAGTATGGGTTGTCCTTCACCAGCAACCAACCAGTCATCCACGGGTGAACGCTACAGCTGACACGGATCGGCAATCGTTCCGCTTCCGAAAACGTTTTCTTGGTTGTCCCGTTGGCCGGAACAATGTCATTGATCGCGGGGTTCTTGGCGGCATCAATCTTCGTGTTATGGCCAACCGAGTCTTGGTTGCCAATCACTAACGTCTGAGTCGTTCGCATGGCGGTTACGTGAGGATCAAAACGGCAAGCGATGTTGTCCAACGTGACTTCCGTTTTTTCCGTTTCAGCGTAGCTCTCGTGGACTGGAGCCGTCTCCTTCTTCTTCAAATAGAGGTAGCCGACCACATTGGCAATTCCTTTGTTCGTCGAGTTGACGAGCAATGCCTCGTTGACCAGCTTCTCCTTGCCACACACCTCTTGATCTTTCGTCGCCGAAAGCAGCTTTTCCGCAGGAGCATCACCGCCGTAGACAAACGTACCACTAAGATTGCCCCACTCTTCGGCGTTGGCGATCGGCGACGCGACAGCCATGGCCAACACGGCGAGAAGAACGATTCTGATATGCATGATAAAACTCCTTGGTAAGAAGATGGAAAGCGCCAGGTCAGTATAGGCGGGCCGCGTCCCCTGTCGTCTGAGACGTCAGGAAAGTCTTTCTGGCACGCTAATTCCGTCCTCGCCCGGCTCTTGCCGATCTTTGCGGGCGACGATCGTTCGCCGCGGCCGCTTTCGGTTTGTCTTCTTCCGCGGCAGCAGGTGGTGCCGCTGCGGGTGCCGCCTTCTTCACTTTTCCGGCGACGCTGTTCTTCTGAACGCTGTATTCACCGTAGTTCATTAACAGGTCGACTAACGCGTCCACTTGTTCCAAGCTGGTCCCGGTAAACAGATCCTGCTCCACGCCGCCCAGCGTTTCACTGTTCGGGTCGAAGACAATATTCACTGGCATCGAGGTGTAAGGCAAAATCCGCTTGGGATTGGCGATCCAGTCACGTACGTATTCTGGCCGCAAACGATGTTGAACCATGTCAAGATCGGGAGCGAGCGCTCGTGGACTTCCTTCCGGCTTATAGTCACCAATCAGATGGCACTGCACGCAATACTGAGTACTGGTCACAATGTTCATCGCCTCGTCGAGTCGGTTCTTGCCGCCTGCTTTCTCGGCGAACGCTTCTTGTTCCGCAGCCAGGTGAGACGGACGAGTCCGTGGTGAATACTCAAACGGGAAATCGACACCGTCTTTCGCAGCGAAGTAGTTCACCAACTTCGTGGCTTCGTCGGGCGACATGTTGAATCGAGGCATCCTGAGGAAAACTGCAGGACGAATCGGGTACGGATCGAGCAAGAAACTGTGCAACCAACCTGGTTGTACCTTGCGTCCTTCACCCATCAGCGGAGGTGGCAACCAACCCCAAGCGGTCGTGCCATCCGCAGCAGGATTGTCCTGCTTTTCCAGCTCGATCACTCGCGGCAATAACCATTTGGCCAAATCGCCACCGACGGTCGGATGTTTCGCATGGATGGTCGAAGCAGCAACTTCCATAGGCTTCACGCCAACCTGGAACATCTGCCCATCAATCGTTGTCGGCGACCAAATGTCGAACGAGTAGAGCAAGGTGCTCAGATCGTAGTCCTCGTCCTCTTCGATCGGGTCCCCTTCTTCGTCGAGAATGATCTGCACGCCATCTTTGTCAACACTCGGCATTCCATGCAGATGTGCATGCAAAACGCCTCGCCGCTTGTCGGGATTGGCGCTCGCGGCTAACTGACTCGCGGTCGCCTCGGCCAGCACGTAGTCGAAATCGGCAACTTCAGGCTGACCATCCAATTCGCCCGGAGAAAACTCGAGGTCCCACTTCTCACCCTCGAGCATGTGGCAACCGGCACAGTTGTATTTCTGAATGACTGCCAGCCCCTCCGAAATCGCCTTGCGCCGCGGATCGCCCTGATAGACGAACTCTTCGGCCGGCGGATCGGCGACCAGACCGAGCACAAACGTCACAACCGACTCACGCTTCTCTGGCCCCAGCGGGAAGAGCGGCATTCGCAAGCGGTCGGTGTACTTTTTGTTCGCAACCTTGTGATAGTCGTAGCTGCGAGGCTCTTTCAACTTCTGCCAAATGAATCCAGAACGATCACCGTGAGCCAATTGGCCCATGTAAAACGACTCGTCGAATTCTTCGCCCGCGTGTGCTCCCGACATCGAATCGTGGCCGTCACCATGATCCTCGCCATGTGCGTCGTGACTGGCGACTTCCGCGTGTGCGTCGTGACCGGCCGAGTCATGCGCCCCGTGCCCACCATGCGCTCCGTGCCCACCCGAGTGCAAATACTCGAGGACGTGTTCAAACGCCAACTTCGACGATTCCTTGCGACCCCATTCGGCGAGCGCTGCACCAATCGGCTTCGCATCCTCGAACCCTGGAATGTCATGGCAAGCGTAGCAACCGTAGCGGCCAATCGTCTTTTGACCGATATACATCAACTTCTTTTCTTGGCTCAGCCCAGAGCCCCCATCGCCAACCAAAACCGATTCCGCACCCTTCAGTGTCACGGCGACTTCGGCCGGAATTCCTTCCGCCATGTATTTCACTGCCAGACGCTGCGGGAACGCGGCCGTCATGTATTCGAGCACGAGTTCATCGAGTACTGCCGGTTCAACGGTCAAACCGGTCTTCGACTCTTCCGACGGCTGCCAGCCGGTCTTGTTCGACATTAAATACTCGACGATATCGGCAACCGGATCGACAAGCTTGCCGTCGGCCGTTTCGATCGGATCGAGATACAGATCGGGCATCTTGGTTCGCGCGTGATAATGTGTTGGCTGCTTCACCCAAGAATAAAGCCAATTTTTGGCGTCTGGTGCGGAGGCAAACTTGTCGCCCAGGCCGCTCAGGTTTGGCCCCTGATCGGAATCGACATGTGGAAATTCGTCATGCTGATGACACGCCAAACAGCCGCGAACTTCGAACGTCTCTTTTCCCCGCTCGGCAGAAGCCGGTTCGCAACCAGCCGCAGGTTCCAGATAGTCAAACGGCTGCTCCTTACTCTTGTTCAGCAGATAGACCACCGTCGAGAGAATTTCGACTCGCTCTAATTTCTCAGTCCCGTGAATTTCGTCAGGGCTCAGATGATCCCACAGCCCAAAAAACTGAGGCATCTTTGTCGACGGTCGAAAATTCTTCGGCTCACGAATCCAGTCATACATGAACGCCGGATCGAGCTTGCGATCGACAAACCTTAATGACGGCCCCACCTTGCGATAAGTTCCCGGTGTTTCCAGATCATCAAGCACGCTGGCCATTTTGTGGGAATAGCTGGTCAGTTTCGGACTTTCCGATCGAGCATCGGCCAGCAGAACATCTCGCAGTTGATGACGCGTCTGACGGTCTTCCGGTGCGGCAATCAGCGAAGCAGCGAGAGTTTGAGTTCTGGCGTCAAAATCGGCGAACCCAGGATCGGCTTTGATCGCTCCCGCTGCAGCAAAATAATTGGGCTCCAATCGCATGTCTGGACCGATCCGTTTGTCGGGCCCGTTGTAGCCATTGATCTCATGGCAACCATAACAGCCGTACGACTGAATCATCGCATGCCCTTCGACGACGGTTGGCGCCGGCGCTTCGGCAAACTTGGCACTCGGTTCCAGCTCGGTCACGTCGTGGTGACACTTCAAACATGACGATTCGGCAAAACGTTTCGGGTACATCGGAAAAATCCAATGATGGTTATTGAACCAACCCAATTCGCTCGACCACTGCTCGGCCTGTTTAGGATCATTCGGTGTATGCGAGGCGAAGCCGAAAGCGGTCGCACTCCCCTGGCCTTCATGACACGAGGTGCAGCCAAACGTCGCCAAGCTGTGTGGACTCAACGATCCGACGAACAAATCTAGCCTTGGATGAGAAGTAAACGGATGCGGCATCCCACGTCGAATCGTGAGCGTCACTTCCTCGCCCCAATCGACGCCGTCGATCAAGAACTGTTCTACATCGCCAGGGCTGAGCACTTTATCATTGCCGACATACTCAACCACATCGCCGACTTGCAAGCCGACCACGACGTCGCCGCTATGCGCCTCCACAATTCTTGCAGTCGCCGCGAGACTCTGTGCGTCAACCAGATTGACGGCCGCATCGTTGCCGTCGATCAAACCGTGTCCAGCCACACTGAAACCATAGATACTACGGAGACCGGGTTTTGACCCATCTTCATTGGCCGGTTCGTCTGTCGGCGTTTGAATTGCAAACCGAACGATCTGCTCTTCCAGGTACAGCGGTTTATCGGCCGTTCCGGGTGACGTCTTATCGATTCCTTTGTGACAAGTCGTGCAGCGGTCGAAGCGGCGGACTTGGCCGAAACTGCCGTTCGCGAGCGTGAGGTTATCGGTCCACAAATTGTCAATTTTCAGTGGCGAGTTGAACGCATTGAGAATCGGCAACTCGAGCCACTTCTTACCAATGAACGGAGGGCGACTGGTAAAGTATGCGACCTCTTTCTCGACCAACGACGTCTCCAACCGAACCTTCGATTCGGTCAAGGCGGCGATTTCGGCATCCACGGCAACTTCATCGACTTGCATCAGCCCAAGAATGTCCTGCAGTCGCTTGCGATGCGCCGTCGCTTCTTGCCGTTGCAGTGACAAATCTTTCAGTCCGCCCTCATCATTATTGATGGCGTCAATCCGTCCCTGAATTTCATCCATCTCTGCTTGCGTCCGGCCATCGCGTACGGCCAGACCAAGCTGCGCTTTTGCCGCATCATTGTCGGCCGACTTAAACTTGCGTTGCCTCGAAAGCTCGATCTCACGGTCCTTGGATCGCTTCAACAGCCCTTTCAACGGACTCAGGAATTTGGCATCTCGCAGCGAAACCATATCATCTGAAATCGCGTCGGTTGCTTGGCGAGCAGTGGTGACCGCCTCGCTTGCCGTTTCGACAGCCTCCTCGGCCGCGGCGACCATTTTCTCAGCCGCTTTCCGAGTCGCCCGATCAGGATCGACGAGCGCCGCCAAGGCCGCCTTGGCCTCACCCAAGCTGGCCTTGGCCGTATTTTCTTCAGCGAGAGCAGCCGTGATCGACTGGCCCGATTCGGCAATCTTGCCGCTAAATTCGTTGAGTTCCGCAAACGTGGCGTCAAGCTTGTCAAAGCTGTAGGGAGCGATTCCCAGCCGGCCCGCATCCGCTTCAACTTCCGATTTAAAAGCCTGATAGAGCGCCGGATCGGGAGCTTCCGAACGAGCGGCCAGCAATTTTGCGTTCAGTCCCGCAAGCTGCTCTTCATAAGTCGCCGACTGCACCTCTGCGATGCGCCATTGGGTCAACCGCTCTTCGGCGCTACGGAACTGACGTTGATAGCCCTTCCACTCGCGTTTTTCATCCGCGGCAAACATCCAAACCGTCGAAATCAGCAACAGCACCGAAGTGAGGCCAAAGACGACGTGCAACAGTTTCTGGTTGTACCAGGTCTGTTCCGTTGCGGGCATTTAACAAGCTCCGATCAGTGTGCTCGAAATCGACTCGTCAGCCGAAGACGCTCACAGGGCAATAATTACAAGTTCAGGAAGTATTCTGGAATGCTAACGATGTATTTCAAGTTGATCGTCCAACGCAGGATCATTTTGATTGGCAGCAAGGCCATGAGCAGCAACAGATTGGCCATGACCATGAATCGGATGAAACCCATCTTCTGAAACATTTTGCGGAAAACGGTCAACGCGAGTAACGGCGGCAGCACCAAGAAGTAGGCTGCGGAGACCAACAGGCCCGGTGCTTCCCGCAGACAAATCGTGCCGAATTGAGTCAGGAACCCAGCCCCTTCTGGAGACTTCGGCAAACCCTGCCCTAGCAGCTTCACCCAGAACAACTGCGAAAGATCGACGTTGTTCAGCGCTTCGACTTTGTGCGGATCCCAGATCTCATAGGGACCAAAGAAGTTCCAGTTCGGCCCCCGCAGAAACGTCCCCAAGATAATGAGCGTGATCCACAGCTCGAGGAAACCGATCTGAAAAATGATGTAAGCGAACTTTCGCTGGTTGATCGTGTAGTAGCCGTTGCCTTCTTTGTTGTAATCAATGAACGGGATCGCCATTAAGCCGATCACCACCGTCACCGGCAAAACGATTCCCGCCATCCACGGATCGAAGTAGACCAACATCTCTTGCAAACCCAGGAAGTACCAAGGCGCCTTCGACGGATTTGGCGTTTTCACGGAACTGGCCGCCTCTTCCAGCGGAGCACGCAATCCGATCGCCCAGAGGATCAGCAAAGCGGTCAGCGCGACCATGCAGATCAACTCGATATAAACCAGATCGGGCCACACAAGGACTTTTTCGTCATCCAGTTTTTCGAGCGGCGGCAAGCCCTGCTCGAGCCGGTCGTCGTTTTGCACCGCCCGGTAGGTAGCCAACCACGTGAAGAAACCGAGCAGATAGACCATGCCGACAATCGGCACGTTGTCTGGCTTTGTGACGATCGCTGCAAATTCAGGATCGGTCATCGACATGCCCATCAGCAAGAGCGAACCAATCAGCATCAGCCAGGCGACAATCGGCTGCGTGAAGAACCTCCGGAAGACGAACATCACGATCAGGATGACCAGCGTTCCGCCCATATAGACCGGCGCCTTCGCCATCTGAATATCGACGAAGTTCCGGAATGCCTCTGGAACGCTAATGAACCCCATCAGCAGCGGACTACCGCTAAAGGCCAACGGAGAGATGATCACGAACAATAATGCCAGGCAGAGCATAAAGATCGCCAAACCGGTCTTCTTTAGCTTCTCCCAGCAATAAAAAGCCGCGATGGCATTCATCATAGCCAGCAGCAAGTAATAGCTTCCCAGGAAGCTAGAAATCGACTTTAAGAAGACTGGCAGGTCCACATGTCCGTGCATGGTCGCTTTACCTTGGCCTAAAGAGGCCCGCTA
The DNA here is from genome assembly GCA_964480915.1 of uncultured Pirellulaceae bacterium. GTDB lineage: Bacteria > Planctomycetota > Planctomycetia > Pirellulales > Pirellulaceae > CAWGCE01. Next base: position 84,076 of record CAYZRS010000002.1, on the reverse strand, counting down.
ATTCCGCCGTCCTTACGAACGCGCCAGAAGTGAATCGCCAATAGCAAGGCAACGCCGAGCGGAATCGCGATGCAATGCAAGACGTAGAATCGATTCAGTGTTTCCTCACCAACGAACCGTGCCCCCAACAACCCAAACCGGGCGTCAGAAATGTCGGTAATCATCGGTATCCCGTCGACCGCCAGCAGCGAGGCGCCTGGCCCCTCATGCCCCAAGAATGGATGAGCGCGAGCCATATTCGAGCCCACAGTAATGGCCCAAATCGCCAACTGATCCCACGGCAGCAAATAACCGGTGAACGACAACAAGAGCGTCAACAGGAGCAAAATCACCCCGACCACCCAATTGAATTCACGGGGCGGCTTGTAACTACCGGTCAGGAACACACGGTACATGTGCAGCCAGACCGTGATCACCATCGCATGAGCGCCCCAGCGATGAATCTCGCGCAGGATTCCCAGCGAGGCGACATCGCGCAGCGCCAAGATGTCGTTGTAAGCCCATTCAAGCGTCGGCCGATAATAAAACATCAGCAAGACGCCGGTCACCGTTTCGACCAAGAACAGGAAGAAGGTCACGCCCCCCATACACCAGGTGTAACTGAGCGCGATCCCCTGCTTTTTGATCGAGACAGGATGCAAATGCAAGAAGAAGTTCGTCAGCATCACGACGATACGATTGCGACGATCGACCGGCATCGGGTGCCGAAAAATACTCTTCCAGATTTGAGAGTTGGTAATGATTTCGCCAAGCGGTGGCATACTCAATCCCTGATGCAAAACGCCGCCAAGCTGGATGCGCGGCGCGTGATTCTAAATTGTCAAACTAAACAGGAACAAACGATGAGGAATTGGTCCATTGCCCCATCTCTTGCTGAAACTTCTTACTCTTATCGATTTCGATCTGACCATCATCGGAAACCCGAATGGCGTATCGCTCCAGCGGCCGAGGTGCCGGCCCTTCGAAATTCACACCGTCCTTGTAAAAACCGCTACCGTGACAAGGACATTTGAATTTCTGCTCGCCCTCCAGCCAGTTTGGCGTGCAACCCAAATGGGTACAAACCGACTTGAGTGCGGTAATCATCTGCTGGCCTTCGTACTCTGAATTAACTACCCAAACACCATACTGGGCTTTGAATTTCGTCGTCACCGTGTCGGGAGAGAAGTCGGATGGGAAACCCACTTTGAACTGACTCGGCGGCTCGGTCAGAATGTTCGGAAACATAAAACGAGCCAGCCCCACGCTGACGAGACCACCCCAGGTCGCCAACGCCCCAAAGCCGATGGCCAAAAACGACCCAAACAAGATCGTCATCATGCCGCGACGATCTTCATCGACAGGAGCCGGCTTCGGCATCGCGTAGGCCGGCTTCTCCGGCATCGGCGGGGCCACCGGCTTGGCCTTCACGGGCTTCCCCTTGGCCGCCGCCTCCGCCTTGCTCATAGGGCCAGGCTTCGCCGGCTTGCGGGCCGCCGCCAAGATACTACTGGTGTCGCGAGGCCCTGCAGCGGCAGCAGCCGGAGCCTTCGGCGAGGCCTTAGCAACGGCTGCAGCCGCCGCCTTCTTACCTCCAGCCGGAGCCGCTTTCGCTGGTGCCGCGGCCGACTTTTCGCCACGGGCCGCCGCCAGCATCTCAGCAACGCTCATTTCACTCGGCTTCTTCGCCGGGCCAGTCGCAGCGGCCGGTGCTGCTGCTGGAGCTGCATCTTTCTTGGCTGCCGAAGCGCCGCCTCGAGCTGCGGCCATGATTTCTTCCACCGACATTTCGCCAGCCGGCTTGCCACTCGCCGGAGCGGCCGCCGCCGGTGGAGCAGCCGCCTCAGGCACTGGTGCGGACTCTGCCGCTGGCGCCGGTGCTGCCGCCGAACCACCACCCTCGCCATCTGCATTTCGGCAGGCAGCCAGAATCTCCTCGATCGACATGTTGTCTTTGTCAGCCATCCGTCCACTCAAATAACGGGTTCAAAACCGGCCAAGCGAAAATTGCTTGGTACACTTAAATCGTTCAAAGGCAGCGACTTAGGTGAGCAGAAATAGGCTCCGCCACGGATATAACCGAAAGCTTGTGATTTTTTTCACAAAGTCTCGAAAAGTTGTACTTGGATTCGACCGATTGTCAAGAGTCCAAAGGGTTTAGCTCGATTCAACTTCGTTCGATCGTCACCGCCATCATCGTTCTATTCACGCCATATCCACACCAACTTCGGACCTCAAACCGTGATCGAGATCATCCTAACACGCGAACTGGAACCGTTTGAACCCGAATGGAAGCGGAAGTCACGCAAATTCGCGCGATGTTCGCCCCGATTGCTCATCGTCATTAGCCGCGTGGCAAACAGGTCTGCAACCCGTAGAATCGATCGCTTCTAAAACCGTCCCACGAATTAACATTATGAATCTCCTTGTAATCGGAAACGGCGGACGCGAACACGCGTTGGCCTGGAAACTGGCACAGAGCAGTCGAGCTGATCGCGTCTTCGTGGCGCCAGGCAATGCCGGTACCGCCATCGACGCCGAAAATGTCGCCATTGCGGCGGACGATTTCCCGGAACTCATCAAGTTTGCCAAACAAAACAATGTGGAGCTTACGGTCGTCGGGCCCGAGGCACCGCTGGCGGCCGGAATTGTGGATGCGTTTGGCGACGAAAAGCTGCGCATCTTCGGACCGTCACAAGCGGCAGCTCAACTCGAAGGCAGTAAGGTCTACTGCAAAGATTTGATGCGCCATGCCGATGTGCCGACTGCCGAGTACCACGTTTTCCAATCGGGCGAAGCGGCCGCGCGATACATTACCGACCGCTACCAATCCGATACAGAAGAGGTGCCGCTCGTCATCAAAGCGGACGGACTGGCGGCAGGCAAAGGGGTCGTCGTCTGTCAGCATCGGACCGATGCGCTTGAGGCCATCAAACGCATCGCCGACGATCGCGAATTCGGGGATGCCGGTGATCGCATCATCATCGAAGAACGACTCGACGGACACGAAGTGAGCCTGATCTGCATCACTGATGGGCGCACGATCGTCACCCTCCCCTCTGCTCAAGATCACAAGCCGGCGCTCGACGGAGACAAAGGGCCCAATACGGGCGGCATGGGCGCCTATTGCCCGACGCCCATCTTCACCGAAGAGCTACTTGAAAACGTCACCGAGCGCATCCTCGTACCGTCCATTCATGCGATGAAACGGGGGCGCAACCCGTTCCGCGGAGTCCTCTATGCCGGCCTGATCCTGACGAACCAAGGCCCGAAGCTGTTGGAATACAACGTTCGATTTGGCGATCCAGAATGCCAACCTCTACTGATGCGGCTGCAAAGCGATTTGCTGGATGTGATCGAAGCGACCGTCGACGGAACCCTCGATCAACTGCCGCCGCTGGAATGGGATCCGCGCCCCGCGATCTGTGTCGTGATGGCGAGCGAAGGCTATCCGGGCTCGTACGAAACGGGCAAGACCATTCGCGGCCTGGCAGATGCGGCCAATGTTGACGACGTCAAAGTCTTCCACGCCGGCACGACGACTTCGGGCGATGATGTCCTCACCGCAGGAGGCCGAGTCCTCGGCGTCACAGCGCTCGGCAACACGGTGTCGGCCGCCAAGCTGCAAGCGTACACCGCCGTCAAATGCATCCGCTGGGATGGGGCCTGGTGTCGGAAGGACATTTCAGACAAGGCGCTCAACTACACTTAGTCCCCAGTTGGCTCCTCTTTAGTCAGGCAGACTCCGCATGCCCCATCCGACGCTCGCATTCGTCAACGGTCAGTTCGTCGCCATCGACGAGGCCAAGATCTCGATTCTCGACCGCGGCTTTCTGTTCGCAGATGGGTGCTACGAGGTGTCAGCGGTCATCGGCGGCCGATTAATTGATAACTCGGCCCACATGGCCCGCTTGGAACGCTCACTCCGCGAGCTAGAGATCACGCCGTCCATACCGGTCAGCGACATTCCTGGCTTGATGCAAGAATTGGTGAAACGCGAGGCACTGGACGAAGGGATGGTCTACCTACAGATCACACGAGGCGCCGATTCCTTTCGCGATTTCGGCTACCCCGACCCGGCAAAGGTCCCGGCATCCCTGGTCATGTTCGTACAGGCCAAACGACTTCGGGACAATGAACTGGCCCAAACTGGCGGAAAAGTGATCACCATCCCCGAAATCCGTTGGCAGCGGCGAGATATCAAATCGGTCGCATTGCTGCCCCAAGCGATGGGCAAACAGGCGGCTATCAAGGCGGGTGCCGTCGAAGCCTGGATGATCGAAGACGGCTACATCACCGAAGCAACCGCCGCCGCCGTCGGCATCATCACTGCCGAAAAGAAGCTGATCACGCGGTCCATTAGTGGCGAAATTCTCGATTCGGTAACACGTCGGGCGGTGCTGGAATTGCTAACGAAAACCGATTTGGAGCACGAGCCGCGACCGTTCACTCCGGCGGAGGCCTATGCGGCGACGGAAGCCTTCATTGCGTCGGCGACGGCACTCATCACGCCCATCATCCAGATCGACGACCATCGAATCGGGACCGGCAAACCGGGCCCTTATGTGCGTCAGCTGCGCGAACTGTACCTCGCCAGCGCCTGCGACGGCGACCCAACGATCACTCGCTACGACTACCGCGATTAGGAACCAGAGCCGGAGCCGACAAAACTTCTGTAGCTCGACTCTCTGAATCGAGCTCCTCGCCACTTTCGCCCGGATCAAAGCAAGTCTTCGCCGTACCCCTCAGGGAATGGCGAATCGTTGGCCTCTCCCTCCAATAAGTCCTCTCCATAACCGGGCGGGAATGGATTGTCGAATTCTGGTTTCTTGGTCGGCGGTTTCTGGGTAACATTCGCCGCCCGATCCGGTTCGGGTGCAGGCGGCTGCGGCAATGGACCTGTAGATTCGGCCGCGACTTCCCGTTCGATGGCGTCCAAATCGATATCGGCAAACTCGGCTTTCCAATCACCCGACACGAGCGGCGGCCCTTCCGGCCGAACCGCCGATCGATTCGCATCTTGCAGCAGGTTGGCAAGCCAGTCCTCGCTGTCGATCGGCGTCGCTTTTCGACGGTTGGCCGCCCGGTGCAAGCGATGATCGCTCGAGACGACCGTGAGACGTTTGGGCGTTGAATCTTCTCGTATCAGCTGTTCGATCAAGTCATCCGCCTCGGGATGATTGATCGCAAACCGAATCGTGAGCTCGCCATAGCGGGATTCAGCAGGCAGGCCACGTTCACTGCCCTTGTCAAACACCACCACAGTTTCGGAGGCCATGCCGGGCGGCAGGTATTCCAACAGGTGATCGAGCAGAGCGTTGCGCGTTGCCTCCAAGGAACCTTGGTTGGCGGCCGTCGGCGTGACGGTCGAGGCATGGAGCAAGTTGTAACCGTCGATCAAGATGCGCATAGGCGAATTCTAGCGGTCGCAACTGGTACGTCTAGCAAAGCGGCCGTTTCGTGGCGAGCGGCGCCTTCTCAGCTGTTCGACATTTGCTATCGTGACAGACGGCAACCTCACGCTTCTCGAGCCCCGAAAACCAAGTGACCACGTTGACGACCAACCCGAATGAGTTCGACATCTTCCAGCCGCAACTGGAGCGACCGCTGGAAGCGAAAATCCGCGAATTCCAACGGCAAGGTCGCTTGCAACACATGATCTTCGGCGCCCAACTGACGCCCGAATTGCTGGAGAAGATTCGCGTCCTGGCCGACATCATCCGTTCGATGGCTCGGGAACGAAAGAGCAGTGATCGACTTCGGCAATTGCTGCCTCACAAACGGGCGATGCTCTATTTCACACAGCCGTCCACGCGGACGTTTCTCTCCTTCACCGCCGCCTGTCAGATACTCGGGATCACATGCAACGAAGTCCGTGATCCGAAGTCGTCATCCGAAGTCAAACGTGAATCGCGAATGGATTCGGTCCGCATGTTTAGTAGCTACTTCGACGTGATCATCATGCGGAGTGTCGTTGCCAAATTTGCCGAATGCTGCGCGTACAAGATGGACGCCCTCGAGCGACAAGAAATGCGATCGGTGCCCGTCATCAATGCCGGTTCCGGCAGCGATGAACATCCGACGCAAGCGCTGCTGGACATGTATACGATCCTGCGAACGTTTGACTTCGATCGCTCGGACGCCAACCGCGATTCACGATTAACCGAATTGCGTCAGCGGTACCCCGACCTCCAGCCAAGCCCGCATGGCAAGACCTACCTATTCTGCGGCGACATCAATCGCGGTAGAACCGTTCGCTCCTTAGCCTCCGTGCTGGCACAATACTCGGACGTGAAACTCTATTTCGCTTCGCCCAATCACGAAGTCCTCCGCCTCGACGAAGATCTGCGAACGCGTTTGACGCGAAACGGAGCTGAAATTCGCGAATTTGATTCGCTTGATGCCGACTGCGACGGTCAACCTCTGCTCAGCCAAGTCGACTGTGTTTATTTGACTCGTATCCAACGCGAACACAACCAATCAGAGCATCAGAACGAGCTGGAAAGCCTCGACATTTCACCATTCCGCCTAACGCCTGAGCGTGTCGCAATGATGAAGCAATACGCGCCGATCATGCATCCGTTCCCGCGAGACAGCGTGGTCAACGAACTGCCAGTCGAGATCGACCAAGATCCACGAGCCATGTATTTCCGACAAGCTCGTAATGGCATGTGGGCACGTGCCGCCCTGCTCGTCCATCTGTTTGATGCGGTTGAAAGCCTCTACATCGCAAGAGACGAATCGAGATAGCAAGCTTTCGTCGCTGCGGTTCCTGAAAGTGAGCCTGCGCGAACTTGAGCCCAAGAGATCGCCCGAGACTACAGCGCCTGAGACT
>CAYZRS010000002.1:67596-77162 GCA_964480915.1 uncultured Pirellulaceae bacterium | reverse complement strand
GAGCCTGCGCGAACTTGAGCCCAAGAGATCGCCCGAGACTACAGCGCCTGAGACTAGAGCGCCTGAGACTGCCGAATCGACAACAGCAGTCCCTACTGAGACACCCGCCAGCGCGTGTTGAAGAGCCAAACGATCGTCAGCATCAGCAACAAAATCGTGGCCAACGCAAAGACGACATACCAACCGAAGACCCACCAACCGGGCAAGAGGTATTTGTTTTGGGCATTCTCTTCATAATGGGTTGAAACATTGCGGCGTCGTTTTCCATCCAAGCTGCCCCAGTCTAACTCCTTCACTTCCAACGGCACGGCAAACGCCGCAGAGAATGGACTGATAATACCAGTGCCGTGCGTTACCGTGACGACCGGGGTTTCGTCATAAAAAACTTTGGCAAAGGAATGAACCGCCATGGGCACACAAAAAACGGTCGCGAGCACCACGTAAGTTGTCATCAAACTGCTGGCGGTTTTCCGATAAAGCACGGAACAAAAGAGGGCCACGACGGCGGTCGTAGCGCAGGTCAGCAGGATGATTAGCATGTAGGCACCGATCGAGGTGATATTGCGCCAGTAGAAATTGTCTTGATTGTCGCCTAACCCGACAAAGATGAAGATGACACAGGCCAAGAACAGCGGCCATACGAGAAACATCGTGAGGACCGTCGATACTCGCAGCCCAGCAATCAGCTTTCCCCACAGAATCTGCCAAGGCGTAATCGTCGTCGTCAAAAGCAAGTCGAGTGTTTGACGCTCTCGTTCACTGGTGACCGTCCCCGCAGAAAAGACCGGCCCGACCAACAGATTGAAGACCAAGACGTAGGCGATGTACCAGGCGGCGTAGGCAGGAGCCAAGAATAGACAAAATGCCATGATGGGGATTGCCAGCAACATGCTGACCTGAATCACAAGCCGCAGCATCAGCGTTCCTTGGCTGAAGATCTCGCTGTGAATCTCTTTGCTATAAACGGGATTCGCATGGTCCGGCAAAAGGTCGACTCGCTTCGGCGGCGCAAACAGTCGGTCGGGAAATCGATCAGGCTGAATCACCAGTCCAACCACCTCTTCCGCTTCTTGTTCAAGATCCACGACCTCCTTCCCCTCACTTCCCACATCGGGCGGATGCAACATGCGGTCCGTGGTGCGGTGAAAGAGAGCCGCACAGATAGAGACCGCAATCACCGGTATGACGGTGACCGAAACCCACAAACGCAGCTCTCCCGTGCCGGCCAGCGAATTCCAAGTCAACACTCCGACGAGCGCAAGTGGCAAAATCAGCAGATAGGAGGCGACCAGCGCCGCCGAAGTGCGCCGAAAGTAGCTGCTGCAGGCGACGCTGATCATGCCAAACGTCATCACCGACAAGCTAAGGCCCAAATAGGCGGCCAACACTTCGTAAAGCGAAACGCCACCGAGCGGTAGGCATAGGAGCACAATGGGCAACGACGCAAAAATGAGCACGCCCAAATGGGCCAATGCCGCAAACAGCTTGCCCATCACAATCGACGAAGGCCACATCGGGGTGGCCAACAGCAATTCGTACGTCTTCCGCTCCTTTTCGCCGGAAATCGATCCCGCTGCAAAGCTGGGTGCCATCAATGAAGCAAGGACATATTGTCCCAGGAAAACAAGGTTGACCAGTCGGCGAGCCGCTTCCGCGTTGGCCTCCAATCGCTCTTGCTGGGGCCAGGCAAAGTAGACGACAGCGCCCAATATCAACTGGTAGGCCAGCAGCAACAAAAACGAGCGTTTCGTACGCAAGTTCTGTAACAATTCGCGCTGTAAGACGGGATTATCGTAAAGGAACATCCGACCTGTTATAGCAATTTCGTGGCGACAACAAGCAGAAGTAGGCCAATATCCGGCAATTCGGCCCCTCCAAAGCGGTAGAATTAGGGCCGATCTGCAACTAGAATTTGCAAGTGACGTAGTTCACATTCACGAGGCGCGGGTATGACGTTTGAATTCGCATGTGGCGACTGCGGCCGACAAATACGGGCCAACAGCGAACTTATTGGCAAACGCGCCAAGTGCCCTGGGTGCCAGTCGATCCTGATCATTCCTGACCCCGAGCCGGCCGTCGACGCTCCGCTCCTCGATGCCGATCTGCTCGATCAGCCCGATCCACTCGCCTCTTTATCAACCAGCCAAGAAATGGCGGAATCGCAACCCGCGCTAAATTCAAACCGCCCAAGGTTGAGCGAGTCGAATTCGCTTCCGCTGGGCAAACTGGCCAAACGAAATTGGCCGCTCTTTTACTTGCTCGGTCTGCTGATCGTGATTCTTTGGATCGGGCAGACGGGCGTTATTAGCTTTGCTTCGGGCGACTCTGTCAATTTGGGCGCATTTGCTGGTGGGCTGGCGCTTGTAGCGTCCCTCTTGGCGATCTACGGAATCGCTGTCAAAAACTTTGGCGATCTTCCCGTCATTCAATGGACCGAAGCAAATCTCGGCAAGATCCTCATTGGGATCAACGTCCTCTATACGTTGGGCGTAAGCACAGGGGCATTGCTAAAAGCGGGCCAAGTCAGTGACGTCTCTATCGGCTTCGTCGCCGGCATGCTGGTCGTCCAATGGGGTGTTCTCGGAATCATAATGCTGGTGATCTGGAAATTGTACGAACGCTTTGGCTTCTTCAACGTATCCATCGGCAATTTGACTTGTGCGGCTGCGCTACTGCTTATTGCGTCGATTTCACTCAAAAACATTGCCAATATCAGTAGCCCACTGGTCGATCTGAGTTCGACACGGGACGCGATCTCGACTGTAGCAGAGAGCCACCTGCCTTCGCGCGGTTCCGACCCGCCGACGTTAGCCGTTACCGACCTCTCGCTCGATTCGAGTCAATTGCCCGAACTGCCAACGTTTCAGACGATTGAGCCGGGCATTGAGTTTGCCGAAGTAACGCTCGACATCTCCGACGACGAACCGGGAAGAAACAGCACGCTTTACCTTTACCGCCCTACAAATTTCGCTGGGGAGCTGCCGTGCGTTTTCATCGCACCTGCGGGCGCCGTACCGTTAGCGGGACGGCGTTTGGGAGAAGGATCGCGTAAGGAACATGTCCCCTACGTAAAAGCTGGCTTTGCCGTCGTTGCTTACGAGATCGATGGCGACATGGGCGACATGGACACGATCACGCCGGATGAATTTTCGGATGCGGTGGATGATTTCATCGCCGCCAAGGCGGGTGTTGCCAATGGCTACCACGCGATCGAGTACGCCAGACAGAAGATGCCGTTTGTCGCCAACGGAGAATTTTTCACAGCCGGTCACAGCTCGGCGGGAACGGCCGCATTGCTGCTGGCCGCACATCACCCGCAGATCAAGGGCTGCATGGCATATGCGGCAAGGTCGCAACTCGAAGGGGCGTTCAAGCCGGGAGGCGCCGAATACTACGAAACCTATGTCACGGATGCCAAATCACGGCTCGCACTTTGTTCGCCGATCACGCATGCCGCTAACTTCAGGTGCCCGGTGCATCTATTTCATACCAAGAGAGACACGGTCGTGACCGTTCAAGATTCCGAGATCCTGGCCGCGGCCATCTCGAGTGCCGGCGGCAAAGTTGAGCAGCATTTCCCAGAAGGTTTCGACCACTATGGCGACATGATCGACCGCGGCATTCCAGGTGCAATCCGTTGGCTTGCCCGGCTCACAAACAGAAACGAGACGCCGCAAGGAACCGCCATGGCGAATGTTCGTGGATCAGGAACGCCCGCATTCCCGGGCGCAGCGACCTTCGACCAAGGATTCCCAGAATCGGAAGTTTCGCTGCCGGGCAAATCCGACCCCGATTACGTCGAGAAACTTGTCGATTGCGTTGAGGAGGGTGACTTGCTGGTCGCTCGGAAAGCGCTCAGCGCTCTCGCAAAAGTCGAACCGGACGATGTCGAGTCGCTGAAGATTAAAAAGCGTGTCGCAGTTACTTACAAGAATCTGGCATTCGAACATGGCCCAATCGACGAACGGAAAGCGGGCATCCGCGGCATCGTAAAATGGGGAGGCAAGCATAGTGTTCCGCTCCTCATCAAACTGCTCGATGAGCCCTTCGTGAAATCGGATGTATTTGAACATCTGGGCAGGCTCAAGGATCCGCGCGCCGCTCGACCGGTGGCACAATTCCTGGACGACTTTCACGAGCGCGAAGAGGCCTACCAATGCCTGATGAATATGGGATCGGCTGCGGAGGATGTCGTCATTGAAGTGGCGCCGACGAACGACCCAGAAATTTCATTAGCAGCCATCAAACTCTTGGCTGAAATCGGTACAGAAAAGTGCCTTCCAATCCTACGTAAGGCCGCCTCGAAAAGCCCGCAACCAGCAATTCGAAATCGCGCAAAATCAGCCATTACGCAGGTCAGAAAACGCGCGTCAGAAGCGGCGGCGCAGTAACGGTTGCTGCTCGGGCTTACTTCGAAACTCGCCCGACGTTAGCTGGACCAATCGCGAGGATTGACTCGCGCCTGAACGCGCGACGGTAATCCTTGGATCCTTAAGAACCCTTCAGCGTCGGTTTGATTGTACGAACCGCCCCCTTCCATCGTCGCAATGCCTTCGTCGTAGAGGCTGTTGGGGCTCTGGCGGCTAGCGACTTGGATATTGCCTTTGTAGAGGTTGAAAGTCACCTCACCGGTCACCGGTTTTTGGGCCTCACGAATGAATGCCAACAGTGCATCCATTTTCGCCACGTACCAGTAACCGTAGTAAACCATTTCGGCCACTTCGGGCGCCAGACGGTCCCGCAAGTGCATCAGGTCGCGATCCATGGCCAATTGCTCGACGTACATCAGGCCGTCATACAAGAGCGTCATGCCGGGCGCTTCGTAGACGCCACGACTCTTCATTCCCACAAATCGATTTTCGATCAGATCGATTCGGCCGATCCCGTTGCGGCCGCCGATCGCATTCAGTTCGCGAACGATTTCAATCGCCGACATATTACGATTTCCGTTGACGGCGACGGGCAGGCCCGACTCGTACGCGATGGTCACTTGCTCCACTTTGTCAGGCGCCTCTTGAGGCGAAACCGTCATACCGAAATCGACGGTCTCGACACCGTTGATGGTCAGCTCTTCCAGCCGTCCCGCCTCATAACTGATATGCAAACAGTTCTCGTCCGAGCTGTAGGGTTTTTCGACCGATGCTTTGACCGGAATGTTCTTTTCGGCACAGTAGGCGATCATCTCTGTGCGGCCGGGAAACGCCTGTCGAAATTCTTCCATGCGCCAAGGAGCAATCATGGTGACGTTGGGATTGAGTGCATCTGCGGCCAGTTGAAAACGGCACTGATCGTTCCCTTTACCGGTCGCTCCGTGAGCATACGCTTCCGCCCCCACTTCCTTCGCGACTTGCAAGCAGACTTTGCTGATCAAGGGTCGTGCGATGGAAGTGCCCAAGAGATACCGCTGCTCGTAACGAGCCTGCCACGCCAGCACAGGAAAGGCGAAATCGCGACACAATTCGTCTTGCACGTCCACGATCCTAGCGCTCGCGGCGCCCACGTTCTTGGCCTTATCGAGTATCTCTTGCCGATCCTCACACGGTTGGCCCAAGTCGACGTAGACGCAGTGAACGTCGTAGCCCTTGTCTTTTAACCAACCAAGAATGACCGAAGTGTCCAGTCCGCCCGAATAGGCCAAAACGCAACTTGCCATCATCTCTGCCCAAATCAAATAAGTATTGTCTTCAAAGCTGGCTAACGGGCACTGGCGCCGGAAGCAATCATTGGACGATCGTAAACTCTCGGGACCGTCGCGTCCATCATCGCCCAGTTTTTTCACATCGGGGCGGCGAGCCGCCGTTCCAACAAGTTTGGTGACGGCCGACACGCGCCTGCCGAATCGGTTCGCTCCATCAGTAACCAAGCCGGCAATAAATCGCTACAATGGGGGAATGGAACACGACCGACTGATCGAAACGGCGCAAGCACTCCTCGCCGGAGAACTGAACTCCGACGAGTTCCTCGCGCAATTGGATCAACAGCGATCGGCCTCTTTGGCGGAAGCCGAATTGGACCTCGATCGCCATCGTCGTTGCGGGTATCCGGAAGTCGTGTTCGGCCAGGGAAAATCGTTGGCGAACTTGCTTGAGCTTGTCGAACGTCTGCTGGAGGAAGGCTCGCCGGTGCTGGTGACGCGGATCGCAGCAGATTCGGGCGTCGAACTGGCTCAGCGTTTCCCCGGCTCACACTACAACGAGCTTGCCCGGACGTTTCGCATCGACCAATTGGGGGATGAGAGGCTGGGCTCGGTCGCCGTCGTGACGGCCGGAACAAGCGACGCGCCGGTTGCCGAAGAAGCGCGTGAAACACTGCTTTGGATGAATGCCGACGTGACGATGGTCCGTGACGTGGGCGTCGCTGGGCCGCATCGGTTGCCGAAGCATGTCGACAAACTGCGTGCTGCAGACGCCGTGATTGTGGTGGCTGGCATGGAGGGTGCGCTGCCGAGTGTCGTGGGTGGCCATGTCGCCTGCCCCGTTTTTGCAGTTCCAACGAGTGTCGGTTACGGAGCCAGTTTCGGCGGAGTCGCCGCGTTGCTGGGAATGCTCAATAGCTGTGCTTCCAATGTTGCCGTGGTCAACATCGACGCCGGATTCAAAGCGGCCTACCTTGCTGGCCTTGTTGCCCAACGAGTTGCCAAAGCGTCCGCCGCTTCCAAATCCAGTTTGCACAAACCGGCATAGGTCCGCACCGGCGGCAACAGATGAATCAAGAAATTCCCCTGCCACGATTGCCAGAGCGAACGGTCGAAAGCCATAAGGCCAGCTACGGCCGCGTCGTGTTGGTCGGCGGATCGGTCGGTATGAGCGGTGCCATCTCGCTTGCTGGCATGGCGGCACTACGAAGCGGTGCTGGACTCGTTTCCATCTGTGCACCGGCCGCATGTATCCCCACGATCGCTGCACACGAACCGTGCTACATGACCATTCCAGCTCGCATGGAGCCGCAGCTGGGCTCTCTCGCCAGCGAAGCAGAAGCGACCATTCAAGCGGCGTGCAAGGAGGCCAATTGCGTCGGCATCGGACCCGGTCTGCGCTGTAACGAGGCGACAACGACGCTGGTCAATGCGCTCTACCAACAGCTGACGATCCCGATGGTCGTCGATGCGGACGCCTTGAATTGCCTCGCTCTCAGCAAGGACCTGGCAGCGGCTCCCGCCACGCGCATCTTGACGCCTCATCCGGGCGAGTTCCGTCGCCTCATCGATCAAGCGTCGGCAACCGTGGACGAATGCCGCCAGCGCGCCGTCGAATTCGCTCAACAGCGAAACTGTATCTTAGTCCTGAAAGGACATCGTACCCTGATAACCGATGGCGAACGAACTGCGATCAATGCAACGGGCAACCCGGGCATGGCCACTGGAGGTACTGGCGACGTGCTCACGGGCCTCATCTCGGGACTCGTGGGCCAAGGACTGGCAGGCTTCGAGGCGGCCGTTTTGGGAACCCACCTGCACGGCTTGGCGGGCGATCGTGCGGCTGGCGAATTGGGCCAACATAGCTTGATTGCTTCCGACCTGATTCGCTTTTTACCGCAGGCTTTCCTCGAGCATGCGGCCGGCAGTCAGGAAGCCATGTCATGAAGCTGATCACCGCCTTGGACGACATTACAGATCAATATCAAGGCGGCGCCATTTCGATTGGCAACTTTGATGGGGTTCACTTGGGCCACGCGCAGATCGTCAAGCAGTTGCAGACCCATGCGTTAGCGGTCCAAGGGCCGTCGATCGTCTTCACGTTCGATCCACATCCGGTTCGATTGCTGCGACCACTGGAAGCGCCACCTCCGTTGACGTGGACTCGTCGCAAAGCAGAGCTGCTGGGCGAACTGGGCATTGATGCATTGATTGCCTATCCAACCGACCAAGCGCTGCTCTCACTATCGGCAGACGATTTCTTTCGTCAGATCATCGTGGAGACCTTACAAGCAAAAGCGATCGTCGAAGGGCCCAATTTTTACTTCGGCAAAGGGCGGCAAGGGAACACCGATCGGCTCAAGAAACTGTGCCAACAGACACACATTGAATGCACGATCGTCGAACCGACGGCGACGGGCGAGCAGTTAGTTTCGAGCAGTCGTATCCGCGATCAATTGCGGGCCGGCCAGGTCGATGAAGCCGTACGAATTTTGGGGCGCCCCTATCGCTTGCGAGGGATGATCACACATGGTGCTAGGCGTGGTTCAACGTTGGGCTTCCCAACGGCCAACTTGGAGGCGATCGACACGCTCATTCCAGGTCACGGCGTTTACGCTGGGCGTGCTTTTTCCCGAAATTCATGCTATTTGGCAGCAATCAATGTTGGCCCTAATCCAACATTTGACGAGCATACTCATAAAGTCGAAATTCATCTGCTCGATTTTGACGAATCGATTTATGGTGAGCCGCTCGAAGTGGACTTCGTGGCTCGTCTGCGAAACATACAGCCCTTCCCGGATAAAGAAGCACTCATCAAACAATTAGCAGCCGATGTCGCCAAGACTCGCCAACTGCTGAGTTGAACGACGAACAGGAAAACAACAATGACTGTTAATTGGTCTGCCTTTGCAGAAATCG
This sequence comes from uncultured Pirellulaceae bacterium, assembly GCA_964480915.1. Taxonomy (GTDB): domain Bacteria; phylum Planctomycetota; class Planctomycetia; order Pirellulales; family Pirellulaceae; genus CAWGCE01. Next base: position 68,608 of record CAYZRS010000002.1, on the reverse strand, counting down.
TAAATTCGAATCAGAATTTTGTACTCACCAGTCATATTCGACCCGATTGCGATGCGTTGGGAAGCGAGTTGGGCATGAGTGGAGTTCTGAAAGCGCTCGGCAAGGATGTTCGCATCGTCAACGGGCAAAGCACGCCGGAGAACCTCGCTTTCATTGATCCCGAAAATGAGATTAAAGCGATCGGCGTCGACGTCACGGAGGATCAATTGCGCGATACCGACGTGTTGATGATTCTTGACACGAGTGCCTGGGCTCAGCTCGGACCGATGGCCGAAGTCATCAAGGCTTCTTCGGCCAGGCGTATCGTCGTTGACCATCACATGGGCGAAGATGATGGCATCGAGAAGTACGAGTTATTCAAAAACACGTCGGCTGAAGCGGCCGGTCGCTTGGTCGTCGAGGCGGCCGACGCGTTGGGTGTCGAGCTGACACCTGAAATTGCCAATCCCCTGTTTGCCGCCATCGCGACGGACACGGGCTGGTTTCGATTCGGTTCAGCCAAAGGAGACACGTATCGGGTGGCTGCTCGACTGATTGATGCCGGCGCCGTCCCGCCAAAAATCTATGGCGATTTGTATGAACAGGACACCGAAGGACGCGTCCGCTTGCGGGGGCTCATCCTTTCGCGGACCAAAACCGAGTTGAATGGTAGACTCGCCCATACTTATGTCATGGCCGAGGATTACGCCGCGACAGGAGCGCTCCCCACCGACACCGAAGATGTGATCAACATGACGATGGCAATCGCGGGTACCGAGTTTGCAACCATCATGGTCGGCCAACAAACGGGTGGATATAAATTGAGTTTTCGCAGTCGATGTGGTGTCGATTGCAGCCAAGTCGCAGCAAGTTTCGGCGGGGGTGGACATAAAGCGGCCGCAGGCGCCTTTCTGAATGAACCGTTCGAATCGGCTCAAAAGAAGCTGCTTGATACCGTCAGGTCAGCGATGGCCTAGGAATCGTTCGCCAAATCGATCGACGATACGGGCAGTCCGTCATGCTTGCGAATGAG
>CAYZRS010000002.1:61287-67496 GCA_964480915.1 uncultured Pirellulaceae bacterium | reverse complement strand
ATGAGTGCTTTTGGAGATCAACGCATTGCTGCCGGCACCGTTTATAGAACAGGGACTGTGACGAACGTGAATCACGAATCCAAAAACGACCAAACCGATTCGAACGAAAACGGACGACGGAATTTCTTTCAACGTACGGCCGCGGGAATCGTGGGGGCTGTCTGCGGCTTGGTCCCTTTTCTGGCCGGTCTAACGTTCCTCGCCAACCCCATTCTTGATTCCGTAAGTGCCGACGGAGAAAAAGAGTTCCTTCCGCTGGGGATTGGCCCTGACGCCCTTCCAGCAGATGGCACACCGGTGGCCGTGCAAGTGCTCAGCGATCGAAGCGATGCTTGGAATGTCTATCCCGATGAACCGATCGGCAGTATCTGGCTGCGACGCACCTTATCGGGTGAAATCGCCGCGTTTAATACAATCTGCCCGCATCTCGGCTGCTATGTCGATTACCGATCCGGCAGTGGCGACTTTTTCTGTCCGTGTCACACCAGCACGTTTGACCTCGAAGGGAAACGGCTCAACCAGATTCCACCACGTGACATGGACTCGCTGGAGCTGCAAGAACGCGACGGCAAATTGTGGGTGCGATTCCAGAATTTTCGCGGCGCTACGACGGAGAAGATTGCCGTATGATCGCTCGCTTACTCGACTGGGCCGACGATCGCACTGGCTACCGGCAACTGGCAGGCGAGCTGCTGAACGAGCCGGTTCCTGGCGGAGCGCGCTGGCGTTATGTCTGGGGCAGTACGCTCGTCTTCACCTTTTTCATTCAGATGGTGACCGGCTTTTGCTTGTGGACCGCTTACAGCCCAAGCGTTCAACACGCCTGGGAAAGCGTATTCCATATTCAGCATGTGATGACAGCCGGCTGGTTGATTCGCGGCCTGCATCACTATGCAGCGCAGGCGATGGTCGTGCTGCTGGCAATTCACTTGATGCAAGTTGTCATCGATGGTGCATATCGTGCACCGCGCGAGTTTAACTTCTGGATCGGACTCATCCTGATGCAGATTGTGTTGGGTTTGGCACTTACCGGCTACCTTCTGCCGTGGGACCAAAAGGGCTATTACGCCACGCAAGTTGCCACAAAAATCGCCGGAGCAACGCCGCTGATTGGCCCCCAGATACAGCAGCTCGCCCAAGGGGGGCCCGCCTATGGACACCTCACGCTCACACGATTCTTCGCACTCCACGCTGGGTTGTTGCCGGCATCACTTGTCGGTTTTCTCGGATTGCACATTTATGTTTTTCGCCGGCACGGAATTACGACGAAGGATCCCAGTCGGGCGGATGGTCGGTTCTGGCCCGATCAAGTCCTGAAAGATGGTGTCGCCTGCTTAGGCGTGTTGGCGATTCTATTGTTGCTCGTGATTTTTCGAGGCGCCCATCTCAGCTCGCCAGCTGATCCGGCGTCACCATTCTCGGCGGCGAGACCCGAGTGGTATTTCCTTTTTCTGTTTCGCTTCCTCAAATTTGAGGCGGTCGAGCACTTTGGGCTCGCATTCGGAGCAATCTATGTCCCCGGCGCGATCATGGCCGTCATTGGACTGATGCCGTTCATCGGTTGGTGGAAGCTGGGACACAAATTCAACGTCGCCTTCATGTGGTTTTTGGCATTAGGCATCGGCGGCCTGACGGGATTGGCCATGTGGGAAGATGCGAATGATCCAACACACCAAGCGGCGCTTCAAGAAGCAGAAAGAGATGCCGCACGAATTGTCGAACTGGCGTCGACACCGAATCGAATTCCCGTCGAAGGAGCCGTCACGCTATTGCGCACCGATCCGTTGACTCAGGGGCCTCGCATTTTTGCTCAACACTGTGCCAGCTGCCATCACTACAACGGTCACGATGGTCGAGGACGCATTGTGATGGATCGAGATCCGGAAACAGGCAACCCGATGGCGGCGAAAGCGACGGCTCCCGATCTCGGAAACCTTGGATCGCCCGCCTGGATGCGATCCATTCTCGTCGATTTTGATGGCCATTTAGCCGCGCTGCGAAACGCCTCCTGGTATGGAGACGAGGATACGATCGATCTGGACGGGTCGGAGATGACCGATTGGTCGGGCGATCGCGAAGCGCTGGCAGCGGAAGAAAACAGAGCGAAACTAGCGGCGATCGTTGCCTTCATGGTGGCGGAATCGGGCCGTGTCAAGCATGGCTTCAGCGAGGAAACCATCGCTGCCGGCCGGTCGGTGGCCGAAGACGGCCTCTTGGGAGCATCCTGCACCGATTGCCACGAGTCGTTCGGTGAGGCGTTCGATCCAGACGCAGAAGGCGGCAGCGGTTACCCAGATATCAACGGCTACCTTTCCAAAGAATGGCTTAGCGACTTTATTCGGGATCCGGGGCAGGAACAATTCTATGGTGCCAAGAACCGCATGCCGGCCTTTGCCGATAAGTTGAGTGCTGAGGAGTTGGAGCTGCTCGTGGATTGGCTGACGACGGATGATGGCTCGTTCGAAGAAGTTCGCTAGCGTGCTGACGCTCGGCAATTTCAGCCTTGCGACATCGCAAATTTGGCTCCATGGAGATTCTCTCGACTGCTCGATTCACATTGCCGATTATTGACCGAGGCGAGCATCTCTCGTCAAGACTCATGATACTTCGGCAAGGGTGATGGCGATGTGGTGTGATCAATGCCAAGCGGACGTCCAGTCTCTCGATGATTTTTCCAATCCGGGCGCCGAGATCTGCGCTCACTGCGGAACCGTGCTCAAACTCGGTGAGCCTCATTCGGTCGTTCGAGCCAGTCGTTATCTCCCGCCGCCCAAAACGCTTGTCTTCGACGATTTGTGGACCGTCGACCTGGATGCGGCGAAGGCAAAACGACTGACACAGGCATTCCGGAAAAAGGGTCCAGGCTGGGGACGGAGTCTCTCGCTTGAATCAAGATCGGAGGACTCCGCCTCCATTCAAGTTTCGCCAGCGACGATTGGAAGCCGATCTCGAAATCAACGCGAGCAGGAACGGCAAGAACGTTTTGTGTTCATCGAGTTGTTCATTTTGGCCGTTGCCCTGTTTGTCGGATTCGGCCTGCTGACTGGGCACCGAGCGGTCATCGAATCAGGCTTAGCGGTCGGTGCGGTGGCCGTCGTCATGTGTGTCATCCTGTGGATTTCACAACCGATACGATCGATCACCAAGGAAAAGTACCAACGCGAAGACAGCCCATTTCCAGTGAAGCGAGCCGCCTGAGACGCGTGCGCGGCCCCTCAATCACGGCTAGAGGAAGCATTCAGCGGCAGCGTCTACCGACTATTTTCGCCACCGGCAGGCGAAGAACATCGCAAGGCAAAAGAGGCCCATTCCGCAATTCGGCTCAGGCACCGCCATTAGGCCTAGCGTCAGTTCATAATCCCCGAAACCAACGGGCACTGGAGCCAGCGCGCCAACTTCGATGAAGTAGCTGCCCGGTTGCAGTGGAATATTCAAGAGCCACGGATCGCTCGAGAATTCGGTCCCGGTGCCAAAAGTCGTTGGCGAATAGAGTACGTTATCCGCTTCTGCGACCAACGCTCCGGCCGCATCCAACAGTGCCAAAGTACCATCGAAGAACCCACCACCGCTCCAAAGTTCTGCGGTGAGTAGGGAAGGAGTCGTCACCGAAAACTCAAAGAAATCGACATCCGTATCGCTGGCTAACTCGGCAATTACAACGCCCGCCATCGCATTTGAAATGTTCAATTGTTGCAGCGGCAAGGGCTCGGCGGCGGCCAATGTCGAGCCGAAGTCACCGACGAATAACTCCAACAGCTCATTGATGTTTGTGTTACTTAGGCGGCTACCAAGCTCTAATTGAAGTCGCGACCAGTCGGAGAATGTGCGAGCCGTTTCGCGCCCCATTTCATTCAGGCCGGTCGAGCCAGTGGCCATGAGATGGTCGTTCTGAAAGCCGAGGGTATTCGAATAATTTGCCGGTGTAATCCGCGGATCACCATACGCATAGAAATGCCTCAGTCCAAACGCGTGCCCCAATTCATGGGCGGCCGTTCCGGAGACTGCCGCAGCAAATTCGCTCAGCTGCTGCGTTCGATCGTCCGCCGGCTCAAGGATGAAATCAAAGTTTGCGACATAGACATCCTGCGTGCTGTTGCTCGCGTTGCGGAAATCCAAGGTCGCCTGTCCCAGCAGTGAACTGCTTGAGGTAATTGCACCGAAATCGACTCGTTCTCTTGGACCGCCAGGATCGAAAGTCGTGAAATTGACAGTGTAACCCGCGTAGGCGGATTCGAATGCACTCAGTATTTCAGTTTCAAGATCAGCCGTCTCGGTCACGGAAAATGGCGCCACGCCAGAAGAAGATGCTGCCGCAAAGAGATGAGCGTCCCAACCAGGATTGAAGTCCAACCAGACGTTTTGCATGCCCCAAACGGAATTCGCAATGAGGACGGTAAGAAATACCGTAGAACGTATTGAAGTCAAATTCATGGGTTCTTTCCTGTTCCGCCAGTCGCGGCAAAGATGTCAACGTTGACTACTCCTATCTTAAACGGCGTCCGGAAGATCCGCAAAAAACGAGCGAAGAATCTAATGTTCTTCGAATCTAATGGGCGCAGAGAATCAAATCGTGGCTGCACAGCCACTGGTCATTTCCACCAGCCAACGAAAAAAGCCCGCAATGCCGAAGCATTGCGGGCTGAAGTTTTAGCCTGCGTCTGATTGCGTCACGATCTAGCGACGTCGGAGCCCCAAAAGGGCAAGTCCGGCAAGGCCCAGCAAGCTAAAGCTGGCTGGCTCAGGAATCGTAGTAACAGTCGTCACGTTGACGAAACCACCACCACCTGCATCGTTCGCCCATTGGACATCCGCAGCTCCACCATCGAACACTCTGTCGAAGGTAGCACCCGGACCGTAATTCGCCAAACCTACGCCGATGTCGGAGAAATCTAGGAATGGAGGTTGGTCTGCAGGCCAATCCTGAACCGTATCCGTTCCATCGACAAATCCCGTTCCAACCACGCCGCGGAAACCTGTTCCGGAAAGTGGGTTGGTTCGAATGTACTGTACCGATCCAGCCGAGAAACCAACCGTCCAAGCGGAGGTTCCAGCCAAAGCATCAGTACCGGGCAAGTTGTTACCATCACAGAGGTTACATCCAGACGTCGAAACGTCGGCACCACCAACGAAGAACGCGACAATGTCGGCTCCATCGGTATCTAGTGTTAAGTCACCTGCAGGACGAGAAATCATACCCTGACTTGTCATAACTTCGCCGTCGGTCGGGAAATAGTATACATCTGGAATACCATCTCCTGGCACTTGGGCAGTAGCCACTCCTGACATCATTGCCATTGCGAATACTGCTGCAACCACCACGCGGCTTGTTGATTTGTTCATTACCTTCTCCCTTAAGAAATTTGTACCTGGATTGTTTTGGAATAGACGGTTTTTTCGTTGGTACCTGGAAAGAGCAACGAAAAAAGGAACGTCATCTGCGGGCTCTCCAATCGGCGAGAGCCCGTAGACGATGTTCCTGATTGTGAAGGACTGACAGTAGTACTAGTTCCTGCTTTCTTGCCCATGGTGCCAACGAAAAAAACGCAACCTAACGTCCTCGTCAGAGGGCGTAAGGATGCGTTTTTTAGGACACCAGTGGTTCTATACTCGGTTAGACAGTGTTACTTAGCTCGCCGGATTAACCCCTCCGACATTCACAACTCTAATGGACACCTACATTGCATGCAAGCCTCCTGATCATTTTTTTTGGAAATAACGCCAAACCACTGCAAACAAAGGGACTTTTTCCGTTTCCAGGCTGCCGATTTGTGAATTTGTCGCAGTCACCGAAGGTCCGTCGGGCACATCAAGACCATTTTCCCATCCTATCTCCCCATGGCGAACGTCCGATTCCATGTAATCGCCGCAAATTGACGCGATACGCCCCCTTTGGGGGCGTAAAGCAATTCCGATTCAGTAGCCTGGGCTGCCGCAAAATTGCTTGTTTTGGGCAGGTAAACGGATACGCAGTTACCGCGGCCTGCATCGTGTTCTTTCACCCGTTTGGCCAGCTCGTTGGTCATCCGTGCGAAATGCCAAATCTAGCCTCGCTTGAACATTGCCCCTCCGCGTAGCGGGATGCCTGGTAGGTCGATGCGGAGCATCGAACAGCTGGGAAAAATCGGTTTCGACAAACTGCCCGTTGGCGACGACTCGCTCCCCACCCGGCTGGGCGAGTTCTCCGGTCGCCGCTCATTCACTTTGCAACC
>CAYZRS010000002.1:0-61187 GCA_964480915.1 uncultured Pirellulaceae bacterium | reverse complement strand
TAAGAGCGAGACGGCGTGAGGAAAACGCGCCAGCGCGAGTCCGACAGTCTCAGTGCTTTAAAGCAGCAGGCCACAACACGACGGGATGACAGAAAAAGCGGCCCCATTCAGCAGACGCATCCAGCAGTAGAACCGGGAGAGCAACGAAAAAAGCCCGCAGCACTTGCTGCGGGCTTCAGTTTGTTGAAGTGATTCGACTGGAATCCCATCAAATTTGTGTTTCACTAATTTCTAGCGACGTCGTAGGCCCAGAAGAGCCAAACCAGCCAAGCCAAGAAGGCTGAAAGTTGCAGGTTCTGGAACGATATCAACAACGCCAACCGAAGTCGATCCGTCGTCGGAAGCGAAGGTTACTTCGCCGAAGTCGGCGTCACCTAGGCCAGCTGCGTAGACAGCGATGCCCATGCCAGCTTCTGGGAAGTTAAGGAAAGGAGGAACGTCTGCAGGCCAATCCGTAACAGTGGCACCATTACCATCAACGTAGTAGTCGCCGATGCTTCCAACGAATCCGCGACCAGCAAGAGGATTCGTACGAATCCATTGAGTCGATCCAGCGGAACGTCCAACGGTCCAAGTCGAAGCGCCAGCAAGTGCGTCTTCACCCGGAAGGTTGTTTCCGTCGCAAAGCGTGCAACCACTTACACTCACGTCTGGGCCAGTGATGAACACAGCAACAAGATCGGTCATACCGGAATCAACGTTCATGATTCCCGTTGAGGGATCGTAAGTTGCGGTCTGGCCGAAAGCGCTAGCCGTTACGAGTGCTGCCAAAGAAAATACACAAATTCGATTGAGGATCCCCATCATTATTTCTCTCTCCAAAAGTCTTAAAAAAATTAGGTACTCTAAAATTTGCCTTTGTTCGTGAGTCCACGAAAAAAGGAACGTGATCTACGGGCTTGCTGACAAGCACATAGATGACGTTCCTAAATTGATTTAAACAGCAGTGGCGATCTCGATGTTCTTAAGGTTCGTGAGTTCTTCTCGAATCCAGACAACCAACGAAAAAAGAGCGTAACCGAAACCTGCTTTTCAGCAGACTTTGGTCACACTCTTGTAGTTGGTCGTCAGTGGCGTTTCTCTGGTTAATTTTTTGCCGGTTACCCCGGCCACACTCTTACGATAATCGGGCTTTCCTCGAGTTGCAAGCGTTTTGAGAAATTTCTTTTCTCGGTCGCAGGCGACTCACGCCAGATGCCACTACGTTATCTCGTCCGACCGGGCTATGCAAGCAATCTCCTACAAAATCCCAAAATTCGCGTGCCGCAGCCGAAAAACGCCAGGAAAGCTACGGTTTCACGGGATATTTCAACAATCTCTCCAGTGCCGTCATCGCAATTTCGCCGAATTGCAAGGCTGGAACGGACCATATCTGAGGGTTCATTAGTTCGATCGAAATTGTCTCGGCGTAACCCATCTCTCGAAGTTGTGCGATGAGTGGTTCAGCCGGTAATTCGCCCTCACCAGGCAGAATACGGTCACTGTCGGTCGCCAGTTCGCGAGCCACATCGGCAAAATCGCACAGCTGCACATGAAACAATTTGTCTGGCTCTAGAAAGGAAAAATCGGCCCATTTACTGGGGCCAACCGCGAAATGAAACAGGTCCAAACACAAGCCCAAATGTGGACTTCCAACATCTGAAATCAGCGCGGCGGCTGTCTGCAAGTTGTTCGCAAAAGCGGCCGAACCTTGAAACTCAAACGCTGCACGCACTCCCACCGTCCCCGCCGCTTGGGCAATCTCGGTCAACGACGCAATTGCCCGGTCTAGATCTTCCTGCGTCAACGGCGCACGAATGTCGCCAGCGACGACGATCGTGCCAATCCCCAGTTGTTTGCACAGCTCCAACCGTTTGCGGAAAAGCTCCCAACTCTCCTTGCGCCGTTCCCCCTGACTGGTCAGCAAACCTCCTTGAAAACTAGCAACAGGCGTCTTCACGCCATGCTCTGCCAAGAGTTCTTTGACCTGATCCACCGAATGCTGTTCCAGGTAGGTTTCCAGCTTCGTAAGCCACACTTCAACCGAAAAGCACTTCCCCGCCGCGTAGTCGGCGATATCGGTTTCAAACGGCGAACTGAGCGAACAGACTTGACTGAGAGTTGGAATCATGGGTTCTTGGGGGGCTTGATGCGCAGGCGACGAACGAAGGGTCGGTCTCGATGAAACAGCCACAATCCCTGCCTTGGAACGTGCGGCGGAGCCCTACTCTGGCTTTCAGCTGCTGATCAGGTATCCATCTCGCGCCGCTCAGGCCAACCGCGATTCGAGTTCTTCAACAACGCGATCGATCGGAATGCGGCTTTGTTCCAGCGTGTCGCGATCGCGAATCGTCACCGTCTTCTCGGTCAAGGAATCTCCGTCGACGGTTAGGCAAAACGGCGTTCCGGCCTCATCTTGCACCCGATATCGCTTGCCAACGGCCCCTTTATCGCTGTAAATCACGTTGAATTTGGATTTGAGCTGGCCGTAAATCTGCTGCGCCAATTCCGGTAACCCATCTTTTTTGACCAGCGGAAAAACGGCCGCTTTGATGGGCGCGATCCTCGGATGGAACTTCATAACGGTTCGCACTTGCTCCTCGCCTTTTGCATCCAATTGCACATCTTCGGTGTACGCTTCGCAGAGAAAGGCTAACGTGGCTCGATCGGCGCCTGCTGAAGGCTCGATCACGTGCGGGACATACCGTTCGCCGGTCAGGTCGTCTCGGTACGACAGGTCTTTCCCGCTACCGCGCCATTTTGGCTTGCCGTTTTCACCTTTTTCCACTTCCAAAGGACAAGAATTCGGGTCCAGCTTGCCTTCCATGTGGCTTCTTAAATCAAAATCGCCGCGGTGCGCGATGCCTTCCAATTCACCGAAATCACCGTCCTGAAGGAATGGAAAGGCGTATTCAATGTCGGCCGTTCCGGTCGAGTAATGACTCAGCTCATCCGGATCGTGGTCGCGTAGTCTGAGCCGTTCGCCGGCCAACCCGAGATCGGTATACCAACGAAAACGACGATTTCTCCAGTACTCGTACCAATCCTTGGAAGCCTCTGGATGGCAGAAGAACTCGATTTCCATTTGCTCGAACTCACGCGAGCGGAAAGTGAAATTCCGCGGGGTGATTTCGTTCCGAAAGCTCTTGCCAATCTGCGCGATCCCCAGCGGCAGCCGCGTCCGCGCACTATCAACGACATTTTTGAAGTTCACAAAAATGCCTTGCGCTGTTTCTGGACGTAGGAACGCGGCTCCTTCCTCACCCGAAAGCGCACCGACATACGTTTTGAACATCAAGTTAAATTCGCGCGGCTCGGTCAACGTGCCGGTCTCTTTCGCATCCGGTCCAAGAACTTGGCTGAAATCATCGATGGTCGTCAGATTCGCGACCGCCCCCTCCCATTTCAATCGATCGGCGTCTTTTCCCCTTAGTTTGAAGCACTTCAGAGCACTTGCCGCCATTTGCTCTGCGGCCGTTTCGGTATCCATGGCGGTCGCAAAGACCTTTTTGTCGCCATATTCGACCCAACGACCGACGATCTGATCGTGGCGATAACGTTTGTTCGTTTGGCGGCAGTCGACCATGTAGTCGTGAAATAGGTCGTAGTGACCAGAACACTTCCAGACCTGCGGGTGCATGATGATGGTGCAGTCGAGCCCGACCATGTCATGGGTCGACGGCGCACCTTCGACCTGAATCTGCTCGTTGTGGCTCGAAACCATGTCGCGCCACCAAGCCTCTTTAACGTTCCGTTTGAGCTCGACGCCTAACGGGCCGTAGTCCCAAAACCCGTTCAAGCCACCGTAAATTTCGCTCGATTGAAACAAAAAACCACGCCGTTTGCACAGCGAAACCAACTTCTTCATGTCCACGACAGATTGCCTTCCGTTCGGGATTCTTCTGCAGAGTGCTGACGATGCTCCAAATTCGCCAATTCGCGATGCGACAGTGTAGCCCTGGAGAGGCTTGGCGGTCTACGTGATTCGGTTTGGGCTGGCTTCGTTTGCGAGCCCGCTCAGCCTGAGGACCGACTCAACCGACGCGAATCATGCCCGATCTCGGGTCAAAAATCGGGATGATCGCAAATTGATCGATCTTGGCAGCCCATTCGAGGTCGCCCCCCATTTCGATCTTGATCAGGTTCTGACCGCCAGTCGTTGATACCAGCTCGGTCGCCAAATTGGCCGGATCGATCCTTTGCCAAGCGGTTAGAGCCAATTCGGCACCCGAGCCGTCTGCTTCGGCACCAGGCACATTCGCCAAGATTGCGCCTGCCAACAACGCGTCTTCTCGCGTGACCTGGTTGTTCGTACCGGCACACACGAGATGGACGAGTTCCAGTCCCGCAAGTTCGCCACAGACGGCCGACAGATTCGTAAATGCACCAATCAAAATCCGCCCCGCTTCGCGGCAGTACGACATGGCCCGCGTTCCATTCGTTGTTGACATCGCCAGCTTGAGGCCACCGACCGCTGACGGAGTGTATTCGGCAGGAGAATTGCCCAAATCGAACCCATCAACTTTGAAACCATACCGTTCGCCACACAGCAGCGGCGTCGGCTCCACCTCCTCTGCTGCGGCCAACGCTTCTTCCACCGAGGCAAACGGCATCACACACTCGGCACCGGAGGCCAAAGCCTGAACGATGGTTGTGGTTGCACGGAGCACGTCGATCACGACAACTTGTCCCCCCGTAAGTTCGCCCAAATTGGCCCTTTTCGGGAGCAAGTGAACCTTAATACGGCTTGTCATAAAGGGCTCCAGACGATTTCAAAGAGAAAAACCGAGCAAGCGGCCGGTGCTTGCTAGTGAACAAGTTAGTCCTAGCTTCGGTTAGCCAAAAGGCGGGGAAGCGTCGTCGCGACCTGATTCGGGTGGAGGCCAGCCGAATTCGAATCGGATACGATAGGCGTCGTCGCAGATGGCAGATGGCAGATGGCCTCTGCAGCTGCAGAGGCCGAGCCCCTTTCGACAGCTCAAATGAACTGGCAGACGTTTAGACACACCCTAAGTTGAATCAAGAATCATGGTTTCCACACCCGTCATCGACAAGTCGGAAGACCGCGTCCGCGACATGTTCGCTCAGATCTCATCGCGATATGACACGATGAATCATCTTTTGTCGTTGAACGTCGATCGCTATTGGCGGCGGAAAACAGTCCAGCTCGTTCCACCTCAAGGCACCGACCCGATTTTGGATGTGTGCACGGGGACGGGTGATTTGGCGCTGGCGTACTGGCAGGCCGGGAATGGCCGAATCGACGTTACCGGTTCCGATTTTTGCCCGGAGATGCTCGATTACGCGCGGATCAAACAGCAGAAACGAAAGATCGATCAAGATGGATTACGATTCGTTGAGGCTGATGCTCAGCGCTTGCCATTCGAGTCCGATGCCTACCAAATCGTCTCCGTCGCGTTCGGCTTGCGAAACGTCACCGATACCGATCAAGGGCTGCGCGAAATGACCCGAGTCTGCAAACCGGGCGGACGTGTTGCCGTATTGGAATTCTCGAGGCCCAGCATCCAACCGTTCAAAGGGATCTACAGTTTCTATTTTCGCCAAGTCTTACCCCGCATCGGTCAGGCGCTCGCTCGGAATGATAAGTCGGCTTACGAGTACTTGCCACAGAGCGTCGTGCAGTTTCCTTGCGGACAAGAACTGGCCGACCGCATGGCTTCCGTGGGACTGACCGACGTTTGGTTTCGTCCGTTGACACTCGGCATTGCCACTTTGTATGTGGGGACAAAATGAGCCACCCTTACGTCGTCGCTGTTACAGGTGCCAGTGGAGCCGTCTACGCGCAACGACTGCTGCAAGTTTTGATCGCCTCGGGTCGAGACGTCCATCTGTGCATCAGTCCGGCCGGTAAATCGGTGATCAAGCAAGAACTCGATCTCGACATTTCGTTAAGCCAATTCGAAATCGGCCAATTTTTGCCGGCCACAATGGCGCCGTTGCCGCCGGCCGATGCGCAGGCCGCATCCGACATTCCGGGCCAAATTACGTACCATCATCACGGCGATTTTTTTGCTCCCATCGCCAGCGGATCGGCACTGACATCTGGCATGGTGATTTGTCCATGTTCCGGCGGCACGCTCAGCGGTGTCGTTACCGGCGCCAGCAACAACTTGATCCATCGCGCCGCGGACGTTCATCTCAAAGAACGACGACCGCTGATTTTGGTACCACGCGAAACGCCCCTGTCGCTCGTCCAAATCGAGAACATGCGAAAAGCATGCGAACAGGGTGCCACGGTGCTGCCTGCGATGCCAGGCTGGTACCATGGTGTCAAATCGCTGCAAGACCTGATCGATTTCGTGGTCGCGAGAACGCTCGACCAACTGGGGGTCCCCCACCAACTGATGAAGCGCTGGGGGAGCGAATAACGATGTTGGCTCGACTGCGAACGCTACTGGAGATGATCCGCTTCAGTCATACGCTCTTTGCCCTACCCTTTGCCCTGTTGGCCGCAATCATGGCCTGGACCGCTCCTGCCAATCCTCGCGCCGCTGCCAACTTGGCTGCGGAAACGATCGGTTTTCGCTGGGTCGAATTTATCGGCATTTTGCTCTGCATGGTCTTCGCTCGCAGCGCGGCGATGGCGTTCAATCGACTCACAGATCGGCACATTGACGCGGGTAATCCGCGCACGGCCAAACGACATCTGGTGACAGGACAGCTTTCACTCGGTGCCGTCCGTTGGTTCACCATCGCCAACGTGGTCGGCTTTGTCGCTAGTACTTTGCTGTTCCTTCCCAACCGTTGGCCCATCACGCTCAGTCTGCCGGTGCTCGCCGTCTTGATGATTTACAGCTACACCAAACGATTCACATCGCTGGCTCACTTTTGGCTCGGACTTTCGCTGATGCTGGCGCCGGTTTGTGCCTGGATTGCGATTCGGGGCGAGTTGCTTCTGTCGGCGCCCGCCGATCTGATGCCGGCGATCGTCATTGGAGCCGCCGTGCTGACGTGGGTGGCCGGATTTGACATCATCTACGCCTGCCAAGACGCAGATTTTGATCGAGACGCAAAACTCCGCAGCGTGCCCGCAAAATTCGGAATCGGCCGAGCCTTAAAGATCGCCGCGTTCTGTCACGCTGCGATGATCGTGCTGCTCGGCGCGTTTCCGTTCCTATGCCCGCAATTAGGTTTGAGCTGGGTCTACGGAGCCGGCGTCGCCGCCGTGGCGCTATTGCTGCTGTATGAACACGCGATTGTGCGGCCGGACGATTTACAACGTGTCAATACGGCATTTTTCCACGTCAATGTGATCGTCAGCGTCGGACTGTTGATCGTCGTCACCATCGACCTGTTTACCTAAACGGAATCTTCCTTGAACTGCTGCTCACCCAGAAACTCATCAGCCGGGCGAACGCCCTACGGCTGATTGCGGACAGAGCCTTTTACTGCCGGGCGTTGCGAAAGAGTCTCTTTAGCGGTTACTCTTGGGGCGGAGCCACGACGCCGATGACTGGCGCCACTTGATTCAGAACAATTTAGTCGGACCAATTCACTGCGAAAATAAGAGAACGCCAGAGAACGGAAGTCGCGATGATCAGTTTTCAAACGCCAGAGATGAATGCGATTCGCCAAAAGGTCGAAGCGGGCGAACGACTTTCGTTTGATGATGGGCTCTATCTTTATGAACCGGATGTCCCGCTCAACGATTTAGGGCAACTCGCCAACATGGTGCGTGAACGGAAGAACGGCAATTTTGCCTACTACAACATCAACACGCATTTGAATCCGACGAACATCTGTGTTTATCGGTGTACCTTCTGCGCCTTCCGTGCCGACTTGCGAGACGAGCGGGGCTATGTGATGGACGATGCACAAATCCTCGCCCGCGGGCAAGAAGCGGTCGACAACGGCTGTACGGAAATGCACATCGTCGGCGGCCTGCATCACAAGAAAGATTATGAATGGTACGTCAACACAATCCGTATCCTGCATGACGCCTATCCGAAACTTCATCTGAAGGGCTGGACGGCGGTGGAGATCAATTGGTTTCAGTTTCTCACCAAAAAATCAATCCGCGAAATTTTGACCGAGCTTAAAGAGGCCGGCATGGGCAGCATGCCGGGCGGCGGAGCTGAAATTTTCCACCCGCAGGTTCGCGATCAGATCTGTGAGCATAAAGCCGATTCCAAAAACTGGTTCGAGATTCATCGGACCGCGCATGAGCTGGGCATCCCAACCAACTGCACGATGCTCTACGGACACATCGAAAAACCGTACCACCGCATCGATCATTTGATTCGGCTACGCGAGCTCCAAGACGAAACGCACGGTTTTCAAACATTCATCCCGCTCGCCTTCCACCCAGAAAATACGGGACTGGCCCATATCGAAAAATCGACGGCTCCCGAAGACCTGCGGACCATGGCCGTCTCCCGACTGATGCTGGACAATATCCCCCACATGAAGGCCTACTGGATCATGCTCGGCATCGGAACGGCTCAAGCCGCCCTCGCTTATGGCGCCGACGACCTCGATGGAACCGTCCGCCACGAGTTAATCTACCACGATGCCGGTGCCACAACACCCGAAGTGCTTTCGGTCGACGACATTCGGCGACTGATCGTTGAAGCAGGTCGCGAACCGATCGAACGCGATACGGTCTACAAACGAATTCTCCGCGACGAAGCCGACAGCACGAATTGGTCCACCGGCGAGCCAGTCACGGTAAACGCCTGATTCGTTAGAACGCGAACTCGATGTTTCGGCGTAACGCTCTTTTGACCTCGTCCTTACGGGGGTCAATGAAATGCAGCGGCGCCATCTTTCAGAACTTTTCGCTCTTCCATTTCAACAGTTTCAACTAGTTGAACGTCGCGATTGCAGCCTGTTTTGAATTTCTTTGCCGCGGCGCCCCCCAAAGGTGCCATTGACGCTTTGCAGGGCCAAATTACGGTTGAATTCAGGCCTGGGGCAACAGGCGTTTATGCAATAACAAGAAACGAATCTAACAGATTGCCCACGACTTTCTCTTTGGCCTTCACCGCTTCCGCGCGATTGCCAGCGAGTTTTGGTCGCCAGTTTCACCGCTGAGCAACCTGCCTGCCTCCTTTCGGATTGAGGCATCCGAAGGCCGCCCGTCCTTACTAAACGACATTGAACAGAGGAGAGTCCCGTGATCAAGACAAGCGCCCTTTCTGCGCTCTTGCTGTGCGTCTTCACGACGTGCTCATTTGCGAATTTTGTAGACTTCGGCACGCAAGCGACCAACAGCCCATCCTGGACAGCTGCCACTCCGGGTGTGAATGTGAATTTCAATTCCACCTACACCGGCAGTCCGTTATGGACACCAGAAACCAAACCGTTCACCAATCCGGCTTTCCACTCAGCCTATGGAAACGTCGGATCGCTCATCGCCGTCATTGCCCAGGGCGACCAACCCAATGGCTTGACGAATGTCTCATTTCAATTTGCTGCGCCCCTATCACCCGACGTACGCTTGGTGATCATGGACCTCGACGGTATCAACGAACGAGCCAAAATCAGCTCGACGTCGGGACCCATCGCGGCGCCGCTGATGATCGAGTCGAATGATCCGCTGACGACTCCGGCCGGCGCATCCTCGTTCGCGAATTGGAACCCGACGAACCAAATCCTTTGGTCGACGGCGACCAAACACAACGACCGCGAAGCGTACGTGTTTGACGTGAGCGGCCTGAGCGACGTCTTCATCACCATCGCCGCCGATGAACCGGCGACCTCTTGGATCGGGCTGGTCACGGTTCCCGAACCAAGCAGTTGCGGCGCATTGCTGCTCGGTCTGTTGGGCTTTATTGCACGCAGCCGCAAGCGTTAGTTGAACGATCGCTGCACCAGTGCCCTTATGAAACGGAGCCCCTCCCTCCGTGCCCGTTGAGGCGAGCGAAGCCTTAGCACCCACTTCGCTCGCCTGGGCACGTTTGAGTCGCCTGTTTTCGACGACCGCTAACCAACGTCGCCCAGCGTTATCACTTCGGCATAACGGGCCGTCACCTGGCGCAGCAAGCCTTTATGTTCGGGCAGTGCCAACTTTGGATCGGTCGCGACCAGCGATTGAGCCGCTTTCCGAGCTTCAATTAACACCGCGTGATCTCGTTGCAGGTCGGCGATGCGGAGGGGAGGAATTCCATGCTGCTTCGTTCCCAGCAATTCACCTGGGCCCCGCATCGAGAAATCGACTTCCGCCAAATCAAAACCATCACGTGTGTCGGCGACCGCCTGAACCCGTTTCATGCCCTCTTCCGAATTAGCGCGAGGACAGAGTGCCACGTATCCCGGATACTGCCCCCGCCCCACGCGACCTCGCAGCTGGTGCAGCGACGCCATACCAAATCGCTCGGCATTTTCGATGGTCATGACGGCCGCATTGGGTATATCGATACCGACTTCGACAACCGATGTCGCCACCAGAACTTGGGCTTCGCGAGTCCGAAACGCATCCATCGCAGCCTGCTTCTCGACCGGCTTCATCCGGCCATGGACCAGTTGTAAGCGAAAATCTTTCAGTTCCCCGCGACAGAGCGCTTCGTAGGCTTCCAATACGCTGACCAGATGCTCGTCTTCAGATTGCTCCAGCAACGGCGTGACCACAAAACCCTGCCGACCGGCACGCAGCTGTTCACGATAAAAATTCCACCAGCGCGCTCGCAGGTCGTCCGTCACGACGTAGGTATGCACTTCTTGTCGTCCCGGCGGAAAACCTTTCATCGTCGAGACGTCTAAATCACCATAGACGGTCATCGCGACCGTTCGAGGTATCGGGGTGGCGGTCATCACGAGGTAATGAGGCGACTCGCCCGAGTCACGCAAGTGGGCTCTTTGACGTACGCCGAACTTGTGCTGTTCATCGATGACAACCAGCCCCAACTTGGGAAGAGACAGCTCGCCCTGAATGATCGCCTGAGTGCCAATCACCAAGTCAATCTCGCCCGCCTCTAATTTGGCCTTGGTCTCGCGGCGCTGCGCCGCACCGAGCGTTCCGGTCCATAGCGCCAGCCGTACGCGAGAATTGGCCAACATTTTCGTTAGTGTGCGAAAGTGCTGATTCGCCAAGACTTCGGTCGGCGCCATCAGCACGGCCTGCTGCCCTCCCGCCACCACAACCAGCATCGCGTACAACGCGACGACCGTTTTGCCACTACCGACGTCGCCTTGGAGCAGGCGATTCATGGGGGTGTCTCGCCCCATATCGGCCACGACCTCGTCGATCGCCTCTTCTTGCGCGGGCGTCATGATGAATGGCAACAAACGGCGCACGCGCGAATCGATCTTCGCCGACATTTCCACAGGAATTGCCGTCTGCTCGTTGATCAGTTGATAACGCCGTATCGCCAAGGCCAATTGCAGCACCAACAGCTCCTGAAAGACAAAACGATTTCTGGCGGTATCGATTTCTTCTTGAGAAGCCGGGTGATGAATTTGAAATAGCGCATCCGTAATTCCGCAAAGCTGATGCTCGGTTTGAAACGATGCGGGCAACGCCTCTTCGACGAAGTGACCGTATTTTTCCAAAGCCTGTTTTGCCAAGCGACGCATCGCCGCTTGTGTCAGGCCTTGCGTGAGCGGATAAATCGGCAAGATTTCGCCGGATGCCTCTTCCCCTTCGGCCACGATCAAGTCCTGCACGCGAGGATGAGCCATTTCCCACGTCAGCCCCTTGCGTTTGGGTTTGCCGCTCAGCAGCACCTGCTTGCCAATTTCGAACCGGTGGCGCATCGCCGGTTGGTTGAACCACATCGCCCGCAGGGAAGCCGAAGAATCGCTGACAAGCACCGTCAGCCGCGAACGGCCAAAGCCTCTCGATTGGTTGTCAATTTCCGTCACAATGCCGCGCACACTGACCGGTTCATCTTCGACCAATTCGAAAATCGGCTTCAGCAGCGTGAGATCCTGATATCGGCGTGGAAAACAAAACAATAAATCGGCAATCGTGCGTATCCCAAGTCGCGCCAGCGTTTCCGCGCGCTCGGGTCCCACGCCCGAAAGGAGCTGAACCGACGATAAAAGCGATTCGGTTGTCGACATCGCTGGCTAATGTCCCGTGCGTGCTTGGCTGCCAAGGTGCGACGTGCCGAGACGCCGCAAGCTAACGGTCGCCTAGAGGTATTTCTGGTAGGCGGCTACTGCCAGCGTATCACATCGATCGTTTTCTGGGTGGCCACTGTGGCCAGCGACGCGCGTGTATTTGACTTGATGCTTCGCCGCCAATTCATCCAAGCGTTGCCACAATTCGACATTCTTCACCGGCTTGAACTTGCCACCTTCTCGCCGTTGCCAATTATTCTGTTTCCACTTCGGCACCCACTCCGACAGCCCTTTCCCGACATAGACGCTGTCGGTAAACAACTCGATCGAACAAGGGCGACTCAGTTCCTCCAGCCCTTTGATGACCGCCATCAATTCCATCTGGTTGTTGGTTGTCATGGGCTCGCCGCCCGATTTTTCGATCTCTTTGCCCGAAGGCAAATGGCGCATCACAAAGCCCCAGCCACCGGGCCCGGGATTCCTGCTACATCCACCATCGGTAAACAAATGCACTTCCGCTTCCATGCTCTAATTCCCTTGACCTGTTTCAGATGTCGGCAACGCCCGATTCGTTTCCATTTGACCGTTCCCGTTGTTCCCTTCACTGACATGACCTTCGCCGGACGGTTGTGAAAAAGAACCTTTCGACAGCTTTGACGATTCGGCCTGTTGTTGAAAAAGCCACGGCAACCGAACGGTGAACGCGCTACCTTTCCCCAGTTCGCTGACGAACGAAATCCTGCCCTGCATCAGCTTGGAAAGCTCACGCACGATCGAGAGCCCCAGTCCGGTCCCGGAAAATTCCCGAGTCAAATTGTCACTGCCTCGAGTCGCGGTCGCTTGGCGGAACTTCTCGAAGATCAATTCGCGATCCTCATCCGCAATCCCAACGCCCGTATCCCGGACCGTCATCAACATTTCGGCCGGCTCTTCAAATTCATCGGCCGGATGGGGTGCGACGATCACTTTGACTCGGCCACCCTCGGGTGTGAACTTGATCGCATTGGACAACAGGTTCGTCAGAATCTGCTGCACTTTTGCCTGATCTTGAAACATGTCCGGCAGGCCTGCCGGGCAATCGATCGTAACGCTGATATTCTTATCTTCGGCGATCGTGCGAATGACGTCGCACTGAGCACGCACAATGTTCTCGATGGAAAACTCACTAGGACGCACCTGCATGCGTCCGCTTTCCATTTTGGCGAGGTCCAAAATATCGTTGATCATCTCGAGCAGCACGCGCCCAGATCGACCGATATTGGACGCATATCGTTGCTCTTTGTCGTTGAGCGACTCAATGTTCTGCAAAACGTCCGAGAAACCGATGATGCTGTTGAGCGGTGTTCGCAGCTCGTGACTCACGTTGGCCAAGAACTCACTCTTCACTCGATTCGATTCAAACAACTGCATGTTTGCCTGGGCCAACTCGTCAACTTTTCCGTCCAATTCGTCGTTCGCGGTCTGCAGTTCCGATTGCGCATCCACCATGTGACGCAACATGCGGTTGTAGGCATGAGCCAGATCTTCGAACTCGTCGTTCGTTTCGATTTCCGCCCGTGCGTCATAATTCCCCTGTTCGACCTGTTCGCTAACATCTTGCAAGTGCTGCAGCGGCTTGACGATGACGTAACGCACGACGATGTAGAGCGCAATCATCGACAGGAACACGGTGATGATGGCCATCGCCAACAGCAACGCGCGATTCTGATTGATCTTGCGATACATCGGATCGTAGGGAACGCTGATCCGCACAGCGCGAAAAGGCAACTGCCCCAATTGAGAATCTAGCGTTTTTTGTGGATCGTAGTTGATGCCGTACCTTGTAATGTGGCACGTCACACAGCTTTCTTTCCACAGCACCGGCTCATAGTAATAGTAATTCTTGTGGTCGGGGCTTAACTGATCTTTGTAGGCCGGGACGAACTTTTGAAACGTGGTGAGCGACTGCAACTCATCCGGCGCCAATTCCTCTGCATCGCCCGACGATTCCGAGGCCTCACGAGCGATCCAATCGGCAACTTTCTTTTCGTGCTTTTGCTTCAGTTCGTTGAGGATGGCCAATTCGTTGCCAACCGCCTGCTCAATCTTCCAGCGCTGATTCGGATTCGCATCGAGCGCATTCGCATTCACTTCATCGAACGAGAGAAACTTGGCGTCGTAGGCCACGTCTTGCAAATCGGTGACGATCCGCTCAATCAACTGGCCTTCACCCGCGCCTCGCTTATTTTCTTCTTCGGCGAAGGCCAGCACGTGCAATTTCACCAACACCGGTTCGACCAGTAACTGACAGTTGCTGCGTGTCGACTCCCCCACAAGACGCTCGTTGGCCAAACCGTACCAAAGGAAGCTGCCCAGGATCAGCACCAACAGCGCAGCGCCAAACAGGAACCGACACTTGCGTTCCAAGCTGGTCTCGCCGATGACTCGTTTGAAGGTGCGATACGACATGCGTTCATTCTAGGCTAGAGCGTGCCTGCCTGACACGCGAGTTTCCCTGGTCGCCCCAAGCCGACGGCCCGTTTCCGGCGGAAGGAATCGCTCTAAAGCATCGAAGTCGCATCAATGTCGACGATCCACTGCACCTCTTTCGACTTCGGCATGTCAGCCTGAGCAGCGCGAACAGCCTGGCGGACACCGTCTAAATCGGCCGATTGAATCAACAGGTGATATCGGAACTTATTGCGAATTTTCGTAATCGGAGCCGGTACCGGCCCCAACATGCGCGCGGCGGTCCCTTGTTGATCCAATCCCGCTTGCAAGCGATCTCCCATTCCACTGGCAAACATCTCGGTCGTCTGCTCCGCTTCACCCCGGAATACCAGGCGAACGGTCGACACGGTCGGAGGGTAACCGAACTCTTCACGCACGCGCAATTCGACGCTCGCAAAACGTTCGTAGTCATGCTCGACCGCCGCCTGAATCGATGGATGGTCAGGACTAAACGTCTGCACCAACACGCGACCACCTTTGTCACCTCGCCCCGTGCGGCCGGCAACTTGCGTCACCAGTTGAAAGGTTCTTTCACCGGCGCGAAAATCGGGCAGGTGCAACGCCGTGTCTGCATTGACAACGCCTACTAAAGTCACGTTGGGAAAGTCGAGCCCCTTGGCGATCATTTGAGTGCCCAACAAAATGTCGACTTCCCCATGGCGAAACCGATCGAGCGCCTCTTCATGAGCTCCGCGCGATCGCATCGAATCGGTATCCATCCGCAGCAATGTCGCCTGAGGAAACTTACGGCGAACTTCGTCCTCAAGTTTTTGTGTACCAAGGCCGCCGAAGCGAATCCCCGTGAACTGGCAATCGGGACAGGCGGCCGGGGTGGCAATTTGGTAATCGCAATAGTGACAGACCGCCTTGTCGGCATCCCGATGGTGCGTCAGGGCAATTTCACAGTTCGGGCAACGGACCGAACCACCACAGGCCGGACACTGAATAAAGGTCGAGAAGCCGCGCCGGTTAAGCAGCAGGATCACCTGCCCTTGCTCGGCCAATGACGATTTCATCGCTTGCTCTAGCGGGCGGCTCAACGCCCCCTTGCCGCCCGAGTGACGAAACTCGTTCCGCAAATCGATCGTACCGACAAAAGGCAACGTACGATCGAGGACGCGATGATTCAGCTGAATCAATCGATACTCGTTCTTCTGCGCCCGATACCAACTCTCGAGCGCCGGCGTGGCCGACCCGAGCACCAGCGGCACTTGCGCGTTTAGGGCACGTTGCACCGCAACATCCCGTGCGTGATAGCGGGGAGCCGTCTCTTGCTTGAAAGTCGATTCATGTTCTTCGTCGATGACGATCAGCCCTAAGTTTGGCACCGGAGCAAAAATTGCGCTCCGCGCCCCGACGACGACCCGCACTTCGCCTTGCACGATCCGACGCCACTCGGCATGACGTTCGGCCGGACTCAAATTGCTATGCAAAACCGCCACGCCATCCAGACGCGATTGAAAACGTCGTCGAGTTTGTGGAGTGAGACTAATCTCGGGCACCAAGACGATCGCTTGCCGACCATACCGAATGACCTCTTCGATCGACTGGATGTAGACTTCCGTTTTCCCGCTACCGGTCACACCGTGCAGTAAGATCGTTTCGTGTTCTTGGCGCCGCAACGCGTCGGCCACGGCATCGACCGCCACTTTTTGGTCTGGGTTCAGCTGCCACGCCTGGGTCTCAGCGGTCGTCGCTTCTTCGAACGCTTCTTGGAAGACCCTCTTCTTCTCGATACAGATCAGTTCTTTGTCGACAAGCGACTTGACGGGTGCGGTGGAACAGCCAACAGCCTTTGTTAATTCTGCCATCGCCAGTGGGCGAGGCGAAGCGACTAAGTGCTCGAGGATCGCCTGTTGCTTTTTGGGCAGCTTCAATTGAGTGAACTTGGCGGCCACTTTTGTCGGGACGTGTAAGAAAGCGACCTCACGAGTGCCCGCCTTGCCCCGCACGCTGGCCGGCACCACCGTTTCCATCACCTGGCCGATTTCGCACAAGTAGTATTCGGCGATCCAGTGGACAAGTTCCAAGATCTCCGCCGACACGAGTGGTGGATCATCGATCACGGTACCGATGCTCTTGAGCCTTCCACTGGGAGCATTCAGATTCTCAATTCGAATGCAGTAACCGAGCACTTGGCGATTGCCACGACCTAGCGGCACACGAACTCGCGCCCCCGGCTGAAGAACCTCTCGCAGCTCGAGCGGGACGACATAGTCAAATTCACCCATCGGCGCTTCGGGAAACACGACGGTTGCAATCATCGTGTCGGCGGCCGCATCCAAATCCCAAGGCGCGGGCTGCGTATCGAAAAGTTCTCCCTGCTGGCTCATTTGAGCAGTGTAACGATTCTTGCGCCCGGCGGTGACTAGTGATCGGCTCGGCGTGCCGATTCCGCCGTTTGCAGATTTTTTTGAGGATGATCGGGAGCGGCAGCCCGACCAGCCTACTTCCGGCAAATCGCTTCGGGTTCAACAATGGCGGTTTCAAATCGAAACAATATTGGGCAGATCATGCGAATTGGAATTTTTGGCGGAAGCTTTGATCCGGTGCACTATGGCCATTTAATTTTGGCCGAGACTTGTCGTGAGGCGTGTCGGTTAGACAAGCTGGTCTTCATGCCGGCGGCTCTCTCGCCTCACAAATTGGGTTCACAGCCCGCGCCACCCGACGCGCGAGTCGAGATGCTGCAACTGGCGATCGGCGGCCACGAGTCGTTCGAAATTTCTCGATCAGAAATCGATCGTGGCGGTGTCAGCTATACCGTCGATACGCTGGCCGAATTCCAAACGGCCCATGAAGGTGACGAATTGTTTTTCTTGATGGGTGGCGATTCCCTCGACGACTTTCCCAATTGGCGAGAGCCGGCCCGAATCGGCCAAATTGCGACGCTGGTCGTCGTCAGCCGACCGCCCCACGTCACGCCCAATTTCGAGGCGCTCCGAAAAGTGCTCCAAGAAGAACAAGTCGCCGCTGCCCTCGCGCACCACGTACAGATGCCGCAAGTGGATATCAGCAGCAGCGAAATTCGCGATCGGATTCGCGATGGACGCAGTATTCGCTACCAGACGCCTCGTGCCGTGGAGAAATACATCCAGACACAAAAACTCTATCTGGACGATACGGCGGAATAAGCAAGTCAGTAAACCAGAGCTACGCCGAGCGGCGGTAGGTCACGCGATCTTGTAGTTCGGCTGGCATCTTCATCGTCTGGGCACTCGGGTCCGATTGCAGAGCCAAGGTAAGCTGGTCCAACTGTTCCGAAGTCGTGAGCGAGAGGTCTAGGAAGATCCACTTGCGGCCGGCAATCTCGCACGCGCCTCCGCCTACTCCGCCTAACCATTCTTGGCGAACCCCATAACCCAACTCGGTTGCGATCGCGACCGCCTGTTCCATCAGTTCCACAGTGTGCATGGACCGCTCCATCCTTAAACTCTCTTACCGATTCCATCCTAGGCCGCCGATTATACGTTCTGCCCGTGCAGCCTCCCACATCGATTCGACGATACTATCGGTGCAGTGCTTCCATCAGCAGCGATACGATGTGCAGCCATGGCCGGCGGATTAACGGTCGGGCAATTTGGCGAATTCGCTGAGAAAAAGGTGCTGGCTGGCACTTTAACGATCATTCCAATTTCAACGGGCAACAGCCTAAGAGAGTAAATTGTGGCGGACCAACAGCTGACTCCTGAAGATCAAATTCGTTTCCTCCAGAAGCAGTTGAACGAAGCCCAAAAAATGGCCGCCCTCGGCGAACTCGTCAGCACCACGACGCATGAATTCAACAATGTGCTCATGACGGTCATTAACTACGCAAAAATGGGACTCCGGCACGAGGATGAACCGACGCGAACGAAATCGTTCACGCGAATTCTCGATGCGGGTGAACGTGCCGCCAAAATCACCGCCTCCATTCTCGGGATGGCACGAAACCGTTCGGACGAACTCGAACCGACGGACTTACCCAAACTGATCGAGGACGCGCTTGTGCTGCTCGAGCGGGAAATGAGCAGGTACCGCATCCATCTCGAATTTCAAGTCGACGGCGAAGTACCAAAGATCATGGCGATTGGCAATCAGCTCCAGCAAGTCGTTCTGAACCTGCTCATCAATTCTCGACAAGCGATCGAGACCGGCGGTGAGATCCAAATTCGCATTTCGCACGATCCGGCCGATCATCACGTCACGCTCTTCATCCGAGACAATGGTTGCGGTATGACTCAGGAAACGCTTCGCAAGATTTTTGATCCGTACTTCTCGACCAAAGACGGTCCCGACGAGAGCGGAAAAGGTGGAACCGGTTTAGGACTGAGCGCCTGCCGCGACATCATCCAAAAGCACAGTGGCCGAGTCCGCGTCGAAAGTTCGGTCGGCAAAGGGACCGCTTTTACGATCAAATTCCCAGCCGTCCAAGAAACACCTGCTCCCACCGTCCTGAGCTCATTCGCGGGACCGTCCGCTTCCACCACAGAATCGACTCAGACAATCAACTAGGGACCGCCAGACAGAGCTTACCAGGAAACGGTGGCCGGACGTTTCCTCATCAGAATGGCCTGCCTGGTTGAAATGAGCCCGCTTCGAAGAGCCGACCATAAAGCTCACGTAGTATTTCCTGCTCCAACGCGGCGTCGCGCCCAATGGGAATCCACCCAAGCGATTGCACCGCACCGCGTCGCTCACTGCGCCGATCTTCTCGCTGACGCACCAGCGATCCGTCATGACGGGGCGTCGACGAGCCTGGCATCGCCTGAGCTGGCCGCGCCACATCCTCAAGCTCTTTGAAGACCTCCACATTGACTCCGTAGCCAGTCGCCGTCGGAATGATCTGCAATCGAGCACGACGTCGAATCGACTGCAACGTTGCCAACGTCCGTTCAAATTCGGAAGCCGAATCCCACAGCCAAGGCTCTAAACAGGTCGCGCCGGTTTGATAGTGCGTTTCGATCAGGCCCTCGGTTGGTAACCCGGCGGCGATCTCCGCACGACGCTCGGTCGCGATCGAAAAATAGTCGTCGACCGTATCGACAAGCTGATTCCAAAAGAACTCTCGATCAGTCACGGGAACTTCCAACGGATTCGGCACGAACTGCCGCGCATCCAAAGGGGGGCCCGGTTGAGGACCGTTGGGAAAGAACTGCTCGGCCATCATGGGAAACCGATTGCAACCGGCCAACAACACAAGGACGAAAAGGAATCGACACCGTCGCATGGTGATCACTGGGAGTTAGGGACAGACCTGAGGAGACGGCCGAGTGTCGAGAAACGGCCACGAGAAGGCAAGTCCATGCACGAAACTGCGCATCGTTCACAGGAATTCTGGAGTTCCGCGGAATGGGATCGCTAGCAAAGACAGAGCCGCCTCGGAGGGCGACTCTGTGGATAATCTAGTTTTAGCGAAAAAGCTCGGACTAGAATCCGTTGTCCATTCCCAACGCATTCTTCAAGCGTTCGAATTGATTCACGTAGTCATCACAGGACGAATGCACGTGTTCGGCTTCCGTGATGAACTTCATTTCGTCATCGCACATCACGCCATGAGTTTCGAAAGATCGTTCGAAGCGGGCCAAATCGTTGCCGTACACGATCAGCAATTTGTGCTCGTCGAATTGCACTTCATGCGGAATGCGAGGGTTTAGTACCGCAATCCCTGTGCATCCATCGTTCGTGAGAAGGTCCTCAAATTCATAGAGCACGCTCAGCAGAACCGGCATGTCAATATGCTCGCGGTATAAATCTCGTTCCGCACCGCAATCTCGATCGTGACTTGATTCCAAGACGACGTCGACGACGTCCCCCAGCGGTTCCAGCAAATCGACGAACACTTCAAAGACGCGTTCGCTGCTGGCTGCACTCATAAGCACAGGCACACTCGAACCCGATTCTCTGTCTTTGTAGTATTCGTGGCGATACCCCTGACTGGGAACCACCTTCAAATCGAATGACGGACGCACAGCTTCTGTCAGCGAAAAGTTACCGTATCGAGAAACGCTCAAATGAGATTCGAGCTGTTCCTCCGACAATTGCGCGAAACTGTTTGTTGTTTGAACTTCGTTTTCTTCACGAAGCACGTTTGTAAAAAAGCTTTTCAGAAAGCCCATTTCTGACCTCAGTTTTCGAATATTTTAATGATGAGGGGGCTTTTCGCAGGTGCTGGGAACACTTTCATCCAAGACTAGGTCATAGTTTGGGAGCATGTTCCCGCAACAAAGCGAATTGCAATTCCGCCAATAACAAAGGCACCAAAAGGAATCGGATAATCGCTAGAATCCTCACAAAGGAAACCACAACCGACTCCTCGCTGGCTCCGCTACAGAAAAAGATTAAAGACAAGACAAGCCACAACCGCGGCTCGTTGAAAGAGTAGCACCACGTCTTCGACGCACGTCCAATTCACCGGAAGGAATCACTCCTTCAAAGAGATGAATTGCAAAGATGGTCCGGTCAGTGCGACTTTGCTTGAAAACCAATCCGGCTTTGACGCCAAATCTGCAAGGAGGACCGGTTTCTGCATCGCCCGCCGCAGCGCTCCGACCCGGGATCTGCCTTGCTAGGAACCTCCCAATCGGCATAATTGCCGCGTTTGGCTTCAGGAAGAAGTCACGATCGCAACAGCCACGGACGGCCGTTCATCATGCCAACCCAACGCTCCCCAACACCTCTGCGCAAGCTTGGCCTCCTGGCACTCTTGTCGAGCGCCATGATTCTTACCAGCGATTGGCGCGGCAGTCCGGCCGTATCTGGTCAAGCGAGCGGTCCGCCTCCGGTCGAACCCAGCCTCACTGCCGCCCGCGACAGCACCTGGTGGAATGAACTGCTCATCGCTGGCCAACCGGCCGGCTATGGAGTGATCCGCCGGCAGCGAATCGCTCAACAGCAGCAACGGTGGACGCAAACCGCCCACATTGAAACTC
The DNA here is from genome assembly GCA_964480915.1 of uncultured Pirellulaceae bacterium. Taxonomy (GTDB): domain Bacteria; phylum Planctomycetota; class Planctomycetia; order Pirellulales; family Pirellulaceae; genus CAWGCE01. The sequence continues at coordinate 39,783 of CAYZRS010000002.1, read as the reverse complement.
AGCGCAACGGACAACCGATCCAGCAGCGGGTGAGCTGGAATTGCGTCCAAGATCATGGAGGCGCTCTCGTTCGTTTCACGTTGAGCGTCTCGGACAACCAATCGGAACGCTCCTATCAAGGAGTTCGCAACGGTGACACGCTGATCGTCACAACCCTCGCAACCCAAGGGGCGAACAATGACGCGAGCGTCATCCGCAATGATTCCCACCAGGAATCGACCGAAACACTAACCATCCCGGCGTCGTGTGGCGGGTTCGCAGCTGTCGAGCAATCGCTGCTCGCGGCACCGCTGCGATTTGGCGAAACCAGGGAACTGACAATGCTGTTGCCAGTCATAAACCAAGTCGCCACCATTCAATTGCTGGCCAAGGAGAATTCAACAGTTGAACTTCCTGATGGCACCTGCTTCCCCAACGCGCTGCGTATAGAGCAGGTGACCGAGCTGCAGAATGGCCGGCGTTTGCAAGCCGAGCTGTGGACCGATCCTCAAGGTCATGTCGTGCAATCGAAGGTCGCTGCACTAAAACAACTGGTCGCGAGGACAACCCAAGCTCGGGCGCAACAAACTCGCAGTGGGCCCGCGCCCGATATCTGCCAATTGACTCAGTGGACCGTGGTTGGCGCGTCGTCGGACACTCACAGCGCAGCGACCGCCACCTATCTTTGGGAAGGCTTGCCCGCAACGACAGCCAATGATCGTGTCCAACAAACGGCCCGCCCAGTCTCAGGCGGCACAGAGATCAGAGTGCAATCGACGCTGGGATTGAGTTGGACCAACCGAGCCTCCGATCGAGCACAACAGCAACCCACGACAATGCGAACCGCATCGATCCCCGGCGAAATCCGAGCAGCTGCGGAACAAGCCACGCACGGGCTGACCACCCCCTGGGCCATCGCGAAGCAGTTAGAGCGATTCGTTTTCGATCATATTGAATGCAAGGACTACAGCCGCACATTCTCAACTGCGCTGGAAACGTTACGCTCCCAAACGGGTGACTGTACAGAACACGCCTTATTGCTTGCCGAACTTTGTCGAGCGCGCCAGATTCCCACCCGAATTGTTCTGGGCCTCGCCCATGTCGAGCAATCCGCATTTCAAATTCATCTCTGGAATGAAGTCCTCGTCCGGGGGCAATGGCGACCACTCGATGCGACCTTGGCACTGGGGGGAATCCCGGCTACACACATCGCATTGGATCAGTCCGAATCTTCGTATCCGCAAACGCTACTGTTCACCCCGGCCACGTGGCAAATCACACAACCGCGGATCACACTCCTCAAAAAGAATCAAGCAACGGGCCATTCAGCGGAGATTTTGGCAAACCGAGTTGACTAACCCCACGCCATTTCCGTCGCAATCCCGCCATCTCTCAAGCTTCGCTGCACGACTCAAGGTGCCGCGCCACATCGGCCAACAAGGGGTCGATCGTCTCCTTCTGGATTTTGTGCGGGGGATTCCACCCACGCCACTCAAACGCCGGATGCTCGGTTAGTCTAATTTCCAGATCTTCTTGTTTGGCGAATCCCAAGAAAAGCACCGTCGTCTTTCGGCACTGCTGACCGCCGAATCTTTTTGGCCAGACATCATACGACGTTTCGAATCGGAAGTCGGAGTCGAGCCGAATGTCATTGGAACCAATGCCAGTCTCTTCTTCCAATTCCCGCCAGGCCGTCTCGATTTCTGATTCACCCTCCTCCATATGACCTTTGGGGAGATCGAGTCGATCCTTGTGTTTCATCAACAGAAACTCTCGCACCGGATTCCCACGAACGATCAGAAAACCGCATGCCTTGATCTTCCTTATCCCGTCACTCATCGACGCCCTCCCCATCAAAAAACAAACGACTGTCACCCCAACCAACGGACGATCACTCGCCAAAACGAGTACCGAACCAGCCCGCCATGACAACTGCAACCACATGTCACACATGCCTTACATCGGTCTGCGCATACCGGGAGCGGTCGCGGCGTCGTGGTTTTTGAAAAACGACGGCGAGCATCCTTCCAGTTACGTCCTATCCAAAATCGCTGGTGATTTCGAGCGGTTTCCCTGACATTCTGCAAATTTTCTTCGATATTCAGCGCACCGCTCGATCTGGGGATGCAGCGACAAAAACGGCCTAAATCACGGCATTTCTTTCATATCGCGGCTCCATCCGACCTGATCTGCGTCTTCAGGAAGGCTCGACCAGTGGCCGGAGAACGACGTGCAAACCGTGACATCCCCCCCGACGGGCGAATTTTGAGCTCACGCGAACCCGAAAGATTCGGTCCGATTTCCGACCACGTTCAAACAACACACGGCCACTGCATCCAATAGAAACACTTCACCACTTTGGTGAACTCTCTGCAGAGCAGTGAAAGGGAACGACAAGCCTTACGGCGCCACCACTTGCGCGTTCGCGGCCCTGCGACTCTCCCCATAATTGTGAATCTGGCCGCGCACCTGCGCGTCCCGCAGAACGATACCTCCAGGCGCTCGAAGTAGCGGTGACACAACGACTTCGGAACATTCGCGCAAACGCATCGCCGGTTTGGCACACCGGTTGCCTTAGTACACAGTCAAGCACCTACGAGTGAGCGAGTCGAAACGGCCTTCTGCGAACTGCTGAAGGCTAACAGGCGAGCTCGAAACGTTTGGTCAGTGAGCCTGTGAAAGGGCCCGCTGATATGTCGCAACGTCCTGCTGTTTTCCACACTTTGTGGAAAGCGGTGGGACCAGCGGCAGCCACGAGAGGGGACGTCGACGTGACCACACTTCGACGACCGGAGACCAATTGTTTTTCGCCGCGAACTTTTGGCTTGTCGCCCAAGTTCAAAGCGTCATGGGGTTTTAGCTATGAGCGTTACAACCGAACGCGTCGAACCATGCTCCGTAACGAGCTCAGTTCCAACAACCAATCGCTTTAGTACGTCCTACGGCCACCAGTGCCTGGTACTGTCCCGCGACGAACGACGGATCGACATGCTTAGCCGAATGGCAACTGCGGGCGGGTGGGAAACCACTTCCGTAAGCAACCTGGGGTCTGCCTGGCGGACCTACTGGGGCAGCAAGTTTGCCTTGGCAATCGTGGATAGCGAGACCGCTGCAGAGCACACCGCGGAGTTGCGTGAATTCGCCGAACACATGTCATCGCAGCCCCACACACTACTGATCGTTTGCGGGACTCCCGACGCGATCGAGGAAGAGATGTGGGCTCGTCAAAACGGTGCGTGGATGTACCTCCCAGGCGTTGGCCCAGAAGCCGACTTGAGCACGATCTGCGGCGAAGCTTTAGGCATCGCTAAGAAGTTAGCGCAATCGACTTCCAGCCGACAACGAGTATGAGAATCGCACGGATTTAGCCACGAAAAGAATGCCATGAATTCACAGCCGCAAGAAAATCGAAACGAAGAGATCACTTGGTCGAACCAACGCTTCGAGGATCAATCAGAGCGTCGCGACGAGAAATTTCAGATGGCGCACAAGCCCCACTTGGCAACGGCCCGGAAGCCTCGCCGCCGAGCTGGAATTCATCGCCGCCGGATGAAACGGGTCGTTTAGGCGGTCACCACAAATCAACCAACAGACACAACAACTAACAAATCAACTGGGTCAACAGGTAAGCACCAAATGACGTACCGACGATACAACTTGGTACACGCGCAAAAGCCGAACGAGATTCGTTTCTTTCGACGTGGCGAGCATCCTTCCAAGAACTCTTCCACACTCGAATCACGGTCTCGTTCGGCAGCGCGTCCTTTAAGAACCAGCCGGTTCGGCCGCAGGAGGACTCCCTGCCTTAACCGAACCAAGATCGCTGGAGGCAGCCGCCTTCGCCGATCGATGCGTGCCAGGTCGACATTCGTCGGCATAGCTCGCTGGATTTAAGACTTTTCGTTCCCCCCACACTTTGAAAGTAGAGATAGAATAATGTTGAAGACTCAATTCCTAGCAACGATTGCACTCCTTGGACTCATCAGCACCGCCTCTGCCGGCTTGCTGGATCTGGAAACCTTCGATTTCACCGGTTGGGATCACGACCTCCTTTCCAACGGTGGCCAAACCTTCGAAGACATCTGCGATGACATTGATGTCACGGTGACCACCGTTGGCGCATTCGAAGTAGATTCCACCTTCATTGACACGCAAACCGGCTCGGCGATCCGAACCCAGCAAAGTACGCCGGGCGCTTCGCATAGCTTCGTCTTTACCTTTAGCGAACCACTGGAAATCTGCATCGATTTCACCCGCCTCGATCAGGATGAGTTCCTGGGCTTCTACGCTCAAGGGCCATTCAGTGGCAAAGAATACAACCATTTTGATGGCATCTTCCCTGACGTCATGCCTGACGGCAGCGGCATTCGACTCGAAGGCAATGGCTTCGGCTTTGACGCAGCGAACGGGCAAGTATGCCTTGGCCCAACGTCGGTCCTAACGGTCTCTTACGGAGCCCTGTCAACAGCCACGGGAACGAAGTTTGCCGACTTCAACATCTCGAAGGTTGTGCCGGAACCGGCAACCGCCAGCTTGCTTGGACTCGCCTTCCTAGGACTGATGGGTGGCATGCGAAAGCGTCGCTAGACCCTGCTTGAAAGAAGCGACAGGCAAGGATGCCCGATTCGATGTAGGAAAAACGAAGACGGTGAAAGACACCGCGAGCCGACCCGCTCGCAGTCGGAGAAGTCAAACGTGACAAACAACACCCGGAAAAAATTCGTGATCGACGACTTTGTCGGCACATCCGCCTGGTGCGAATACGTTCGAAAGCGAGTCAAGCAAGTTGCCGACTCACACCTCAACGTGCTCGTTCAAGGACCAAGCGGAACGGGAAAAGAGTTGATCGCCAGAGCTTTGCACAACCACAGCTCTCGAAACGAACAACCCTTCATCCCCGTGAATTGTGCTGCCATACCTGGCGAACTGTTCGCCAGCCAGTTGTTCGGACACACGAAAGGCGCGTTCACTGGAGCGGAGTACGCTTCTTTGGGATGCTTCCGAGCCGCCAACAACGGAACGATCTTCTTAGATGAGATCGGGGAACTTTGTCTGGAGAACCAAGCGAAACTTCTGCGAGTCCTGCAGGAGCGAGTCGTCACGCCCGTGGGGGGTCATGACGGGTTCCCAGTCAATGTTCGAACCGTGGTTGCCACGAATCGGAACCTCCAAGCCGAAGTGAGATCGGGGCGATTCCGATTGGATTTGTTCTACCGCCTGAACGCCGTCGATGTGACGACTCAGGCATTGAGCAGACGCGCCGAAGATGTCGTCGTCCTGACAAACCACTTCCTGGCAAAAACGGCGATCGAGCGAGGCACCGACCTGAAGGTACTAAGCCACGAATCGATGAATTTGCTGCAGCAATACGACTGGCCCGGTAACGTTCGTGAGCTGGAAAATACGATCGAAAGAGCTGTCGTTTTGAGCGAAGGAAAGGTCATTCAGCCAGAATCGTTCCTCGACCTACTCACCGACCTATCTCCGCGAAACGTGATTGACGATGCCGACCTGGCCGACCCTTGGTCGACCTCCGGTACGCCGATCCTGAAACGACAATCCGAACCCTGGCCCGCGAGTCCGGCTCCTGACTTTGCCGAATGGGTGACGCTGGCCGAACTCGAAAAACAGCACATTGAAAAAACGTTGAAGCAGACGTTTTACAACCAAAGTGCCGCTGCCAGGATGCTGGGCGTCGATCGGAAACTACTCGCTAGGAAAATGAAGAAATACGGTTTGAGTCCACCTAACGGATTCCATTAGTTGCAATCCACGATCGGATGACGCTGGGGGGCGTCATTCGATTGTGACTGCACTGACAACAACACAATCGAAGAAAACAACTCTTCTCCTGCCGGCTCACTCGTTGTGGGCCGGCATTAAAAAACAACCGTGACCTCTCCGTCGGGCCGCTCGCTGCGGAACGATGAACCGGTCCAATGAAAGAAATCTGCAAGCCTTTCGGCGCTGCGCCGAACAGGGGAGTGGGAACGTACCAACAGAACATCGGTTCGCGCTTGCGAACCGATCGGTCCGCGCGCCAATGCGCGGCGTGTTATTCATTTTTTACAGTGCTTTGCACAAGAAGGAGTCAGCAAATGATTCGATCACTAGAGTCGGTAGCGGAATTAGAGTACGCGTTCGAAGATGACGCAGAACCTGGGTTCGTACGAATCGAGACGAGGAAAAATCGGTCGATGCCAGTACGGTCACACTGCGCGACGAACAATGGCCGTCGCCGTTTCGGCAGCCGACGCCCAAGCTCCCGCGTCGGTATCCAACGACGATTCAACAAGAAAGTGCTACACAATTAATCCTTAGCTTTCGCTGATTTGTCACGGGAAAAAACTCAAGGCCTACAAGCTCAATTTGACCAATGTCCAAAAATCCACAGTTATCGTTTTGCTGCGCCGCAGTGCTGTTGTCCTATTCCATTGTCGGATGGGGAGTCCGCGTCACGCGAGCTAATGGCAACCTAGTACCGCCACCGTCCCCTTCAGTCGTCAGTGCACCACAGCGCTACCAGGCCACACAGTCCCAGCCCATTGAACTGGCCAGTATGAAGAATTTTTTCGCAGTGCTGGCAAGCGATGCTGATGATTCGTTGGTGCTGCAACCCCGGATTGCGCCGGCCGTCATGAAGAATTTAACCGCCATGCGACTGTTCGAATCGGCTTTAGAAACCAGATAATTCCCTGCGGCGATCGGAAACGTAGGCGTGCGTGTGGTGTCCGAAAAGCGGCTGCTACGTTACCATCTCGTGGATGAAGATCTACACAAAATCGGGTGACGAAGGCAGCACCGGACTGTTCGCCGGGCCTCGCGTCTCCAAAGACGATCCACGCATCGAAGCCTACGGCACCGTCGACGAACTGAACGCGGCCATTGGCGTCGCGCGCAGTCAGCTCATCGATGATTCCCCACCTTCGCAGGGACTCGATAAGCTCCTACAGTCGGTCCAAAACCAGCTCTTTGCGGTCGGCGCAGAATTGGCGACGCCCAAGCCGGAAGAGCACGGAACCCATTGGATCGGGGACGGTGAAATTTCCGAGCTTGAATCGGCGATCGATCTTCACGAAGCGACGCTCTCGCCGCTGACCACATTTATTCTGCCCGCCGGATGCCCGGCTGCCGCGGCGCTGCACCTGGCGCGGGGCATCTGCCGCCGCGCGGAGCGCCGAGTCGTCACACTTGGTGACACGGCGACCATCTCGAGCGACTTGATCATCTATTTGAATCGATTAGGTGATCTGTTGTTCGTACTCTGTCGTGCAGCCAATGCTGCTGCCGGGGTCGAAGACACGCCATGGCAGAAACCAGACTCTCCGTGAGCATTCGTAACAACAACGACAAATCGATTTTTTTGGACGCGATGAAAAGTGGATCGAAAACTATACACCCTTGCTTGTAGTCTCAGTTTTGTTTTGGCATTTTGCTCGTCCGGCCTCGCTCAAGAGACCCCAGTTCGAGACTCGGGCGATATCGGCTGGATGCTAACCTCTTCAGCACTTGTCCTTTTCATGACAGCGCCGGGCCTCGCATTATTCTACAGCGGGCTCGTTCGACGAAAAAACGTCCTTAGCGTGATGATGCAGTGCTTGTTCTTGATGGGTTTGATGAGCGTGGCCTGGGCCTTGTGGGGATATTCACTCTCATTCGGAGGCGATGGCACATGGATCGGAAACGGAGACCATTTGCTGCTTCATGGTCTCACGATGTCTGGAGGCATTCTTCCAGGCGATGGATTACCCGAATTAGTTTTCATGATCTTTCAGGGGATGTTTTTCATTATCACACCGGCGCTGATTTGTGGCGCCTTTGCTGAACGAATGAGGTTCAGCGCCATGGCGATTTTTATGCTGCTGTGGGGAACGGTCGTCTATTGCCCTCTTTGCCATTGGGTTTGGGACGGCGGATTTCTCTCCCCCGACAACGAGCAGGCACTGCTGGGCGGCGCTTTAGATTTCGCCGGGGGAACGGTCGTGCATATCAGTTCGGGAATTGCCGCGTTGGTCTGTGCTCTCTTGGTCGGTCGGCGACTCGGACATGGGTCGGACGATATGCGGCCTCACAACTTGACCTACACGGCAACCGGCGCGGCAATGTTGTGGGTCGGATGGTTTGGCTTCAACGCGGGCAGCGCAGGAGCTGCGAATGATTTGGCGGCTCATGCATTCGTCGTCACACACCTAGCCGCTGCCGCCGGGGCGATCACTTGGGCAAGCATCGAATGGGGAACACGCAGCAAACCGTCCGTTCTAGGAACCGCCTCAGGCGCCGTTGCCGGACTGGTCTGCATTACGCCCGCTTGTGGGTATGTCCAACCGATGCCAGCTTTGGTGATGGGAGCGGCCGCCGGGGTCGCCTGCTACTTCGCCTGCGGGGCCCTGAAATCGAAGCTCGGTTACGACGACTCTCTGGACGCATTTGGCGTCCATGGCGTCGGTGGCACGCTCGGCGCTATTCTGACGGGAGTTTTCGCTTCGAAGCAAGTCAATCCGGATTACCATGACGGCCTGTTTTACACGGGCAATTTCCAATTGGTGATGGCCCAGACAGCGGCGGTGCTCGTCACCATACTCTTCTCTGCCGTCGTTTCCTTCATTCTGCTAAAAATTCTTGACGCAACGATCGGCCTACGCGTTCCACAGGATGGCGAATTGAAGGGGCTGGATGTGTCGGAGCATGGTGAAGAAGGTTACATCTTTAACTGAAGTTGATACATTGAAGGTCGGATAGGGTCCGATTTGTAGGAGATGCCTGGGATGAAAAAAGTCGAAGCCGTAATTCGTCACTTTAAGCTTGAAGAAGTAAAGAATGCGCTCTCTGAGAGCAACATTCATGGCATGACCATCACGGAGGTCCGTGGCTTTGGACGGCAAAAAGGACATACCGAAATGTACCGCGGCACGGAGTATGCCGTCGATTTCGTACCGAAAGTCAAAGTTGAAGTCATTTGCGTTGATGATCAGCTAAAGACGGTCGTCGATACCGTGATGCAAGCTGCTCAGACAGGGCAAATTGGCGACGGCAAAATTTTCGTTTCCGAGTTAAGCGAAATCATCCGTATCCGCACTGGCGAAACGGGCGAAGACGCGCTGTGAGCTTGAGCGGCGACTCGTCCTCCGGATTAACATCCCCCAGCTTGCGCGAAGCGGTGTTGGCAGCGAAGCGTGGGCTGGCAGCCGAACGAGAGAAGCTTCAACAACAGCACCGGTCTGGTTCTCCAGGCATCCAGGTCTGTGCTCGCCTGTCTGATTTTTTCGATACAACGATCCTCGGATTCTTCGAAGACTCGTTAAGCGATTGGGACGACAGCCATGCCGCATTCATGCGGGCCAATGTCGCACTCATCCCACACGGCGGCTACGGTCGCCGCGATGTGGCCCCGTTTTCCGACGTCGATCTGATGCTGCTGCACGAGCCAGGCATTGAAGCCGATGTCGAACGAATCGCGAAGCGGATCGTCACTGACGTTTCTGACCTCGGATTGCAACTCGGTTTTAGCGTCCGGACTCCAAAGCAAGCCTGCCAATTGGCCAAGCGCGAACCGGTCATCTTTACTTCCCAGGTCGAATCTCGATTCCTGGGGGGAAGCCTCGATCTGTTCACAAAGTTCATGCACCGTTTTCGTCAAAAAACCAAACGGAGCTCGAGTGCCATCGTGCAGAAAGTGATCGATGCTCGCAAAGCCGAACGGGGCCAATACGATCGGACCGTTTTTCTGCTCGAACCGGACGTCAAGCGTTCGGTCGGTGCGCTCCGTGACATCCACTTGTTGCGGTGGATCGGATTCGCTCGCTACGGCGATTCAGTCCCGGCGAACTTGCGGCTGCAAGGCGTTTTATCGAAGGAGGACGAGCGCGCCATTCGAAAAGCGCACGAATTCCTGCTGCGGCTCCGCAACGAGTTGCATTTCCACGCCGGGCGACCCGCGGACGTGCTCCGTCGGGACGAACAGAAACGGGTCGCCAGCGCCTGGAATTACGAAGGGAACGAGGCGGTCCTACCGGTTGAGCGTTTCATGCAGGAGTACTTTGACCACACGTGCCAAGTCCGCGACGTGGGCAATTTCTTTTTGGCAAAAGCACGACGACGTTCGGTGACGTCCGACGTCTTTGGCTATTTGTTTTCCCACCAGATGGACGGTCTTTATCGCGTCGGCCCAGTTCATATTGGAGCCAACAAGCATGGACTGGCCGAACTCAAAGGTAATTTGGCCGAGGTCCTCCGCCTCATGGAACTCGCCAACCAATCCAACAAACGAATTACGCACCCAACCTGGACGGCCATCCGTGAAGACATGACGCAACGCGAGCATCTGGCTGTCTCGCCCGAAGCGGCCAGGCGTTTCATGTCGCTACTCAACTACACCGCGAGGCTGGGAAAACTGCTGCGCCGGTTGCATGAGCTGCGGGTATTGGAAAAACTCATCGTGGGTATGGATCACGCCCGCCACTTGCTGCAATTCAATGCCTACCACAAATACACGGTCGACGAACATTCCATTCGAGCGGTCGAAAGGGCAACCGAGTTCTTCTCTGATTTGGGACCACTGGGAAGGGCCTATCGAAAAATCAAACGGCGTTCGCTCTTGCATTTAGCATTGCTTGTTCACGATGTCGGTAAAGGATTTCCAGAAGATCACAGCGAAGTGGGCAAGCGACTTGCCACCGAAACGGCCGCCCGCCTAAGGCTCTCCAAAACCGAAACCGAGATCCTGGAATTCCTCGTGCTCAAACATCTCAAGATGTCACATCTAGCGTTCCGGCGCGATACGACAGACGAAGCGATCGTTCTTCAGTTCGCACAAGAAGTCGGATCGCCAGAACTATTGCGGATGCTTTTTGTCCTCACCGCTGCCGACCTGGCTTCGGTGGGACCTGGTGTGCTCAATCCGTGGAAAGTGGAAGTGTTATGGGAACTCTATCAACGAGCCATGTTCCACCTCGGGGGACGTAAGACGTCCACCCGAAGTGAAGAGCAGGCAGAGGATCGCCGTCGGCAGTTAGAGGAAAACATTCCGGCCGACAGAGACGATTGGTTTCGCAGCCAAATCCGCGCCCTGCCAGATACCTACGTGCTCGACAATGAGGTCGCGGCCGTCATTGATGACCTGCGACGGATGCAGGCGCTTCAACCGGGCGAAGCGACCGCCTGGGGCCGGTACCTGGATGACCGTGAGGTTTGTGATTATTCGGTTGCCGCGCGAACGCCGACGACCGACGGAGCCTTTCATCGCATCACGGGAGCCATCAGCAGCAAAGGCCTTTCGATTCTCTCCGGTTCGCTACACACCCTCTCGGACGACCTGGTCCTCTATCGTTTTCACGTCGAAGACCCCGATTTTGAAAAACGACCTCCCGTCGGCAGGCTGGATGAGATCAGCCAAGACATCGTTGGCCGCTTGAAAAGCCCGACGGATGAGGTTCCCAGTTTTCGCCGAGTCTGGGGGGGCGTCGATTCGGAAAGCGAATTCACTCAATCGCCAACCCGGATCGTGGTCGACAACTCGACGCTGAACGATTTCACGATCCTGGACATCTTCACGCATGATCGAGCTGGCCTGATTTATCACATCTCGAGGACTCTGGACGAATTCGGAATGAAAATTTGTTTTGCCAAGATTGGCACGTATCTCGACCAAGTCGTCGACGTTTTCTACGTCACCGATCAAAACCAGGCCAAAGTAGAGGATGAAGAGCAGATTGAAAAAGTTCGTTCCGCCTTGTTGGCAGCCATTGAAAACGCATAATTGAGCCCTCGTCCTCTCGTTCCTTCCCTTGCAATGCTGGGCCCTATGGTATCGAAACTCGATTTGGCAAAAGACTGGCTTCCGCGCTACACCGGGATGCCCATCGATACTTTTGGCGATTACGTCTTGCTGACGAATTTTCATAACTACTTTTTGAATTTCGTCGAACAATTTCAATGTGACATCTACGGTGCTGGACGCCCCATGCAGGCCGCGACAAATGCGGACGGATTGTCGATGGTCAACTTCGGAATCGGCTCGCCGAACGCCGCGACGATCATGGACCTATTGTCGGCACGCGCCCCCAAAGGTGTTCTTTTCTTGGGTAAATGTGGCGGCTTGAAAAAATCAACGGAGATCGGCCATTTCATCTTGCCGATTGCCGCCATTCGCGGCGAAGGAACGTCGGACGATTATCTGCACCCGAGCGTACCTGCCCTCCCCTCTTTCAAGTTGCACAAGTTCGTTTCGGAAAAGCTGGTCGAGAAAGATCTCGAGTATCGCACCGGCGTCGTCTACACCACCAACCGACGCGTGTGGGAACACGACAAAGAATTCAAAGATGAACTGCGTAAAATGACTTCGATCGCCATCGACATGGAAACGGCCACGATCTTTGTCGTCGGGCATATTAATCAGATTGCCCGCGGCGCCTTGCTATTGGTTTCTGATCTGCCCATGACCCCCGAAGGTATCAAAACGGAAGAGAGCGATCAGGAAGTCAATCGAAACTTCGCTGACCTTCATTTGCAATTGGGCATCGAAGCACTTTCGCAGATCGACGACGCGGGCGAAACGATCAAACACTACCAGTACTAGCGGCTAGCGTCCGCTCTTTCGTTGACAAGCGGGACAAAAAAAGGTCGAGCGTTGGGCCTGCACAATTCGACGGATCACTCCTTGCTGGCAAGTCCGACAAGTCTCGCCCGCCTTCATGTAGACACGATGGTGATTTTGGTAAGAGCCCTCTTTATTCAACGCGTTGCGATAAGTACCGTCCCCCAGAGTTGAGCCCTCGTACTTGATCGCATTCCGAAGCACCTCCTGAGTCGCGCTGTCAATCGAAGCCCACATCGACCGACTGATCGCCCGGCACTTTTTCCTGGGATCGACTCCTGCGACGTGCAAAATCTCAGAAGCGTAAAGATTGCCAATTCCGGCGATCGCGCGCTGGTCGAGCATGGCAACTTTGATCTCGCGTTGCGAACTCCCCAAGCGATCCTGCCAATCCTCCAGCGCAAATTCTAACGCGTCCGGCCCCAATCGGTCGGGACCATACAGCGATCCCAACTGCTTCTCGCTCACCAATCGCACGCTGCCCAAACCACGGCGATCCCAATACCACACAATCGGAATCGAGCCGCCTTCCAAATGCATCTTGAAGCGCAAGTGCGTCTCGTTCGGCGGATCGGCCGACAAAACCAATCCGGTCATGCGTGGTTCAAAAATGATTCGATCGGCACTGCCTAACCGAAACACGACCCGTTTCCCTAACCGCTCCACCGCGGCGATCTTCTGCCCCACGGCCCGCTTGCGGAATGTACGTTCAGACGGCGAAATATGAAGCGGCTTGAGCGTCGTCGAAATCACATGGACATCGGCAATTTCCGCTCCCTCGACTCCCAACACACCCCGGCGCATTGTTTCGACTTCCGGTAACTCTGGCATTTTGATTCTTCCTACCCACCAAAAACAACTAGTCTCATTTGACTGACAAAACAGACCATCCGACCCGCAACGTTGGCCTCATTGTCGGAAAAACCGCCCCATTCGGTAGGTGGCATGCAACGGGGGCAACGGGACGAGGACGAGTTCCTCGCCTTCATTCCTTCGCTAAGGTACGATGAGGAGCCCATTTACTATCTGGAGTCCAGCGTGTCCCACCGAACCGTCCAACACCTTTCACCAGCGCGCAGCCTGTTGATTTGTCTGATCGTGTTGTGCCTTGGGCAAATTGGTTTTGCACAAGAAAAAATGGGGCGAACGCACACTGTTCGGTATCTAAAATCGAATCAGACTTCGAAGCGGGGCATTGGAAGTGCCAAGATCCTTTCCGGACGAGTTGCCGTCTGCCACATTTTTTGCTCTGACAGCGAATCGACTTGGTCCCAACAGGAAGAAGACCGCGCACTCCGCTTGTCGCAACAAGCATTTGCTTTCATCCGTGGCGAATCGCTGCGGCACAATCACTTGGTCAGTTTTGTCGAACAGATTTTCGATCCAGTCAAACTTGGTGAGATCATTCCAACCGATGCCATGGCCGATCCCAACTGGACCGAAGAAGTCATCACCAAAGCGAGTGGCTTGTCTGGCATCGATTTGGTTTTGCAGACGAAAGAACGTCTAAAAACGGACAGCGTCATCGTTTGTCTTCACGTCAACAAATCGGCGCTCTCCTACAACTTGGCCTATTACGACAACGTGGCGGTCAAGTTCGCGGCGGAGCGGATGGTCTGTTTTACTCGTTACCCGGACGGACGAGAAACCGCAGCGGCAACTTACGCTCACGAAATCCTTCACCTCTATGGCGCGGGCGACTTGTACTTTCCTTATGACCTATCTCCGAAGCGGAAGAACTTGGCAGGTCGGCATTTCCCCAACGACGTGATGTACCGCGTCGACTACGACATCGGTCGTTTGGATGTGGGCCCATTCACAGCCTTCCGAATCGGCTGGACGAACAAACTGGCTCAGAAATTTCGAGCTTTTGAGGACGATTGATGCGGCCCTGGCGAGTAACCCGCGTCAGCCGATTAAGCCCCACCAGCCAGTAATTTCGCCTGCGCTGCTTGCATCATCGTCTCGGCTCGCTCGATGCAGGTCGCGGCTTCGTCAACATAGCCATCCGCAGCGGCACTCCACGCTCGATTGATGGAACGTTCACCGGCGGCAAACTGAGTCATCACGTCGGCAAAAACGGCCAGTCCATATTCGGCCGTAATGCTATCGCGACCTTCGGCAAAGTCTCGCAAGTCATCAGACAAATCGATCTCGATCCGCTTGGCGATCTTACTGGGAGCCAAGGATTCGGTCTCGCCCGACAAGCGGTGGATGTTTTCGATCACTCGGGCAAGACTGACTTTGATTTCGGCCAGACTCGCTTCCGTTTTTTCCGATTTTTGGCCAGCGGTGGAACGAGCCGCGGTCAGCAAGCCGATGCCAATCATGCAAGTCACGGCCGAAGGAATGTAAATCGACCAAGGGATCAAACTCCATTCCTCTTTCGGGACTTCGACGGCTGACAAATCGACGTATTCGTAGCGGGCCTCCTCGGCGTCGTTCGGTGTGAGCCCTTTGACAAACTCGACACCTTTGGAAGAGGAATTGGTAACGGTCGCCAACGCTCCGACGAGGAAGCCTGCCCACAGCAGGATTTGGCCAATCAGTTTCATAATGTCGTTTCTTCCTGGCCGATCTCTCGCCGGCCATTTTCAAGTCAGAGGGCTGCAGCTAGGCGAAGAACACCTTTTGCAATGCATCACCCACGTCAACTAACGCCTCTCCCACAATCAATCCGGCGGCAATGGGGATGCCAAACTCTTCCGACCAACTGTTGCCCGCCGTACGGTTACTAAGAATTCTTAAGCAACAGCCAAAGGTGTAGGTGAGCACGATGTTGAATGGCATGTAGAACCCCAAGGCAACCATCACGCCAATTCCGCCCAAGCCACTGACCGCCAACAAGAATCCCAAAATGCCGGCAGCCGTGTAACGATACGTGGGCACGTTGCCGTCGACCAACCCCTCAATCACACTGGCCAATGCGCTGGCTTGTGCCGCCGGAAGCTTTTCGCTACCGATCCCATACGCTTTATCATCGATGTCAACTTGCGCTGTTGGATCGCCAGCGACGTCTGGATCGACTTCAGGCCGACCGCTCGACTCTAACAAGAACATCAACCCAATGACGATGCACGGGCCCAACCATGCGCCGACAAATTGAGCCATTTGCTGACGCTTGGGCACCGCACCGACCAAGTACCCCGATTTGAGATCGAGCATCATGTCACTGGCCTGAGATATCGCAAGGCAGATAGCCGCCCCGACGACGACGCAACTGACGATCGTATCGGTCTTATTCATGCCCGTATTGACCGCAATGACGATCAGGATGGTCACCGCAATGAGCGTCATGCCAGACAGCGGAGACCAATTCGTGCGGCCGACGCATTCGGCGACAATCACACCGGCGATCCAAATCCACAACGTACCCAAGCCGGCCATTAAGACGGCCGTTCCCAACGTCATCGACGGCACCGATTTGTAGGCTAAGAAAATCAGACACAGGGCCCCCAGGACGACGGCAGCAGCCAATAACTTGATCGGCATCTCGTCCTTCGCTGCACCTTCGCCGCTCTTGCCGGCGCGATTCATCGAGCTAATGGCGCTCCTGATCAGCGGAAACGCCATGATGATGCCGCCGATCGCTGCGCCAATCAACATGCCGATGCCGGTCGGTTTATAGACAAACTTCCGCATCGCGCCCGGCATCTCCACCAGCGTTTGCATGTCGAGCGTGCCCCACTGGCTGATGATAGGAGAAAGCAACCAATAGCAAATGAACCCACCAGCACCAAACCAGAAACCACCCTTACCAGAAAGGAAGCCGACGCCGATCGTCATCAATGAACAAAAGACGATGAGGCTATAGCGAGGCGGCAGCCCCAGGATGGCACCCGCGTCAATATCTTCGTGGCCGAGTCGGTGTTTTACGATCAAGCAGAACACGCCTGACACAATCGCGGCACCGAACAGTAAATAGGCTTTCAAGATACCAGCACCCGGCGACTTGAGAATGGTCGCGACGGCGATGCCGCCAGGATAGGGAAGGCGCTGAAAATCGATCATCTGCTTCCGTAATGGAATCACAAACGCCAAACCAATAAAAGCGCCTGCGATGCAAGCGAAGATCATCAGTGGCACACTAAAATCGGCAACGCCCGCTAGTTCTGGTTTCTTGCTAAGAATAAACAGCGCGGGCACCGAAAACATAATGCCAGAAGACGCACCGTTTACCGCGGAGGCGACCGTCTGATTAATGTTATTCTCGAGAATGCTGGTCCGCCGCATGAGGCCCCGCAAGACACCCCAGCCCAAAATTGCCGCCAACTCCGAACCTTCAATCGAAAAGCCAAGCTTCAATGCCGCATAGCTGATCGACACGGCGATGAGAGCGCCAATCGCCCAACCAACCAAAATGGCCGGCCAGGTGAATTCTGGATAAGGACCACGGCGAACGATCTCGCCATCTCGAAGTTCTGGCGATGCGGACGAGTTTGACATGGCGAGTCACGTTGGTTGGAGTTGCTGGGAGGGTCTTTGGCAGAATCACAGCGTATTTGCTCTGCGCGCGCCGGGCAAGACGAGCCATTCATACTTTCGCGTCTTGACCTTGCCAAGGTTCCCACAACAATGGAGTCTTCCGGTGTCCGCAATGCCCGTTCGCGCGACGATCCGGCGCTTTACGTCGGATCTGTCTGCCCCCAAGCTTCTAATCTGAGTCCTACCATGTCCGCACCTGAGGCTTCTTCCTCTTTCGACCAAGTCCCCGATGACCGCGGACGATTCGGCCCATTTGGCGGACGCTATGTCCCGGAAACGCTCGTCGCCGCACTCGATCAATTGGACGAGGAATATACGAAAGCACAAGCCGACCCCGAATTTACAGCTCAGCTCGACGAGTTACTCTCGCACTATGTTGGCCGCCCCTCGCCTCTGTATTTCGCACGCCGCCTTACAGAACGATGTGGCGGCGCCCAGATTTGGCTCAAGCGCGAAGACCTTAACCACACCGGGGCGCACAAAATCAACAACACGCTCGGCCAGGCCCTCCTGACCCAGCGAATGGGAAAACACCGCGTCATCGCCGAAACGGGCGCCGGTCAGCACGGCGTGGCGACGGCGACCGCTTGTGCTCACTTCGGAATCCCCTGCGTCATTTACATGGGAGAGGAAGACGTCAGGCGGCAGGCGCCGAACGTGTTCAGCATGAAACTGCTGGGCGCCGAAGTACGACCGGTTGCATCGGGCTCCCGCACCCTGCGTGACGCGATCAATGAAGCGATGCGAGACTGGATGACGAGCGTTGAAGAGACGCACTACATCTTGGGTTCGGTCGTCGGTCCCCATCCGTTTCCGCAGATCGTACGCGACTTCCAAGCGGTGATCGGCGAAGAGACGCGGGCTCAAAGCCTCGAACGCATCGGCCGACTGCCGGATCACGTGGTCGCCTGTGTCGGCGGTGGAAGCAACGCGGCAGGAATGTTCTATCCGTTTGTTGGTGACGAGAGCGTGAAGATTCTGGGGGTAGAAGCGGGCGGCCGAGGCGATGGCGCCGGAGACCATGCAGCGCCGCTCAGTCACGGCGAACCGGGCGTCCTGCACGGCAGTCTGAGTTACGTCATGCAAGACGACGATGGCCAGACGTCGGACGTCCATTCGATTTCGGCAGGACTCGACTACCCCGGTGTGGGCCCCGAGCACAGTTTCTGGAAGTCGTGTGGTCGAGTCGATTACACCCACTGCTTGGATCGAGATGTCCTGGTCGCCTTCGAGGCGCTGGCTCATACCGAAGGCATTCTGGCGGCATTGGAAACGTCACACGCAGTTTCCGCCGCGATGAAACTGGCCAGCGAACGACCGGCCGAAGAAGTCATCGTCGTCTGCTTGTCCGGACGAGGCGACAAAGACGCCAGCGAAATTTCGCGACTCCGCGACGAAATGGATTCACAAAGCTAAGGCCATCGGCCTGAAATTTAGGAAGGCACTTTTCTCGCGATGTCTGCAATTGATCACCTTTTCACCGAATTGCGCAGCGCAAACCAGTGCGCATTCATGCCCTTTGTCACCGCCGGTGACCCGGACCTCGATTTCACCGCGGCATTGCTTCAAGCCTGCGCAGAGTCTGGCGCTCACTTATGCGAAGTGGGCATCCCCTATAGCGATCCGATCGCCGACGGACCGGTGATCCAAGCTTCGTATACGCGGGCCCTCGACCAAGGTACCAAGCTCGAACAAATTTTCACAACGATCAAGCAGGTCGCCCAGACGGTCCGCCCGCCTCTGGTCTCGATGGTCAGCTTTGGAATCGTACGACGCGTCTCTCCTGCCCGTTATGTCGAACAAGCCAAACAGGCCGGGTTTTCGGGACTCATCATCCCCGACCTACCCGTCGAAGAAGCGTCCGAAATGGCAGCCATTTGCAGCGAGCATGACGTCAGTTTGATCCAACTCATCGCCCCTACGACTTCCGAATCGAGAGCCGTCGAGATCGCCAAGACTTCGTCTGGGTTCATCTACTTCGTTTCGGTGACGGGCATCACGGGCGAACGCCGGGCGTTGCCTGACGACCTCGCCAGTCGCATCGAATGGCTAAAGAACCATACCGACCTGCCCGTCTGCGTCGGATTCGGCGTGAGCCAACCCGAGCAAGCGGCAGTGCTTTCGCAAGTCGCCGATGGCGTGATTGTGGGATCGGCCATCGTTCGCAAACTGGGCGAGGGGCAAGCACGTGAAACGATCCTCGCCGAAGTCAGCGATCTCGTCGCATCCATGGTCACGGCGATCCAAAGGTAATCACGGCCAGCGCTGTTAGCATTCCTTGCCCACAACGGCTGCTGTCACTTCGGTACTAACAGAAACGTGCAACCGCCGTTTTTGACGATACGACCGGTACCGAGTGTCACCGACATGCGATTTTTTCTTTGCATCGATATTGCCGTATCGCGGCAGTTCCCGTGCTGATTTCTTCGGTAGCATTGCTACTTCTACTGATGTTGACGAATATCGCGATGGAGACGATCGTAAAAATTATTGACCGTATATCGAAAAACGAACTACACTATAGATAGCGGTTGCACATCGCTAAGGGCGATGGACGCGAACGATGGCCAGGAGCGAAGCTTCTATGAGTGGGTCTGAATCTAGCGCTGTTCTCCGTTTCTTCGCCGGGCTAACCGAGCACACCTTTCAAACCAAGTTGGGCGTTGCCGATCCCGATTTAACCGACTATCTCAGTATTTTGCTCACACGGTTCGTTCGCAACGACTCCTTCAGTCGAGTCCGCGACAACAAGGGTCGTCAACTTTTCGAAGTCGTCAAAATGCTCGACGAAGCCGAGCAACGAATCGGCACGGCCAAGCGCGACGTTCATCGCCACATCGGCGATTGCACTCTTTTTTGGGCCGGTCTCTACCCCGAATCGCTCAGCCCGAAAGAATCACCGAACCCTTCGGAACATCTGATCACCTACTGCGAACAGGGCAAGCGCGCTTATCGGATCGCCAGTACGATCCAGACCGAACGAGAAGAAGAAGCCTCATCGGAGGTGCTCGAACGGCTCAGTTCCGAATTTGAAATGTGCGCCTACGGCCTGCGCGAAGTCCGCCGCGAATGGGAAAACCGCGACGACAGCGATCCGACGAAACCGTTCTTGATCAACTAGCCATGCGGGCACGACGGCCCACGTGGCTTGTCTGATGTTGAACTAAGCTCCACCGCTGGAAACACAGTACAAGCACTTGTCCGATCGAAAGAACAGCTCGCCATCACTGACGGCGGGAGTTCCGTTGAACGGCCCTTCATCTTGGGCGAATCCATTTTCACGGATCGGCTCGAACGTCGTGCTCGCTTTGACCATATGCGTCGTGCCAGAACGGGTGGTTAGCAACACCGTGTCACCAACTGCAATTGCCGACGCGTAGTCGCCGGTCGGACTGCGGCCGCCACCGTCGCCATCTTTCGCCGCCGGCTTGGGCAAACGCTCCTTGTAGATCACCTCACCCTTGTCACAGCTGGCACAAAAGGCGATGCCCATCGAAGTCCAGTACATGTGGCCATCCTTCACAACGGGTGTTCCGATTCCGGAACGCAACTTCTCTCGCCAGATCGTATGGGTTTCCGAAACATCACCTTCGCCACCGCAGCGAACGCCAATCGCATCACCCGCGCGACCGCCCATCGCGAACACGGCACCTTCATGTTCGACAACACTGGCGCACGTTGTTTTTTCGATCGGAGATGCAGCTGACCAGATCTCTTCACCACTGGCCGGGTCGAGCGCCAGAATCTTGCCTGGCACACAGGTCACGATTTCATCACGCCCATTCGCATGGACGACGATGGGAGTACTCCAACAATTCGTCAAATCGGCATCTTCGTATTTCCAGGCGACGCTACCGTCGGATGTTCTCAACCCCACGATCGAGTTGCCAACGTTGGCAGCATTCACCACCAATAGGTCGCCCACGAGGATGCAGCTGCCGCCGTTACCCCATTTGTAAGGGTCCGAATCGGTGCCCACGTTGGTCAGCCAGAGCTTGCGGCCTTCTTTGTCGAATGCCACAACCCCTGTCTTTCCAAACATGACGTATATCCGCTCGCCATCGGTTACCGGCGTACAACTGGCGTAGCCATGTTCGGTAATAAATCCTTCGTATGGATCTTCGTCATGCATCGACGGCACATCCGAATGCCAAACCAAAGCTCCGTCCGACTTGTTGTAACAAGCGAGATACCTTTTCAGGTCGGCCGCATTGCCCGGCTCTTCTTTATCCAATCCATAACCGGTGTAGTAGGTCAAGTAAATTCGGTCACCGAAAACGATCGGACTCGATCCACCCGGTCCTGGCAAATCGATTTTCCATTTGACGTTTTCTTCGTCGCTCCAACTGCTTGGGATATCGCTACTGGTACTGAGACCACTTCCATTCGGACCTCGGAAGCGGGGCCAGTCTTCGGCCGCCGCGAAGCTAGTCACGAGCAGCATGATAAGAGCAAACAAGAGTTGGCCGGATCGATTCATATCTCATTCCTTCGTTGATGGGTCGATAGCGGGGCGATGGGGCGTGGCCATTATCGTACCTAACTGACGAGCCCTTTGGTAACCATCATGAAAACGTCTTCCAGAGAAGGGTCTTTTTCTGCATAGCTGCGCACACCGACGCCTTGAGCCGTCAATTGGGAAAGGATTTCCGCCACGCCGGCGTCATCGGTATCCAATTCGATCTTCGCAGTCTGGTTCAAGATATCGGCGTTGCGAAAATGAGGCGAGCTGCGAATGATCGACATTCCAATTTCCATCTTGTCGGTGAATTTGACTTCGACCTGACGCAATCCGCGAATCCGGCGATAAACATCTTCGATGGGCCCGTTCATTAGCAATTTGCCCCGTTCGATGATTCCAATCGACGTGCAGCAATCGGCCAATTCGGTCAAGATATGACTGGAAATGAGAATCGTTTTTCCCATCCGTCGCAGCTCTTTCAAAAGTGCCTTCACTTCCAATCGGGCCCGCGGATCCAGTCCACTGGCTGGCTCGTCCAAAATCAGCACGGGCGGGTCGTGCACCAACGTCTTCGCTAGGCACAAACGCTGTTTCATGCCACGAGACAATCCGTTCACAAAGTCGTCACGTTTGTGCGTCAGGTCAAGCAGTTCGAGCACTTCGGTGATGATTTGCTTCCTCTTCGAGCGTCCCATCTTGTAGGCGACCGCAAAGAAGTCGAGAAACTCCCACACTCGCATGCCGTCATAGACGCCAAAATTGTCGGGCATGTATCCAACGCTGCGGCGAACACTCATCGGATCATCACTGACGCTGTAACCATTGACCGTCCCCGTACCACGAGAGGCCTTCAGCAGCGTTGCTAAGAAACGGATCGTCGTGCTCTTCCCGGCTCCGTTGGGCCCTATGAACCCAAACGTCTCGCCTTCGGCGATCTTGAGATCGAGCGACTCGACCGCCGTGAACTCACCGTAGTCTTTTCCAAACCCAACAATTTCAATCATGGTGTCGTCTGCTCACCTAAGGACGAATCGTCAAAAATAATAGGCTCTTCGGCCCGAAACTCTTCGAAGAGATTCCTATCCGAAGCGGGCGCCGCCAGCTGCGGGTAACTCAGATTGGCGACAAACAGCGTTCGGAAATTGGATTGATTTGATTTCGGACTCACCGTCATACCGGGAACCTCCGAGGCATTCCAACCCACAAGGCGATAGCCGCCTACTTCGATCTGACTCCACGCCGCTGCCAGCTGCACCAGTTCTCGCAACCCAATGTTTCCCGATTCACGATTCGTGGCTGCCGTGGCCGACTCTTCATTGAGATAGTCGGTCAGCAAACTTCCGTCGCCATTTTCAAAATCGAGCAATGCCGTGCCACCTGTCTCGAGGTCGCCAACAATGGCGACTTTGCATTCCCTCTCCGATTCGCGATGGAGCACGATCGAACCCTGCAATTCGAAGCCGGTTCCATTGGCGAGCTGCAGTGCACCATCGGCTGCGAGTAGTTCTAGCTTCCCATCGGTCACGACAAATTGTTCGGAATGCACCATTCCGGTCGAATTTGAAATCACGGGAAAGCCCGATAGGCCGACACTGTCGTCTTGCCGGTAGAGGACATCTTCTTGCCGCTGCATCCGCAAACGGGCCTCGCCCGCGTTCGCTGAAAAGGGAGCGGTCACTGCGGTTGGATCGTCAAATCTGACCGCGTAGTCTGAGGTCAACGAGGTGTAAAACCCGGTGTATCGCGCCACGTGAGCTCGGTCATAACCTTCCTGCAATTCCACGACTGCGACTTCGGTTCGTGACCTCACAAATCCGATATCGAGTTCGGCCATTTTCACGATGCCAATGCCACCCATGATGGCAATCAACGGCGCCGCGATCCAAGCCCACTCGACTCGCCCCATCAGACGGAATAGCAGCCAGTTCAAGGGAACGAGGCAGAGCAAATATCCACCCAACATTTTGGCGACAAACTTACGGTTCGGCACTTCGATTCCGGCCGACGATTCCAACGAATCCCGCGCAGCGGTGGCTGCCTCGCTAAAGTCAGACCAACCGGCGATGCCAGCCACCGAATCGGTACGATAACCGTCGCCGAGTTTGGCGTCCCTTGGGAGGGACAAATCGATGTCGTTTCGCTGGCCAGCTGCGTCTCGCACAAAGAACCGCAGCGGGCTGGTCTCGCGGGCGTCGCGATAGGTCGGTTTTTCCATCCAGCTAACCGAGTCCATCCCGTCGGATGCCGTAAACTTGCGCGGTGAACGGCGCATCAGACAACCATTAAAAAAGCTGTCAAAACCGGGCCAATTCACAATCCGACGTTCGGTGAGTGCAAACGACGTAGCGACCATCAGTCCGCGCCCCACCCGCCGTTCGGCCACGAGTTCCGAGGTATTCTCCAGGAATCGTCCACCTTCATTCAATTGCAACTCGATCACTTCCAACGGCCGCCGGTTCAAACTCAACAGATAATGCTCTGGATCACGCTGCGGATTTCGCGGCAGCACTTGCCAATGCTCATTGAATGAATCGATGACTTCTTGATCGACGGTGAGCGTTCGCCCAGCGGTGGCCGGCAAGTAGGGTTCCAAGAAACTGCCGCGGAGCCGTTCCAACGTCTGCGGCCCCGACAAGATCAGCCGCCCTCCCCAATGGAGCCAATCGAGCATCGCCGTCTGTTGGTCGGTCGAAAACAGGTCGGGGTCCAATCCGTCCCACACGACATAGGCGGTCGAAGTCCAAGTCAGACCGCCACTAGGTAACGGCAAGGGCTGTTCGGCATTGATGAATTTCACCGCATAGTCGCCAGGCATCGCGTCCCATTCGGTTTCATCCGCTTCAGGCGGCTGCACCACCGTCATCGTTTTCAAGTAGCCATAGCGCTCCGGCTCTTCCGACAACACCATCAAGAAAAACTGGTGCGAGTTCAATCGAACGGTCGGCTGTCCTCCGAAGTCGACCACTCGTGCACCGTTGCGAGACTTCAACTCGCTGCCAATCTGCGTCAGTTTCCCGTCGGCCGCCTTGGTCTTAGGAACGTAGAGCGGCACGTCAACGTACTTCGACTGCTCTTTTGGGAGCGACATCGGCCGTGAGGAAACGACGCGAAAGGGGCTCCGTTCCAGCGAAATCGAATTCATGTCTCGGTCCAACGACCGTGCAGTTAGGTCGCCGACGAAGTCAAAATTATTGGCAAGCAACTTGTGTCGCACATGCACCCAATGGCCCGGTTTCACTGCCGTGCGAGAAAGCGATGAGGCGGAACCGTAAATCGAATCTTCCGGCAAATCGAATTCGGCATCTGCTGTCGTAAGCGGCTCTTCGTCATCATCCTTTTCCAGAGTGGAAGGCAACACAACGAGCCCCTGCAATTCAAAATCTGATTTCGGCTTGGCCTCTTCGTCCTCCTCACTCTCTTCTTCCACTTTGGCTTCATCGGCCGACATCCAGCGGCAACCAGGGCTGAAGAATGCCATGGGGAACAGAAGCAACCACACGAACAGGATCGCGGGTTTGGTCTTTTGAAGAGCACTACGATCAGTTTGCATAAAGAGGTCCTGAACGCGTCGAATCACAATTCGTCGAATACGTTAACGTGCTCTCATCCTACGCAATCCGCGTTCGGCCGGATAGCAACCACCGCCAGTATCGGCGTTCACTGCAGTCAGTTGTTGCCTTCATCCTCTTGGACGGGAATCGACTGCGGACGACCTGGGACCGAACCAAGGTTGCGATGAGCCACCAACTCGGCAGCGACGCTCACCGCAATTTCCGCCACCGTTTGAGAACCGATGTCGATTCCGATCGGGGCGTAGACTTTCTTCAGCGATGCGGGCGAGATCCCCTCAGCGACCAAATTATCGAAAATCAACTTGATCTTCCGGCGGCTGCCGATCAGTCCGATGTAACGCGCCGGACGCTGAACCACATGAAACAGTGCCTCTTGATCATGATTGTGACCACGAGTCACGATCAAACAATAGGTCGTCGGAGTCACCTCCAGCGCTGGCAGGACTTCGGCCATCGGCCCCACAACCCTTTCGGAAACATGCGGAAACCGTTCACGCGTGGCACATTCAGCACGATCATCGACCACCGACACGTCAAAGTCCAAGGAAGTAGCCAACTCGGCGACCGCTTGGCCGATGTGGCCCGCACCGACGATTATCAGTCGGCATCTTGGCAGCACCGGCAAAAATGCGATCCCCGTTCTGACTTTGGGTCGCGGTCGATCGCTCAAATTGGGCATCACCCCCGTCACGCGCGCGACCTCCGCCGCAAAATCGCTCTCTCCGCACACCTCCATCGAAGCGATGCATTCGCCTTCCGCATCAAACAGGTACGACCGAGGTGCGAAGTGGCTTTCGACTTGCGAGGACGACGGCGAATCGCGTGACGCCTCTTTTTCGGAATTGGCCTGGGGATCGTCCGTGCCAAACACCAACGCCTCCATCACCCCCTGCCCCGCCGACAACGCCAGCTCAAACGAAGCAAAATACGATCGGCAGGCATCGTCGACCAACGCAAAGATCGCCACCGTCATGCGTCCGCCGCAAATCAGACCATCGTCCCAACCGTAGTCATGGTCCAGCTGAAATTCGGCCACACTCGGTTGCCCCAATTCCAAAACTCCCAAGGCGCGACGCTTGACTTCGGCCTCGACGCAACCGCCACCTAAGGTCCCATGCTGCGATCCATCCGGATAGATCAGCATCACGGCGCCCGCCTTCTGCGGCGTCGACCCGCTTGTTTCCACCAGTCGGCAGTACGCGACCGGTCGGCCCGCATCAAGACTTTGCAGAATCTGCGGAACCGCTTGCCGCACAACGGCACCTATCGGAAGAGAGTCAGAATCAAACCGCGAGCCTACGCCGGCTCACATACTCGCAACGCCAATCCATCCACGATGTCGGCAACTTTTCCCCGGAATTCTTCCATGTGGGGCATTTCGAGATGCTTCTTTAACGCATCCACCGATTCCCACTGTTCCATGACGGTCACCAGATTCGCACGACAGGCCTCTTGGACGCCTAAACCCGAATCAACATCGATCGTCGGACCGTAGGCCAAGCAACCCTCCTCTGCCAACACGGCTGGCACGATTTCGTGGAATAGTCTGAGAAAGGCATCACGCTGCCCTTCCTTAATCGTAATGTCAGCGATGACATGGATCATCCAAAATTTCCTTCTTGCTTGGCACGAACAGGCTTCGATCGGCCCCACATCACCAAAGGGGAGTGGACGCCGACATGAGAGAGACATCGTACCAGGGGCGTTGCTGGCGCGAAAGTTATCACCGGAGACCTACCGCAGCTTTTCCGCGACCGCTTTCATCAATAGGCGTGAGCCGGCCTGCTGGGGATCAAACGCTTTCGTGTGCGTGTACGGTAGTACCTGTACATCGTCGACACCGGGCAGCTGACCGCGAGTTAGACTAACGACGCCGTCTCCTCTGCCATGAACGACTTCATCCAAATCACACACGACCCGATCCAATCGTTCGCTAATGAACTGCAACCACTGAGGACGATCTTGGCGCGCCTGCAGCGAAGAGCGGAGCTTGGTAAAATCCTGCTCTGAAACGTACCCCTGATCGCCGAGGAAAATCGAATACTGGACTTGGTCGTTTCGCTGGCGTGAGTTGAGCGTCTTGAGAAACAACGAGCCCGGTCGGAGATCGACCGATGCTTCGGCCAATCCATCCTCAACGGCGGCAAAGAACAGACCCAGCTCTCTGCGGCGTTCACTCCCGATAAATTCCCACAAGTCCATCGCATAAGCAAAATTGGCCAAAGACGAACCTTGATTTGGCGGCGAAATCATCACGAGTCGACGGACGTTGCCCGGGTCGAGCTGAGGATTTTCAATCGCTTCGCGAGCCACGACGCTGCCGAGCGAAAACGCAACGAGATAGACTTCGCGCTGGGGATCAGTTTGCTGCAACTGCTTCAATTCTTGACTAAGCAGTTTGGCCGAATGCGCCGCTTCATGATCATTCGGATAACTGAATACGCCACAGTCCATGCCTGCTTCCCGCGGTTCACGCAAGATCGATTGCACATGCTCGGGATACGAGTTGTAACCATGAATCGCAATGACCAATGGTTTCTTTCCTCCCCGCTCCAACCCCCGGCTGACAATGCCTTCATCAAGAATTAAACCGTAGTCGGTTTTGATGGTTCGCCGATCGGCTGAGGCAACGATCGCTCGAATGCGCCGCTTCAGCTGTCGCGTCGCCGCTTGCGATTCACGCTGCTGCTGCAACGCCAGCTCCGATGAAGAAATCTTTGCCGCAACGGGAGCCTGCGCAGCACAAGGCAGTGACGCTGCGCAGAGCAGTAGGCCGACCAGACAAGCATGGATTCGATTCATGCCCTGATTCTAAGAGGTTGCCTGGTCACGGGCAACGAATGCGGCCGCTTTTGCAACTGGCGGCCCCAAATGACGGTAGACGGAGCGTTCACAACCACGGCGCAACCACTGCGACATTTGAGAAACGAGGTACGGCAGAAGCCAACATTTGCCCGACTCTCTGCGGTCGGCTAAACCTCAAGCCGATTTTCCGTAACCGCGATCGCCTGCAATAGCCCCCGCGCCTTATTCAACGTCTCCTGATACTCGGCTGTAGGATCGCTGTCGGCCACGATGCCAGCGCCGGCTTGCAGGTAGGCGGTTTGCTCTTGAATGACGATCGTCCTCAACGCGATGCAGGTATCCATGTTGCCGCTGAAATCAAAATAGCCGACGGCCCCCGCGTAGGGACCGCGTCGATGCGGTTCGAGTTCATCAATGATCTCCATCGCACGGACTTTCGGCGCACCGGACACGGTGCCGGCAGGCAAGCAAGCCTGCAAGGCGTCAAACGCATCGACGCCTGGTCGCAAGATTCCGTTCACATTCGAAGTGATGTGCATGACGTGGCTGTAGCGCTCGATGCTCATCACATCAGAGATCTTCACCGAATCAAATTGAGCGACGCGTCCGACGTCGTTTCGTCCCAAGTCGACGAGCATCACATGCTCGGCTCTCTCTTTCGGATCGGCCAACAGTTCTTCCGCCAATCGTTGATCTTCGGCATCGGTCGCGCCTCGCTTCCTCGTCCCGGCCAACGGTCGAACGGTCACTTCGCTCCCCATCACACGACACATGATCTCGGGCGAACTTCCAACCAACGTCGTTTCTGGAGTCCGCAGATAAAACATGAACGGGCTGGGGTTCAGCGTCCGCAAGGTGCGGTAGATTTCAAACGGACGACACTTGATCGGAATCGCCAGTCGTTGACTGATGACAACCTGAAAAATGTCGCCGGCGTGAATATAGTCGACACACTTTCGTACGGCCGCTTCGAACGATGGCTGATCGAAATTGGATTCGTGAGCCAGCGAAAAATCGTCCGAGGGCAACAAGACTTCGGCCGGTTCGAGCGTCGCGCCGGTCGTAATTTCGCGAATCGTTCTTTCCACAACCGCCCCAGCCGCTTCGTAGGCAGCGTCGATGTTGCCGGCCGAGACATCGGCCATGGCAATCACCGTCACCGTCTTCGTCACATGGTCAAAGACGATCATGCGGTCGTAGAACGCAAATGACAAATCGGGCAGCTCTCGATCGTCCTCGGGCGCATGGGGCAGGCGTTCGCAGTAGCGCACGACGTCGTAGCCGGCGTAGCCCACCGCCCCTCCAATGAAAGGTGGTAGATCGTCGGCGTGAGCCACACTCACTCGCTGAACTCGGTTTCGCAAATCCTCGAGCGGATTCTCCGATGGATATTCTTCGACATTTTCTCCGTCCACGACCTTCACTCGGTTGCCGTATGCCGAAACCACCATCGTCGGATTCGCCGCGAGAAAACTGTAACGTCCCACTTTCTCGCCACCGATGACCGATTCAAATAAGCAAGCGGAAGAAGTAGGTCCATCATCAAGCAATTCGTGAAGTCGATGAAACGCCAACACGGGCGTGATCGAATCACTGGCGATGCGGCGATAGACGGGCACCAATTGGTGCTCTTGAGCAAGTCGAGTGAACTCTTCGATATCAGGATTCGTAGGCATGCTGCCAGCCTAGCAACCGGTACGATTCGCAATCAATGGCATGGCGACCAGGTTGCCCGATAGTTTTCTGGTTTTCCGACAGCGCATGCGATCCCGATGGCAACGTCGTTACGCGACCTCTGATCGGCCGTTACGATCGATCGCTGCGCTGACTGTCTTGTTACGTGCGAGCCGCGCTGAGCACGAAACGGCGATTCACCTTGACAGTGCAAGGGCCATTGCTAGAATCGCCCCGATCAGCTTAAGTGTTGGTAGGTAAAGAGTTGCGACGTTTTCTTGCCCTCCGCCCCATTCAGGTCGGACAAAGTTTTGAAGGTCGTTATCGGCGCCGAACCAAATTCGTGAAACGATAGGGATATTGCGTCCCCGACCGGAGCTCCCATGAAGTGCCAACAGTGTAACAAGCCGGCCACGTTTCATATCACGGAACTGACCGATCAACAGCCTCAAGAATTGCATTTGTGCGAGGATCACGCGGCCGACTATTTGTCGCATGCGGAACCGGAAGAGCACGATCCTGGTTCGGTGATCGCAGGCCAGTTGGCCCAGCATCTTAAGGTCGGCCAGACGGCTGAGGAGCTGAGTCGCTTGGACCAGCAGGCTTGCCCAGTTTGTGGGATCACGTTTTTTGAGTTCCGGAATCACGGCCGCTTGGGCTGCCCGCACGACTACGAATGTTTTGCGGACGAGCTACAGCCACTGCTGGTCAACATTCACGGCGACACCGAACATTTGGGCAAGCGCCCTGCCAACGCGAAGGGCAACCGAAACGCGACCGATCTGATTCGGCTCCGCCGCGAGATGAAAGAAGCGGTCGATCGCGAAGAGTATGAACTGGCATCCCAAATCCGCGACAAGATTAAGAAGTTGGAAGAGTAAACTCGGCACTGATTACCTGCCATTGGCGGCAGTTTGCATAAGAGAGCACCATGGTCTCCAATCCGGCACTCAATAAACTGTCGCAACAATGCGGCGAGTGGCTCCGCGGCTCCGGCCCCGAATCTGATATTGTCATCAGCAGTCGCATTCGGCTGGCGCGCAACTTGGCAAACTTTCCGTTTATCAGACGCTGCACCGAACACGACCGCAGCGCCATCGAGACCACGGTCGAAGAGAAATTCAAAACCGACAAAGCGCTCGACAACATGGTCTATCTCAATGTCGAAGATCTGGAACAGGTCGATCGACAGTTCCTCGTGGAACGACAGTTGATCAGTCGCGAATTGGCCGAAAGCGAAGGCGCTCGTTCCGTCGCCATCGATAACACAGAACAATTCAGCGTGATGGTGAACGAAGAAGACCACCTGCGCATTCAGCTGATGAAGAGCGGACTCGATCTGGGCGGCGCTTGGGAACAGATCGACGCCATCGATTCGGCCATCGAAGGGCTCATTCCTTACGCATTCGATGACCGCCTGGGCTACTTGACCGCTTGCCCAACCAACGTCGGAACCGGCATGCGCGTCAGCGTCATGCTCCACCTACCGGCACTCGTGCTCACACGGCAGATCGAAAAAGTCTTCCGCAGCTTGCAGAAAATCAGCCTTGCGGTCCGCGGACTGTATGGGGAAGGCTCGCAGGCGATGGGCGACTTCTATCAAATCAGCAACCAAATCACACTCGGTCGTTCAGAAGAGGATTTGATTCAGCAGGTAAGCGATGTCGTCCCTGTCTTGATCGACTACGAACGGAAAGCACGTTCCTTCTTGATCAATGAGAGCGAAAAGGACCTGCATGACCGAGTCAGCCGTGCCTACGGCATCCTCTGTACCGCCCAGACCATCACCAGCGAAGAGACGATGCACCTTTTGTCGAGCGTCCGCATGGGAGTCAACCTCGGCCTCATCGACGACCTCGAAATTCCGACCGTGAACCAACTGTTCATCCACACGCAGCCGGCTCACTTGCAAATGCTCCACGGATCGGAACTCGATTCGGCCGATCGCAACGCAGAACGCGCCATCTATCTCCGCCGTCACCTGCGCAAGGGCAAATACACCGACGAGTCGGAAAACAACTAGTGCCTGCTGACCGATGCGACCAGCGTGCATCGCGTCGATCCTCGGATCAGATGAGCAGGCAGACGAGATAGACGACGACCATCACGCCGCCCACAAGTGTCTTTCCGACCGATCCGAAGATGCGGCCCAGGAATGCGGCCACGCCAACCTTCAAGCTGCCCTTCAGCTCTTTTCTCACCGAGTATTCCCCAGCGACCGCGCCCACGAGTGCACCCAAGCTGGCAAATAGCAGCACGCCGAGCACCGGACCGGCGACCGGGATGGGCAAGCCGACCATCGCCCCACCAATCCCTCCGACAAAAGAGCCCACCAGCGCCGTCATCGCGCTTCGTCGACTCCCACCCGTCTTGGCAACGCCAATCGCGCCGGTCGCGAATTCGACAATTTCACCGCCAACGGCGAGCAGGGCCAAAATGAACAGGACCGGCCAACCGAGCTCCATTCGTCCGTCGGGCGCGAGCAGGAAATCGTAGACGATGGCCAATACCAAGATCAGCCAGTTGCCCGGCATGCCCATCAGCGTCAGCACCCAGCCGCCCAGCACTCCGGCAATGGTCGCAACCACTGCCGTAATCGTAAAAGGCAATGCGGCGTACTGCGTGATCCAGTGATAAATCGTTGTTAGCATGTCGTCGATTCTAAGTTGGTTGGGGGAATAAAAAATAGGCCACGCTCGAAAACGAGCGTGGCCTCGCGCTTCGCCTCGGAGGGGAAAGAGGCGATCTTTCAAACTGCGTGCAATCTTTCAAACGGCGTGCAAGAACGGGCCGCAGATCAGTCTTGCGTCTTCACATGGATCCGCTTGGGCTGAGCTTTGGCCGTTTTGGCAATCGTGATGCTGAGGACGCCATCCTTGTACTCAGCAGTCACCGCGTCGACATCCATATCCGGCCCCAAATTGAACGTTCGCCGGAACTTCCCCGTTCTTCGCTCCACGCGGTGGAACGTCTTGCCTTCGACTTTGGCTTCCTTCGCCCGTTCACCGCTGACGGTCAGCCGGCCTTCGTGAAGCTCGATGTTAAAGTCGTCTGCCTTCATGCCGGGAAGGTCGAGACTGATTTCGTACTGCGAATCGGTCTCGGCAACATTCGTACGAGGAATGAATGCCGACACATCATCGGTCCAAGTCTCAGGGTCTTGAATGCGACCGACGAATTCGTCCATCTCACGACGAACCGCGTCTAGAATTTGACCACCCGTTGTGTTCCAAGGCTTATTTTGATTTCGCACCATTGCATCCTCCGTTAAAGGTAAAGGCACCTCAATCGGCGATTCACTGTCTGTTCCAGTGGCACGTCGCAATCGCCATCTTGAGCAACAGCCACTGCACCCATTGGATAGCAAAGGTTATGCCAATCAGGAAAAACATCCGGCTAAAGTGTATTGCTCATTAGACTTAGCCACATTGCTTGCCGCCCGTCGCAATCCTCGACTTGCTGTCAATTTGGCAGCGGAAAGGCGGCAAAGGCAGTCCATTCCTACAAGAAATGGCACCATTACGCCGGGTACCTGCATTGGGAAAAGCTTCCCGAATATTCGGCGCCTGCAACCCGTCTTGTAGACACATGGCGCGGTAGACCGACGCTTGCATAAGTAGCGTTCTGCCGCGACAGCAGAGACGTTGTCTTATCTGGCGGGACAAAAGCAATTCGTTGGGCAGGGAGAGCCACACTCATGCTACGAAAAAAGCAACCGGGACAAATCCAATACTGCGTCGAGCTCGGACTGCAACCGAATCAGACTTCGTTGTCTCAGCACCGGCAGCTTGGCTTTGTGGCCGAGCAACTGGCGAACACATTCGATCGCTTCGGACTGGCTGCAACCTGGGCAGTGCCGAGTGCCACTTCCATGATTCTGCGCAACATCCTGGCGACACGTGGCCAACACGATTTTGCATTGCTGGCCGATCACTCTTGGCCGGCCGCGCGGACTGACTCCGAATTTGTCACCGAATTGCGTGAGCGTCTGCGCGACGCCGACGATTGCCAAGTCCGAATTTCAGGGCTTGTCTTTGCGGGCCAAGCGACGGTGGCTCAAGCGAACGGCGCCATCGAATGTGGTCTGAACGTGATCCGCACGAAGAACCTCGCCGACAGCAAACGATCTTTCTCAGCCGCGACGCCAGCATCGAAACAGGAAGGAAAACTGCACCTGCGGACCACGGCAATGTTTCCAGGTTTCGGAAGTCTGCTGGGCGCCCGCGACGCCGCCTTCGCGACGAAACAGGTTCTGCATCGCGCCATGAAACGTGGCACCACCGAACATGTCTCCATCGAACTTTCCCAATTGGTCGACAAACCGGCCAAGCTGATGCAATCCCTCACACGCATTTTGGCGTTGAGCGCCAAACTGCAACAATCGGGACGGATTCAGGTCCAAACGATGCGCAGCGCAAAACTACGTTCCATCGCGCCGAGAAAACGAGATTCGTTGCCGGCAAGGTCGATACTAAGGCCGGCTGCTTGAGCACGATGGGAAATCACGGAACGGGGACAGGTTGTGCGCGAACCGTCGCCACTGTTCGTGCTAACGCAAATCTCGTAACGTCGTCCAACTGATGTAGCCAAGCCCGGCCGCACAGATCAAGAAGATGATATCCATCATCTGTGACGCTTTCTGAAAAGGAACGCCGATCGCCAAGTCAGCGGCGAACAGCACCAACAGCAAGATGGCAATTGCGATCGACATGATTGTCAGCGCTCTCGCCATGTGCTTACCTTGGTCCTTGAAACTCGAGAAATTCGCGTGCGTGTAAAGCTGGGAAGAATACCGTCCCGCGGGCCGGTTCACAAGAACGGCCTCGATCGCGACGATGTTAAGAACCCAGATCTGTCGTCTGGCGAAACAGGGCAGAAACGAGGAAACTGCCCCTCGGCCTTCTTCTGTGGTCCGTTTCTCCACGACGTCTAAGTATAATCGGCAGCGATTGGCTGTCACGCCAACCTTCAATTCTCCCCGGTCTTCCATGATGAATCGATCGCTTCCGTCCGAATGCTCTACCGATTTTTCCAGTCCTAAGGCTTGGCAATCGTTCCGCGAGCAGTTTCCCGTCCGCGAAAAATGGGCCTATTTCGACAATGCGGCCGTCGCGCCGTTGCCCCAAGTCACGGCCGAAGCGGTGCGAAATTGGCTCCAGCAAGCCTCCTGCGAAGGCGATACCGTCTGGCTGGACTGGTCGCGGCGAACGAACGAAGTTCGTCAGACGGCTGCTGAAATGATCGGAGCGGACACCTCAGAGGTGGCGTTTGTCGCAAATACGACCGCCGGCATCGGGCTCGTGGCCGAAGGGTTCACTTGGCAAGACGGCGATAATGTTGTCACGTTTGAGAACGAATTTCCATCCAATCTCTATCCTTGGATGAATCTGAGCGACCGGGGCGTCGAAACACGCCGCGTTCCGGTCGAAAATGGCATCCCCGATCTCGATCGACTCGACGAAGCGTGTGACGAGCGGACTCGCATGATCACCGTCAGTTGGGTCGGATATGCAAGCGGCTATCGGCTCGACGTGAACCAGGTCTCAGCCATCGCTCGCAAGCACGGCGCATTGTTTTTCCTCGATGCGATCCAAGGGCTTGGCGTCTTCCCGCTCGACGTGCACGAAGCGGGAGTCGACTTCCTGGCTGCCGATGGACACAAATGGATGGTCGCTCCAGAAGGTGCCGGCTTGTTGTACGTAGCCCAACCGGCGCTCGCGCAACTGCGACCTTTAGGCGTCGGTTGGAATAGCGTGAAACAGCGCTCCGACTACAAGAACGTCGCTCTCAATTTGCGAGACGAGGCGAGCCGCTACGAAGGCGGGTCACCGAATATGATGAGTCTCCATGCTCTGGGCGCAAGCCTCGATCTGATTCGTGGGCAGGGCGTGGGGCCGCACAAATCGCCGTTTGGTGAGCGGGTCGTTCACCTGACCGATGTGGCCAGCGAATTGCTTGCCGATGCGGGCGCCCGAATCGTCTCCCCACGCGTTGAGGGACACAAGGCCGGCATCTTGGTCTTTGATGTGCCGAACGTCGAGCCGGCCACTTTCCGTAATCGCTGCATGGAATCTGGCATCGTATTGAGCTGTCGAGGCGCCGGCATTCGGATCAGTCCTCATGCGTACAATGATGAAGACGAGCTGACTCGGCTCGCAGATGTCGTCAGAGAGTTCGTAGCCTGAGATAACGCCCCGCACCCCAGCCAAAGAAGATCGCTTCGATGAGCAATTCAAACCGCGTCGCAGTTTACACAGGCTCTTTTGACCCCATTACCTTGGGACACCTCAACGTGATCCAGCGCGCCTCATCGCTGGTCGACACCTTGGTCGTCGGCATCGGTATCAACGTTGAAAAACAGGCCATGTTCACCCCTCAGCAACGGATGGAATTAGTTCGCACTGCAACGGCCGGAATCGAAGGGGTGGAAGTCCGCAGCTTTGAAGGGTTGGCGGTCAAGTTCGTCCGTGACTGCGGTGCCCGGGTCATGGTTCGCGGCGTCCGGCCGCTCACCGACATCGCGGCCGAATTCACCATGATGCTCGCCAATCGTGAATTGGATGCCGATATCGAAACCATCTTTCTCATGGCCGATCACAGTTTGGCTCATGTATCCAGCAGCCTCATCAAACAGATCGCCCCGCTGGCCAGTGATGAGATGTTGGCGCGGTTCGTCCCCCCGTCGATCGTTCCGGCACTACGAGAGAAAATCAAATCGCAATCGACCAATTAAAGACTTGCGAAGGGAACCAGCGCAAGTTATCTTGGCCGCTTCCAAGAGGTTGCGGAAAATGAGGGTGGTGAGTTGCGTTTGAGACCTAATCGGCTGTGGCGACGACCACAGCACCAGGGAAAGATCGTCGAGTCGATCTTCCTTCTTCTGGCATGCTGTTTTTGCCTTCCCACGTTGCTGTTTGGAAATTGGTTCGTCGCCAAATATTCGCAATACGCAACCAAACCAGCTGCCATCAAAACGGCCGCGCAGGCGACGACCAACAAGCCGACGACTGACCAGGTTGCCAGCGCCGATCAAACTGACAACAGCCCGAACGACTTCGACGACACTGCGAGGAAGGTCACAGCGCAGCCGACGCAATCAGCGCAGTCGACGCAATCAGCGTCAGAAAAGCCGTTCGATGATGCGCCTGGCGAGCTGCCAGCGGGCGATGTTACGGCAGCCTTGGACGCTGTCGAGCCGGCCTCTGGTCATCGATTTTCAACGGCCGAATCATCGGAACCATACCGACCAGAAACCACTCCGGTCGCCACGGAACCCGATTTTGAATTTGAACCGCCCGCGACGTCCGTCCAGCCCGTCGAACGGACTTGGACGACGACCAACGGTCGCCAAGCCGACGCGACATTCGTCCGCTTGGATGGAGATGTCGTCATCCTGATGCGGGACGGCAGACAGTTCAAAATCCCGCTCAACGTCTTAAGCGACGACGACTTATTGTACGTGAACTCGCTGCGCTAATTCTTCGATCGGCGGCAGGCTCTTCATCGCCGCGTTTCGACTCTTCATGCATATTTGGCAACCATTGCTAAACCAGAAAGGACTTATTCTATGAATACCGATGCCGTTACCGCCGTGTTGGGCAATATTGCTCAACAAGTCGGCACATTCTTGCCTAACATCGCAGGCGCCCTGGGAATTTTGTTGGGCGGCTGGATTGTGGCCATCATTATCTCGCGACTGATCGGAGCGGCCATTCGCAAGACGCCGCTCAATGCCAAACTGTCGGGACTCTTCCCATCCACAGGCGGTCGAGCCGCCGATGCTAGTCGACCAATCGCCAAGATTGTTTACTACCTGATCATGCTGTTTGCTCTGATCGCCTTCTTCAATACGCTGAATCTTCCGGTCGTTTCGGAACCGTTGAACAAGTTCCTGTCGCAGATTTTTGAGTACGCGCCACGCCTCTTCGGTGCCGGTGCTTTGGGCCTCATCGCGTGGGTCGTTGCTCGCGTTGTGAAGACG
This sequence comes from uncultured Pirellulaceae bacterium, assembly GCA_964480915.1. Lineage (GTDB taxonomy): Bacteria > Planctomycetota > Planctomycetia > Pirellulales > Pirellulaceae > CAWGCE01. The sequence goes on along the minus strand of CAYZRS010000002.1, from coordinate 2,233 downwards.
GTAACGCATCAAGGAATCGTTGCTTCCGACCTGGACAACCGAGTCATGGGATTTTCCAGCACCGCCTCGAGTGTGACTCGCGGCGTTGCCAACACGATTGACCGAGCCGTCGGAGCGGAACCGACCGACCACGCCGACCCGCTTGCTTCCGCTTTCGAAACGGTCGACGAACCGCTGCACGCTCAAGCGGCGCCACGGCAGGCGACGGCGACCGGTAGCGAAGGAATGCTGAGCAAAACCATTCCCGACACCGCCTACTACTTGGTGTGGCTGCTCTTCATACCGGGAATTTTAGGCGCGCTGCAAATGCCCGCCTTGCTCGAACCGGTACAAAGCCTCATCGCCAGCGGCACCGAATTCCTACCGAAGCTGATTGCCGCCATCGCCATCTTGGCCATCGGCTTTTTCATTGCCAAGATCGTATCGCAGATTATTACCAACTTGGCAGCGACGGCAGGTGCTGACAACTTGGCCCAGCGCTTTGGCGTGAGCCAAGCGACCGGCGCTACGAGTGTTTCAGGCCTTTTAGGAGTGATTGTCAAAGCGGCAATTCTGTTCCCGGTATTGATTGCGTCACTGAACGCACTCAGCATCGACGCCATCACGCAGCCCGCCATGGACATGCTCAACAAGATCACGGCGCTGATCCCCGGCGTCATGGGCGGCATCATCGTGGTCGGGATTGCTTACTTCGTCGGTAACATCGTCTCCGGATTGATTCGCGACGTCCTATCGGGCATGGGTGCCGACACGTGGCCTGCCAAGTTAGGGCTCAGCAATGCGGGCAATGTCGATGTGGCCGGGTTGGTCGGACGAGTCGTGCAAGGCGTGATGGTATTCTTCGCGATTGTGCAGGCGCTGCCGATGATGGGACTGGACGTCTTCGCAGAGCACGCCAACACGTTGGTTGGATTTGCCATGCGAGTCGTCGTTGGCTTGGTATTGGTGGCGCTCGGGTTTTGGCTTGCCAATTTGTCTGCCGAAACGATCAAGAAGTCCGGCATGGAGAACGCACACGATTTGGCCGGGCTGGCTCGCGGGGCAGTCATGCTGATGGCGCTCGGTATGGGCATCCAGCAAATGGGCTTCGCACCCAACCTGGTCAATTTGGTCTTCGGAGCGCTCGCACTGGCGGCCGCCATCGCGTTTGGCTGGGGCGGTCGTGATGCGGCGAAGCGGATCTTAGATCGCTACGTCGCTTAACCGGCGATTCTGAGAAGCAAGATGATACACCCCGTACGAAGGGGTTTTGCCGGCGGCCGGCACGGAAGTTGGCCGTCGGTTTTCTCGTTGGCTCAAAAGTCTAGTTCGTTGAGACGGCCGATTATTCGCCCCAAATCTGACTTTCATCCCAAAACAGCCGCAAAATGGCATTGCCGACGGTCGGAAAACGGTGAATCATTCTCGTCTGCTGACCGACGTTTATAATTGCTCGACACGTCTGCGTTTGAATTTTGCCAGCGGACCTGACTAGGAGTTCACCGTGTATTTTTTCGATCCGTTCTACATGATGATGATTGCCCCGGCGCTGTTGCTAGGTTTTTATGCGCAGTGGCGAGTCAAGGCAACGTATGCGAAAGCCAATCAGACGCCTGCCAGACTGAGCGGTGCGGCAGCCGCACGGTTGCTGCTGGATGCCGATGGCCTGCAATCGGTAGGGATCGAACAAATCCCAGGCAAGCTGAGCGATCATTACGATCCCAGATCCAAGGTGCTAAGACTCAGCCCGGAAGTCTACAACGGCCGTACCATGGCGGCTGTCGGCATTGCGGCTCACGAAGCGGGCCATGCCCTACAGGACGCTCACTCCTACGCGCCGCTCGTCGTACGCAATCTGGCCGTGCCCGTTGCAAATTTCGGCAGCAGCGCCGCAATGGCGATGTTCATCGGCGGCATGGTGCTCAATAGCATGCAAGTTGCGTTTGGGTCGACTCTGTTCTTGCTTGGGATCATCCTCTTCAGCGCCGGCGTCATTTTCCAGATCGTAAATTTGCCCGTCGAATTTAACGCCAGCTCACGAGCGAAAGCTCTACTGGTCGATCACAGCATCGTGCCGCGCGACGAGATGTACCACGTCAATAAGGTTCTCAATGCGGCCGCGTTGACCTACGTCGCCGCGACGCTGCAAGCGATCCTGACGTTGCTCTACTATGTCATTCGTTACATGGGAAGCCGCGACTAGAAAACGGCACCGATGGTCACCACGACAACACGCGAAAGGGCTGGAACACTC
>CAYZRS010000001.1:161251-180726 GCA_964480915.1 uncultured Pirellulaceae bacterium | reverse complement strand
TCAAATCTCAAATCTCAAATCTCAAATCTCAAATCTCAAATCTCAAATCTCAAACCTCAAACCTCAAACCTCAAACCTCAAACCTCAAACCTCAAACCTCAAACCCCCATCTGACTGTGCAGTATCTTCATCCTCATCAAACCCCACCAGCACGTCATCCACGCCGAATACAAATAGATCGGCCCCACTTCGTCCAATCAGCCGGTCGACACTGCCATCGTCGCTTCCTAGCAGCAATCGTCCGCCGATCAGCGCATCGTCACCGAAGCCACCAACCAAGCGGTCACGACCGGCGCCGCCATCCAGTGCGTCGGCTTGGCGTCCACCGAACAAGCGATCGTCACCTTCATTCCCGAAGAACAGGGCTCGCTGAGTCACCCTGCGCAACGACGACATCCGAATCAGATCGTCGCCGTCCAGCCCGAATACGGTCACCGAAGTCAACGGCTGAAAGAGGCCAAGTTCTTCGCCGTTGAGCTTCACTCGCAAACTGCCGTCTGGGTCTCGCGCCTTACCGGCCAAAATCAAGATTCGATCATCCTCTTGCGTACCAGCGACGAACAGTTCTCCGTCGGCCATTAACCACTGCTGAACGCTGACTGCATCTTCAACAACCGTTGTCGCCAAGCCATCATCGACCGTCGCACGTACCACGTACTCACCCAGCAGCGCAGGTGAAAACTCGATCGACTGAGCCATCGTCGATTCGATCACTTGTCCATCCAGCAGCACTTCCAACTGGACCGCAACTTCATCGTCTCGATCAGCATCGTCAACGTTGGCCGACCACCGAATCGACTGCCCCGCCACAGCTTGAGCCACGCCAACCAGCACCACCGCAGGGGCCGCGTTCTCACCGACAATCTGGAACGTGACCAACTCCTCCGCTCTCATTCCATCCTCGTCGGAGACTGTATAGGAGAACGAAACATCGTATTCGCCGACCGACAAATCGTTGGCTGGCGCCACTGACCAAGAACCGTCCTCATTCACAGTCAGCGAAGCGATGCCATCGAGGTCGATCGAGGTCCCAACATTTGCCGCCGATCCATTCAACTCGACAATCGTCAACGGATCACCGCCCGGGTCGAAATCGTTGAACAGCAAGTTCGTGGTCGGCAATGAGGAACTCGGTGACGATTCCAAAATGACGCCCAGATCATCAGCAACCGTCGTGGGCGGCAATTCAACGACGGTCAGCGAGATATTAAAAATAGATTCTTCACCATTCGTATCGACAAGGCGGATCGTCACTGTCGTTACCAGCGCGTCACTCGTATCGGTGATCGACCAGCGGTAACTGCCTTCCCCCGCCGGGTCGACTTCGATTCCTGTGATCAGACCAATTTCAGCACCCGTCGGATCGGTTGCCTCCAGAGTCATGAGGCCAGTGCCTGCGGCGAGCACCGCAAAATCGACCGCACCCATCTCGCCTTCGGACAGCCTCAATTCGACCACCGCGGATTCGAGGATCGGAATCGGCAGCACTTCCAAGCTCTGCTCCACCACCGTGTCCGTCGTGCCATCGTCGACCGTCGCGCGAACCAAATAATCACCCGCAACGGTTGGGGCAAACACGAGCGATCCACTGGCGCTACTAGCAACCACGTCACCTTGCCCATCGATCAGCTCCAAACGCGTGGTCAGCGAATCGTCGCGATCTCCATCGCTACTCATTAGGCTGATCGGCAGGGAACTCCCGACCAGCATCGAAGAAGCCGCTTGAATCGAAACCGTCGGTGCCCTGTTTTCGCCAATGATCTGCAGCGTGACTTGGGCCTGCTGCGTCAGCCCATCCCCGTCGATCGCGGTGTAACTAAATGACAAGTCATATGTCCCAACCGACAGGTCGGCATCAGGCGTCACGGACCACGAACCGTCCTCGTTCACGAAAACTTCAGCGACTCCGCCGATCACGACAGTGTTTCCAACATTTGCCGCCGAGCCATCGACTGCCACGATCGTTAACACATCGCCCCCTGGATCAAGATCGTTCGCAAGCAGGTTCGTCGTCGACACGGATTCTACTGGCACCGTTTCGAAAACATCCCCCAAATCGTCGCTGGTCACGACGGGAGGGAGTTCCCGCACGGAAAGTTCAAACTGCGCCATTGCTGAATCGCCGATCCTATCTGTCGCTATCAGCTGGATCGTTTTTGCATCGAAGGCTTCGCTGGTCGCCACAAACGTCCACGCATAGTCGCCTAATCCGGACCAATCGCTTCCAAGGTACCGGATGGTGCCCACCTGATCGCCGTTTGGATCGACGGCCGATACTCCTGCCAGTCCTTCACTGCCGACATCAGAGACCGTAAAGAATACCGATCCAGACATGCCTTCCTCGAGCTCCAGCCCGGCTTGGTTCAGCACGACCTCTGGAGCCACGTTGGGCACGAGCATCGCCAGCTGCAATTCGGAATCACTGGTCGAATCAAGCACGAACGTTTGTGTCAACACACGCCCGTCGGTCGTTGTAATCGAGACCTTGTATTCGCCGTGGTATCCTCGAAAAGCAAGTTCCGTCGCCGGGCCATCCGTACTGACTTCGGTCGTCCATTCGGCCCGCAACGCTTGGTACATTAGCCCCGCTTCGTTTACCGTCCAGTCCGTATTGACGAGTGCCGCATCCGGCCCGGCGTTGAGGCCGCCTCTTTCGAACTGCGACAAGGAGTTCGTCTCGTCCGCTGCTCCCTCCCAGAATCCCCACATCACAATGCCTTCGACGTTTTCATTGGCAAACGCCGTCCGGTAGAACACCTCGAGGTCTTTCGCCCGCTCAGTCACATCTGGATTTACGTGATCAAACTCGGTAATCCAAATCGGCAATCCGGCAGCCGACAACACCTGTAGATCGTGTTCGAGGCCGACGGACGAAATACCTCTCTGAAAGTAATGCCCCTGGACCCCCAGCGCGTCGATCGACGCTCCATCGGCGAGCAACCCTTCCACCAAATCGACATAATCGTCGGCACGGTGAGCGCCAGTAACGATGTTGAACTCATTGGTAAACAGACTCGCCTCAGGCACGAGAGCCGCTACTTGGCCGAAAAAGTCAGCGCGAAAATTGGGAGCCAGCGCCGCCAACTGATCTGCGAAGAATGAATTCACCAACATTTCATTGTTGACGTCCCAGTGGTCAATCACATCGCCGTAGGTCAGCACGGTTCCGGTCTCATCCATCAGCAACTGGCCATCCGAACCGACGATTTCATGTTGGAGCAAATTCACCAACCGTTCCTGAATCTCGGCCTGTAACTCAGCTGCGGTCAGCGTCACATCGCCCTGATCGTCAACCAACCACTGGGGTATGCCAAAATCCGGATCACCCCAAAGGATAGTGTGCCCGTGAATCTGCAAATCATTCGCCAACGCAAATTCGACAAATCGATCGGCTGGGATGACGGGGTGATCGTAATCTTCGACGCCCCGAATGATTTCGGTATTCTGCCACTTGAGAGCATTTTCGGGGGTCACCCAGTTGAAGTTGTCCGCCACGAATTGTGTGTAGTCCGCATTGTCGAGCTGTCCGGAATGGACGGCAGTTCCAAACCCAAACTCGTGCCCCACCTGCACAACGTCGATTGAAGTGACTTGTTCCGCGTCCCCCAGTTCATTGAGCACCAGCAGGGAAACATCACGCTGACGGTGCTCGACGATCGCCGCTTCTGCTGCGGTCCGCCAATCGACTTCCGTCATTTCAACGGCATCGACATAGAAGGCAACACCCGCCGCCGCGCCATTGACCCGGAATTCGACATTCGTCAACGAACCGCTGTAGTTCAAGCGGAATCCGCCGGCGAGCAATGTCCATTCGTCACTGCTAACCGTGGCCTGAGCAATGGTGACGTAGCGCGCCCCCAGATCACCTGAAGCGAGGTCATCATCGATTCGCATTTCAAGTCGCAGTTCGTCACTCGTGGCCTGCCCTTCGCTATCAGGAGCCAATCGGACCCAGGCCGATACTGCATAGTCGGCATCGCGAGTGATCGAGCTGTCCGTGAGCTCTTGCCCAATACCGGCCCATTCGAAAAGCCGATTGGAGACAAACGCCGACTGAGCCCCTCCAGACGGAGCCACTTCGACCGTGGAATGAGCAACTTCTCCGCCGAATCCGAACCACTGCTCGGCCACATCAACATCTTCGAAACTGGCATCGCGGATCACATTGCCAGTGAGCATGACGCGCCGCTCCAGGCGTTCGGGCTCTTCCAATTCAAGGAACGATTCGGACATTGCGTGGGGCGCTGCTGACGGTACAGAAAACCGCACAGTTTAGCCCACAACGACAGATGTTAATACACCTCACCCGCCGCGCCCCGATGGCGCGGGAGAGCCCCTAGCAGAAGGGTATTGCGGACGAGTCCCCGCGCCCGTTTCGTCGACAGAGCAGCCACGTCAAACCAAGAAACCCAAGCGTCCAAGAGGCCGGTTCGGGAACTGCGTGAATACCGTCCGAGCTTTGAAACTTGAAGGTATTCCACTGGATAAAATCAGCTCCATTGGTGACGCCGTCGCCATTGAAATCGCCACCGCACCAACCGGCTCCAGACGTGAATTTATGGTTATTCCATGCGATAAAATCTTGGCCGTTGACGAACCCATCCAGATTGGCATCGCCCAGCAAAAACGGATTGCCGCTCGCGAGCTCCGCTCCGCCGGCTAACTCCAACCAGCGAGTCAGATCGTCCCCGTCGACCAATCCATCACCGGTCAAATCAAATGCCTCGAAGTTGGTTCCCGCGGCGATTGCCCCCACCAATGCATCCACATCGGCACAATCGTAACCAGCATCTGCGTCGAAATCGCCCAGTCGCAAGTCGAGTGTGACGGTGACAGTCTCTCCGCCATCGCTGAGCGAGAATGATTGACTCTTCGATTCCGACAGGTACGAAACCATCAGATCAAAATCCCCTTTGAAGGCGCGAAACAAGGATTCACCCGCCCCGTCGGTCAGTCCAACTTCATTCGACCACCATTCGACAAAAATCTTGTCGAGGTAAGCTTGACCATGTGGCCGGATCGACCAATCGCTATTGAACAGCGCCGCGTCAGGTCGCCAATGGGCATCTTCCCAAAATCCCCACAGCAAGAATTCGTCAACGCCTTCATGCGCAAACGCTGCCGTCAGAAAATCTTCGTAGAAATCGACCTGCAGATCGGAATTGGTTGTGTTCAGATCGAATTCGGTGATGTGAATATCGACCCCGAGTGCCTGGAAGTCATCGAGAATTTCCCAGACCTCTTCCGGGCCGGTGAGATTTCCGGGACTGAAATGCGATTGCAAGCCGACGCCATCAATGGGCGCTCCGGCCGCTTGCAATGCTTGAATCTGATTGATCAAAAGCTGTTGGTTGGACGTGTTGGTGGCTCCGCCAGAACTCAGGATGCCAAATTCGTTGAGAAACAACTTTGCAGTCGGGTCGGCAGCACGCGCTTGTTGGAACCAATCGGCCATGGCTCCGTCGCCTTCCGGCAATGCATCCATGATGTCGTGATTAGTGCGGGGTTCATTGACAACATCCCAAGCCAATAGATCGCCACTGAATTCGCTGCCAATATCGAGGATGTGAGCGCTGATCGCATCTCGAATCGCCTGCTCGCCGGCGCTGTCCGCTGGCGGAAGCATGGCCACCACCGAAGCGGGCAAATTACCAACCCCTGGCCAGACCATTGCATGTCCGCGAACTGGAATGTCCTGATTGTTCAAATAGTCGACCGCTCCAATCGCTTTCGCTTGACCCCAGAAAGGGCCCCAATCGCCATCCCACGGTTGCCACTTCAACGCATTCTCAAGCGTGGCAATGTTGAAGAGTTCGTTGACTTTCGTTTTATACTGGACGTGTTGCGGGTCTGAGTCAAACAATCGATCCGCTACCAGGGCCGACCCAAAACCGAACTCGTGTCTTGTTTGATCCACGTTGACGGTGGCACCTGGAATTCGGTTCCCATTCAGATCTTGAACAATGATTTGCGCGTCAGCTTTTCGAATTTGGTCGATTCTCGAATCGGCCACGGAGCGCCAGGCGGCGTTGTCGGCTTGTCCAGCATAGATCTCATTCGGCGCCCCATCGTCGACCAGACGAACGCGATCGAATGAGAGATCAAAAGGAGCTGGCGAGTCAAATTCACCCAGAATCTGCCACGTCGTGATGTTGCTGAGATCGGGTGCAGGGCCATTGTTAAATGTGAAGCCAGGCAGACTCAGATTGGTATTCGCCACCATCGTCGTTGGCGTGCCCGCGACAAGGTTGCCCGGCGCGAATTGCCAGGTACCGCGGTTGTCATTGCCGTCGATCAACTCAATCCCGAAGAAATCGGTTTGGTGGCCCGCATTCTTCGTGACATCAATGTACAGACGGCCGTCGGCAAAATTGGACAGATCGAACGATTCGATTTGGCCCACTCCTCCCCAACCATTCGCCGGGTCAGTGACCCGCAGCGTGCCTCCACTGGCCGATTGCGTGAAACCAGCAAAGTCGTACGTTAACGTGCTATTGAAGTTGTTAAGAACGCATTCGCCGGTAACGCCCGAGTTACTGCAAAGTGGCTGTGCCCAACCGGTGCTGATCAGTATCAGCGACACCGCGACAAGTTCGTAGTAGATCTTCATCAAGTTAGCCTTCTCAGTTCGACCCTGCCGCAGCCAGCGTCCCCACCAACCAGTCGACGTATTGGATTTGCACTTCCTGTGATCCCAACAAAAAGAACGCCCTCCACGACTTATGAGTCATCGTGGAGGGCGCTATGAATCAGCGTCTAGCGACGCGAGAATCGGACGAGTCCCAAGGCGAGGACAATGCCCCAAACGCCAAGGGCAGGTTCGGGTACCGCCGCGACATCTGCGGTCTGGAACTTGTTCCCGTTCCAGATCACAAAATCTTGACCGTCGACCGAACCGTCAGCGTTGAAATCACCGGCACTCCAGGCAGCTGTATTCGTGAACTTGCTGCCGTTCCAGGCAACAAAGTCCTGCCCGTTGACGCTGCCGTCCAGATTGGCATCGCCGGCGAGATACGGATTGCCCGAGGCGAGATTCTCCGCCCCTGCGAGTGCCAACCAAGCCGTAAGGTCGTCTCCATCGACCATTCCGCTGCCATCCACGTCGTACAGTCCCGTGCCGCCCGCAATGTCAGCGACCAGCAAATCTGCGTCTGCCGTATCGCACATGGTATCACCATTCAGATCGCAGCCGATCGACGATGCGTCCTCAATAATACGAACGCTTTCGATTTCGAGGCTCAGGCGATCAAACGTCCCAAACGGTGCTTGAATGTGGAATTCATACAAATTCAAGTCGGAAATCATTCCGTCACCGGTATTCGTGAAACCGAAGGCCGTATCGGCAAACAGACCTGCATCCGACAAGGGAATGGTCAGTGTCGTCATCGTTGTCGCATTCAGCTCGGAAGTATCAATGGCGACACCCCATTCCTCGGCACCCATACCAGGTGCTGAATCGTCGCCATCCAAATCCTTCAAGACAACGTTCACTTGAGAAGCTGCATTTGTCGGCAGTAATTTCGCTGTAAATTCGATGGCGTAATCGGCACCATCAAAGACCTCGACCGACGGCAAGTTCTTGGTCCCCAAAACTCCACCAACACCATTTCCGGCTGGGGCAATGTTTTCGGCATCATAAATCAAGTTGGTGAACGCACTGCCATCATCCCGTCGTGCAGCTCCATTCGCAGCACTGTCGAAGTTCAAATCGAATCCAGAAAAATCGATGCGGGCGATTTCCGTTGGATCTGGCGTTTTCGGAGCAAAACGCACGCTCTTAAATTCAACCTCGAAAGGGTCGGTACTTCCAAAGGGAACTTGAATCTGCATTTGACTGATGCCATTCGGCAATCCGCCTTGATGGACGTCAAAATCTTGCAGCATGTCGCCGTCGTTGGCATAGCCAAACGCTTGTTGTCGAAAATCTTCTGGCGTGAGATCACGCGTGATCGTCACGAAGCCATCCGCATCAGGCGTCCCGGCGTTGTATTGATTCACAATATCGAAGAAACCCCATTGGTATTCTTCGCCGGATTCTAAACCGGCAAGATCGAAGCCATCCTCTTGCCGTCCCACAACATTGAACGCGCTCGCAGTATTGTTAGAGGTGGGCTTGTAAGTGACTTCCAATTGGTAATCGGCCGCAACGAAATTCCAACCGCCAAGGTCCCAGTTGTTGCGTGTATCAATTCCGATACCGCCGAAGATGCCATTCGATCCGTCACCGTCCGTTAACGCGGAAACGGTAAATGAACCGAAGCCAACAGGGTTTTGATACGTCGCGCTAACGTCGCTGAAGGTGAAGCCGCCATTCTGTAGAATTCGCGAATCGAACCCAACGTTATTCACGCCGGCGCTGACAACCGCGGCGGAGACCACAACACCCATGAAAAGGGCAAAAGATCGTACAAAAAGCTTCTTGGCATTCATTCGCTGCTCACTTTCAAGATGTAACTCAAACTAACTAAAATCTATATCCGCAGTCCTCATGTTAGCCGAGTCTTCCAATTAGGACAGCGCTTAGATTTTGGTTTTTTTGATCCAAAATTATTTTGGCGCAGTTTTGTCGGCCAAATTCAAATTGGTAGGCAGCGTAGAAAGCTCAATGGCCGACTCAGGCTGATGAATGTTCTGCCCGAACGCCGACGATTCTTTCGTGAATCGCAGAGATCTCGCCGGTAGCCATGGGCCGCAGGTTCACATTTAACCATCTTCTCTGGCGACGAGGTCGAACTGAACGTCCCTGCCAAAGAGGGGGGAGAGAAATGAACGACTTCGAATGAGGAACCGCTGAGATCTCGCTGTTCGAGGACTTTCTGGCGTTCCGGTTGCCGGCCCCGCGGTCGTCATTGTTATGGATCATACAGAGCAGAATGCTCACTTCCCGTTTCGAACGACGAAATGCAAATCGATCACTGGCAGTATCGACACGGATTCCCGATGGAAGGCGTCGTTGATGAACAGCGATGGTTCGACGGGGGATCAAACAAACGGCTGCGTGCCGGCCCAGATCGCCAATTTTTCGCGAAATATCTTGGCGTTGTGACGGATGTCGACCGGCAATGCTTGCCTTAGCAAAACATGCTTTCGTTGGATCGTCGATGTCAGCTCGTGACTTTGCAGTTTGTCGAACAATTCGTCGCAGAGTTGCTGACGCTGCGACTCCGTACGCGGCCAAGCCTCTTTGAGCGGCTCGCAGATCATGACGGGGATTTGCGCTAGGTCAGGTCCGATACCGACAAGCGCCGACCGATAAATCGAACGGTGACCATTGGCGATCACCTCACACCGGACGGTATACATCGTCCCCTCTTTCGTGATGACCCGGTGCGCTTTCCTGCCACAGAACCAAAACCGATCTTGATCATCCAAGTAGCCAACGTCTCCTAGTCGATGCCAAAACCGATCACCGTCTGAAATTTTGTGATAGGCATTCTGTTCTTCGCGAGTCACATATCGACTGGTCACCTGCGGGCCGCTGACAATCAGCTCGCCAATCTGCCCTCGTTCCAATTGCCGAGTCTCGTCGATCTGCTTCAGCGGCCCGTCGCTAATTTCGATGACTCGCCAATCAATCTCGCGAAACCGGCTGCCGACACAGGTCCCAGCTCCTTCAGACGTCGCATGCCCCGTCTCACGCAGCACGGCTCCGCCCGCAATCGAAGCGACCGGTAGCGACTCGGTTGCACCATAGGGCGTGTAGATTTCGCCCTGCGGATGAATCGTTCTCTTGAGCCGCCGAATCACGTCGACAGGCACGGGCGCTCCGGCCGAAAGCACTCTTTGTAGCGTCGGCAGTTCGACGCCCCATTCGTCACAGTGGCGTCCGACCACATTCCAGACCGCTGGCGATGCGAACGATTGCGTGCACCCCAGCTCTTGAATCGCGTGCACAATATTCTCTGGATTCACACTCGCCGGCTTCGACGCGTCCATATCGGGGATCACTGTGGTCGTCCCCATGGCGCCGTTGAATAGCCCGAACAGGGGAAAACCGGCGAGGTCGACACCGCCCGGCGTGATGTCGTAGCGATCGCGGATCTGATCGACTTGCGCTTCAAAATTCCCGTGCGTATACAACACGCCCTTAGGAGGCCCCGTGCTGCCCGTCGTGAAAATGATCGCCGCCGGATCATCAACGTCCGTGCGATGCGACATGGCCTCATGCTCATCCGACCGGCGCAGTTGGTTGATGGTGGCTCCGCCCCAAAACCAACGACGACCGACGGTCACATTCAAGCGGGCTTTTGGAAAACGTGATTTGTGCAGAACTCGCGCTGCCTGAGCCAACGGAATGGCGACGAACCCGTCCGGCCGCACTGCCTCGAGGCAGTCGAGCAAGTTGTCCTTACCCATCCCCGGATCGATCAGCACCGTCACCGCGCCGACCCGAAAGAGCGCGAAAGTCAGCGCTACGAAGTCGATGCTCGGCTTGACCATCAGAACCATTCGCTGCCCCGAGCTGACACCGAGATCCTGCAGCCCCACCGACAGACGTCGCACGTCGCTCGCCAACGCTTCGAAGGAGATCGCATCGTAGCGGAAGCTTCCCCGACGCGACCGCCGTTGCGTGATAATTGCCTCTTGCTGTGGTAATCGAGCCGCCGTCTGCATCAGGCGCTCGGCGATATTGACCGGCGTCGAGCCGACCGCATCAGCAGCGGTCGATCTTAGTTTTTCGGCAGAAGGCATGCGTCGAGCCAATTCGGGGTGCGAAAACCTCTTCGCGGCTGGAAGCAACCAGCAGCGTTTCCATTCAAACTCGCATCCTGCGCCGCGCGGTCATCGCCCGCCTGGCTTCCGTGCCCTTCTTGGCTGACCAGACTAGCATCTGGAGTTGGGTCTCGCCAAGGACGCCACGTGGTCCAACACGCATCGTGCCACATCCACGCCCGTAATTTCCGCCAAAGCCTTCCAACCCGGCACGGCGTTCACCTCTAAAGCGACCATCGTTCCATCGTTCGCTGGGATGATGTCCAGTGCGCAAACCGAAGCGCCGATCGTGGTCGCAGCCAAAACGGCCATCTCGGCCAGTTCGCTGGTGACTTCCAACGATTCGACCTTCGCTCCCAGACTCACATTCGTCCGCCAGTCGTTTCGATTGACCCGTCGCATGCCCAGCACCCGATCTCCAACGACAAGCAGGCGGTAATCGTGTCCGGCGTGCGGGATGAAGCGTTGAAGATAGAAAACATGGCCCGCCTCAGCCAGCGCCTGCAGTTCACCAGTCGACCGTCCAACATCGATGCGTCGCACCCCTCGCCCTTCTCCGCCGAATATCGGTTTGATGACGACTTCCTCGGCCGCCAACCACTCGACGGCCCGTTCGACATCGCTCGCCGATTGGCAGACGAACGTATCGGGGATGGCCAAGCCGGCTTGCTGGGCGATCGGCTTCAATCGTAACAGCGCCAAAAACTTATCAATCGCGATCTCTAACGACTTGGGCGGATTGACGACGGGGACGCCCTCGGATTGCAGCGAGGCCAAAGCGTCCATGCGGAAAATGACTTGCTCCAACGAGCCCGCTGGCATCGACCGGACGAGCACCGCGTCGGCGGTGCTCAAATCACAAGCGCCCGACCCGACGCGAGTTCGCACCCCGCGTTCACTCGAAATGAGACCGGCATGCAAACGGGTGAACGCCGCCGGGACGACATCGATCCTGTCTGCTGCTGCTCGCTGCAAGTCGCGCAGATACCAACTCGAATTCGAACCAAGTACGACGATCTTCATAGCAGACTCATGCGTCGGACCATTTCGCTGCGACCATCATCTCGCTGACCGACCTGCTCCTAATCGGAGAAAGACTGGCGGAGGATTTCCGGTTCAAGTCGACCAGCATCCCAACAGCGACCGGTCGCCAGATTGTTAACACGAATCCAAGCGGGGCTGAACAGGTGGGGATCGATCGCGTAGAAATCGCCATTCTTCTCACGAAAAATTTCCGAGAACGGTCTTCCATGTTCGGGCGAAGCACAACTGGGAACCTGCGGAATGAGCTCTGCCAATTCATCGTCGTCGGCCGTGACCCATAGCGTCACACGGCCCCCATAGAGGATCGCATCATTCGTTCGCCCGATGGCGGCCAAATCGTCGCCGGCGACCGGCGGCAAAGGCGCAATCCCGTAACCGCTGGTGACTTGCTGCAAATCAAAGCCCAGTTCGTACAGCTTGTGAAGCGCCGTCTCAATCGATCGAGAAACGACTTGCATGGTGCCGACCAGACTGGCCGTCGGAGCCAACAACAATGTCAGCTTGCGCAGTTCGACGTCGCAGGCACGAGCCAAATTCTCTCCGACCGCCGGTGGTGGGAATTTGCGCGTCTCCAATACTCCGACGGCCATCGTTGGATTTTCGGTATATCCAATCTTGCGGAACAGCTCTTCTTTACCAGCCGCCGCCCGCATAGGGCCTGACCCCATCGCGAAGAAATCGTCGTGCAGGACTTGCCAACCTGCATATTGGGCCGCCATACAACCGGCGACGGGATGGTCGCTCCAAACCGAAATGGCCGGCCCCGCACCGACGAAATCGGTCATCGGCACGATTTCAACTTTGCCCTGTCCTGCCATGCAGATTTCGGAGACGACAATTCCTGCCGCCAAGCTACCGGGGACATTGATGCCGCAATCGATCAAAGGAACCGAGACGCCATCATCGTGGACGGCAATCCCCAGTTTATCGGTTTTTCGCATCATCTCCTCGCACATTTGCGCGGCCGATGCGTTCAGTCTCATTGTTGGTGCTTCCATGCCCCCAGTGTCAATCATCCACGCCATTGTGACAAGCGAACAGGCCAGCGAACATGCCAGCGCCGCGAACGAGGCTCGATTTCCATCGCGGGCGGTCACGTCAAGCCAGCATGGGGCGCCGCTCTCGGCCGCCTCTTAGTTCGACGGTTGGACCAGCTCTTCCACCAAGAGAAACTGCATCATCATCGGCTGCGCGAATGGAGAGACTTCCCAAAGGACGAGATCACCGAGTTTCGATTCGTGAACAAACAGGGATTCGCCAGCCGGCACGTCGCTCACAGCATGCCTCTGATTCTCCGCTTGATCGACGAAAACCACCACCGGCCGATCTTCAACAAAACAAAGCATGGCGGTCGCATCTCGACTTGAACCACCGAGATACGATAAACCCGCCATGCTTCGCTTGGGAGGCAGTGGCGCGAGGCGAAGGCGAACACCTTGCCGCTTCGCAAACGTCTGGGCAAATCGTTCTTCGTCGTCGCAAAGATAATAGGGCTGAAATCCATTGTGAACGGTTTCGGTATAGATCGCCGCCAATGAGCGTGGTTCGAAAAATGGCGCTACCTTCTTCGGCCGCACCCAATTTGCGACGAGCATCACCCCGGTCAACGCCGCAGCGACCGCGCAACCTGCGATGAGCATCGAACGACGCGAACGTGAGCCCTGCCCCAACGACACCGCGGGGGCGGCTTCCTTCAGGTCGTCCACGAACCACGCTTCGATTTCTGCGACCGACTTTTCGGGCGGCACGAATGTTCGTTTCAAGGCGTGAGCCAGTTGATCTTCTTGCGCCAGCAATTGAGCCAGCCACCGCTGCGCCGATTCGTCGTTGGCCAATCGTCGCTGCAAATCGGCTGTCTCCGCATCGCTCAATTGCTTGTCGAGATAGCGTAGCAATTCGTTTTCGGTCACTCGCTGATCCCCATTCATCGTGCACCTCCTTCGGGTGACATCGGCTTGCGCCAACGTTCACGAATGAGTTTCTTGCTGCGATGAACGTGACTCATAGCTGTCCCTTCAGGTATCCCAACACACTCGGAAATTTCGACATACGATGCACCATCGATGACTCGCAACAACAGACAGCAGCGAGCCACCTCGGACAATTGATCCAACGCACGCATCAGTTCGTCATCAAGCCCCAGTTGTTCGGCATCCCAACGATCATCCCCGTCCGGTTTAGCAGCCGCTGCGGTCTTCTTGGCAACCCGATCCAGCGATCCCGGATCGGTAGCGAATGTCTTCCGCCCGGCGAACTTACGGTTATGATTCGACGCGCAGTGCCGCACGATGCGGGAGAGCCACGCGAGAAAATTTGTATCTACCTGAAACTCGTGCCTTTTGCGAAAAGCGACGATCGCCGCCTCCTGAACAATATCATCCGCTTCGGTGCGATCCCCAATGCAGGCAGCAGCGATCAGCCACAGGCGTCGCTGAACTGCCTGAAATTCTGAGGCAAAATCGAGTCGGTTCATGGTTCGGTTACGTTGCACCATGTTAAGATGTCGTCAACGGGCTGGTTCCTTGCTTGGATCGTAAACTT
Organism: uncultured Pirellulaceae bacterium; assembly: GCA_964480915.1. Classification (GTDB taxonomy): domain Bacteria; phylum Planctomycetota; class Planctomycetia; order Pirellulales; family Pirellulaceae; genus CAWGCE01. The sequence continues at coordinate 166,428 of CAYZRS010000001.1, read as the reverse complement.
TTTCTGCGGACGGGTCGAAACCCTATATTTTGCAGCACTTTCGTGAGACGATGATGCTCACTCAGCGGCCGATTTTTGCTTCTGGTCCGTTCGATTGATCTGAAAGGCAGCACGTGATGCAAGTCTTCCAATGCGAGTTCAAGCGAGATCGCGCAGGCTCCGCCGGCTTCACGCTCGTCGAATTGCTGGTCGTGATCTCGATCATTGCCACCTTGGTGGCAATGCTGCTCCCAGCCGTCAACGCCGCCCGCGAGAGCGCTCGTCGCATGAGCTGTTCTAACAAACTTCGGCAGGCGGGTCTGGCACTCTTAAACTTCGAAGCAGCTCGGCGAACATTCCCACCTGGGCGAATCGGTTGTGATGACACGGGCGACGACATGTCGATTGACGCCTGCCCCGCCGGACTGGATGCCGCCGAGAAGACCGCCGCGAGCGGTTTCGTTGAGATGCTGCCTTTTGTCGAGGAAGTATCGCTTTACCAACAACTCGACGTTCACAACGGCGGCTTGTGGAATCGAAACGTCGACGACCTGCAATGGTACGCGAATAGCCTAAAGTGTGCCGGCATCAAGGAACGGCTGGGCATCTTCATTTGCCCCAGCGATCAGTCCCAGCCGATCAGCGAGGTCTACTTCCCAGTCAGTGCGGCCACATCGAGCTACGCGTTTGTGCAAGGAACCTTGGGGCCAGACGCTGAATTGCATGTTGCAAAATTCGAAAATGACGGCATGTTCCTGTACGTCAAGAAGATCAAGCTGCGACAACTGAAAGACGGCACATCGAAGACGATGATGCTCGGCGAAGTCCTGCTCTCCGACACCTGGGAATCTTCCAATACTTGGTCGTATGCACTCGTGAACGCCGACTGTCTGCGATCGACAGCGAACCCTCTGAATACACAACCGGGCGACGGGTTCGTTCGCGAACGTCAAAACGGCGCTTTTGGGAGCACCCATCAAGGTGGCGCTAACTTCTGTTATGCCGATGGTCACATCGATTTTTTAGACGACTCGATTAGTCTCGATGTCTACCGAGCCCAATCGACGCGGAACGATTTCGGTCGCTAACACTTCACCGGCGGCCGCCGAAGGCGCGAATTACTCGCCAACCGCTTCGTGTAGGATCATGATCTTCTGCCAAATCTTGCGGCTCAATCCGGTGCACAGCTCTTCCACTTCGTTGACCGACGCAATCGTGACCGGGTCATCAAATCCCTGGACATAAAGCGCGGCAATTTTTCCGGTGAGTGACAGAAATTCACTGCAATAATCCAAATATTTTTGCAACTCGGTTCGCGTCAGTTGGCGGACGCCGGCTTCCGTTTCGCTTTTGGATAGTTCCAGCAACTCTTCCGGATCTTTCGACAATTGGTGCATGTCGATAATGTGAGCGACGGAGCGTAGCTCGTGGATCGCCTCCAGGGCCTTTCCACGCTTAAAGCGGCGTTCCAGCGAGATAAAGAAGTAGATTAGGGCGCCGATCAGGACGACGATATTCATGGCCGGTTCGAGCAACTCGACCGCTTCGACCCAATCCAACGAACCACGGTGCGGGCTGAAAAGCCAAGGAATATCGAGACAAAGGCCGACCACGACCGAGACAATGACCATCGACAGGATACGGACCCAATAGATGGGGCGATTGATCAGACGGGATCGCTCGGCCGCCTGATTGGAAATCGCCAGCAAGCGGAGGCCGACATTGGCCAGCCCCGCATCGGGAAAACGATCGGAAGTGCGCTTACAAACGGCCGAAATCGTCTTTTGGATTTCAGCGGCGCTTAGTACAGAATAGTCTCCAGGAGCACTCATACCCCAAAGTAGAAGGCCCACCGACCAATTTGGTCAAGTGAGCCCATTGTCGGACGGCGGCAGAAGACGTAAAAAACGTGATTGTGCGAGCTGCTTTGAAGTGGCCCTCGCGAGGGGGAACCGTGAATCGGGTCAGGCCTTAACCGGAGCAGCCCTAAGCGGGGTACTCTTGTGCGAGGGCCTCTTCAGAGCAGCCAAGCTGGCAGCGTCAGGGAACGAGCATGAGTGACGACCACGGAACGCCGTCCACGGCCAAGAGCGCCGACTATGTCGTGGTGGCTCGGCGATACCGGCCGCAGACATTCGACGATCTTGTCGGTCAGCAGCAAGTCACGCAGGCGCTGAAAAACGCCATCGAAACGAACCGCGTCGGGCATGCCTACCTTTTCACCGGGGCCCGCGGTGTGGGCAAGACCTCGGCCGCTCGCATCCTTTCGAAATGCCTCAACTGCGTCGCCGGTCCAGCCGGTACGCCGTGTGATGCTTGCGACATTTGCGAAGCGGTCGCCAATGGCAATGATGTCGACGTTTTGGAAATCGACGGCGCCAGTAACCGCGGTATTGATGAAATCCGCCAGCTGCGATCCAACGTTGGTATCCGGCCGAGCCGAGCTCGCTTCAAGGTCTACATCATTGATGAAGTCCACATGCTCACGAAGGAGGCGTTCAATGCACTCCTGAAGACGCTGGAAGAACCACCAGAGCATGTCAAATTCATTTTCTGCACGACCGATCCAGAAAAGATTCCGATCACTGTCCTGTCGCGTTGCCAGCGATTCGATTTCGCGCCGATTGCGAGTGAGTCGATTGTCGTCCGGTTGAGAGAGATCGTCGCTGCCGAAGGTGCGACAGCGGACGATGAAGCGTTGCAAATGCTGGCGCGACGCGCGGGCGGTTCGATGCGTGACAGCCAATCGATGCTAGAGCAGGTTATTTCGTTCAGTGGCGACAAGATCACCGCCGATACGTTGCACGGCATGCTGGGCACGGCACGAACGCATCGTCTGTCGGCAATCGTGGATGCTTTGTACGAACAAGATGCGGCCACGGCGCTGGCCGAATTGGACGCAGCGGTTTTGGAAGGTGTCGATGTGGGGCAGTTGGCAGAACAGCTGCTCGGCTACTTCCGCGATATCATGTCGGCCGGCGTCGGCTGCGAAGCCTCGCTGATGCGTCACTCGACTTCGGCCGAATTCGCACGGATTCAATCTCTCGGCGAAGCCTGGGGCGTGGCCACGGTACTGGCAGCGGCCCAGATCATCGATCAAGCGATTGCCAGAATGCGGTTGAGTTTGCAGCGCCGAACACTGGTGGAGCTGGCACTCGTCCGCATCAGCCAACTGGCTCACCTGGAAGATCTGGCTTCGTTAGTGACGCAAGTACGAAGCGGAAGCACTTCATTACCGGCAGCTCGACCGCGAGCCGCGAGCCAGAAAAAAAAAGTGATCCCACCGGCCGTCGCGACGCCGACGCCAACTCCGCCGGCGCCGGCTGATCCGCCACCCGCGCCGCCGACCTCCGTTGAAGAACCGGCCGTTCCACCGACGAATCCGACAGCTTCGTTAGACCTGGCAACCCCGTCAACCGAAGCGGCGGCTCCATCGATCGCACCGGAAGCGACGCGGCCAACCGAAGCGCCGATGCCAATGCCCCAGACAACTGTGGAGCCTGAAAACGTCGCCGTGGCCGCCGAGGTTTCGCCCGTTGTCACGGCAGCCGCAGCGGTCGCACCAGCTGCCAGCATCGCCGCGGCGACGCTGGCTAATGCGGCTCCGGTCGCCACAACGGCACTGAACGAACAGACCGCCACGAGCATCTGGGAAAAAAGTATCGAGCAGCTGGAAGGTTTGGCGGCCGATGCGGCCCGGCAGTATGACTCGGTGCGCGTCGACGGTGATCATCACCTCACCGTCACTTTGAATTCGGCCTACTACGCCAATCGCTGCAAGCGGCCCGACCACAAAGAAGTCCTCGAAGCGGCACTCACAAGCATCGTTGGGCACAAAGTCACCTTGTCCGTCGATGTCAAAGAGACGGCCACGAAGCAGACGGCACGAACCACGACCAAACGCTCCCAATCGGAATTGATCCGCGAAAGCTATGAACATCCCATGGTGAAGCAGGCAATGGAGCTCTTCGGAGCCGACGTGTCAGCCGTTCAGGATAAGAAATCCTAAATCGAACGAGACCGCTGCAGACCATGCGAATCGTCTTCGCCTCGGACCTGATTGTCCCACTCCAGAAAAAGGACCTCCTCGTGAATCTGTTTAAAAACCTCGGCAATCTGACGTCGCTGCTCGGACAGGCTCAGCAAATGGGCGGCAAGATGGAAGAGATCAAAGAAGAGCTGCGGGCTCAGCGTGTGGAAGGCCATGCTGGTGGCGGGCTGGTCGCGGTGGAAATGAATGGTGTCGGTGAAGTCCTAAAGGTGAAACTCGATCCGTCTCTCGTGGAAAAAAACGAAGTCGAAATGCTCGAGGACCTCATTCCCGCGGCGGTGAATGCGGCGATTCAAAAAGCCAAAGCGATGCATGCCGAGAAATTGCAGTCGATCACCAGCGATTTGAATCTGCCCATACCCGGCATTCAGGAAGCGATTGCGAAATTTGCCGGCATTGAGGATCCCTCTGCGACCGACCCCGAATCCCCAGCCGGTCCAGCGTCCTCTTAATTCCACTTGCAATCCGGTAATACCACTGTTGAGTCACACCGCAGGTCCAGCACATGCCCAGCGATTCTGATAAACGCCCATTGGAATTCCGATGCATCGATGATCTGGTGCGCGACGTCGATATCCTGGCCAGTCGCGGTTATGAACAAAAAGGAAATTGGGACCTCGCCCAAACCTGCATGCACATCAACGAATGGATGCGCTACCCGATGGACGGGTTCCCTCAGGCGCCCGCTCCGATTCGAATCATGCTGTGGCTGATGAAAAAGACGGTCGGTCCCGGCATGAAAAAGAAAATACTGGCCGAAGGTTTTTCAAGCGGCATGATGACTGACCCGAAGACCGTTCCCTCGGCTGGCGATATCTCGGAAGAGGAGGCCGTCCGCAAGCTAAGGGAGACCGCGATTCGATTGAGCGAATACCAAGGCGAAATGCACGCTTCACCACTGTTTGGCGAAACGGACGTCGAAACGGCATTGAAAGTCGGGCTCATGCACGCCGCACATCACCTCGGTTTCCTCCACCCTCGGTAATGCAGCTCGCAATACAGCTCGCGAAATGCACACCTTGGCGAGCAACATCAGCCGGTTATACCCTTGTCTTCGCCATGGCAGATTCCGCCATTTCACGATTCGAGGCGGCACCGAGATGTCCTTTTCCAGACCAGCTTTCGACAGATAACATTCGGTTGCCCC
>CAYZRS010000001.1:154093-161151 GCA_964480915.1 uncultured Pirellulaceae bacterium | reverse complement strand
GCACCGAGATGTCCTTTTCCAGACCAGCTTTCGACAGATAACATTCGGTTGCCCCCGTTTTCTCGGGCTCCCTTCGTTCTGCCATTTTCGTCGCGAAAAGTGGCGTCTAGACTCGTTTTTGCCCAAGGCAAGCGACTGCTGGAAATTTTATGGATTTTTCCAAACCAAATAACTGGTAACGACTTCCGTCAACTCATTCGCCTTTTCTCAATTCTCAAGGTAGAATTGGAGGCTGGTATGGCACGGAACATGCTCAGCCGACGGTTGAAGGGTGAATTATTCCGCCACTTTTTGAGGACCTAGCGCACGATGCGACTTTCATTCGGGCTAGAACAACGGCAAACACAAAAGCAGATCCTGGCTCCACGGATGATTCAATCCATGGAAATCCTGCAGCTGCCCATCCAAGCATTGGAAGCTCGGATCGATTCCGAGCTCAGCGAAAACCCCCTCCTCGAGCGGATCGAGGAAGATTTCCCAGCTCCTGATAGCAGCGCCGACCGCGAGAATCCAGATGCACCGACGGCGACGGGTGAAAAGGAACTCGTTGTTGACGACAAAAGCGGTAAGGACGACTTCGAGCGGTTGCTCGACCTCCATCGTGAAATCCCGGACCACTTCGACGGCCCGAAGCCCTCTTCGAACCGCGTCCAACAAGCATCAGACCGGCAGCACGATCAGATCGCAAATCTGGCCGCTCGCCCCGTCACCCTAAGAGACGCTCTCGACCTGCAGCTCCATGAGCTGGACTTGCCGACGAACCTGCTCCGCATGTGTGAACGAGTTGTGAGCAGCCTCGATTCGAACGGTTACTTGCAATCCAGCTTGCCAGACCTGTTGCCTCCGACGGCGGATGAAATCGAGCTGAAACTGGCCGAAGAGGCGTTGAAGATCGTCCAAGGCCTCGAACCGGCCGGTGTGGGTGCCCGCGATCTGCGTGAATGTTTGTTGCTTCAGTTGCCGCTGGATGATCCGTTGTACGAAGAGATGCACATTCTGATCTCGAATCATCTGGAAGATCTCAAAGAAAACCGGATGCCGCTCATTCAGAAAAAGACCGGCTGGTCAATCGACGATATCCGAGAAATTTGGGACGAAGTCAAACGACTGAACCCCAAGCCGGGTGCCAGCTTCCAAAATGTCCACGTCCAAACGGTCATTCCCGATGTCTTTCTCGACGTCAACGAGGATGGCTCGTACCGTGTCTGGATGGAGGAAGGTCGCACACCTCAGTTGCGCATCAGCAATTACTATCGTGAACGGCTGATGAGCAGCGATGCGACACCGGAAGAAAAAGAATACATCAAACGCAAGGTAAACGCCGCGGGCTGGTTGATCGATTCCATCGCTCAGCGGCGTGACACGCTGACTCGCGTCGCCCAAGCGATTGTCGACCACCAGAACAAGTTCATCGAAGACGGCCCGGAATCGATTGAACCGCTCAAAATGCAACAGATTGCCGATAAGGTAGGCGTTCACGTCACGACCGTCAGTCGCGCCGTCGACGACAAGTGGATTCAAACACCACGCGGTGTGTTCGCCTTGCGACGTTTCTTCGTCGGCGGCACAACGAGCGCCGATGGCGAAGAGATCGCCTGGGACGCCATCCGCAACAAGCTACAAGAAGTCATCGATGCGGAAGATAAGAGCAAGCCTTTCAGCGACGACCAACTGGTCGACCAACTGTCCAAGCATGGTTTGAAAGTCGCCCGCCGAACCGTCACGAAGTATCGCAAGAAGATGGACATTCCCAGCAGTCGGCAACGACGCGATTGGTCAAAAGCCAAATAGTCGACTGACAGTCGATTGTGCCGAACCCGGGTTTGAAGCTCACCCTTCAGCGCGCTAGTTAACTTCCCCGAAGTCGGGTCGACGTCAACGCGCAACTCTAGATCAGCGAATTTCTGCAGCGAATCAAGCGCTGCTGGTAACGCGGCGCTCGCCGCCTGCCTACGCCCATGCGGTCGCGAAGCGGCGACGGCGTCTCACGATTGCAAGGCATCCCAGCAAAACGAAGAGCCCGCTGCTGGGCTCTGGCACGGCGACCGGCAGTGACGACGTGAACTTGTTGGCGTTCCACTGGATGAAGTCGAGCCCGTCAATGTTTCCGTCACCATTGAAATCGCCATCGCTCCAAGCAGTTCCCGCAGTGAATTTGTTGGCATTCCACACCAGGAAGTCCTCGCCATTCACGACACCGTCTAGGTTCGCGTCACCCGTCTTGTAGGGGCTGGCGAGCCCATCGACTAACGCGGCCTCGCTGAGCCACTCGACAAGATCGTCCGGATCGATGACACCGTCTGCATTCATGTCGTAGCGTTCAGTGAGCGAATCGACGGCGACACCACCCGAAATCGGGCCGATGGCCAGCATGCTGTCGACATCATCCACGCCACAGTCGCCATCTGCGTCAAAATCACAGGCAAAACGGAAGGGGTCAGCGAACTTCTCGTCGGTTAGGAAATCCCAATCGGTCAACATCTTTAGAAACTCGAGCAACGCGTCCTTCTCGTATTGTGTGAGGTTCAAATTGACCATGCGGTCGTCGACGTTTGGATTGTCGAGGTTGACACCGCTGCTATAGAACTCGATGACCTCTTCCAGGCTCCCAAAACGGCCGTCGTGCATGAATCGGCCTCTGACTTCCGCGTTGCGAAGCGAAGGCGTTTTGAACTTGCCGTCGCCAGCGCCTTCGTCGGTATCAAGCGAATCCAGCCCGATGTTGCGGGCCTCATCGCCAATCTGAGCTTCGGTCGCATGGCACGAGCGACAACGCCCAGCGCCGCCGTGGTAAACCTGATACCCATCCCGCTGCAAGTCGGTCATGGCTCCTAAATTGGGGAAGCCATTCTCAAACACTTTGTCGTAGGCCGAGTTGTACGAGACCATTGAACGTTCGAACTGAGCAATCGCTTTCCCAACGCGCTCGGGAGTCACCTCGGATGTTCCAAATGCATTTTGGAAGAGCTCAGCATAGTAAGGACTATTTTCTAGTCGTGTCACCATCGTCGGCAAATCCAGGTTCATTTCGATCGGATCCTGAATCGGCATGAGCGCTTGCTCTTCGAGCGAGTTGGCTCGCTCATCCCAAAATGCTTTTCCGTTCTCGTAGTAACCGACATTCGTCAGCGCCATCGAGTGGCGCCCCGTTTCGCCGTTGACGCCTTGGCTTTTCACTTCCGTGTCACCAAATCCGGTCGCCTGTTGATGGCACGAAGCGCAGCCCACGGTGTAATCGTGAGATAGCTGCTTGTCATAAAAGAGGACTCGCCCGAGCGTCGCACCGGCGTTCGTCAGCGGGTTGTCGACCGGCGTGTTATTCTTCGACTGAACGTCGCCCGATTGGTAGTGAGCAGGAAGATTGGTAACCGCATAGCCGTAGTAATCGTGTTCGGTTTGCGGTAACTCGGGAACGACGCGCTGCGCGAACGCGGTTCCAGTCCCCAGCAATACCGCGCCTACGAGCCACCAATCGAATCGACGCCGTCCAAAGAGTAACGCAACCACACGAGTCCCAAAGTCCATTGCTTCCCCTTTTGATTCTCCAGCATTCGACGGAGATCCCATCGACCACCTTCCCCCTGTTCCCAATCCCCCATTATGGCACAAATCGCGGATTCGACCACCAACACTTTTGCCCCGTTTTCCAGGTGAATGGCGGCAAGATCGAACAAATCCGGGGTCGCCCCACTTGCGACTTGGGACAAATCCAAAGTGACCAGTCGACCCGCAGAAAATCCAAGAAATTCCCGTCCTCCATCGGTTGTGGGGCCGTTTTCGCCAAAGTAACATGAATCACAGTGGGCGAGTGATTTGCCCAAAATGTTTGCCTCCGCGAGCAAGTCACTGAATCGGACCCAACGAAGAACGAAGTCGCCTCTCCTATGGAAGGAGAGGCGACTTCGTTTTTTTTGTTGCTATTCGCAAAGTTTCACTTTTCCCCTGGGGTAGAACTCATGAAGAAGACCATTTCCGTTTTGGCGACGCTGATCGCGTGCCTTTCTGCTACTAGCGCCATGGCAGTAACGACCACATACACCGACTCCGCAAGCTTTCTCGCGAACGTCGAAGCGGGCTCCTACTACGAAGATTTCTCCGGTGTCGCAGCCGGTGCTGGCGGCCCACTTTCATTCACCGACGGTGTTTTCTCCTACGACATCGATACGGCCCCCTCGGCCCCTGGCACTCCACCTCCCGGCGGCCTGTTCAACGATCCGGGCATTATCTCCACCAACACGGCCGGCGATGCGATCCTCGTCAGCTTCACCGGTGCTCCCGTCACCGCCGTCGGCGGAACCTTTTTCGCATCTGACATTAACTTCGCTCAGATTCCATCGGACGTCGTCGTCACGCTGAGTGATGGAACCACGGCCGGCTTTAACGGCATTGGTTTCAGTGGCTTCACCTCCGATTCGGGTGCCATTACGTCCATCGAAATCAACACGAATGATCCCGTCACCGCCGCTTGGGCAACGATTGACGAACTGTACGTCGGCACCGCTGTCGTGCCGGAACCGGGCTCTGCCCTGCTGTTCTTCTCGAGCCTCATCGGCCTGCTTGCCATTCGCCGCAAGTAACAAGCAGTCAAAACCAACAAACCCAAAAAGCCGGGACCTCGCGATGAGGCCCGGCTTTTCCTTTGGCAATATGGTCCGTTGCTTTCTCTCTAGATCGCCTCGACATGCAGCCCATGTTGCAGCCGCTCTCGACGCCGCGCTTTTTCAAGCATGTCAAATACGCGTTCCACATGATCGATGCCGTACATCACCAGGTCATCATGCGTCGCGTCGGACGAACAGACGACGATGCGACCAATGCCCAACATCTGTTCAAAGATCCCTTGCTCGAACCTCAAATCGTCGATGTCGATGGTTTCGATTCGGTGGGTGCTCCGGTAGAGGATGCCGTGCCGATGCAGGAGCCGCTGATTTGTTACGGTGTAATTGGCATCCAGTTTTCGGTAGACCAACAGGCCCGCGACAAGCAACCACAGCGCGGCGATGGCCGGAATGACCAGTCCCACCACTTGAGGATCGACAATTTGACTGCGAACCGACCAGAGGATGACGGTCAGCACAGCCGCCAGCGCCGCTTCACGAAACATGGCCTTCCAGCAGAACGAACCACGCCACAGGAGCGTCTCTTCGTCATCGATGTTCGAGCGAGCCGCTTCGCGCAAGTGGTCGGTGATCGACAATGTCGAACGATCGCCTGAGTCCGCATCTTCAACCTGAGCATCATTTCTCGCCCCGCAACGGCGACAATAGGCGTCATCAGGTTTCACTCGGACACCGCAAGCGGCACAACGTAAAGTCATACGAACTCCCCAGAGAACTTAATACGAACCCAACAACGGCACCCGGCAAAATCAGGGCGCAAGACACCGGTCACGGCATCGTCAGATTATACGAACCGAGCCGCAATCAGCCGACCCGAGAATTCCCGGGGCCTGCAAATAGGCAAATTTCACGAGTGCCTTGCCGAGTATTGTCGTTGCTGCTGTAATGACGGTCCCAAAGCCACTCACCACCGGTGAAACCATGCGTTGCCCTTTCTGTCATCGCGACAACGACAAAGTCATTGACTCCCGCGCTAGCGGCGACGGTTACGCGATTCGGCGTCGCCGAGAATGCCTTAGTTGCCAGCGACGCTATACGACCTACGAACGTTTGGAAGAGCAGACGATTCAAGTCGTGAAGAAAGATGGCGTCCGCGAACCGTTCGACGCCGACAAATTGCGTAACGGTATCAGCAAGGCCTGTTGGAAACGGCCGGTTAGCGAAGAGCAGATCGACGGTGTCATCGCAGAGGTGCAAAGCGAGATCTATTCGAACCTCGACCAAGAAGTCGGCACCGAAGAATTAGGCGACATGGTTATGAGCAAGCTGCGGGCGGTCGACCAGGTCGCCTACGTCCGGTTCGCCAGCGTCTATCGCGAGTTCAAAGACTTGCAAGACTTCATGGAAGAAATGGCGCCGATGCTTCGCGATTCGCCCGCCGACGATTAGCTGGCCTCGAGCGGTTGCCGGCAACGTCCACCTTCAACGTCCGCCTTCAACTTCCACTTTAGGACGAGCGAGTCAGGACAAACCGCGCCATTGCGACCAGCGACTGCTTGGCCGGTGAATCGGGCAAGCCATCCAAGCTGCAGACCGCTTCGTCGATCAAGCCGGTCGCGATTCCTTTCGCATACGCGACACTTTCAAAACGATCGATCGCGTCTCGAAGCGTTTGAATCGCGTCGGCGGTCGGCCCGCTCGCCAATTGGGCCAGCAGTTCATCCCGAGCCGGTTGCTCCAATTTGGCCAACGCGTGAATCGCGGGCAGCGTCATCTTTTGATTGACCAAGTCGGTCCCCAATGACTTGCCTGTCTGCGACGGGTCTCCCTGCAGGTCGAGGACATCGTCCGCAATCTGAAACGCGGTTCCGACCTGCATCCCAAATTGCTTGACGGCCGCGACAACCTCTGGGGTGGCGCCTGAATACGATGCTCCCAATTCGCAGCAGCAGGCGCACAGTTCGGCCGTCTTGCCACGGATGATGTCGAAATACTCGGCTTCGGTCAGCGCCAGATTGCCTCGCTGGCCGACCTGTTTCATCTCGCCTGCGCAGACCCTGTTCGTCGATTTACCAATCACTTGGCACGCTTCCGTTCCGACCGTACTTGCCAGGAAGAAGGCATGCGTGAATAGATAGTCACCCAACAGAACCGCCGCTTGATTCCCCCACCGCGTGTTCACCGTCTCTTTGTGGCGGCGCGTGTCCGCTCCATCGAGGATGTCGTCGTGAACAAGGGTTGCCGTGTGGATCATTTCGACAACGGCAGCCAAGGTGATATGTTCCTTGCGCACTTCACCGGTCGCCTGGGCGGTCAGCAGCACCAAGCAAGGACGCATTCGTTTGCCGCCCAAGCCGGCGACATATTCGAGCAAATCACCGACGAAGGGCGCATCGTCCTGCAACTCGTGATAGAGCACCTCTTCCACTTGCCCCAACGGTTCGGCAATGAGTAAGAGCATGTCTCGCATCAGCGTCGCCGGATCGATGACGACATCGG
>CAYZRS010000001.1:118468-153993 GCA_964480915.1 uncultured Pirellulaceae bacterium | reverse complement strand
ATCGGCGGACGGCTGCTGATTGAATTGGCCAGTAGTCATCTTGTCTACAGTTGCCATGATCCCTCGTTTCTACGCTCGCGTGTAAGGTCCGCTTCGTCCACCGGACTTTTCTTCTAGTTGTACATTGGTGATGACCATTCCCCGGTCGATCGCTTTGCACATGTCGTAAACCGTCAGAGCCGCAGTCGAGGCGGCCACCAAGGCTTCCATTTCCACACCGGTTTTCGCCTGCACTTTCACTTCTGCACCAATGACGATACGGTCTTTCTCTTTTGTTTCGAATGTCAGTTCGATCGCATCGATTCCCAGCGGATGACAGAGCGGAATCAGATCCCCCGTTCGTTTGGCCGCCATGATGCCAGCCAACCGAGCCACCGCCAGGACGTCGCCTTTCTCCGCACGCGATTCGAGGATTGTCTGCAGCGTCTCGGGCTGCATGATGACCGTGGCGCTCGCCTTGGCCATGCGCTCGGTCACCGGCTTGCCACCGACGTCGACCATCCGGCCGCCACCGTCTGCTCCAAAATGTGTGAATTCACTCATCTCTTCGTTTCTCCGCTCGACAGATTCTAAGGCGAACTCAGAAAGCGTCGAGGGTGACCAGAACGAGCATTTCACCCACCTCCGCTCTAACCGCAGTGATCGGCCCGCCGTAACCGCCCCTCGCACTTCGTTCTCCAGCGGCCAAATCGTTCGAATCGGCTGCAAAAGCGATGATTACCGCTCCATTCGTCCTCTGTTGCTTGATCGCATCATCGGTCACATCCGGCAGTCAACAATCGCCCAGAACCTGGGAAAAATCGACTTTCCTGCAATCGGGCACTCGATTTGCGATGCAAGAGGACTGCCGACCCGATTCCCTTTTGGAGACACCCCATGCGAGCCCAACCACTGGTGCAGCTGGCACATCTCGTCGCTCAGAAATCGCCCAATCTGACAGCGATCGACGAAGAACAGCTCGACGGAACCCTAGGTCAATACTGGGCAACGTCCAAATGCCGCATCCAAAATTGGCAGGACGAGCTGGCTCGGTTGGAGAATAACATCCGCCATGGAGATTCAGACCAGCACCCGGAATTTTGGTTCCAGGCAGCGCCGATTCTCAGCGAAATCATGTTTGCCAATATTCTCACCTCAGTCGCCACGGCAACGGTCCTCTCAGTCCCCGAATCGGGTGAAGAGTTGGCACCCATCGTCATGGGAGTCTTGGAGTCGGAGCGCGACGCTCGTACCCGCCTAGAGATCATGCTCGAACTCGCCTGCGATCGCAACTTACGACAGCGCAAGCACATTCCCGAATTGACTGAGTTGGCAACCACGTGCAAACAGTCGGCCAGTTGGACCGACCTGTTGTTAGGATTGCTCATTGAATCGTCGAGCGCGGTCCGTTGCGGATTTATTCACGATCGGGTTCGACAGAACCAAGCGAACTGTGCAGCGCTGAGAACCAGCGGCAAACTGCCTCAATTCCACCGGCGGATTTCGGCCGACATCGAGCAATTTTTTGATAAGTACCCGATTAAGCCAAGTCCTATCGGGCACCTCAACGCCAAAATTGCACGCTCTTTGGAGCTGGCTTTTGGGATGAAGCCAGCCGTCCGGCCCAACCGACTTGTCGCTGTACGATGAGCGCAAAAAAAGACCACCGTGGAAAAACCACGGTGGTCGTTTGTTCGCTACGGAAAGCGTGTTGAGTAACTTTGCGGCGAAGCAGTTATCCTACACAAGTTCTTTCTTGGCACCGATGAGCGTTCGTAGGCGTTCGGCGAGCAATGCTGCGTCGAAAGGCTTCTTGAACGTTTCATTGATGCTCGAACGATCGAAGCTGATTGGACTGCCATCATCTGGCAGCAGTGCAATCAAGATCGTGTCGGCGAAATCGTTGTTCCGTCGCAGATTCTGGCAAATCTGTAGGGCTTCAACTTTACCGATTGAAAAATCAACGATGATGCAATCGGGGTTGAAACTCTCAGCTTGAATACCAGCTTCGAATCCGCTGGCTGCGACGCCAACTTTAAATGACTTCTCGGGCGGAAGTTCACGCTTGAGGTTCTCGATCAATACTTGATCCTGAGCAACGATAAGAACCTTGGCCATGACCTCTTCTTCGAGATCACCAAGGGGCATACCGTGTTCCTTCAGGAACTTGATGAGATATTCACGCGGAATCCGTCGGTCCTGAGAACCAGGGATACGATATCCCTTGAGACGCCCTGAATCGAACCATTTGCTTACGGTCCGCGGGGCGACCTTGCAGATCTTGGCGACCTGTCCTGTGGTAAAGACCTTCATCACGGGTTCTCCGTTTACGCTCTTTTTGCTCGCGTCACCATGTTGCCACGGAGACGACTGTTTGCCCCCGTCCAAAGTAGGACGTCTGGGTCGGGGCCTTACGCTGTATATTCGCAGTTATTCGGACATGACTTCCGAGTACGACACGTGCCTGAACTTTCGTTCGGTCGTTCTCTGCTTTCGCACCTGAGCCGTGTGAACTGCAATCACACCGCACAGGACAAGTCACCTTCGTCCGCATCATGGCGAAACGTTGCAGAGAGTAATTTGAAGCAAACGTCGAGCAGTCCGAGGACCACCCAGCGATTGCAATGAGATCAAAGATGATCTCGTTCGAATTACCCCCCAAGAAGCATCCGGCGTTCAACAGGTTGTTGAAAGCGTTCCTCTTCCGAACATAACTTCGATTAACACAGGGGTATGACTTTAGAAAGTTTCGCAACTCGTAGCGGCAATCGCGGTCAAGCGTCTCTTGACGACCACCACGAACAGCATGACAGCAACGCATCGGAGGGCACAAACAGTTGTTGCGCTGCCGTTTAACGGCAATTCCATCATTGCCAGCTAGTCATGGTGGGATGGTCCCAGACCGGCGGTTTGTTCCGAAGAAATATTTTTAGACGGAGAAAGTTCTACGACGCCACTTCACAAGAGAGTGCAATCGCGCAAAGTTTGCGGGCCAATACGAGCCGTAAGCACAGCCCCTCCTCTTCGCTAGGGGACGGAGCGTTGGCTCCGCGACGAGGCACATCTGGCTCGGTCGCGGGCCGTTGCCAGGTGACGATCCGGCGGTCGCGGTGCGGCGTTCGTCGATGACGCGGCAGATTAGGCAAGCGATGCCGCCGCTGGCACTAGGCCGCGCCAGCGTTGCCTGATTCCTCTCGCGCCACCGCATCGTCCGAAATTTCGCCATGCTCGTTGACGTCTTCAAAGCGGACCGAGACCCGTTTTGAGATACCCGACTCTTGCATCGTGACACCATAGAGAGTGTTGGCACACGTCATGGTTCGCTTGGAGTGCGTCACGACGACGAACTTGGTCCATTTGAGAAAATCCTGCAACGTGCCAACAAACCGGCCAATGTTGGCCTCATCGAGTGGTCCATCGACTTCGTCCAAAACGCAGAAGGGGCTGGGACGATACTCAAAAATGGCCATCAACAGTGCCACCGCCGTCAGCGCCCGCTCTCCACCACTAAGCAGGGAAAGGCTGAGCGACTGCTTCCCGGGCGGAGTCGCCAAGATATCGATACCGCTTTCTAGGATGTCGACGTCCTCTTCCAGCACAATGTCGGCGGTGCCACCACCAAACAGCTTGCGGAACAGGACTTGAAAGCTGCCTCGGATCGCATCCAGCGTCTCGGAGAACAACCGACGGCTGTCGGCGTTGATTTTTTGGATGATTCGTTCCAGGTTCTCTTTCGCTTCCACCAGATCACGATACTGATCGCCAAGGGTGGTATGTCGAGATTCGAGCTCGTTCAATTCCTCGAGCGCGTCCATATTCACAGCGCCCAGATTCGTGATCTTCCGCCGCAGTTCGGAAATTTCGGCATCGACTTCGGCCCGTTCGGCCAATTCATCCGCTGAGGGAGCCTGTTCTAGCAAATGGGTCGTGATGCCGTAATCTTCTTCTAACCGGTCAGCCAGCACGCCCCGTTCGTGTCGAAGTTTCTCGGCGCTCATCTCATGCGCGTGGGCCTGCTGTTCAATCGAGCGGAGTCGTTCTCGTGTCTGATCCAGGCTACCGTTGACTTCCGTCCGCTGACGTCGCAAATCGGAAGCTTGCGTCAGCTGAGCTGTTCCCTCAACCAGAAACGACTCGTTGGCCAAATAGCGCTCTGACAATTCGGAAGTCGCATTGAGGATTCGCAATTCCGACGAAGCCTGTCGCGCAAAGAGCCGCTCGGTCTGCTCAGCCGCCGCTTCCAGCGCTTGCCGGCGTTCCGATTGGTCGCGTTGCAGTTGATCGCATTGAGACCGCAAGGCTTCCAATCTCTGTTCCGACTTGGCGACCGCGACCTGCCATTCGGTCGTCGCCTGCTGCGCTACATCGACGCTGGATTCTAAGGCGGACAACTCGGTTCGGTGAGTGGCAACCGCAGTTTCCAGCGTCTTCACGAGCGCTTCGACAACGGACAAGCTCTCGCGCTGCGAGGTCAGCTGCGTCAGCATACCGGCCACATCGCCGGCCGCCTGCTGCTGTTCGTTGCGGGCAGTTTCCAATTGCTGAGCAAATTCGGCCACCCGTTCTTCGGCGGAAGCCAACTTCAGTCGACTTTCCGCTTCGGCTTGCTTCCGCTGTTCCTGATCGGCCGCCAGTCGCTGCCAGACATCCTCGCTTGCCTTCGCCGCCTGTTCCTGCTGAGCCAACTCACCATCGCGCTGCTGTATCTCTGCTTGCAGGCTCGCCACCTTGGTCCCAAGTTCACGCAATTCCGTTCGCCGTGACAGCAGTCCGATCGCCGTTTTCACTTTACCGACGACTAACCGACCATCCCGATCGACAAACTGTCCATCCCCTGTCACAAAACGCAGTGGCGAACTGACCGAGCGGCTGTACTGCATTGCATCGGTCAACGTTTCCACGAACCAGGTATCGCGCAACAACCACTGCACCAAATGCTGATATTCGGGACCGGTCGAAACAAAATCTTCCGCTCGGCCGATCACGCCCGATTGTCCCGACAGGTCGACCGGCGGCCCTAAACGGACCGGCGGCGACGAATGCAACCGCATGAAACCGACTCGGCCACGAAAGGTCGCCTCCTCGGCTTCCAACGCTTCAAACAATTGCGAACCGGCCACGACGAGGTCTTGGGCTCGTACGCCCAACGCCACTTCCAGCATCTCAGCCATTTTGACGTCGGTTGCCTGGAGCAGATCGGCCACCATGCCTCGCACGCCGGCAAACGGGCCCGGCACTTCCGCTGCGGCTCTTTCCAGAATTTCTTTGACGCCCGACTCGATCCCCTCCATGCGCTGTTCGATTTCTTCCAGCACCTTCATCCGTTCGACCGCCGCGGCATTCCTGCGACTCCATTCAGCCTGCTCCTGCCGCAGCTGTTCTTGCCGCTGACGCTGCTGCAAAACCTCGGCTTCCTTAGCCTCCAGATCGGCTGCCGCACTAGCCAGTTCGTCCGCGGCCTCCTGGTGCTGTTGAGCCAGCTTGTCTCGCTTCGCATTCGCGGTCGCCAATTGAGCCTCGAATCGTGCGAGCTCTTCTTCCGCTTTATCCGTCCGAGCCTGGTTTGCCTCGAGCAACGATTGCTGAGCGATGATTTGATTCCCCAAATCGGCCGCGCTACGGACGTTCGTCACATAGTCGTTCCGTTTCGCCTCGGCCGTCACCTTGGCTTCATTCAATGCGGCCGTTGCTTCGTCGAGTGACGTTCGATATTTGGCCAGCGATTCGGTCTTGGCCCCGTGGTCGGACTCGGCGGCTTGCAGCTGAGCCAGTGCGTCGTCCAATTGCGTTTTCAGATCACCGGCTCGGCCACTGAGCCCCAACATCTGACTGCGCTGCCGATCGAGCTGTTCGTCCAGCTCAACCAACGTTTCTCGTTCGCGGCCAATGAGCGATTCGCCCGCCGCCAGCTGCTCGCGATTTTGTGACGCCCTGGCTTCGATGGAGCGCAGATCGAGCTCGACTTGTTCCAGCTCAGCATCGATCGCATTCAGTCGCTGCTGTTCTGCTTCCAGCTCTTCCGTCGACGCGCCCTTTTCGACGAACAGCGAAGTCAGCAAACCATCCAAAGTGATCAGCTTTGACGAAAGCTCTTGCCAATCGACACGGCCAACTTGCGTCCGCAAACTCTGCAATCGATCGCTGTGTTCTTTGTAGCGCCGTGCTTTACTGGCCTGAGATTTCAAGCGGCGCAACCGACTATCGACCTCATCCACAATGTCCGACAATCGCAGCAAGTTTTGGTCGACACGTTCCAACCGTCGCTGCGCTTCGACTTTCTTCGCCTTGAACCGGCTGATACCGGCTGCCTCTTCGAAGATCGCTCGCCGGTCTTTCGCCGAGGCCTGCAGCAGGCTGTCGACCTTGCCCTGTTCGATCAGGCTGTAGGCGTCGGTTCCAACGCCGGTGCCGCGAAACATGTCTTTGATATCACGCAGTCGGCAAGCCTGGCCGTTGATGAGGTACTCACCTTCGCCACTGCGGTAGGCACGTCGCGTCACCAACACCTCGTCGGCATCAAATTCAAAACGCCGATCGGAGTTATCAAAGATGATTGTCGCCTCGGCCGAACTTGCGGGCCGCCGTTTACTCGTCCCTTTGAAGATCACATCGGCCATCGCGGCGCCGCGCAGGCTCTTGGCGCTTTGCTCGCCCAGTACCCACTTGATCGCGTCGACGATATTTGACTTACCCGACCCATTGGGGCCGACAACCACCGTAATTCCAGCAGGGAACTCAAACCGCGTTTTGTCGCAGAAGCTTTTGAAGCCGTGAAGTTCGAGGGCTTTCAGCATGGGGGTTCGACGTCGTGAACGACGGGTTCAGCGGGACTGGCGCTCGCTCGACGAGCTGGAAAGGCAGTTTCAGCAGCCACCGCCACAGCGGAGGCCCCTGGGTAAACCACTAATATACCAGGAAGCCGATCCGAACGTGGGGGCAGATCCAGCCGGAATTCGGCCGAGAAACGGACCTTTTCGGCCCCTATCTTCAACGCTTCGCCGGGTCTACCAAATCGGAAAACTCGACACTCCGCACGTCACCTTCGATATGGCCCGTCGTGCGACGGATCGAATCGCCGGCACTGGCCCGATTTGTCGACGGTTCGAACGTTACATCGCGATCCAAGAGCAATTCCGCAGGGACGAGGCTCTCATCCACTTCGCGATCTGAGAGAATAAAATCGGGCTCTGGATTTGGATCGATCGAATCGAGCGGCGGGACTCCGCGAGGCGACGCCGCGCGAGCCGGTGAACTGGCTGCCGTGACCTGCTTGTCCAACCGAGTTTCATTCGCTTCGCGTTGATACGTACGGCCAGCTTCGGGGATAGCCGAGTACTCCAAGCGGCTCTGCAGTGCGCCCGTACTCTTTGCCTCGCTGATCGCCTGCACGACCTCTGGGTAACCACCACCCAGTTCGACGATCCCGCGAACCATATCGCCCACTTGCGCTGCCACTTTAATTTCAGGATCGTCGTCACCCGAGGTCAGTTTGCGCAAAGTGAGTCCTCCCGCATCGTTGCTTTTGACAACAATCTCGGTGCCGGCGAACAGAACGACCGGTTCGTAGAGCGGATGCTCGGAACCAAATAATACAATTTCGGGCCGTTCATGCTTCGCGACATGCACCAGCGGTGTCCCTTCGCTACTCACCGTATGCAAAAACAGCTTCCCCTGAACGATCTGACCACGAATGACCGGATCGTCAGGAGTGAGCCGGCGGAGCATGCGGAATGCACCGTAGCGCGTTTCGGCCGAATCGGAATTGAGCAAGCTGATCAACTTTTCGTGGGCGGCAATGTCTTCCATGGCACCCAGCGCCGTCAGCGCTCGCCAACGAAACGCCGGTTCGTCGCGAACGGCCAACATCAACTCTTCCGCGGCCGCCGGCTCATCCAGATAGGCGAGCGCCTCGGCTGCATAAAACCGAATTTCGGGACTGCCCGAACCGAGCCCATCTTCCAATACGTTGACGGCAGCATCGCCGATCGCTTCCAATTGGACGGCAGCAACGGCCGCCGCCGTCGGATCGCTCAATTGCATTCGCAATCGCTCCAACCGCTCTGTCAGATGCGCCGGCGATTCGCGAACGGCGATGTTCTGAACGACGCGCAAGTAACGGACGATATTGTCTCGGTAGCGCGGATGGATCCGCAATTCGATAAAGTTGTCCTTCTTCGGTGTTGCCACACCTTCCTTGTTGCCACGATGGAACATGTGAAAGCGCTGATTGACGACGCGGCCCACTTGCGCGGAGGTCTTGACGCTGGTGAACTCTTCTCGGACAACGAGGCCCAAATTGCGTTCTTTGGCGACGATACCGCCGCTGAGAATGCGACCGCGTGTCTTGAACATTTTGTCGCCATCCCCTTCAAGGAAATCATCCGTCAAAACATCGCCGCTGGCATGCGCCAGCAAATGACCGGCCGACAGACGATTATTAAGTTTCGCGTATTCCTTCAATCGAGCTTGCATCAACCAACCGGCGTGCAAACTGGAGGTTTCACTTCCGGCAGGAACGCGAATCTCTAGATCGAAGCGATCCCCCTTGCGGGCTCCGGGCGGAATGATGCCTTTCACCATGGCCAGCGCCGTACCGCGCGATGCCAAAACTTCACTCGGCCTTTCCACGCTGCGCGTCTGCATTTCCGACAGCAGCATCGATCTCTCCGCGCTGGGACCTGGGTCACTGCCAGTGCCATTCAGCCCAACCACCAGGGATACGCCTTGCACTTGCTGGGAGTGCACGCCCCAAGGACGCGTGAAGTCCTTGACGAACTGGACCGCATTGGGATCGACGGCCGTGATCGGTCCAGACTTAACCGGTTCGTTCTCGCGCAGCATGGCCGAATTGCAGCCGCTGGCCAGCAGGCCCAAAGTCATGCCCAGCACAACTCGCAGTACAAGGTCGGAGGGATGATTCACAAGTTGAAACTGCATGATTGAATCCAAATGGCCACCAAAGAGAATGTCGCCCCACGCGACACAGATTTCCCGGGCCGGAGAGTACGAGATCTGCTCGTGCTGGGTCAATAAGATTGCTTCCCAACAAAGCGGAAGGAGAGGATCGACCTTGAAGCGTGACTTACGGCCGCTGGCCCACGCCTCTTTGCGAAAACGAACCGCGGGCCAATGCTAGCAAGCAGGCTGGCTCATCGGCAGCACGAGCACCTCTTGCCGTTCGACAGAAGCGCGATCATGGCAAGTCATGGCCGCCTGGGTGCCACGGATGACAGCGGAAAATCCGAGCGATCCCCTTGCAGCCTCCCCGTAGCAGTCCATGCTTTCTCAGCGAGAGAACCAAGTACTCGCTACAAGTCGGTGTAAACCGGCAGTGAGGCCCCAACAAGGGACTGATCAGCCGTTGATAGATTCGGACCATGCCAATCAAGCACGTCCTGGGCAGATCCAAGAGCCTACTCATCGACACTTCCTGACGGCTCGCTGGGCCAAACTCGTCAGCGACCGCTGCACCGTCGTTAACTTGGGTTGGACCGGAGATCGCGGCAACACCACGTAATCGAAACCGATCGGCAAAGCGGATAGCCGAGTCCGAAACGCTTCGCGAATGGAACGTTTCCAACGATTACGTTGATGTGCCGGCCCGACTTTGCGCGAAACGGTTAGACCAAGACGACTAAAGCCGAGTTCGTTGGCGACGGCGTAGACGATCAGCACGCCATCGGAAACGCTGCACTTTGCTTTATAGACTCGCTCGAATTCGCTACCGATCAGACGCATCTTGGCCGGGAAGCGATTGGAATCTGGCAGCGGTACGGCATTCTCGGATTCCATGCAAACCACCATCGTGAACCTACCAGCACAGGCCAGAACGAGGTTCGTCGGGACCTATTTCCAGGCGGTCGATCGCGGCCGCCACGTCGCTGGGCAATTCGTCCGGAAGTACAATCTGAATTTCTGCGTAAAGGTCACCGTCCCCCTCCTTGGTCGACACGCCAAAACCCTTAATGCGCAGTTTCTTGCCACTCGAAGTACTCGGCGGAATCTTGAGTGAGATTTCGCCTTTCGGTGTTGGCACATCAATACTGGCTCCTGCCACCGCCTCCTTTAACGTAATGGGGACTCGCAGTTCGAGGTTCTTCCCCCGACGCTGAAACCAGGGATGAGGAGCGACTTTCACGGTGATCAAAATGTCGCCCGGGTTTCCGCCGTTCGGTGACGGCTCGCCCTGCCCTCGTAAGCGTATTTTCTTGCCGTCTTCGATGCCGGCCGGCACCCGCACGTCGATCGATTCCGACTTGCCGCTTTGTCGCTGCACCGTGATCCGCGCGTCGCCCCCCACGATCGAGGTTTGAAAAGGCACTTCCAATTGATGCTGCAGGCTGCGGCCGTTGACGACGCGTTGTCTTGATTGCGCCTGGCCGGCGCCGACTCCGCCCGAAAATTGGCGAAAGAGATCGGCAAAGCCACCCGTCCCGCCAGCCGCGCCTCCGCTCGCGCCGCCGAATCGGTCGCGAAGGAATTCTTCGAGGTCGATATTCCCACCCGGGAAGCCACCGGCTCCCCCGCCAGGACGCCCCCCACCCGGGGCACCACCCATTTTGTCAAACGAGCTACCGAAGCGATCGTACATTTCCCGTTGCTCAGGATCGTTCAGCACTTCGTAAGCACGCTGCACGGATTGAAACTTCTCTTTCGCTTTGGCATCGTC
This sequence comes from uncultured Pirellulaceae bacterium, assembly GCA_964480915.1. Classification (GTDB taxonomy): domain Bacteria; phylum Planctomycetota; class Planctomycetia; order Pirellulales; family Pirellulaceae; genus CAWGCE01. Next base: position 143,345 of record CAYZRS010000001.1, on the reverse strand, counting down.
CGGATTGAGGTCGGGATGATATTTGCGAGCCTGCTCGCGATAGGCGCGTTGGATCTCGTCATCCGAAGCGCCTCGCTTAATTCCCAGAATTTTGTAATAGTCTTCCGACATGGCCGTTTCAGTTTGTGTACGAAGGATTGCCAACCGCGGCACTAATTCTAGAAGCCGGCCGCCCTTACGTCCAAGGGCTCAAGCATGGCCGACGGCCGTTTTGGACTTCCGACCGCAATCTGCGCTTCGCGACGCTGCTTGCCCAAGATATCATGCGAACAGGTTTCCACGGCGAAAACAGCCCCAAGGCCCCACCACGATGGAGTGAATAGGATGATCGCCTTTTCATGCTCCACAACCTCAGAAAATTAAGCTGTCATGAATAATCGTCAAGTCGTTCGTCTGATCCAAATGCTGCTGCGCAAAAAGGGTAGCAAGAATTCGAAGCTGATCATCGGAGGCATTGTGCTACTGGTCGGATATGCTTTCGTGCAACCGATCCTAGAAAAACGTGGCATCGCTTTGCCGAAGCTGCCCGAAATGGAGCAACAAGCCAACCGCTCTGGACACTCGGGCGGAGGTGGCCAAGCGACCGACGCAACATCGGAGGGCGAGCAAGCCATTCTCGACGCGTTTGCCGCTCGGCAATCAGACCTGATCGTGCAGTGCACGTTTACCATCAAAAAAAATCTACCTGATGACAACGTCGGATCACGTCATCAGAAGATGATCCTCTTGCTCCCCTCTGGCCATTCGGTCTTGTTGGCCCATAACATCGACCTGGCCGATCGAGTCCCGGCCGACGAGGGAGACACGCTCGAGATCAAAGGCGAGTACGAATACAGCGAACAAGGCGGTGTTCTACACTGGACTCATCACGACCCGCGCGGGCGTCACGTCGACGGCTGGATCAAACATGACGGCGTGATGTACGAATGAACGCGCACCTGATGACCACAGCTCACCAGGATGCGCGGCAGCGCGTGCCTCGCGACAACCTGAAAGCGAGAGCGAGCGCCCGCTAACAGCATTTTATCGCTCTCATTCGTCAGTCGATCTTCAGGCTCGTTTACCCGTTGGATGACCGAGCTTTCCCTTGGCGTCAGAAAGACCAGCCCAGCGAGAAGAGGCCTCGGCGCCCTAAATCGGTCAACGCGGCAACGAGGCACCTCAACGCCACCTGCAGGCTGAACACTGGGCACCGTTCCGATCGCCGTCAAAGGCAGCAGTACTCATAACGACCGTTGCACTCAACCTAACGCAAGGCGTTGCCAACTCCTGCTGCATGGCAAGTGTTTGCCGATCCCAGCACACCAGCCCCCCGACAGCGGTGGCAATCGCGAAACGACACCCAATTGTTAACCAGCACTTGACTTGGGTACCTAGGGGCATCATAACAAATCGGCACACTTAGAATCCCAGGCATTTCAACACGGAGACACGCTAATGACAAAACAGCGAATTTTTCACCTCACCCTTGCCGCAAGCCTTGTGTTTTCTTGCACCAACGTTTTGCTGGCACAAGTGTTCTATGGTGCTTGCGCGAACCTGATCGATACGGATGGTGACGGGATTCCAGATTCGAGCCCTTGCGATACCGATGGCGACGGAACCCTAACCTTCGTTGATTTTGAGACTTTCTCTGCCTCGCCTGTGGACATTACTGGCGATGGCGTTGCGAACTGGGACGATCAATTCGCGATGTTCTCATCAATCAATATCAGTTCAGACCCGGACAACCCTCAAGCGCCGTGCCTTGGCGATTGGACTCTTGACGGAACGCTTGACAGCAGCGACACGTTCACTGCGCTCGCCAACAACGGCAACCCCGGCTCCCTTTTCGATGGCGACCTGAATGGCGATGGAGTCGTCAACTTCCAAAGCGCGATGGGCGTGTTTTCAGGCTTAGATGGAGACATCTTTCAAGCGAACGCCTTTACGACGTGCTCGATTCCATTGCCAGAACCGACCGGCATGCTCCCGACATTACTCGCAACGGCTCTCTTACTGAGCTGGCGGCGAAAATAGAGCTGGCCCCATCATCAAAACGTAACGACCAAGCGGCCCGGTTCACCGGGCCGCTTGGTTTTTGCCATTGGGCGAACGGCGAACGGCCGCGTGAAGAATGCGCGAACACGCCTGCCGAATGCTTGGGAATTGCCTAATAGGGCGACGCGTGAGACGCCAAGACCGTTTGTTGCGGGTTCATCTGCCGCCACTGCGCCAACTGCTGGTCGACTTCGGCGAGCAAGGACGCGGAAAAACCAGCATTGGTCATGAACCGAGTTGCCGCGCCCGGCTGAGCTTCGCCGCGGCTCACTAAGAAATACTCCAACTGCCTCGCCAGTACCGCAGCGATCTTGTCCTGAGCACGCATCTCGTCGACCGCTCGGGCTGTGAGTAGGACATTGCCGGACTCTAGCGAGTATGCGGCCGAACGATTCATGTCGGCCAACACATCGAAACGAACAGAAACCGGCAAACTGTTGGAATTCACCAAGCGCTGACCGACGGCCTGCACGACGGTCGATCGACTATCGTCCACCGAGCCACCATGGGAAGCAATCAGTTGCTTTAGATTCATACTTGTCGGTGCGACCGATGTTCGAGCCGGAGTGGCCGGCTGATAATAGGTCTGGCTGGCAGGGACGGTCACGGGGCGAAAGGCGACCGGAGGCTGCGCTGCGACATACTGCTGAGCGGGCACTTGAGGCTGCGTGAATTGCCGAGCCGCCACCGGAGGCGCGACGGCAACTTGTGGATAGGCAGTTGCCGGTTGGTAGGTCGCTACCTGTTGATACTGCACGGGCGGCTGCTGATAGGCCATGGTCGGTTGATACGCGAACGGCTGCCGATAAGAAGCAGGCTGCTGGTACTGCAATGGCTGTTGATACTGAATCGGCTGTTGATACTGAATCGGTTGCTGATACTGCACTTGAGACGGGTAGGAATACGAAACAGGCTGAGCCCACACTTGCGTTTGGTAAGCGGCCTGATTTGCCACTTGATTGGCGGCCTGCACCAGCGGATTCACGACCGAATTCGAGATCGCATGCCGGACCGAGGTCCCCGGTTCGATATAGATCGGCGTGCGATTTGCCGAGAAAACGCCCATCAACCCGATCAGCGCACAGATGATAAACAGCAACGATCGCCCTCGTCCGAAGACCGAACCGCAACCTGAATAGTTCCGCCGCGGTGGCGCTTCAAATTCAGCGTATTCGTTGTTGTAGTGTTCCATAACGTTCCCCAAGGTTATTCGGCATTCTCTTTTCGTACGAAGAAGCGGCGGGATGGTAGGAAAAACACGCCAGCACGTCTAGGCGATTTCGCCCCGCTCTCAGATTTCTGGGAGCAAATTTTCGACGACCCGTTCTGTTAAGATCGCTGACAAGTCACGGCGAATCGAGACTCGTTCCGCACCGTTCGCAGCAGCCGGTCAACAAACTGCCCATTTCGACGAGATCGGCAGGCGAGAATCGCCAACGCAAAACGATCGAAAGCCAGAAAACCAATCACGAATCCCCTGTTCATGGAGCTTTGCTTTGGTAATCCGAATAGCCATCGGCATCCTTGCATTCGCGGCATTGCTGTTGGGATGTGAAGCGCAAAAAGAGCCTGCTGAGCAGCGGGTCGACGCGATCCCCCATTCCGCCGCGACGAACGATGTGGCAATTCCAGAAAAGTCGATGGAACGCAGTGCCGACAGGACGACTCAGGGACGGCAAGTCTTCGAACGGGTCAAACGGGAGCTGGCCGAATTCGAACAGCAACATGGCGCCATATTTGAAGGAGGATTGGTCCCGCTCCACTATCTTGACCTGGGTGGCGACGGCATCCCACTCGTGCTGCTGCACGGCACTTACAACACGGCATACGAATTCGTGCCGTTTGCCAAACCACTAATCGAAGCTGGCTATCGGCCAATTTCCGTCGATTGGTACGGGCACGGTAAGACGCCAATCCCCAGCCGGCCCGTCTCCATTCGAGATTTTGCGAAAGACCTAACCGGCCTGATGGACTCGCTGGGGCTTACGTCGGCGGTCATCGCCGGGCATTCTCGAGGAGGCATGATCGCGACCGAATTTTATGATGCGTACCCACAGCGCACCTTGGGCGTCATTCTCATCGACGGCGGCGCCTCGTCTCCTCATGACTATTTCCTGAGTCTCGGGAAGGAAGGCCTGCATAATTGGATGCTCGCTGCCTTTGATCCCGACACCGGCCAGGCACTGGCGCCCACGTACCAAACGGAACAAGAGCTGTTCTTGGCCGGCTGGGAGCAATGGGACCGGACAACCGATAGTCAACAGCTTTTCGAGATCATTGCGCAAGCAAAACAACGCGACGATGGTCAGTGGACTCAGTGGCGGCAGTCGATCCGTCGCTGGCTACAACAGGACAACCTGGAAAACACCTTCAACGGCATGCATCGTCCTCAGCAAGGACCGCTGTTCTTGGCGAGTTGCGTTCTACAGAAACCTCGCGAAATTTACCGTGAACTCACGGTCCCGCTACTGATCCTCGACGCTGCCGGCAGGGATGATCGTTATCGCGATACGACACCGACCCAGGCCAACCAAGCCTTGCAGCAGGACAATCCAGATCGAGTCCAGCATTACCAGTTCCCGACCGGCCACTACCTACATCGTGAGCAACCTCAACAGTTCCTAAAACACGTCATCGATTTCCGAAAACGCGCTGCTCCCTAATACTGCCATCACTCATGCGCGCCCTGCGCGCAGACCTGCCGGACCTGCCAAAAGTTTGGCGCATCGGTTCATCCAACGCACTCCCCTTGATCGATCGGGCTGCAACCCCCTTCGGACGGATTGTGAATGGCGGCCGATCTTTGGCGAGCGTTGTCGTCAGCTAGGCAGTCCTGAAACATGTCACTCTTTGGCACCCCCCTGCTCTTCGATCACGAGCGGACCATCGATCGGAATCGTGTAGGCGAGTGCACCGATCGCCTGCCCTGCTTTCACATCCGCATAGTGGTCGTGACACATCGTGCACTTGGCAAACACGACGGGAATCGACGTGGCGACGCGCAAATGGCGAGTGCCCTGTCGAACTTCGACCGCCTCAACCCACGATTCGCCGCCGACCAAGGCTTTCACGGCCCGTTTTTCGAAATCGTCTTCCGCGACATTTTCATCGCTGAGCGGCTCGCCTGTCGCATCGAGCAGGCGGACGCGATGCCAACCGTTCTGTTCCGCCGCTTCAAACAACTTTTTAAACGCCGTTCCCGCAGGGATGGCATCCTCGTCGGTGACATAGTGTTTCGTGATGGTCACGATACCTCCCTTGTAGATATCGTCGAGCATGCGGACCTCTCGGCGCGCTCGCTGCAGCGGCAAGTCTTCACCGGTCGACTGCTGGGCAACGGCGACTGGTGCCGCGACAAAGGCCAAACAGCAGCACGCCATGACTCGCACAAATCGTGTGGCTCGCATCGACATCCCCTTTTTCGTTACTTAAATGACTTGAATCACCGGGCCCGACCGAACTAACCGATACCGGACATGTTTATCCGTTTTAGGGCACGAATTCCGGATGTCAACATCCGAATTAAGGGATTACAATCGACAAGCCCGCCAAACGAGGAACCGACGCGTCATGTTTTCACAGACCCAAGAGTACGCCCTGCGCGCCGTCATTTGGCTGGCGGGACATCGAGACAACGGCCCCATCGGCAATGGACTCATCGCAGCGGGAACTCAAGTTTCTGAAAGCTACCTGTCGAAAGTGCTGCAAGCTTTGACCAAGAGTGGCATCTTAGTTTCGAAACGGGGTGTTGGTGGCGGCTTCATGCTGGACCACGACCCTGGCCAGTTGACGGTGCTCGATGTCATGAACGCTGTCGACCCGATGAAACGCATCGACACCTGCCCGCTCGGTCTAAAAACTCACGGAACGAACCTTTGCCCAATGCATGCCAGGTTGAACTCGGCGATGTCTCTTGTCGAAGAAGCGCTTGCGAGTTCCACGATCCAAGAGCTCATGTCGGAACCGGGGCGCCCCCAGCCGATGGTCGAAACTCCCAAGAAACAGACTCGTAAGAAGCCAAGACGTTGAACTGGCGACATCTTCGTCGAGCGGCTGACAGGCCCAACGTCCGTCAGCCCCACAAGATGGTCCACCATTTGGGTGGTTTTTGATTTTGGGCAGTGCCATCGCGTTGTCGTCGGTTTTGAAGGATTGTCCACTTTGCTGTCGCTGCGCCGTTTCGCTAGAAACGCAGGGTTTTGTTACAGCAATCTTGTAAGAATCGTCGATTACACGATACTTCGGACATCGGTCGGCGAGCACGGTGTGGCGGTTTGTCACTTTCGCCGGCGGTTACTCCTCGGCATCGATCGATGCCGATGTTCGGCGGCGTCCAGATGCTTCGCGGCATCATCGCGAGTTTGTCTGCGTTGGTGGGCAGGCGCAGGCGGTCGCTGGCGACCAAACATCAGGGGTCACGGAAGTTTCGAGTGGAGAGAAAAATTAATGGACGCAATGCGATTACTTGGCCAGTTACTACAGAACAATCCAACTGGCGGTAACATGCTGGGCCAACTGCTCAAAGGAGCGACTGGTGGCGGAGGCGGTGGCGGCGGCTTGGGTGCGTTGGGCGGACTGCTGGGCGGTGCAGGCGGCGGTCAACAATCGGGTGCCGGCTTGTTGGGAGCCTTGGCCAAAGCGGCCATGGGTGGCGGACAAGGTGGCGGTGGTGCGGCCGGCCTTCTTGGCTCGTTACTCGGTGGAGGCAGCGAACCCGCAGCACAACCGGCGGCTCAGGCGGTCCAGCCTCAACAGGGCCAAGATCAAGCAGAGTTGTTGATCCGAGCCATGTGCAACGCTGCGAAAGCGGACGGCCAAGTGGATGAGCAAGAGCAGCAGAATATCATTGGCAAGTTGGGCGAAGTCGAACAATCGGAAATCGACTTCCTCCGCAAAGAGTTGTCTTCACCTTTGGATGTCCAGGGCTTTGTAAATTCGGTGCCTCGTGAATTGGCCGCCGATGTCTACGCCTTGTCACTGATGACGGTGAAGGTCGACACCCGTGCAGAAGCGGGTTACCTCCAACAGTTGGCTCAGGGTCTGCAGATAGACCAACAGACGCTGGGGCAAATCCACCAGCAATTAGGCGTCTCATAACGCAAATGCTATCATGGCGAGCCCGTTCCCATTTGAGCGGGCTCGTTTCGTATCTTTCGCTTGTCACGTCATGTCGCCTTTCGCTTTGCGAAAGGAACGCTCCTCGAAAGCGACGTCTCTTTCTCGGAGTGAAAGGCGACCACATTTCAATCCACATCTGCCGCAGCAGCGGCGAATCGGACTAGGAGAAACACGATGTCAGCACTTTTGGAAATGCTCGGACAGCAATTTGGTGGCGACGCACTCAAGCAATTGAGTGGAGCTATTGGCGCCGACGAATCGGCAACAGAAAAGGGCCTCGCAGCCGCACTGCCCATGCTGCTGGGTGGCTTGGCTAAGAACGCAGCCGATCAACAAGGCGCCGAAGCGTTGCACGGCGCCATCGAACGCGATCACGACGGCAGCCTGCTCGACAACTTGGGCGATCTACTCGGTGGTGGTGAGACGCACCAACAGGCCGAGAGCCATGGCGCCGGCATCTTGCAGCACATTTTGGGCGGGAAGCAACAGCGCGTCCAACAAGGCGTGAGCAACTCGAGCGGTCTCTCGGGCGATGCCACGGCCAAGCTGATGAAACTGTTGGCTCCCGTGCTCATGGGTGCGGTCGGCAAGCAACAACGTCAACAGGGCATCAGCGCCGGCGGGCTGGGCAAATGGCTTGGCAAAGAACGGGAAGACTTCGAGCAGAAAGCGCCTCAAGGTGGCGGACTGCTAGGTGCCCTGCTCGACACGGACGGCGACGGCGATTTGGACATGACCGACCTGCTGGCTCACGGCAGCAAGTTGCTGTTCAAGCGGTAAAAACGCTGGTGAATTGGCCGCTGTTAAGCTGCAGTGATTTCGCCAAAAACAACGAAAGCCCGGCCAAACGGCCGGGCTTTTTCCATGAACGGGCCATGGCATCCTGCCCAATCGCACCACCAACGGGTAAATTGCGGGAGGTAAAAGCCCGTCATCTTTGATCTCGAAAGCAGTTTCCATCATCACTAGTCCTGTGACAACGCAAAACGCGAACGGCCACTCAAATGGTCACGATTGGCGAGCGGAATTTCCGTTTGCCGAGAATTTTCATGACGTGGGCGATGCGCAGATGCACTACATCGACGAGGGAGAGGGCGATCCGATCCTGGCGGTCCACGGCAACCCGACGTGGTCATTCTATTGGCGGCACATCGTCCGTGACTTTTCTCCCACGCATCGCGTCGTCGCCGCCGATCACATCGGGATGGGACGCAGCGACAAACCGGCACAGTACGACTACTCGCTGCAGCAGCACACGACCAACCTCGTCCACCTCATCGATCACCTCGATCTTAAAGATATCACGCTGCTCGGCCACGATTGGGGAGGCGCCATCGGCTTGGGCGCGATGATGCAGCGCCCGGATCGGTTCAAGCAATTTGTGATGTTCAACACTGGCGCGTTCCCGCCGCCTTCGGTTCCTCGGCGCATCGCGGTGTGCCGGACACCGCTCCTCGGCCGTTTTGCCGTCCAGGGAATGAATATGTTCGCCAAAGCGGCCGTCAAGATGGCGACGACGCAACGCGGCGGGCTGAATCGGACGGCACGCGATGGCATGCTGGCCCCTTACGGTTCTTGGAACGACCGCATTGGCATCTATCAATTCGTCGCCGATATTCCTTTCAACGACAAACACAAGACATGGCTCGTGCTAGAGCAGTTAGAGACGCAACTGCCCGAGTTCTCTCATTTGCCCTCGATGCTCGTCTGGGGCATGCAAGATTGGTGTTTTGATGTCGACTGCTTGAAAAAATTTGAGGAATTGCTGCCGAACTCGACCGTCCATCGCTTGATGAATGCGGGACATTGGGTGGTCGAGGATGCGGCCACGGAAGTGACGGTCCTACTGAAACAATTCCTGGCAGGAGATCATGAGCGAGCGAAGCCGACGATCGCTCCGCCGGCGAACAGCTAGTCGAACATGCGTTGGACACGGACGCCCAAGGGGGTCGGGTCTCTTTTTCCGCTGACCGCCTGACCAATGGACAACGCCATGACAGAAAAAGAGACCCGACCCCTTTTTCAAGGTCACACCAACCAATGCACCATCGGCCAAAACGCGACGCTTGCTTGTGTCCTGGAAGCGACCGCTCATAAGCCGGGCAACGTCCACCGCGGCGCCGATTTCGAAGACATGACCTACTTGGACATGGTGATCTCGGCCGTCGCCATCGGACCGCTCATGCAACAAGCAGCGACCGTCGGCGTTGGTGCAACCGTTCATCAAGCAGTTGCCGCCACCCGCCGCGCCGTCGGCACAAATACGAACCTGGGCTCCATTTTGCTACTGGCCCCATTGGCGGCGGCTGCTAAACCGGGGTCGGCTGACGAGCTACGAACGAACGTCGCAGCACTGCTGACCAACCTGACAGCGTTCGATTCGGCAGAAACTTACGCGGCAATTCGATTGGCCCAACCGACCGGCTTGAGCCACGTAGAAGAACATGATGTCCAGCAGGACGCGCCCGCCGACTTGTTAGGCGCCATGCAAGCGGCCCAAGATCGTGACTTGGTGGCTCGGCAATATGCCAATAACTTTGCTGAGGTTTTCCAAGTCATACTGCCAGCGATTCTTGACCGAGTCGCAAAGGGGCTCGGTTTGTTAGACTCCATCGTGGCAGCTCACGTCCAATCGCTGGCGACTTTCCCCGACAGTTTAATTGCCAGGAAGTGCGGCCATGCGATTGCCCAAGAGGCCTCGGACCGAGCCGCAGAAGTCTTAGCCGCTGGCGACCCCGATAGCGACGGATACTACCGACAACTAAACGATTTCGATTTTTGGCTGCGATCGGACGGCCATCGCCGCAATCCGGGAACGACGGCCGACCTCATTGCTGCCGCCCTGTTTGCGGCTCTTGTGACAGGTCAAATTGACGCTTCTGATGTGAAAGAACGAGTATGAACGAGCAGTATTCGGTTCGCGTTACGAAAGATTATCTCGTCTTCAGCGCGGCCCACTTCATCACCTTCGACGGAAACATCTGCGAGCGACTACACGGCCATAACTATCAGGTCGAAGCCGAAGTCGAGGGACCGCTCGACGAAAATCACTACGTCATCGATTTCATCGCGTTGCGTGACGAGCTCAAGTCGATCGTCGACACGCTGGACCATCGCATGCTCCTACCGACCGAACACCCCACGATTAAGGTCGAGACCCAAGCGCAGGAAGTCACCGCGACGTTTGCAGAAAAACGCTGGATATTCCCGCTCGAAGACTGCCTCTTGTTGCCAATCGCCAACACGACGACAGAACTACTCGCACGTCACATCGGCGTTGAGTTGCTCCGGAGGCTGGCCGACCGCAACATCGCGATTCCCCAGCGACTTCGCATCAGCGTCGATGAAAACAACGGCCAGTGGGGCAACTGGCTCAGTAGCAACTAGCAGCGCCCAGTTTGCTCGTCCTAGTCGAGCGCCGCACACCCGAGCTCTTTGACGATCCGTGCTGTCGACGCGGGATTCTTCGCCAGCCATTTTTCCGATCGCGCCGGCCGTCGCACCAAACGATCACCGCAATTTGGACAGGTTCCGTGGAGCACACTCTGATTGCACGAATCACAGAACGTGCATTCGAAAGAGCAAATCAAAGCGCTCTCGCAACCGGGAAGTAAATCAACGCCACAACATTCGCAGCATGGTCGCATTTCTAGCATCGCGTGCTCTCCGCATGGTCAATGATGATTTTCGTCAAGCGAATCAGAGTGATCTGGGATGTTACCAGATTTTTGTCGACTTCTAGCGAATGCGGTATCCCGGCTGGTTGGCCGACTATTGCTTGCTTCCCTTATCCTCAGACTCGGCGAACAATTTCTGGAAAAATGCAAAACGGTTCGGCATGTTTGCGTGAATCCACGCTTTGACATCGGCCGGCAGTCGAGCGGGGTGTTTCAGCATCGTGTAGGCGAACAGAGCAGACTCTGGCAGGTCCTCCTTGGCCGGATTGCGGGAGGCGTACTTCGTAATGAAGTTGTTGTCGGCGTTTTGTGCCGACAACCAGGCTTTGCTCTGGTTGTGCTGTGAATCGAGCGTGGCATGCACGGATTCGTGAAACACCGTCTCCTCCAAATCGTGATTGCGCACGCGCGTTTTCATGTTCTGAGAATAGAGGACAAGGAAATGGCCCTCACTTTCAGCGAAGGCAGTCTCGTCACCTTGGTGCACGACCACGTGCGAGAGTTTTCGCCGCATCAATTCGGGCAACTTGCCAAGCGGCCCCGCTAACATGTTGGCATACCGCTCAGCCACCTCCCGACTGCCAAATGCGCTGTCGGCCCACACTTTCACCTGGGTGCCATCCTGAAAGCTCGCCTCAAAAAGGAACGTGTCGTCGGCGAACAGTTCCCCTTGATTTCGCTTATCGGGCATTTCGCGTCTGCCCTGCCCTAGAAAGCGAAGCGCTTGGAAAGCGCTAGGATCTTCCGCGGTAATGAAATCGAATTCGGTCGACACAATCGAATTTTCGAAGATTGGTTCGCCCGCAAACAGGGCCCAGCCCTGGCAGGCCAGTAGACAGCCGACCATGAAGGCCATCTTCGCCTTTACCACCATGAATTGCTCCTAACACATTCGCTCGTCGTTTGAGCCCGATCACTTATCCTCGCCCCAGGTAAATACCTGCAGCAGCCACTGGCGACGGGACGCTGAACATCGTTTAGCGAGTGAAGACCTCGTCCTCACAGGCGAACGACTTAAACTCCAACGGGTTGCCGCTGTAATCCAGGACAAACATCGTACTTTGTTCGCCCGTCGTTCCTGCGTAGCGTGTCTGTGGTTTGACGATGAATTCGACCTGCTCGATTTCCAATGCTTTGCGAACCTTAGCAAACTGCACCGCGGTCAACAAACAACCAAAGTGCGGTATCGGCACGCTGACTCCATCCACCGTGCCGCAGTAATCCAGTGCAGCAGAGTTCGGACTGACATGCGCTGAGAGCTGATGACCGAAGAAGTTGAAATCGATCCACGTCTCTGTTGACCGCCCTTCTTCGCAACCCAGCAGATCGACGTAGAATTTGCGAGTCGATTCAAGATCCTTGACTTTGAAGGCGAAGTGAAATGTGTTCATTCCCGTTCCGTTTCGTTCCCAAAATGGCCTCGATGCGCGGCCCCATCTTCCGATTCCTAGAGTCCGCAACTCCTTCCATTCTGACTTCTTTCGCCAACTCGTCCACCAGCCTTCCCGGTATCGTCTGGTCAACGCAAAAAGGATGCTGACCGGTGGCCAGCATCCTTCGGTGAAGCGACGCTTTCTCTTAAGACAACGCTTTCTGACGAATGACGAGGGTCTCGAGTGGTGTGGTTACCGGCACATTCGAGCCATCCCCAGCGCGAAGGCCAACACAAGCAGCATGAGGCTCGCAGGCTCAGGGACTGCGCTGATGCCGTCTGCCGAGGTGAACTTGTTGCTGTTCCACAAGACGAAATCTTGACCATTCGTCGTGCCGTCGGCATTGAAGTCGGCTCCGCACCAGCCGTTGCCGGACGTGAACTTGTTTCCGTTCCAAGTCACGAAATCTTGCCCATCCACGTTGCCATCGAGGTTCGCATCGCCGTACAGATAAGCGTTTCCGGACGGCAATTGAGCAGCACCGGCTTGGGCCAACCAGGAATCGAGGTCATCGATGGTTACCTGACCGTCGCCTGTCAGATCGAACACTCCTCCATTCGTCCCCGCGGCGATCTCGGCCACGAGCCCATCGACATCAAGGCAGTCCAAGTTGCCATCCTGATTAAAGTCAGGATTGCCGGCCATCTGGATGACCATCAGGTTCACCAGCGTCGGGTCGTAGCTCACATCCCACGCCAAACCGGCGTTTAAGGCTGGCAAGTCGAGCGTGGCGAACTGGCCGTTTACACCGACGAGCGCCGAGAGGATCGTGAACGAGTCGCCCAGTGTCGGCATGAATCCGCCGATGAGCGAAACGTCCAATCCGCCATCCAGCTGCGCTTGGCCGGTTAGATCGAAGCGGTCGTAGTCGGTCAACCCGGTTCCCTGCAACTCGATCTGCAGTTCACCGGTCGCCTCTTGAACGAAGTCCAGCCCCGTCGCTTGTCCGGGCGAAGCGCCGATCGCCATCGTCCCCAGGTTTCGCAGCAGCACATCGACATCAGCACCGTCTTCCAATCGTACGCCGTGGCCGGCGACGTTGGCGAGCTGTCCGCCGCCGTTAAACGTCGCTCCGACTTCAATCAGGGTCTCTCCGTTGGCCAGCGCGAGGTTACTGTTCAATGTCGTACTACTGCCGGCCGCGAATACGAACTGGCCATCGACCTCCACTCGACTCTGTCCGCCCGAAGTCATCAACGACCCTTCGAAGTCGGTGTCGTGGGTCGAACGGTACGTGCCGCCGACCAGCTCCAACTGGGACGCTGGCCGAAACTGCACGGCAAAACCGTCCGCGAAGACCTCTCGGCCGGCCTGCGCCCGCACGGTCCCTTGAAAGGCAAAGTTCGTATTGTCACGCAGGACTAAGTTGCCAGACAGCGCGTTGAGCGCACCGGTGTTTGCCGCTCCGTCCCAATCGGTCGCCGGATTGTCGAGTTCCAACGTTCCCCCTTCGGCGTCAATCCGAGTGTTATTCACGACCGACGCTGTGACGAGCCCCCATCCATTGATCCCGTCCGAACCGTCGTTCACGATCTGAGCGCCCTGCAGCGTCCCACCGTTCAACCGGACGTCTGCGGCCAGATTGGAGTTCCAAGGATTGCTGACGTCCAGCACACCGTCGTTATCGGCCGTACCGATCACGCCCACGTCAAGCAGCGTCCCAGTGAAAGTGAGCGTACCGTCGTCTGCCATTAATTCTGACGTGGTCCCATCAAAATCGATGGCCGCTGCAATCGATCCGTGGCCATGCAAAGCCTTTCCATCGGCCGCCGAGAGTTCGCCGGTTCCGTTGATTGTCCCCCCTTCCAAGCGGTTGACGCTGGCGAGGTCTCCGCCAGAAAGTCGGAGGTTGGCAACCGGATCATTAAAATGAACATCGCCGGAACCGCCAATCATCACGCGGGCATCCAGACGACTAAGCCCATCAACGTTTAGCTCCCCATCCATGTTCAGATCGCTACCGTCGATCAATGCCGTGAAGAAGAGCGCGCCACCGTTGAGGTTCACAATACCGACGTTATTGACCGTCCAAGCGTCGTTTGGATCGTCGAGGTTCACATTCAGTCGCCCACCAAGTCCGCCGTTGATCGTCAATTCACTCTCTTGCACCGTTGGAAACGCGACGGTGCGTCCATAATCATCGATGGCAGCTGCGTTGATCGTCAGCGGCGCGTCGATCGTAAAGTCGGGAGCGGCCAACAGAATGACCGCGGCACCGCCGCTGTCCAGTCCGACCGTTCCACCACTAAAATCGAGGGTCGTGCTCTCGTTCACTTGTCCCCCGGAGAAATAGATGTTGCCGGGGCCGTCGAATTGAGCCGACTCGGCACCATTCACGGTGTTGAATGTCGAAAACCCAAGCACTGCCAGCGTCGCGCCGGCAGAGACATCAACTTCAGCATCGGAGTTCCAGGTCACGGCGCTGCGAATCAGCGACGAGCCACTCCCCTCCACGCGCACATCGGCGTCGGGCAAACCATTGAATCCGGCGTCATCGCCAATTTCGACGGCGCTGCCGAGCAGTTCGGGGGCCCCGCCGCCGGTGTTATTCAACGTCAGCCGTCGATCCATGGTCCAAGAGCCGTCGGTGACGGTGAGGCTCAGGTCGCCACTGTTCAGGGTCAAGAATCCATCGGCTCGATCGTTCCCTTCAAACGAATCCAGATTCAGATTCAGCCGACCGTTCGCTTCGACCGTGATGACATTGGTACTGCTTCCGCTGCCGTCAAAATCCATGTCAGCATCATGGATATCGACCGTGGCTCCGGCACCGACCGTCAGACCGGACTCAACGCCGGTCATCCGAAAATCGACACTCGAGTTGATCGACGCATCCTGGTTAAACACGATCTTCCCACTGTTGTTAATCGTGCCGCCGTTGGCGGTGAACAACGCATCGAACTGCAGCGTTCCATCGGAATCGACAACGTCGATCGTCGTAGCGGCACCCGACATCGTCACGGCGCCGCCCGTGAGATAGCCCACGTCGGCCGGAATTTCTGGGATAAAAATGGGCATCGTCTGACCTGGGACGAAGCCGTTTTCGACCGTCAACGTACCCGAGAATGTCCAAGCATCTTCAATGTCCAGCGTCGAATTGTGAGCCAACTCGATCGTTCCATCGAACGCATCGTCAACCTGAATATCGATGTCGAGCGTTTGGTTGTGCCTGATGTCCAAAGCACCGTCGCCGGTGACGCCGTCCAGGTCGATCCTCGCATCGCCATCAATCGATGCGAGCGTCAACGTACGAGCGGCCGGCGTTCCGACAAAAATGAAACCATCGGTGACGGTACCGGGACGTATCACACCATCATTGCGAAACACGACCGTCGCAGCGCCAACCCCGTCACCGTTGCGAATTGTGCCGTGCCCCGAAAGGGTTCCCCCGACATCGACATCAAACAGGCCGACGCCGCTGGGTGACAGAAAGGATGTGAAATTGGCGTTGGCGTACGTCGCCCCCGAATTGACGGTGATATTGTGAGCGGCAACGGAAATCGATGGGAGCCCGACCGTGTCACTTTCGCCAGCCCTCAAGATGGTCCCATCGCCCGCGAGGGTAATGTCTCCATTGACATCGAGCAGAAATGACTCGCTGTCGAGCGCGATGCTATTCGATAAATCGAGCGAGAGAATTTCGTTGTCGATGCCCATCTCGACATGATTGTTGGTATTGAACACGACGTCGTCGTCCGCATCGGGCTCGTCGTTGCCTGTCCAATTGAAGATATCGCCGTCCCACGGGTCGTTGCCGCCAACCCAAGTGCGCGTGGCCGCTGTCGCTTCGCTTACGGACAGGCCGATCGCCGTTGCCAATAAAACGGCAGCGACAGCGCCTATCGCGGGGAACTTCTCGATCTTATTCACCATCATTATTGCTCCTCAAGCACGACTCGGACCATCGGCCGACTTCCCCGGCGATGTGTCGTCAGTCATTCGATTGGCGGAAGCACATACATTCCGCTTGGATGTTTCGGCAAGGGACGCTCTGTTGAGAGAACCAGCGCATTCGCATGGCGCCGCCCTTGGTTTGAAAAACAACAATCCCGACGGACGCGCTCGGATGATTGCCAGAAAAAACCGAAACTCTTGCGAACGGGCACCGCAGATGGGGGCGCCGCAAGCACGCTTTTGTCCCTCCATAACAGGCGTAAATGATTCCTAGCATTAGGTTTAGCGGTGCCGACAGGCCGATCGCCAGAAACCCCCAAACCGAGGTACAATGCGGTTTGACCGGCGGAGGAAAATGTGGTGCCAAGTGCCTTCTTTCCGAGAAGACCGTTTCATGCCTGCCCTCACTGAACATGAGCTGATCGAGCGCGCCCAATTGGGCGATCGGCTCGCCTTGGGCCAAGCATTCTTGCAACACCAGGCTCGTCTCTTGCGTCGCATGGCGGCCCGTATGCCTCCGTCATTAGGTCGGTTGATCAGCCCCGAGGATATCGTGCAACAGTGCTACAAGCGGGCGTTCGGTGACTTCGGTACGTTTGAGTATCGCGGGAACGGCAGTTTCTATGCCTGGCTGCAGACCATTGCCGACCATCAATTATTGAATACCGTGAAAGCGTTCAAAACGCAGAAACGGGGCGGGCAGGCTCGGTTGATTTCCGCCTTCACCAACGGCGGTTCTGTTCATGATTTAGTCGACGCTTTGGCCGACGACGTCGAGACGCCTAGTTTTTGCTTGCGTCAAGCCGAAACCGCGCAAGCGCTTCACGTCGCTTTGGCCGAGTTGCCCCACGATTATCAGGAGGTCGTCTGTCGCAGGTACCTGCGAGGCGAAGAGATTGGCGAAATTGCGACCGCGATGGATCGCACACCGGCCTCCGTACGAGCCATGATCTTGCGCGCGAAGAGCCGGCTGCGAAAAACGCTGGCGAAACTATCCTTGTTCTTGAGCAGGGGCAAGTAGCATGAACTCCTCACGTGCAGGCCATCCACCCCATTCGCCAACGACCGACGAAACGCAGCAAGGCGTGGCCCCATCTGATCGCGATTTGCGGATACGCTGCCCACATTGCCAAGGTGCGATGATGGTCGCATCCGACAGTGCGCTGCACGAAATCACTTGCGGCCGTTGTGGCAGTACGTTTAGTCTCGTCGGCGATACGCCGTGCGACGGCGATTCGGCGAGACCAGATTTCGTCGGCCATTTCGAACTGCAAGAAAAGATCGGCGCTGGCGCGTTCGGAACGGTGTGGAAAGCGCATGACGAACAGCTCGACCGGACAGTCGCGGTGAAGATTCCGCGGCTTGGCCCCGTCGACCCTCTGCGAGAAGAACAATTCCTGCGCGAAGCGCGCGCTGCGGCCCAATTGCGTCATCCCCACATTGTTCAAATTCACGAGGTCGGTCAGCAGGACGATTCGCTGTTTATCGTCAGCGAATACGTCGAAGGCAGCGACCTTTCTCAGTGGCTCGAGAACCACCGCCCGACATTCCGAGCAGCAGTCCAGATGTGTCGCGAGCTGGCGCTGGCGCTCGATCACGCCCATAGCGCCGGAGTCATCCATCGCGATGTGAAACCGTCCAACGTCGTCGTCGACCATCGGAACCGAACGCATCTTATGGATTTCGGCCTCGCCAAGCGGGAAGCGGGGGAAGTGACGATGACCGTCGAGGGCCACATCCTCGGCACCCCAACCCATATGTCGCCAGAACAGGCTCGCGGCGAGGCGCACCAGACGGACCACCGGACGGACATCTATTCCCTGGGCGTCATCCTCTTTCAATTACTCACCGGCAGTCTCCCGTTTGAGGGAAACGTCAAGATGTTGCTGTATCACGTCTTGCACACCGACCCGCCTTTCCTGCGGCGTCTGAATCCGAAGATCCCGCGCGACTTAGAAACGATCTGCTTAAAGTGCATGGAGAAGTCGCCTGCCGAGCGGTACGCCACGGCCAAACAGGTTGCCGAGGAACTGCAACGCTTTCTCGATGGGCGGCCGATACAGGCCAGACCGATTGGCAAGGCGGAACGAGCGCGCCGCTGGTGCCAGAGAAATCGAGCGCTGGCCGCCGTCAGCGGCCTCGCGATCGGGCTGCTGATCACCGGCTCGCTCTCTTTCGGATGGCAATGGTTGCGCGCGGAACGCAGCCTTGTGGAAGTGCGGGCTCAAAAAGATCGCGCGACCAGAAATCTGCGGGCGGCCCAAGACGCCGTCGACGAGCTCCTGACCGACATCGCCGCCGAAATGCACGACCTTCCGCAAACCGAGGCCATCCGCAAACGAATTCTCGAGCGGGCCGCCGACATCAATCAGCGGTTTTTGCAGGATGAAGCGATCGATCCGACGATGGCCGAAATCGACACGATCAAAGCGTGGCGGCGGGCTGCTGAAATCGCTTGGCACTTGAAGGACGTTGACGCGACCGAAAAGGCATTGCAAAACCTGATCGCGATTTGTGAATCCTATACGGCTTCCAACGGCCTGGAAGCGGTCGCAGCAGAACACGCAAATGCGCTGTGCAAACTCTCGGGCATCGCTGAGATTCGGGGAGACGGCCCAGCTTCGACTCGCATTCTGCATGACGGGCTGGCCGTCTTGGAACGCGTTCCGGCCGCCCCGTCGCTCGACATCCTCCAAGCGCGTGCCGAACTTTACCGAAGTCTGGGCATCTGTTCTGAGCGAGAAGACGAATTGGAACAGGCTGGCGACTACTATCGTGCGGCGGTCGAAATCGTTTCGGGCATCGTACCGACGCCTGCTGAAAATACTCGACTACTCGTCACCCGAGCAAAAATCCACAGCAGCTACGCCATCCATTGCAAACAGACCAAGCGACCCGACGAGGCGCGAGATCACTTCGCAGAAACGGAAGCGGCGCTGAAACGATTGCGACAACGGTATCCCGAATCGGCCGAGTACCAGTCGATGATGGCGCAAAACCATTACAATTGGGCCAACCTGGAAATGATCGAAGGAAGACGCGATCTGGCACTTTCCCGCTACTTGGAAGCGAGGGCTCACTTCCGGCAATTGGCAGAGAGCTTTCCGCGAGTTGTCAAATACAAAGACTTGTGGAGCATCTGTTTGCAGGGTGCAGCGGTTGCTTCCAAGGGGACAGAGCATTTGGCAGATCGCATCCGCATGCTGACGAAGGCTGTCGAAGTTCGTGAAGAGATTTTGAGAGACAATCCGGAACTCTCCAGCAACGTCCTGCGGCTGGCAAAAACCTATCGGAACCTGGGCAGGGATCATGAACTTGCCCAGCAATACGATCTGGCTCGAAAGTGCTTTCTAAGAGCCATCGCTTGCGGGCCCGGAGAAACCGCCTCTTCGGCAGCTCAAAAACAAGACCGTCTTGACGACGCGTGGGCCTATTCTCTGCTAGGC
Source organism: uncultured Pirellulaceae bacterium (assembly GCA_964480915.1). GTDB lineage: Bacteria > Planctomycetota > Planctomycetia > Pirellulales > Pirellulaceae > CAWGCE01. The sequence goes on along the minus strand of CAYZRS010000001.1, from coordinate 123,737 downwards.
CAACTCGAAGTAGAGCGGGGCGACTGGGAGAGGGCTCGTCACTGGTTTGAGCAAGCGGTGACCACTCGGCAAGCGCTGGAACTCAAACCGCCCTACCTGGCGGACGAGTTGCGTGACCGAGCGGGCATCGCCGTCGCCATCATACGCGGCGGCAATTTGGACGAAGGGCTGGAACGCATCAATCGGCTGCCCACTTCGAGCTCTGACGCACCGGCAGCCGACCTCATTGCGGCCCAAGCGATCCTCAACGTGGCCGATTGGCTGGCCGATCAGCCTGGGGAAAAAGACGGGCCAACCCCCGTCGATCTGCGGCGGTCGGCGATCGAGCGCCTGCGGGCAGCGTGGCAATGGGGCGCCCCGGATGTGAAAGAGTTCGTACTCAACGAACTCCAAGAACGACTGGGAGAAGAGCCCGAATTCGTGCAACTTGTCAGCCAGATGACCGGCCAATAAGCGGCAGCGACGGCGCGGCCAACGAAAGCTAGCGTTTCCCACAAGAACTGTTGAACAACGACCGCTGATGAGGTCGATGTTGAAAGGAATGGACCATCAACGCTCACGACCGCTCGCTCTCCTAGCCAGTCTGCCGCCCGGCGACGCGGCTGCCCTGCTGCAGCGGTTGACGGCCAATCAGATCAAGTTGCTGGCAGGTCGAGTTACCGATCGGCTCGAAATCGATCATTCTTTGCCAGCTCAATTGACGGACGAATTGAACCAGATTCCACAGCAAGATTCGGCATTCGAAGCGATCTTCACCACCAAGGAAGTGCGCGAGCTGATGACCGAAGCGGATGCGAAAGAGCTCGCGGAACTGCTGGCGCCCGAATTGCCACAAACGGTCGCCGCCGTGCTTCACCAATTGCCCGCAGGACATGCAGCAGCCGTCCTTTCGCGTTTGAGCACGACGCTCCAACTGAGCGTCGCGCAACGGGTGGCCAACGGCAACTCGGCCGCTCCTGATGTGCTGCACGAGGTCTGCTCTGTCGTGGCCAATCAGATTTTGGGAAAAGGGACCCGCCCGCTCGCTTCCCGAAGCGGTCCCATCATGATCGCGCAAATGCTCGAGCGAATGGACGACGCCACGGAACGGGCGCTCGTCGAAAATCTCTCACAGCAAGACCCGATTCTGCTCGAACGTATCAACGACGCCCAGCGGCTGCTGCGAGCCTGCTACGAGGCGCGATTTGTCGAGCGACGCGACAGCAGCGAGCAAGCCGCTTAAGCGCCCGGCCGGTATTCACTGCCGACCATCTGGCCTGCAAGCGGAGCGTGCGCACTTGCTCGCCAACTTGTATCACCCTGAAATGCCCGGAACAATAGCGGCACTCCTTTGCTCACCTGTAGCTCTCGTCTTGAAAGGCAAGTCGCCATGATTAAAGTCGGCATCACCGGAATCGGTTTCATGGGGATGATTCATTATCTCTCGTACCAGAAACTGCGCGGCGTGAAGGTCGTCGCCATGTGTGAACTGGACGCGAAGCGGCTGAAGGGAGATTGGCGAGGCATCCAAGGCAACTTCGGCCCGCCAGGCAAGAAGATGGATTTGTCCGGTATCGCGACCTATCAAAACTTCGACGAAATGCTGGCCAACGACAAGATCGATGTCGTCGACGTGACGTTGCCGCCGGGACTGCACAGTCAAACTGCCTGTCACGCATTGAAGGCAGGTAAACATGTGTTCTGTGAGAAGCCGATGGCGCTCACACCGAAGGAATGCGACAAAATGGTTCGCGCCGCCGACAAAGCCAATCGCCAACTGATGGTCGGACACGTCTTGCCGTTCCTTCCCGAATACGCTTGGGCTTACAAAGTCGTGCAAAGCGGCAAGTACGGCCAGTTGCTAGGCGGACACTTTCGGCGAGTTATCTCCGACCCGGCTTGGCTTACGCATTACTGGGACGAGCACCGCATCGGTGGACCGATGCTCGATCTCCACGTGCACGACGCTCACTTCATCCGCCTGCTGTTCGGTATGCCCGTGTCGTTGACCACTTCCGGTCGCCTGCGCGGCAACCTGGCCGAATTCTGGAACACCGACTTTCGCTTTCCCGAACCAAACGTCGTCGTCCAGGCAACCAGCGGTACGATCAACCAGCAGGGGCGCCCCTTCAATCACGGTTTCGAAATTCATCTGGAAGAGGCGACGCTACAATTCGAGTTCGCAGTCCTCGGCAAGGAAGCCAAGTACTTGTGCGTCCCGACGTTGCTCGACCGCAAAGGTAAAGTGCACCAAGCCAAAATGCCGACCGGCGACCCGATGATGAACGCCTTTTCCGCCGAACTGAAAGCGGTCGCTCAGAGCATTAAGACCGGAATCCCTAACCCGATCCTCAACGCTACTTTAGCGCGCGACGCGATCAAGATCTGCAACATGCAAACGCAGTCACTTAGAAAGCGGCGAAAGGCGTAGCGGAGCCATACGCTGCGGACATTGACGTGGCTCATGGCTGGCTGATGACTTGTTCCGATCCCCCTAATCGGTAATTCTTAAACCGAGTCGCTGGTCCTTTGGCGGCTGCCTTCTTTTGCCTCCTCGCCCATTTTGTTAACATTCGTCGATGGCTAAATCACCGATGATGCAGCAGTATGACGAGGCGAAAAAGCTCAGCGGCGATGCGCTGCTGTTCTTTCGCATGGGCGACTTTTATGAGCTCTTTCATGAGGACGCTGAAAAGGCAGCCGCGGCGATTGGACTGACTCTGACGAGCCGCGACAAGGGCGAGAATCCGATCCCGATGGCCGGCTTCCCGCACCATCAGCTCGACAGCTACTTGGCTCAGCTCATCCAGCTCGGTTACAAGGTCGCCATCTGCGACCAGGTTGAAGATGCCAAAAAGGCCAAAGGGCTGGTGAAGCGCGAGGTGACTCGCGTGGTCACTCCGGGAACGTTGACCGACGATGCGCTGCTCGATCCACGCGCCAATAACTACTTGGCCGCCGTCGCGAGGCCGCCAGGCCGCAAACGTCAAGACGCGATGTTTGGCATCGCGTGGGTCGATTTGTCGACCGGACATTTTTACGTGTGCGAAGCCGAAGCGAGCCGCATCGTTGATCACCTGGCCCGGATCGCGCCGTCCGAATGCCTCATTTCGGACGATGACGAAGCGCTCTTGCAGCAATTGGGCGAATACAACGTCACCAAGCGGCCCGATTGGACTTTCACCATCGATACGGCGCGCGAGCGATTGCACAATCACTTCTCCACCGCCACGATGGCCGGCTTCGGCGTCGATGATGATTCCCTGTCATTGCTGGCGGCGGCCGGTGCGATCATCGACTACTTGAACGAAACGCAGAAAGCGTCGCTCGATCATATCGATCGACTGATTCCGTTTCGTCATGACTCGACCATGGAGATCGACCAAGCGACTCGTCGCAGCTTGGAACTGACTCGTTCGATCCGCGATGATGGCCGAGTTGGCTCGCTGCTGGGTGTCATCGACAAGACGGTGACGGCGATGGGATCAAGGTTGCTGGCTCAGTGGCTCAACAGCCCGTTGACCTCGGTCAGCGAGATTGAGCATCGGCAAGCGGCCATCGGCGAGTGCGTGAGCGACCAGAAATTGACGGGCGACCTGCGCAACGAGCTGCGCGAGGTCTACGACATGCATCGGCTCATGTCGCGCATTACGACCGGCCGAGCCAGCCCGCGAGATTTGCAGTACGTCGGTCGCACATTGAAAAAGCTGCCACACGTGAAAGCGAAGTTGGCCGAACGGAAAAGCACACTGTTAAATCAGCTGGAAGCGGCCATCGACCTTTGTCCGGAGCTGCGAGCCAAGCTGGAAGCGGCACTGGTCGACGATTGTCCGCTCACGATCCGTGACGGCGGCGTGATCCGCGCGGGTTACGACGCGAAGCTTGACGAACTTCGCAACCTGGCCACGGGCGGCAAGCAGTGGTTGAGCGAGTACCAACAGCAGCAGCAAGAGCAGACCGGCATCACCAGCCTGAAGCTGGGCTTCAACCGTGTGTTTGGTTTCTACTTCGAAGTCACCAATGCCAATAAAGATAAGCTGCCCGAATACTTCATTCGCAAACAGACGTTGAAGAATGCGGAACGTTACATCACGCCGGAGTTGAAAGAGTACGAGGAGAAAGTCCTCTCGGCAGAAGAGAAAGCCAAGGAACTCGAATACAGTCTGTTTTCTCAGCTGCGTGACGTCGTGCATGAATCGACGAGTCAGCTGCGAGCGACCGCCGACGTGCTGGCTCATCTGGACGTGATCTGTGGGCTGGCCGAACTGGCCCGCACGCGGAATTACTGCCAGCCCAAGATGACCGACGAGGTCGACCTGCAGATCCTGGGCGGCCGTCACCCGGTGCTCGATATCCTGGAACCGCAAGGCACGTTCGTACCCAACGATACGTCGACCGATGGCGCTGAGCGGCGCCTGCTGCTCATCACCGGCCCCAACATGGCAGGTAAAAGCACCTTCATTCGGCAGACCGCTTTGATCACCATCATGGCGCAGATGGGCAGTTTCGTACCGGCTGAAAAGGCGACGGTGGGCGTCGCTGATCGAGTTTTCGCACGGGTCGGGGCGAGCGACGAATTGGCGAAGGGGCAAAGTACGTTCATGGTCGAAATGACCGAGACGGCACGCATCCTCAACACGGCATCGAACAAAAGCCTGGTTATCTTGGATGAAATCGGCCGCGGCACGAGCACCTATGACGGCATCTCCTTGGCCTGGGCGATCTGTGAACACTTGCACGACACGATCGGAGCGCGAACTCTCTTTGCAACTCACTACCACGAGTTGACCGAGCTGGAATCGATACACGACGGAGTTGTGAATCTGCAAGTGTCGGTCAAAGAATGGAACGACGAAATCGTCTTCTTGCATCGCATCGTGGAAGGTGCTGCCGACAAGAGCTACGGAATCCACGTCGCTCGCTTGGCCGGTGTGCCCCGCCCGGTGAATCGACGGGCGAAGCAAATCTTGGCCAAGCTGGAAGCGATGCACCAAGAAGACGGCAGCAACGGGCGCCAGTCAGAACGGGACAGAACACGTCAAGCGGCCGAACGGCCTGCCGAATTCCAATTGTCACTATTCGGCATGGAAGAGCATCCGATCGTCGATGAATTGCGGGCGTTCGAACTGAACGATGCGTCCCCGCTGGAAGCGATGCAGCAAATTCAGCGTTGGCAGGCCCAGCTTGCTGAAGAAGCGCAGGTCAAACCGCGCTGAACCGAAAGGGTCGGGGGTGTTTTTTGGGCCCCCGCACCCCCCCCCGGTTGGTAGCCCCGCCCCAAAACCACCCC
>CAYZRS010000001.1:101341-118458 GCA_964480915.1 uncultured Pirellulaceae bacterium | reverse complement strand
TTTTTTCCCCCCCCCCCCCCCCCACCACCCCCCCCCCCCCCCCCCAAAAACCCCCCCCGACCCTCTGGCGCTACGGATGGGGCTACGTATGGCGCTACGTATAGGGCGACGTCAGTTGTCTTGGAACGTTCCGCAACCGGCACACTTAGCGTGCCAGTAGGGATTGTGCATCCCACAGCTCTTGCAAGCCCGGGTGCTATGTTTCACAGCGCTACCGCCGAGCAAACTGCTGCTGCTGGCTCCCTCCATGGTATTCACACCATCGAGGACATCATGCGAAAAAGAGTCGACCGTCGCGGGCACATGGACCACGACGTGACCTTTGCAATGAGGACATACACCTTTTTTGCCGGCGTACTTATCCTTAACTTTAAAGACGTGTCCATTGGGACACTCAACACGAATTCCCATCCCGCCACTCCTAGCAAAAAAAGCTGTGAAGCGCTGACGAGACTTGCCCGTTGGAACTCGAAGACTTGTAACTCCCGCGGGCTTATCAACATCAGCAAATGGAAAGCTCGCCTCTCTCTACTTCCCTTATAACCTCTCGTTCGAATCGCCCCAACTTTTTCGCGGCCGAGACGGCCACGACTACGCACTCAGGTACCAAAAACCCCGTAAGCTCTCTAGTTTCTTGCTCTTTCTCCGCCGACGTCGCTCGTTGGCAGATTGCAGCTACAACCGATTCGACCCATGACCTACAATGCCCGCATGACTGAACCGAGCGAAAAGGAGTTTCGCATTTCTCGCATCACCACGAATTCCAATTCGTTGGTAGATGACCGCGTCGCTGTTGAAGAGCCGATGGAGATTCGAGTCGTCTTCGGCGCCTCCGCTAGTCGTACGATGCGGAGCCTTTCGGTCACCATGCGAACGCCCGGGTACGACCGGGAATTGGCGGCCGGCTTTTTGTTTACCGAATCGATTCTTACGTCGCCGGATCAGATCGAATCGATCGAAACGAGTGGCAGCGCAGCGGATGGCACCCCCACGGGCAACATCGTTCGCATCACGCTCAAGCCAGATGTCGAGCTGGCGCTAAGCCACTTGCAGCGCAATTTCTATACCACCAGCAGCTGCGGCGTCTGCGGCAAAGCCTCTTTAGAAGCGCTTTCCGTCCAAGGCTTAACCGTGCTGGACGATGATTTTCGCTGCGGCGAAAGTACCATCCGCGGGCTGCCCGAGACGCTGCGCAACAGCCAACCGACCTTCGCCAACACCGGCGGACTCCATGCAGCAGGCCTGTTCTCCGATGATGGCACGCTCGTTTCGCTTCGTGAAGATGTCGGCCGTCACAATGCCGTCGACAAATTGCTCGGGGAATCGTTCCTCGGTGGAACCACGCAGCTCGCTGATCGCTTGATCGTGCTCAGTGGGCGAGCCAGCTTCGAGATCATGCAAAAGGCGCTCGTTGCCAGGGTACCGATGATTGTGGCGGTCGGCGCACCGTCAAGCTTGGCGATCGAACTGGCGCGGCGGTACAATGTCACACTGATCGGATTTGCGTCCGACCAACGGTTCAATGTCTATTCGGGCGGCGAACGGGTCCTTACTTCGTAGCAAAGAAATCCATGCATTTACACGGCGCCAATCGCGAAGAGATATTCGATCTGCTGGAACACGAAGGTGGTGTGAGCGACGAGGCGGTGCGCAAAGTGGCCGCGGCGACTGGCATTCCGGAAGCCGACATCTGGGGCGCTGGACTCTTCTATTCGCTCATCAACCGACCCGGTCGACGCTTGCGAGTTTGCGATGGTCTCACCTGCCAAATGATGGGCGCCGATTTGCTGGCCGAAGACTTCATCGCCAGCGGCAAAGAGGTCGAACGAGTCAGCTGCCTGGGCCAATGTGATCGGGCCCCCGCAACGCTGACCGAAGAGATGGAACTAGCCACGTACGGAACTCGACCTCGCTCGATCACTCCCGACAATCCAGAACTGCCGCTCAACTTGGCCGGCGAACCCGATCGAAGCTTCACGCAACTGGCCAAGGCGCGATCCATGGGCGCCGAGTCGGTGATCGCCGAACTCAAAGCGGCCGGCCTGCAAGGACGTGGCGGAGCCGGCTTTCCGGCTCATTTCAAATGGACCGCCCTACGGCAGCAACCCGAAACCGAACGTTACGTCGTTTGCAACGCCGACGAAAGTGAACCGGGCACCTTCAAAGACCGGGAAGTGATCCTGCGGCAGTGCTTCAAGATGCTGGAAGGTTTGGCGATCGCCGCCATGGCGACCGAATCGAAAGACATCTTCATCTACATTCGTGGCGAGTACATCAACGAAATCCGTCTCCTTGAAAAAGCGATTGCAGAGGCTCAACCTCACCTCGGTGACGTAACGGTCCATATCGCCAAGGGGCATGGCGCGTACATCTGCGGAGAGGAGACGGCGCTCCTGGAATCGCTGGAAGGCAAGCGGGGCATGCCACGTCTCAAACCGCCCTTCCCTACCGAGGCCGGCTTCCGCGGCAAGCCGACCCTGATGCACAACGTCGAGACGATCGCGCTCGTGCCGTCGATCATTGAACGTGGCGGTGAATGGTTCAAAAGCCAGGGCCGTACCGAAGCTGGGTCAAAACTGTACTGCGTTTCCGGGCACGTGAACAAACCGGGCGTTTATGAAATGCCGCTGGGCGTCACGCTGGACGAATTGGTCGCCGAAGCGGGTGGTTACGATGGCGAGCCGCTCGCTTTTAGCCCGGGTGGAGCCTCGGCCGGTTTCTTGCCGATGAAGTATCGGGACCTGCCACTCGATTACAAGCATCTGGGCGATGTCGGTTCGATGCTGGGGAGCGCGGGGCTAGTGGTGCTCAACGACACGGTCGATATGGCTCAGGCAGCGTCCTGGCAAACCGAGTTCTTCGAACGGGAGAGCTGCGGACAGTGTGCCCCTTGCCGCATCGGCAGCCAATACTTGCGGCGACAAGTGCACAAATTTCTCGATACGGGCAATTCGAACGCGTTGGCGCTCGCCGAAGATGTCAGTTGGGAGATGGAAGAAGGCTCGATCTGCGGACTTGGAATGGTCGCGTTCAAGCCGCTTGAAAGTGCACGAGAACATTTCCCAGAAGCTTTTGTGACTCGTCAAGAAACGCCCGACAGCGAAGAATAGAGCATCATGATCAACCACGCCAAAACATTCGACGTCGAATTGAACGGCCAAACGTACACCGCTTACGAAGGTGAAACGGTTCTGGACGTTGCTCAGCGAGCCGGCATCGACATTCCGACGCTGTGCCACGACCCACGCCTGGAACCGGCCGGAGCCTGTCGCGTCTGCCTGGTGGAAGTCGAAGGGCAACGACGGATGCAGCCTGGCTGTGCTTGGAAAGTTGCCGACGGAATGAAGGTCACGACCGAATCGGAACGCATCGAACGGCATCGGCGTGTCTTGTACGGCATGTATTTGTCCGATCACGCGCTGGACGAGGCCGGGTTGCCGATCGAAACGGCGAACCTGAATCAACTGCGGGCGCTTGCCGAGAAGACACCGCCCTTACAGCTGGAGGCGATCGAAGCGCCACGCCGTGGGCGGGACACCGATGTGAATCCGTACATCAAATTTGATCCACAGCTTTGCATCTTGTGTGCGCGCTGCACCCGCTACTGCGATGAAGTCGAATCGGTCAACGCGATCACGCTCGCCTTTCGCGGAGGGGAAACAACGATTTCAACGGCCGGCGAACGAGGGTTGCTGGACACCTCGTGCGAACTGTGTGGCGGCTGTATCGATACTTGCCCAACGGGTGCACTGATTGAGAAAAAAGCACCGGCGATTCTGCCTCCAGAAACGGTGAAAACACGCACGACTTGCAATTTTTGTGGCGTCGGCTGTCAGCTGGATCTTCATGCGGCGAATCAGCAAGTCCTTAAGATCACCAGTCCTCCGCCTGGCGAAACCGTTAACGACGGCAACCTTTGCGTGAAAGGCCGCTTCGCTTACGACTTCATCCACCATGAAGACCGCATCACCGAACCGCTCGTGCGGGGTGAGGATGGCGAATTGCACCCGACGACCTGGGAGAACGCGCTCGATGTGGCGGCCCAGGGGCTCATGGCGGTCAAGGAAGAGCACGGCGCCGACTCGCTCGGCTTCATCTCCTCCAGTCGCTGCACGGGGGAAGAGAATTATTTGATGCAAAAGTTGTCGCGTGCCGCGTTCGGCACGAACAACATTCATCAGTGTGCCGCTACGTGACACGCTCCTACCGTCGCCGGTCTGGTGACAATGTTTGGAGCGGGCGCCATGACGAACTCGATCGACGAGATTCGTGATACCGAAATGATGTTCGTGATCGGATCGAATACATCCGAAGCGCATCCGATCATCGCGATGGAGATGAAGCGAGCGGTCCAACGCGGCTCCCGGCTCGTCGTGGCCGACCCGCGGGCGATCTGGATGGCCGGCATCGCCGAAAAACACCTGCAATTGAAACCGGGAACTGACGTCTGGCTGTTAAACGCGATGGCGCACGTCATCATCGCGGAAGATTTGGTCGACCGCGCCTTCATCGAAAAGAACACCGCAGGATTCGAACAGGTGATCGCGGCCGTTGCCGACTACTCGCCAGAAGAAGCGGAAAAGGTGACCGGCGTCCCGGCCGGCGACATTCGCGACGTGGCGCGACTGTACGCCACCACGAAGAAAGCCGGCATCTATTACACGCTTGGCATTACCGAACATACGCACGGCACCGACAACGTCTATGCGTTGGCCAATTTGGTGTTGATGACCGGCCACCTGGGAGTCCGATCGGCCGGCATGAATCCGCTGCGAGGCCAGAACAATGTGCAAGGTGCGAATGACGCGGGAGCAACTCCCGTTTTCTATCCGGGCTATCAAAAAGTCACCGACGACGCGGTGCGTCAGAAATTCGAAGCGGCTTGGGATTGCCAGTTGTCACCCAACGATGGCTTGAACCTCAACGTGATGATGAAAGAGCTGCAGCAAGGCAACATTCGCGGCTTGTACGTGATGGGCGAAGATATCGTCATCTCTGAACCGAACGTGGCGAAGGTGGAGGAAGGGCTGAACGAGCATTGTGACTTCCTCGTGTGCCAAGAAATCTTCCATAACGTCACCACCAGTTTCGCCGATGTCGTGTTTCCCGGTGCCTGCTTCGCTGAGAAGGATGGTGTCTTCACCAACAGCGATCGGCGCGTGCAACGAGTTCGCAAGGCGGTCGATCCGCCGGGTCAAGCGCGGGCCGATTGGCAAATCCTGTGCGACTTTGCTCGTACCGTCGGCTATGCCATGCCCAACTATTCCAGCCCCGCCGAAGTTTATGACGAGATGGCCGCGCTGACGCCAAAGGTTGCCGGCATTTCCCATGCGCGTCTGGAAGAGCGCGTCGCTGGCATGCAGTGGCCCTGCACCGACGATCAGCACGAAGGCACACCGACCTTGCATCTCGACGGTCCGATCATTGGGAAAGCTCAGTTCCAAGCGGTCGCCTACCGTCCCAGTGCCGAGCTGCCCGACATCGAATACCCGCTCGTGCTTTCGACTGGGCGAACGCTGTACCACTACAACGCGGGCACGCAAACGCGTCGCGATCCAGGACCGGTGGCCAAACAGCGAGGCAATTTCATTGAGATGCATCGTTACGATGCCAAGCAACTGGGGATTCAACACGGCGAGAAAGTGAAAGTCTGCTCACGCCGCGGCGCTGTCGAAGCGGAAGCGTGGATTTCCCCCCGAGTCCGACCCGGCTGCACCTGGATGCCGATGCACTTTGCCGAATCACGGGCCAATTTACTGACGAACGACGCGGGCGATCCGGTAACACAAACGGGCGAATACAAAGTCTGCGCCGTGCGTATCGAAACACTGACCACCTAGCATCGCCTGCTGCTCGACATCGCCTGCCCCCCACACTCGGATGAAACCCCGATCGCATGGATTCTGAACAAGACTTCAATCCTTTTGCGGCACCGGCGACTCCGTTAGAACAGCCAACAGCCGCCAAGTGGAATCTCCGTTTTATCGCGAAGGCTCAACGACTGCTTCTCTTGTCGGTGATGATCTCACTCGGCCTGCTCTGTATCACCTTCATCGGGATCACGGGAATGCCGTCATGGCTTTTTGGCTACGCACTCTTCGGCGGCTGGCTGGTCGCCTATCTCCTACGCGTGATCGCCGTTGGCGTGCTGGCGACGGCCGTCAAATTCCATCCGATTTCTCGCATCGCCTTCGTCCTCTTAGCCATGCTCGGAATCAGCGTGACCTTCGGCCTTTTGAGCCTGCTGATGATGGTGTTCATCAACGCCCGCGCTACCAGAATCCTGAAAGCCCAGGGCATCCCCGTCGGCCTGCTTGGCGTTGGGAAGAAGCATGATGCGCTCATTCGCACCGCCCAAGCAAAGCTGGATGGGACGCTTTTGCAATCGCGTGGCGGCTAGGTCTCGCAATGATTGTCAGTTCGCGGTCGAAAAGAAGCAGGCGTGTTGTGCGAACACAAGCGTGGGCGGATTGGCTCGCCTCGCCCCAATTGCAACACCGCATTTAGGAGTTTGTCGCACTGCCTTGAGGTGAACCCCCGTTGGATAGCCGGCTCTACTGCTTCGTACGGCTGGGGCGTGGCTGGAGACTCGACTCGGAGCGTAGAGCTACTTCGGAGGAGATGGCGCTGTGGGCAGCTGGGCTGCTGGCCGGATGCCCTCGCCCACACGTTCGGTCAGCTTGTCGCCGAGATCGGCGCGGACGGCCTCGGCCAGTTTTCGTAAGCGGTTCACGACTTCGGGATGGTCTTTCGCTACGTCAGTGGTTTCTCCCACATCGGTCTTGAGATGGAAGAGCGCTTCCCCGATCTCCGCATGATCGTAGTTCACGGGCTTGCCTCCACTCCCCCCGGGGCGACCCTTGAGCGTGCGATACCTGTGGGGGAAATGGAGCTTCCATTCACGGTCGCGGATCGCCTGTAGGCTGCCACGATGGTAGTAATGTGCAAACGAATCATGGGGTGATCGGGCTCCTTCCTCTCCCATCAGCAACGGCCGAATGTCTTTGCCGTCGATTTGATGATCGGGCAGCGAGGCGCCGGTCAGTGCTGCGATCGTCGGCAGAAGGTCCATTGTCAGGGCCAATTCGTCGCAGGTTGTTCCTGCCGGCACCTTTCCTGGCCAGCAAGCAATCGTTGGGACTCGACAGCCACCTTCAAACATCGTCCCTTTCCCTTCGCGCAGCGGCTTGGCCGAACCGGCGTGATCGCCGTAGTTGAGCCACGGACCATTGTCAGACGTGAAGACGACCAAAGTTCGGTCATCGATCCCCGCTTCTTCCAACGCCTTGCGAATCTGGCCGACGCTCCAATCGATTTCCATCACGACGTCCCCGAACAATCCGGCACCACTCTTTCCTGCGAATTTCTCTGAAACGAACAGAGGCACGTGCACCATCGAATGTGGAACGTATAAGAAAAACGGTCGCTTGGCATTTCGCTGGATAAAGTCGACCGCACGCTCGGTGTAGGCCGTCGTCAGCCGAGCTTGGTCTTCACCGGTGACGATCGGATCAATGATCTCGTTACCCTTGATCAGCGGCAGGTCCGGATACCCCTGCTTCCGTTTTGCAGCTGCGGGAGGCACATCGGCGTAACTGGGATGATAGGGCCACATGTCATTGGAATAGGGCAAGCCGTAGTATTCGTCGAAGCCGTGTTGTAACGGCAAGAACTGACGATGGTGCCCCAGATGCCATTTCCCGAAGCAGGCGGTGGCGTAGCCTTTTTCCTTCAGCAGTTCGGCAATCGTAACTTCACGATCATGGATGCCCTGGTTTGAACTGGGGCCTAGCGCTCCGTGAAAACCAACACGTACGTGATAACAGCCCGTCAACAGAGCGGCTCGAGAAGCAGAGCAGACTGCGGATGACACCTGAAAATCGGTCAGCCGCATTCCCTCGGCCGCCATCCGGTCGAGGTGAGGCGTTGCATAGTCTTCGGCACCGAACGGACCGATGTCCGCATAGCCCATGTCATCAATGTAGATAATTACGAAATTGGGAAGCGTCTCTTCCGCGTTGCTGACGCCTGGCGTCAAACCGAAGGCGGCCAGGAAGATCAGTCGGAACATGATTCTCATCGAGCTTCTCCCCACAAGCGGCACGAGCGCCGCGCCGTCGGCAAGAACGAGGCAGGCAACTCCGAATCCCGAATTGTAGATTCCGTCAGCAGCCATGGGCATAGGAGGAACCGGGCGGCGACTAAGAATTCCCCTCTGCTTCCAACGTCCGTTTGGCCTCTTCGTCACTCATCGATTCGATCTCGTTCAACAGTTTCTCGAGATCTTCGTCCACGGCCGGTTGCTTGGCAGCGACTTCTGGCTCGTCGACGCCGGCCGCTTGTCTGGCCAGGTAGTTGGACAGCGCCGCAGGAGTCGGATAATTCCAGGCGATGGTGGGCACGACTTCGACGCCAACCCAATCTTCTAACTCTTGGCTCAATTCGACCGCCGTCAATGAATCAAGTCCGAATTCGGCAAATGGCTTGTCTCGATTTACTTCTTCTTCGGGCACTGCAGCCCGTTCCATCAGCCACTGCAGCATCCACTTTTCAATCCTGTCAGCAAAGCGCGACACCTCCTCCGGTGTCATCGCTTCGGCAGGTCGTTCGAAGCGGTCTGGCCGCGGCGTCGAGTCCGCCGGCTTTTCGGCCAGATCACGAGTCCAAATTTGATGCGACTTCAACTCGCCCGCTTCAAATTGCTTCTTACAAAAATGGCGTTGCGCTTTGCCACTCGTCGTCCGAGCCAGACTCATGTGTCGAATGAGGGCGACGCCGTAGACATCCAACTCATGTCCGGTCGCGACGGCTTGCCTAACCGCGTTCACGACTTCTTCGAAATCGGTTTTTCGATAGTTGCGGTCGATCTCGTGCACGACGACCACCTGCTCTTGGCCCTCTCGTTCGACCGTGAATACAGCCCCTGAATCTTGACGCAGCGCTTCATGAGCGTTCCCGACCGTTTGCTCCACATCTTGTGGATAGTAGTTGCGTCCGCGGATGATGAGCACGTCTTTGACACGGCCTGTCACGACCAGCTTCTCGTCGATCAGGAATCCTAAGTCGCCCGTGCGCAAGAACGGCCCGTGATTCGAATCGGCAAGATGTGCTTGAAACGTTTTCGCGGTATCCTCGGGACGATTCCAATAGCCCTGCGCGATGCTGGGCCCCTTCACCCAGACTTCGCCCACGGTACGGTCAGGACGGGGTAGGCAGGTCTGCGGATCGACGATCACGATCTCTTGGTCCAGCAATGTGCCGCCACAAGTGATCAACCGCTGAGCATCTGACGAGGTTGCGTCTTCGACGATTTCGACCTGGTGTTGCTCGAGCGCAGATCGGCTAATGACATGGACATCGAGCGGTTTGGGCCCGACCGTCCCCGAAGCCAACAGCGTCCCTTCCGCCAAACCAAAGCAGGGATAGAACGAGCTGTTACTAAACCCACACGACGCAAAGGAGTTGGCGAAGTATTCCAATGTCTCGGGACGAATTGGTTCGGCACCACAAAAAGCGACCTTCCAATTCGACAAGTCCAACTGTTCCCGCTGCTCGTCCGTCGTTCGATTGACGACGAGTTCATACGCAAAGTTGGGTGCGCCGCTGATCGTCGCTTTGTATTCCGACATTTTTTCCAGCCAACTTGTCGGACGTTGCAGGAAAGCCGCTGGCGACATCAGCACGCTGTGGCCACCGACATACAGCGATTCCAACAATCCACCGATGAGCCCCATGTCGTGATAAGCGGGTAACCAGAAGACACCGGTATCCGACAGTCGATCAGGCTCGAAAGATGATAGACCAAAGCCATGCCGAATCATTTCCAAATTGTGCAGCAGGTTCCCATGCGAGACCATCACACCCTTGGGCTCACTGGTTGACCCCGACGTGTATTGCAAGAAGGCGATATCGTCGGTCGCCACATCGACCGGTGACAGTCCTTCTGCGTCACTCGCTTCGTTGACATCGACCCAATCGATCTGCGGCAAATTCGAAGCAGCGATCGACTCACCTATGGTCGACAACGTCTCACCATCGGTCAGCGCCAGTTGCGGTTCGCAGTCGCGGACGATCGACGCCATCCGCGGCATCGGACGACGCGGTTTGGGATACGTTGTGGGAACCGCGCGAATTCCAGCATAGAGACAACCAAAGAAGGCAGCGATAAAATCGATCCCAGCGGGAAACACTAAGATGGCCCGTGTCCCAGGCTCATACCTCTGCTGCAACATCGCCGCAATCGACCGAGCGCGCTGGTCGAGCTCGCCAAACGTCATCGGTACGTCGGCGTCTTTGCCAAGGAAGGTATAAGCTTGTCGCGTGCCAGCCAATTGGGCTCGCTCGGCCAAGACGCCGTGGAGTGTTCTTGCGTTACTCAAGGATGCAACTTGCTCCGTCCACTGAATGGTTGCCATACTGAATGCCCATCTGCTTTCGATTCCGCGGGCCAGGCGTTTTTTCCGATCGCATCCACATCCAAATCGGCGGAAGCTATCAACGCTGCCAGGCAAACGACTTGCCAACGTTGAGAAGAATCGGATCGACTGGTCCCTATCTTTCCTTGGTCGGAATCGGCAACCTGTCGCCGAAAAATGTATTCGAAGGCCACATTCGCGGCAGGTTCAGCCATTATAGCTATCGTGCCAGCACCTGAACAACGACCCAAACGACGTGAATCATCCAGCTCGCCAAGAATTGCCATCATTGCTCGCAATCCTCTGAACAAGGATCGATCGAATTCTTTGGCCTACATGCCGAGAACCTATAGGACAGCCCCAATTCTTTCGCACAAAGTAGGTTGGCATGAGCCGCTGGCTTCCCACCAATGCCCACGAGGGCGCACCGCTAAGACTCCTCTGCTTCCCGCATGCCGGCGGTGGATCGGCCATGTTTCATCGTTGGAGTCGTCGTTTGCAAGGTGTCGTTCATGTCGTTCCCGTCAAGTTACCCGGGCGCGAAGATAGGGCACGCGAACCGGCGGTCGACCATCTTCCCGATCTGATCGACCGAATGACGCGGGAGCTGCGTTCGTTCGCCGCCGCCGGGCCCATCGCGCTGTTCGGACACAGCATGGGAGGGTTGATCAGCTACGAGTGGGCTCAGCGTTTGCGAACGGAAGGCATCGAAGTCCAACACTTGTTCGTTTCCGCTTGTCGAGCGCCCAGCCAATTCCGCCTGCCGGCCGATCCGCTGCATAAGATGCCCGATCGCAATATGATCGAACGCCTTAACGGAAAATACGGTACGGGTGCGGCAACATCGAAAGGTGAGATGGACTTAATGATGTTCATGGCACCCACCATTCGCGCCGATCTCAAATTGTTGGAAACCTACACCCACCCGGAACATGCGCCGCTCGACTGCCCGTTGACCATTCTTGGTGGAGCCGATGACGACCAGATCACGCGTGTTCTGCTGCAGGACTGGGAACAGCGAACGACCGGCAACTTCAAGTTACGAATCTTCCCGGGCCATCATTTTTACATTCGCAGCCAAGACGAAGCGGTGACAAAATTCGTCAAGAACCGGCTCGGATTTTAGCTTCGTCGTCCTCTCGGATCAGCTCGTACCATAACGTTCTATGCTGCGGCCCCAAGGAGAACGAGTTTTGGAAGGAGTCAATTGTCTCCTTTCGCTTTCCCGTCCCATCCAACGAATAGGCACGCAAAGGCTTTCCTTTGAGCGTCATTTTCAACGGGATTCCAAGGGCCATCGTCGGACCGACACCCCATTGGCGTCCTACCGAGGTACGATCGGCGTTCCATCCCATCCCATGATTTTCGGCATTGCCGAGGACCGTGACCAGGATCGAACGTGATTTGCTGAGAGGCAGGTTGTCGGTCGAAGTCGCCACGAAGACGGCGTAATCTCGCTCGCATGGTCCAAACTCGACCCGCAGCGGCCCCACGTCAAACGTCTGCTGACCGACAAACCCCCACAGGACAATGCTCTTTTCCGTTTCCACGACAACGTGGGCTCGTTCCAATTCACGCGCATCCCAAATCACAGCTCCGTCAGGCGACTTGAGGAGCTTCGATTCTTTCCGTGTCAGTTCTTGATCCGTTGGTAATGCATGAGATTGCTCAATCGGCAAGTCTGGCTTGGTGCCGACAAGATGGGTGATGCCCAGCGCGCCAAGGTTGCCTTGCTCGTGCTCGGCAACCAGCGCCGGTTCGGTCAGTGGCGTCAGATCGGCTCGACGATAAAGATTCGCCAGCGCCGACAACAAAGCGATTTTCGTCGGTTGCCCATTCAGACTGAAGAAACCGTCGAATCGATCTCGATCCCATTCGGCCGGGCTGCTGTGGTAATCGTAAAAGAAAACTGCATCCCAATCTTGCAGACTTGCCAGTATCGCGGCAATCGGAATCGCGTCTGCGGAGAAGAAACCCGGCTCGCCCGTGTTCCACTCGCTGAAAGTGAAAGGCTTGCCCCACAGACGCCAACACGTCCGCATCAGCATATTGCAACGCGGCCACTTGTTGTGAAAAGGATAGGCGACTAACGATTCGTTTTGTACAAGCCAGTTTTCCGGGTCCCACCCTTTCCCTGGAAAGATCGGGTGGTGCCAATAGGCGTGCATATCACCATAGTCGGCGACTTGCGCGGCGATCGACGGCGGATGGTAGTTCATTTGAGTCGTCGTGATGGGCACCTTCACCCCCAGATCACGAAGCAACTTTTTTGTCTGCGTATAGAAGTCAACTTCGGTATCGTACATGAACTTACGAAACGCGGCCTGCACGACCGGGCTGGAGTTTCTTCCAGGCGTAGGGACGGTCCCATCTTCAAGTGACTGGTCAGTGGAAATCGCCGTCTCGCCACCACCCTCCACGAGCGACATGTTGCGAAACTGTAGAACCTGAGTACTACCGCCCAAATCAAAAGTGACCATGCCTGTTTTTTGGATGGACTCTAATGGCACAAAACCGAACTCGTACGTTTTCCATTCACCGGTGACCTCAATCTCTTCCGACAGCCCAAGCGACTTCCAGCCACCAAGGTTGCTTGCTGCATTGACGACCAAAGGGCGGCCCCGATCCGCCCGCACGTCAAAGCGGAGCACATAGGGCGTCTCTTTCCTTAAATCTAACCCGTAGCAACCGAACTGTTGGTGCCACGCTTGGACCGGTTTCGTCTGCGGCGCAAGCTCCAGCACCTGGCCCTCATTCTTGACCGTCGATTCGACCGGACATTTGCCGTCGTTGTCATTCAGGCGCCAAACGCCCAAATCAGGTTGGGACCAGTCTCCCCCATCGACCAGGGTGACAGGCTTGCCAGGCACAGAAGCGTTCAGCGCTTTCTTGGCAGCCGCAGTCGAACCGTACGATTCCAACAGCCACGCATTCCACTTTCGCTGCAATTCGCCCCGATGTGGTTTGGGGGCAGAGAGCAAGGCGCCCGAACCAAAGTTGGAGAACTTGTTCTCATTGGCAATTTCCAACATCGCAATCCCCGGATCGTCGGCACGCCGCAGACCACGATACGGGTTCACATGTCCGAGCAGTCCCCGGCAGTACTTCCAGAATTCGGTTTGAATCTGAGCATGAAATTGCAGCCCATGCTTGTCTCCGTTGATGGCATGATTGTTGCCGAAGCCGGGTAAACCGAGTCGCTGACTAACGCTGCGGCCGACATGCAAATTCAAGTTGACATAGATGCCATTCTTATTGAGTTGGTCACAGAAATAGTCGAGCCGATCAATCTGATCCGGATCCCAATCACCATTCGCTGCGAACATGCCGGCAGGTGAGGCTTGGGATTCATGATGGTGGATTCGCACTCCGTTGACGCCAATCTTGCTGAGATGAGCCGCGACACGCTCTGCATCTTCATGCGAAGGAAAGTTCGCCCCGAAAGAAAAATTGACTCCCCAGATCCGCAATCGACGTGAATCGGTCGCGAAATGCCCATCTCGCACCCGGACAAAACCATCGTCGCCAGCCGGTCCGGAGTTCAGTGCGGAAAAATTGGTTGCCGATGGTGTCGCGTCAAACCCGGGAATCACAAAAGGAAAACGAATCGGTTCTTCGGCCGTCGCTTCTGGCAACAGGCCGCCAACATCTGCCGCAACGATCGCCGCAACGATCGCCGCAAATATCCAAGAACACCGCATGACAGCCTCATCAAACCAAGAAGATAATTTCGCAGGTCATAGCCTAAAGCAACCCAATCGACCCGGCAACGGCGCGAAACAGCCAGGGGAGACTCGGTCAAAACTGCAACCAGCCTCCACACTCTCCTGAAAACTCTGCCGTCTCGCCCAAATCATCTCGATTCACCGTAAAGGAAATCGCACGGACTGCGGGCGGAAGCTGGGACTACAAGCACCAGTTCTCGAAATAGAATCGGGGCGGATTTATCGTCAGCGATTCTTCGCAAAGAAAGCTGAAAGGGCTAGAATGGCCAACACTGTGAGAGTCGCCTTTGGCTTCGAAATCAAACCCCAGGAATATCCCATGCGTCTTCTGTCGATTGCGGTCGTCCTCTTGATCACGTGCTGTGTTTGCCAAGCACAAGAAACCACCGCTTCAACGGCGGGACCGACTTCGTTGGCCGATGCCTACAAACAGGTAAGCGAAGGCGGAGCGGTACTGCTCGATGTTCGATCTTTGAAAGAATGGAACAAAGGACACTTCAAAGCCGCAAAGCACATTCCGATCAAAGATTTAACCGGCATGAATTCCATCGAGGGGTTCTCGAAAGAGAAGACCATCTACGTTCATTGTGCCAAAGGAGGGCGAGCCACCCAAGGCGCCGCGCATTTGAATTCGCTCGGATTCAAAGCCGAGGCATTGAAAACCAGTTACAGCTCAATTCGCGATGCGGGCTTCAAAGAGGCACCTGCGGCTGAGTAGACGGCTTTCGGAAATGGCATGCTCTTGAACACGCAGGGCCAAAACGACATGCGCAGCGAGGGCCGGCTCGCTGCGCTTACATCTTTTTTTGGAATTCCCTCTGCTTACTGCTGGCGATTACTCTAGAACGCCCTGCTCGGTCGCCGACCATGCGGTCGCCGCTGCGGCTCCCGCAACGCTCGACCTCTCGCCCAGCGATTTGGCATAGCATTCCTCCACGCGTCGGATCATCGTCTCTTGCGCGAATCGATCGGCGACCACTTCTCGAGCTCGCTCGACGATGCTCGTCCTCAGCTCTTTGTTGCTGGTGATGTTCTGTGTCAATTCGGCCAGTTCTGCGACGGTGTTATTCTTGGCCAGCAAGCCGGTTTCTCCATGATTGATGATCTCCGGAATGCCGCCGACCGCCGTCGAGACAACCGGTACCCCCAGGTACATCGCTTCCAGCGGCAACAGGGGGAGCCCTTCCCAGCGTGGGGTCATGACCAACACATCCAAGTTGGCTAAGACTTCGAGCGCAGCTTCGTGCCCTAAGCTGCCGAGCAATTCAAGACGATCTTCAAGGCCATGCTTTTTCACAAGCGCCCGCACTTCAGGTTCCAATGGCCCGCCACCGACCATGACACCGCGCGCCCCTGGAAGCTGGCTCATCATCTCGACAAACTGCTCCGGGTGCTTTTGCGTCACCATCCGACCGATGAAGCCGATGCCCAGATTCTTGGGTTCCGTACCGATCGGTTTCGGCTCGGGGATGCCGTTGTAGATCACATCGAACGGTTTTTCTGATGGCAACAACTGCGTTGTCTTCGCCAAACGGCGGTCGTAATCGCAAACGAAAAGCATGTTCTCGGTCCGTCGAATCGTCCAGTACTCGCCAAACCATCCCATACGACGCGCCCAGGTCGGCTTCCGAGCAAAATGGAATCCGTGCACGGTGTAGACACTTGGCGTCTTTGTGAAAACAAAACTCTTGAAGAACGCTGCGCGACCGCCATGGCAGTGAATCAGATCGGGCTGATACTCGCGGATTGCCTGTTTCAACGATCGAACGGAACCGGGGTCGACTCGGCTACGAAAAAAGTCGCCCGTCCGCACCTCGATCCCCGCATCCGTCGCTTTGTCGGCGAGATAGGATTCTTGCTGCGTCAGTAGCGAGCATTCATATTCTGCACCAAGCCCCGTCAACAATTGGAACACGTGATTTGTCCCGCCTCCGGGAGCTCCATCAGCCACAAATTGCAGGATTCGCATCGGTCAGACCTTTCTCTGGATGAAGTTGCAACACGAATCCAATAATCAGATACACCACAGGCATCGTGACCCAAAAGGTGTAAATATCGGAGGTTGCACAATTGATCAGCTGGCCCGCACAGAGTGGAATTAAGATCACAGCGTGCGGCAAGCCTTGAAAGTAAAGAAGAATGGATCGGTACAGCACAGACAAAACGAACATTCCCATACAGAGAAATCCGAACAGCCCCGTTTCTAGCATGACCGATAAGTATGAATTGTCGGGTGACTCTTCATGCAACAACACACCCGTCTTGTAACCGGTCCCCAACCAGACCGAATGCGAGATCATCTCGATGTACTCGGGCCAATTATCCAAACGATTGGACGTGAAGTTGCTCGAACTCCCCCCCAAACCGGGAATGAAACGCTCGAGCTGAGCCTGAACGGCCGCGTCACGTGTGCCACCGGTTGCTTTCGATTTGGGCAACTGAGCCAGACAAACAAGCAGCGCGACGCCGCAAATACCGGCGACGCCCAAGACGGCAAAGTTCGATCGCGTCTTGCGTCGGAACGGACGGATCACAACAAAGAGGCTCGTCCCGACGATCAAGTGCATGATCGCAGCTCGCGACGAACCACCGTAAATTGCATAGGCCGACATGAAGAACACCAACACCGCCGCAACGCGTCGGTATTTCGATCGGCTGAGCGTCAACAGACTGCCAATGGTGACCAAACACCAAGTCGCCGTTTGATGGCCGAAGGCGCCCGAATTGCCGATGATCCCCCCGGCACGAAACGAAAAACCACCATCGACCCACAGCTTCTGCTGCTCTTCTCGAATTTCGATCTGCAAGATGTAGAGGATCAGTCCGACGGCAACCGCGACTCCGCCGCCGATCCCGAAGGCTTTCAGCGTCCGCTTCACTACCTGCTGATTAACCGGCACGAACAGCGAAAAATAGAGTGGAATCACAATGGCCAGCCCAAACGGAAACAGGAAGTCGGCTGCTCCGGTTCCACCCA
>CAYZRS010000001.1:85755-101241 GCA_964480915.1 uncultured Pirellulaceae bacterium | reverse complement strand
ATCACAATGGCCAGCCCAAACGGAAACAGGAAGTCGGCTGCTCCGGTTCCACCCAGCCCTGGCAAAACGGTCGCCACGACGGGCACTAATCCGGCGTAGGCCAAGACAATCCACATCCACCACGGCGTCGCTTTGTCAACGACGACCGGCGCAGCGATCGGCGCGGACGGAGAAATGGCAGCAACGTGACTCATCTTGTTTCGCCTGTGCGACCCTTAAGTTTGCAAAGGTTGAATTGGGTTGGTCACATCGAGCTCTGGATGCTCTTGAGCAAACTCTTGAATCTCTTCCTGCAGCACTTCGGTTGACGGCCTTAGCCAGTGTGACAGATCGCGTCCGAGCAATTTCGATACGTCGGCGACATTGTCCCGGAAGAACTCGCACAGCTCGTCGCGAGTCCTCGCCCGCAGCTGTCGACGACGGTGTGGCTTACGAAGCTTGCCCTTCAACGTAGAAATCAGACCGTCCTGATGGCGACGGGCTTCGTGGCGAATCTTCTCCACTGCCGGTTTCAAGAAAGGTGGTGGATCAAGCACTAACTTCGCCAACCATTCGTAACGATGGGCATGCGCCGCATTGACCTTCTCGAATTCGATCTCATGGCACTCAGGCAGGCCTAAGAATTTCAGCGTCTCTTCAAAGACCGCCTTCGTTTCTTTCGCGAAATCATCAAAGATGATGACTTTGCGCTGCTCAGCGGGTACCAAGTCATAGAATCGTTGCAACTGTCGACCGTAATCGGCCACTTCAGCGTACTGAAGAAACTGTGGCGCTTCGCAGTCTTCAGGAATGGATTTACCGTACCGGCGTGCTTCCTGCAAAGCCCACGCCCGTTCGAAATCGGGCTCATTTTCGATGAAGCTGAACAGGATCTCAGAATGGAATGCGTGGACAACTTCAATCGGATTCCTGAGCATCACAATGAAATTGGCGTTCGGATTGAATTCCAAAATGTTCTCAATGGCGCAGGTGGAGGCCAAGTAGTTGGTCGAGCCCTCGCCGACACAAGTGTGCTCATCTGTGGCACCTTGGAACAAAGCGAGGTAATCATCCAGCGAGTGCATATCATTTCGCTCTCGCAATCGTGGATAGTCCTCACTCCAGTAAAACGGCTCTTTGGGCGAACTCAGAAAGAAGTTCGGATGCTGCTTGAGATAAGCGGCCAGTGCACTCGTCCCACATTTTGGGGCTCCGATAATAAACGTATTCGGGATATTCATTTCATCATCTCGCTGCAAGAGTTCTCAGGTTACGGAGTGAATCCCAATCCAAGGGGATCGCGCCAAAATGCGTCTTGATGCCAACCAAATGCCCAGCCAGGCACCAGTTCGCAAAATTTTGTAAGGAGGTCACAACACACATCGAAAGGCCCAGCCCCAACACGCCCATGTGGTCGATTGCGAGAGGGACGATCGCGACTAAAACGGCTGCCGCAATGGCGTTCACGCGCAATACGTACTTTTGATAGCCGGCCATCAGTAAAACGATTTCGCAGGGGCCGGTCAGAATGCAGATCCCCTGACCAACCGTCAGAAAGCGAAGGATGTTCGCGGCCTCGCGGTAAAAATCACCAAAGATCGTTCCCAAGATCGCCTCGGGCATCGCGAGAAAAAAACCAATCAGGAAGATCCCTGGCAAGCCGGCAATCGTCGAGGCAAGCCCCACGATCTCCTGCAGTGACTTGCGATCATTGCGGGCGATGAGGTCCGGGATGAAAGAGACAATGGTGGTGCCAGCAATCTGCAACGGCATCGTTAAGAATGCCATCATCCGAGCGGCAGAACCGTACATCGCCAGTTCGCTTGGCGTGACCAGAGCTCCCGCAAGCCAGATGTCGGCTTGCGACATCGCCAGCCCGCAGACCTGGGTGAGCATCAGCGGCATCGACAATGCCAAGATTGCCGAGTAACGAATCTGTGGCGTCGCTGAAATCTCATTCGACTGCTCCGACATCCGGCTCGGCAGTCTTCGCACGAATCCCATCAAGGGTGGCAGCGTCAATGCGAAAGCGGACAGATACATGATGAGGGCCGTGCCAAGCGTCACATCCCCAATCCGCATTCCAATCGCCAGCATCAGAGCAAACAACAGGTGAGGCACGGGCCCGCCAGCAGGGCTCCCGTAGAGATTGGACCACAGCTTCTCGTGGAATCCACGCGCCGATTCGGCCAACACCAAGTGCAGTGTCCGCAGCCACACGATACCGCCAAAAATAACCGACAACATGAAAAGGTCGGTCGCCGATTGGTTCGGCAAACAGAAGTAACCACAGACCGCGGCCAACGCGCCGACGAGCACACCGGCGATGGAACCGACGATGAGCCCGAAATCGATAATCCGTTGCGTGTGTGCCGAATTCCAATTCGGTCCCGATTCGGCAATGATCTTTACAAGAGCTCGATTCAGTCCCAGCGACGCCGCCAGGGACGCCAGGCCGGCCCAACTGAAGGCCAAGACGAAAGTCCCGAACTCACTTGGGGACAACGCCCGCGCGAGCAAGAAATTGAAACTGATGACCGCTGCGCAAGCCAGAATTCTGGCGACAAGCACATAGACGGCACTGGATGCAAATTTTTGCAATGACGCTGGTAACTTCATGGTTCGGATCTCTAGGCGGGTGCCTAGAATGCTCCTTCACGGAATAGAACGGTCTTCACCGTTCGGTAAAGGATGTAAAGATCGAACCACAACGACCAATTGCGAACGTAGAAATCATCCAGCTCGACACGACGTGTGTACGTCGTCAGATTTCGGCCAGATACTTGCCACCAGCCAGTGATACCGGGCAAGACGCGCATGTAGTTTTCGAAAGTTTCTTCGTACTTCTCGACTTCGTTGTCGACGATTGGGCGGGGCCCCACCAGCGTCATGTCACCGCGAATGACGTTCCATAGCTGAGGCAACTCATCGAGACTCGTTTTGCGTAAAAACCGCCCAACTGCAGTCACGCGAGGATCGTTCTTTAGCTTCTGCGTCGCTTCCCATTCGGCACGCATCTCCGGATTCTTCGCTAGATGCTCTTCCAACACTTCTTGGGCGTTCACGACCATGGAACGGAACTTCCACGCAGGAAAGTGCCGTCCCCCCTTTCCGATTCGACGATGACCGAAAAACAAGGGACCTGGGTCCGTCAGCTTCAGCCACAGGGTAATAAACACCAACAGCGGCGATAGCGCGATCAAGGCAGAGATCGAAACGACCAAATCCATGACGCGTTTCGTGATCTGCGCTTCGGGTTGGAGTAACCGGTCTTTGAGCGAAATCCCATCCATCCCGGCCGGCGCCCACAGCATGGGCAAACGATGGTCGTCTGGCAGAATGAGGATCAAGGGAAATCCGCTTAGCTGCTCAGCGACGAAATTTACCAGTTCGTGATCGGGGCGACCCAGACGATGCACGAGCGCACAACTGGCCCCCAATTCTTCACGAACCTTGGTCGCTTTGCTGGGTTTTCCTAAATAGTGTCCGCGGTACTCTGGAGCACAGGTATCGCTAAGTTCTTCATCGAGAAATCCAACCGGACGTAATCCGCGAATTTGATTTTGAATATGTTGCTTGTAGAGCGAGTTGACTCGTTCGTGACAACCGATCACGACACACTTCACGCCCCACCAAGGCGATTTCTCCAACAGCCGTCGCGCAATGGACCGATTGAGCGGAACGAGGATCATCGCGAGTGGATAGGAAAAGAACAGCCCCCATTGCACATTCTGTCCGGCCGTCTGCTGAGTCGCGATGATCAACAGGAAGACGAAAGAAGACGCAACCGTCGTCTGTCGAAACTCGAAAATTGGATGCAACCCAGGACCATATAGTCCCCAGATCATGAAAGCAATGATCATCGCGAAGGTCACGTTAACTGCATTCGGAATGGCTTGCTCGAAAGCAAACACACCGAATGCCGACATGGCAATCATCCCCGTCAGCAAACAAATGGCGAGTGCCAACACATCCATTAAGACGAGCGGTAATGCGGTCAGTGCATACTGCGTGTTGTAGCTTGCCGTATTCAACTCACCCGAAGTCGAATCTTCGGAGGTGATGGCTCGAATCACTTTCTGAACGAAAGATTCATCAAACGTCGCGTCTTGGGGCTTGGGGTTGCTGTCCATGGTTCCGATTCCATCATGGTCCGCTGCGGGCAGACCGAGTTCGTTAATTACCGCACCGAATTTCTGAACAGAATTCGCTACGTGGTGTGCGTCTGACGGTAAGGATTTCCCGGATGTTTGAACCCCAGCCACCATGACCCATTGGTCGTTAGTGAAACCTACGTTCAGGTCGATCAACGTCAAAAAGTGCCTACCCCGTAAGCGGGTAAGTCCCCTCCCAGCGTTGCTGGCAGAAACGGCATTGCTGGCGCAAAGGTCTTCGGGAACGTCACAATCCGAATAGTCCGAAAGCTTTACCTGCCTTTCGCCGATAACCAAAAACGGCGTGTAGCCGCGCGCCATAGTCGACTTACTAGTTTTCACAAGGCTGTACGTTCGCGAATGCGCTCTTGAAGCCGCATTTGCCACCGGACCACGCAGTCGGTACACCCATGCAATTCATGAATCGCACGCGAATAAAAATGCGTACTCAGCGATCAAAGTACCGGCTATTTCTCTGCGCTCTGACGCTCTTAGGGATGATGTCTTGCGGCTGCCATTCCCTTCAACGTGGTGCTATTCGTCCTCAAGAATTGCCTTGCGAGTGGCAAGCAGAACGTCGAACGAGGACGATTCCATTGGACTTCCGGCTGCTGGCGACTCCGCCAACTCCGGTACACACGGTCGATACTGGCGACACGCTGGGTATCTACATCGCCGACATTCTGGGCGAAAGGGAATCGTTGCCGTCGGTCGACTACCCCAATTTTCGCCTGAAGAACGCGCCCATTACGCCTTTCGTGGGGCAACCGATTTCCGTCGAGCCGGATGGGACCATCCATCTGCCAATGGTCGGTGCCGTATTGGTGCGCGGTTTGAACTTGGCCCAAGTCAGAGATCTGCTGATCCACAAGTAGTCCATTGAGAAGCAATTGATCCGCCCGGGTCGTGATAGCGTTACAGTCAGTCTGATTTCCGCTCGCGCCGCCAAGGTCTATGTCGTGCGACAGGACACACGCTACAACTTGCCCGGCCTCCAACAGGCAAATCAATTCGAAACGTCCCGTCGCTGGGCCGGTACGACGCTCTATCTCGAACCGGGCGAATCTCACGTGCTCAACGCGCTCATGAAAACGGGCGGGCTGCCCGGCATCGATGCCCGAAACGAAATTTGGGTAATGAAAGGAGTCCCCAGCGACCAGTCGGACCAGATGCTAACCGACCTCGATCGGTTCACTCAGCTTCCGGGCGACAATCTACCACCGGAAGCGATCTATCATGTCGAAGAAGAACTGACCCACGAACCACCGTTCATGCTGACACTCCAGCACTCGAACTTCATTCGCATACCGCTCGAAGTCCCACTTGGCCAAGAGCTACCCTTCAAGCCGGATGACGTGAACCTACAAGATGGCGACATTGTCTTTTTGCCACGCCGCGACGGCGATGTCTATTTGACGGGCGGTCTCTTGCCTCCCGGTCGCTACCCACTTAATCGGGATCGGGACCTGGATGTCGTCGAAGCGATCGCGGCGGCGACGGGGAACAACCTCGGCCCCGTCTACGCCCCTCGCAGTACGGGTCAATTCCGTAGCGGACCCGGAAACATTATTCCTGCGACCGATGTCATTATCGTCAGGCGACTGAATTACAAGCATCAAATGAAAATCTACGTTGACTTGCGCAAAGCGATGGACGATCCGAGCGAACGAGTGCTGATTGCGCCGGGTGACTTGTTGATCCTCAATTACAAGCCGTGGGAGATCATCAGCAACGTGATGCTGAATTTCGTCAACTTCTCTTACGGCTTGGAAACACTCTAGCCGAGCCACGTAACGCCCGGAACTCGGGGTCAGTTGGGCGCCGGGCTGGATTCCGATTCGGCATGTGCCTCAGCCTTTCCCGCCTCGCTCGTTGATCCGATCTGGTAACTCGCCCGGAGTGCCGACGCTGCCTGCTCGGTACGGTAGCGGAGCGATTTTTCGATGGTGAAAGGAAATGACCGTAAGCCAACGAATGCCCGCTCGAGGGAAGCTCGGCCAGCCTCGACGTTACCAGCCTGGATGGCGATTTGACCGAGGATGCGATCGGTGTTGAATTCGTGGTGTCGTTGCAAGGCCGAGGCGACCCGGCTCAACTGCTTCTTTGCTGACAAGGCATGCGCTTTCGCATCCACGAGTGCCTCGGTCAGCAATTCAATTTCGGCCAATAGTTCCCATCCGCAGGCCTCAGCAAAAGCATCCCGCCGATTGCTGTCTCGATAGCGCTGGACGACTTCTTGAGCGGCCACCAACGCCTCTGGGAGTTTCTCTTCCAACCGCAGCGTCAACGCCCGACCATATGCGGCGGCGGCATGGTCCGGCTGGGTTCGTAGTACCTGTTCACAGATTGCTCTCGATTCGCCATGTCGTCCTGCATTGCGCAGCGCATTCGCCAATTGAACCTGAAGACGGACCAAGTCAGCAGGCCTCGCCTCTCGTCGGTTTTCGTATTCCGCGAGTTGACTGCGCAGCAGCCCAACCGCCTCATCATCTCGTCCAGCTGCCGACAAGGCAGCCGCTAACACTTCGTCATCTTCCGCTTTCCTTGCCCATTCAACGGCCCCTTTGTGATCTCCCACCGCCGCTCCAATCGACGACAGGGCGGCTGCCAACTCGTGGGAACCATTCAAATCGTCCGCGGGGAGCGATTGCCAGGCTGCTGTGAGAACATTCTCGGCTAACTTGGGGCGGCCCATCTCTAGCAGGACGCGTCCTTGGAGCACGCGAATATCACGCCCGTCGTTCGTGGAGACGCGTTGATCGCCGCTCCAAGCCAGATCGCACGTTGCCAACGATTCCTCATAGTCGTGGTTTGCCCATTGAGCTTTCGCTAAAGCCAACAGCACCTCGCCATGGGAATAGGGAAATCCAGCGACCGAGTCTTCGGTTGCGCCCCGCCAACGTTGAACTTGCCTGAGGGTTTGAATGGCACCGTCATGGTCACCGCTTTTCGTCAGCACCCTCGCCAATGCAAATCGTGCAGCCCAGCCAGCAACGTGAGGAACCTTGATCTTCGCCGCTTCTTCGATCGATTGTTCGCACGCCTCGATCGCTTCGAGGTATCGATGGTCGTCGCCGTACGCCAGTCCCAGTTCGCGAAGTGCCGTGGCCAATTTCGCGGGCTCGTTCGCATTTCGCTTGCGATAGACTTCAAGAATGCGCTGCGCCGTATCGCATGCCGCTTGCGTGTTCCCCGCTGCTTGCCATGCCGTCAGGGCCTCGCGCAAACCAGCAATCACGTGATCCCCCTGGTTGGGTTGGCTTGCTTGGATTGCTTGCACGGCCATTTCATACTGCTCAGCAACCTTGGTCCACTCACCCGTTTCCCGATACGATTGCGCTAGAAAACTACGTATTTTGGCAGTCAGCAGATGCGTTTCTCCGAGCTTCTTGATGTAACGATCGACGAGCGTTTGGTAGACCTCCTGAGCGGTTTCGGCATGCCATTTCGTCAAGACTTCGGCCACCAGCGAACTGGCCGTGAGTGCGTCCCCCTTTCCCACTTGATTGAGCGGTTCGTCTTCCAGCAGAATGCGGGCCTCATCAACCTGACCGGCCCGCAACAAAGTGGCCACCAGCATCGGTTCCGAATTTGCGGAGATGCTTTGAATGCCGGCAAATCCCTTTGACCAATTCTCCAAGATCGGTACCAAACGCTGAAAATCGAGATCGGTCCGGCTCGTGCCGAGGAACGCCCTCAGCAGTGCTTGGCTCCGTCCGGCGAAGGTCATCCTGATTAACGGGATCATCGTCGCATTCATATTGGCTTCGATTTCGAAGAACTTCGCCTGGAGTGCCGGCAGTTCTGCGGGCAAGATCTCGTCCTGCAGCGCCCGCATCGATTGGAGTTTCACCCAGTTCAGATGGGCCAGATGACTTTCTCGACCAATCCCGCTGTCGATAATCTGTTGAGCACTCGCAAAGTCGATCATGGCTTGCTGGGGCGCATCGTTCCGGCGGTGGAAATCGCCGCGATTGGTCAGAACCAGTGCGAGCACGAGACCTTGGTCTTCAAACTTCGAGTAATTCTTTAGCGCCTTACTCACCAATTCGTTGTAACTTGCAATCGTCTTTGCCATGGCCTCTTTGACTTTGGCAGTGTCTTTCGATTGACTAAACTTCATCAATTCCATATTCCGATGGACGACCTCCACAAAGAGATCGCCTTCCCGAAAGCGTGCAGGTTCCGCGCTGGACTCGCGGGACGACTCCAATGATTTCGTTAATTTGATGAGCGACGACGGGAAAAAACCGAACGACAATTCCCAGCTGAGCAATTGAGTCCGCGCTTCAATCGTCAGGTCGTCCGCTTGACCAAATTGTTTGGCTGCTTCCGATTCAATCTTCCTCAATTCTTGGTAACGCTGTTTGTGATTGTCGATCAGTCGCGCTGCCATCAAGCGAGACTTCAGTTGATCGCGCTCATCCCCAATGCCAGACTCACGAATTTTGAGCGCCTCGGTACTGACACCCCGTGCCTGTTCGAACAAGTTCAGGCTCGTGTACGTTTCAGCAATCGCCTCCAAAATGATGACACGCGTCGCTGGATCGTTGGCCAATTCGCTGCGAGCCGCTGCGGTGGCCTGTGCCATGGCGTCCAGAACGGTCACTTCGTCTCCTCGCACCTCCGGACTGGGACTACGAAATGTGCTGACGAGAAAATCTTTCACCATCACCGCCCGGTGGGCCGCTTCGCTCGCCGCGAGGGAAGCAGCTTCGGCAGCCGCTTTTGCGGCATCGGCTTTATCTTGCTCTGCTTCGGCTCTCGTTTTTGCGACTTGCGCCTCGGTGAGCGCCTCTTCCATTTTTCGTTTGGATGCATCGGCTCGAGCGGTCTCTTCGACGGCCCGTCGCGTCGATTCCTGGGCTTCTACCAGCGCCGCTTCGGCCCGTTTCCGCTGAGCACTGGCGCGCAGCATGCCGTTGGTCGTGCCAGCGATGCCAAGCAGCAACGCCAGCAACATGGCGGCAGCCGCGCCGATCGACCGCCAGTGCTTTCGGAGCGTTTTCTGCATCCGATAGGCCGCTGTCGGTGGTCGAGCTTCGATCGGCTCATCGTCAAGAAAACGTTCAATGTCGTCGGCGAGACCGGCGGCTGTTTCGTAGCGGCGAGTACGATCCTTTTCCAACGCCTTCATGACGATCCAATCCAGGTCGCCGCGGAGAATCTGCAACAGCCTCTTCGGATCGGTTTGACGCTGCTGCGAAATGCCAGTGACGGCGTCGCCCGATTCCGTCAGGCGGGAACTGGGGCGAGGCGGTTCCGATTCGCGAATCGCGAGTAGGACTTCTAACAGTGCTTTGTTGCGCGTGGAGCGTTCTTCCAAAGGAGTCGAACCGGTGAGCAATTCGTAGAGCATGACGCCCAAGGAGTAGATGTCGGTCCGCGTATCGACATCCATAGCGTTCATTTCCGCCTGCTCAGGACTCATATAGTTCAGCGTCCCCACCACCTTGCCAAATTCGGTGTACATCGTTTTTTCGGTCAACTGCTGAGAAGCCTGAAGTGCCTTGGCGAGGCCGAAGTCGATCACTTTGGGGACAGGCTGACCGTCGTACATCGTCACCAGCACATTGGAAGGCTTGATGTCTCGATGGATGACACCCTTCTGGTGCGCATGCTGGATGGCGCGACACACGGGGATGAACAGCTTGAGGCGATCGTGCAGAGAAAGCTTCGTTTGATCGCAATACTTGGTAATACCGATCCCTTTGACGAGCTCCATCGCAAAGTACGGGCGGCCGTCGTCGGTCACTCCACCATCAAGTACTTTGGCAATGTTCTGATGATCCATCATCGCCAGCGCCTGTCGCTCGGCTTCGAAGCGGGCAATGACCTCCTCCGTCCCCTGCCCCGCCTTGATCAGTTTCAACGCGACGCGGCGGCGGACCGGCTGCAACTGTTCCGCCATCCAGACCGCTCCCATGCCACCTTCACCAATTTTATGTAGCAGTTTGTAGGGCCCAATGCGCTCCGATACGGGCGAGCGCTCTGAGCGAGAAGGTGGCGTCGTCGGCATATCTTCGGGTGGCAGGGATTCGGTCATAACGTCTAGTTTAACAGACGAACCACCACCCGACGGGCATTTCGATGTGGCCAATCCGTGCCGACGCCATCGCCCACCACCGTGAACTGGTAATCAGACGATGCCAGAGTTGCGTCCTCTCGGAGGCGGGAAACACGGGGCGACGAAAGAGCCGGCGTCCTTCGCAGATTTCGCGAAACCGTCACTCGATCAGGTGAACGTCGCTCGTTCTGCTAGATCACCAGCGCTAGGACACCTGCTTACCGCCGAGCAACTGTCGATAGATATCCTGCAGTCCGCCCCAGGTCGAATTGAGACGGCTGTCGACCGGTGTCGGTGCGAGCCGGACTCCCCATCGCGCTTCGACGTAAGGAATGACCAAGTCACTCATGACGGCCAGGATGGCGCCCAAGAAGACGCCCAGAATGAAACTGAGCGCGAGAATCACGGGCTTCTTCGGCCAGGTGAGCCTGCCTGCCATGGGCTGAGCAATCACCTCCGTGACGTAGCCGCCAAAATCACCGACGAGACTTTGCTCTTTCAGCAATTTCAGGGATGTCGCGTACAGTTCTCGACTGCGATCGTATTCGTCCTGCAGCCACTCGGCCTGCAAACTAACGTCCAACAGTTCTTTGGCCTTTCGTTGCTCGACCGCGAGCTGATTTTCCACAAAGCGTATGCTCTCATTCGCATCCTGCAAGTCGCGCTCCAGCAGTAGCGAATAGGCGCGAACAATGTCACTCGGCTTGACGTTGACGCCGCTGTCGGTCGATTGGAGTTCGGATTCCCCGGCCGATAGCCGTGCCGACAATTCGGCGATTTGTTTTTGCATGTCCAGGCGACGTGGATGATCGATGCCAAGATTCTCTTCCACGGCCTTGTATTCCACCTGAAGCTTAAGCAGATCTTGGTAACGAGAATTTGCCTGCTCCTGTCGCTGTGGATAGAGCGCCTGGTAGAACCCGGACAGTTCGTCTCCCTTGACCGCAACGAGCAGATTCAGCCGCTGCGTGTGGACGTCGTCGATGAGCGCCAGTCGTTCTAAGTCGGTAATCGGCTTTTCGTCGCTTGCGATGTACGACTGCTTGAGAATTTTGATCCGCGACAGAATCGTTGAACGACGAAGCTGTAGTTCGGTCATCTCCGATTCGAGCGATTCGATCTGCTGGCGATGCGGGTTGTTGAGCGTGTTTCGATCCCACACACCAGGAGCGTTTTTGAGAAATTCACGAACGTTCTGTTCCGACTTAACCAACTCATGATTGAGCTCATTTCGCATCACGGCGATGAAACCGAGTGCATCCTGCTGCCCATCGAGCGGCGAGTTCTTCATGTAACGCTGATACGAATCAATCACCGCCGCGACGACGATTCGTGCCTCGTCGGGCTGCGTGTGCTGAAAACCGACTTGGATGACGAAGGCGCCGGCCGAATCCCCCGATCCGCCCCGGCTGACTCGCAAGTTGGCAGCGATGTAGTCAAGAACCGACCCCGTTTGTTCCGACTTCGCCTGGATCCCGGGCAGTTGATCGAGCCGTTCCTGTTCGATGGCGGCTTGTATGATCTTGGGACTGCCGCAGAGTTGCAGGTGCGTGGCGAAAAGGCTATCAAAATTCTTGGCGTCGGGAACTTTAGTGCTGTCCTCGAGGAACTTCGGCAGCTTCTCCACGACCAGCAGTCGCCCGCTGGCTTGATATGACTTGCTCGCGAGGAAACAGTAGGCTGCGCCGACCGCGCAGCAGCAGAGGACGCTGCAGACCATCGTCTTCCAATGACGGAAGATGATCTCGTACAACGCTAAAGTCCCGTCAGCGGGCTCAACAGCCCTGTGGTGTTCGGGTACGGGCAACATATTCCTTGCGCTGAGGGTGCCGTTCTCCCAGCGGCGATTGTCGGCGCCTGGGAGCGACATTCGGTCTATTTCTGGTTCTGAATCTGTTCGGTGATGATGCCACTCGGTGATGACACAATGGCCGGCACGGTGGACGCGACACGCCGACTCTTGGTGTAGCTCTTCTCGGCCACGGTGCGATCGACAAGCTCCATGATTTCTTCTCGAAATCGCTGAGCCGAAAATCGTTCTGCGTGCAAACGGATGTGATCTGGGTCAAAGAAGTCGGGCCCCAGTTCTTGGAAGGCTTCGACCACTTCGGCAATGTGACCGGGCGATTGCTCGTAGAAGTGAAGCCCCGTTTCGCCGTGGATCACCGTCTCGGCAACACCACCACGGCCCAGTCCAATCACGGGGGTACCGCAGGCCTGAGCCTCGACGGGCAAAATTCCAAAATCCTCTAACGCCGCGAAGACAAAACAGCTGGCTCGCTGTAAGTGATCCAGCAACACTTCATCGCTTTGGAAACCCATCATTTCGACATTGGGACCGGCGAGCGCCTTGACCTTTTTGTATTCCGGTCCATCACCAATCACGACAAGCTTTGTGTCAGGCATCGAATTGAACGCCTCGACGACCATATCGAATCGCTTGTACGGAACCATTCGCCCAGCCGCCAGAAAGAAATTGTCCTTCTTGCGACACAATGGCATGTCTTGGGTGTCGACCGGAGGATAGATAACGGTCGCATCTCGTTGATACGTCTTCTCGATCCTGCCGCCGACGAACCGAGAATTCCCAATGAACACATCAGGCCGATTCGATGTACTGCGATCCCATAGACGAATGTAATGAAGCGCGGCGCGGACAATACTCGCTTTGACCCCGGACTTCAGCCCAACCTGGTTCAGATACTCGTGCTGTAAATCCCAGGCATAACGAATCGGTGTATGGACATACGAGAGATGAACTTGCTCAGAACTGGTCAGCACGCCTTTCCCAAACGCGTGCGAGGATGAAATCACGACGTCGTAGTCGTATAGGTCGAACT
Organism: uncultured Pirellulaceae bacterium; assembly: GCA_964480915.1. GTDB lineage: Bacteria > Planctomycetota > Planctomycetia > Pirellulales > Pirellulaceae > CAWGCE01. Next base: position 88,201 of record CAYZRS010000001.1, on the reverse strand, counting down.
GCTCGATCGCCATCGGCATCAACGGCAAGTAGTTTCGAAATCGCTTCTTAGAGAACGGCAAGTTTTGAATGAATGATGTATGAACCTTGCCGATCCCTAAGGCTTTGCGATCTTCGTCTGACAGATGATCCACCAGCGAGTAGACGTCTGCTGTGGGATAGCACTTCAGTATCTCGCGCACGACCTTTTCGGACCCACCAATGACGTCCAACCAATCGTGAACAATTGCGACTTTCATCTCGCCACCCTATTTATCAGGAACATCTTCTCACGATCGCGCCTCTGCCTACGAGCAGGACCTCAAATTCGTGTCTCCACCAAATCTAGCTCGTACAAGCGGGCCGAATCGGACCGTGGCAGAATCTGACAGCCGAGAACCGGCACAAACGGAATACGCCGACAATTTTCGGCCAGAACATCGGTCGCCACCCCCTGAAAGGGAGGGAAATCGCCCGTATGGATCGCCTCTTTTTTTCCAACAGACGGCCGGCTCCTTTGCTTTTCACGGGCCAGGCGAAACTTTGTTGGGTCGACGGTGTTTGATCCTTGGCAGCGAACTCTGCAGGCCATGCAGCGCGGAATTGGCGACGGAGCACGGCGCAACGCTAAAATGCTTCCCATGACAGCCGACACAAAGAACGGCCTGTTTCGACGTTACGCAACGGAAGGTAAAGACATGAATCACCCCACACACTTGCCAACGCCATTCGACCGTCGACGCTTCAGCCAGCGCGTGCTGGGCGGAGTTGCCTTTGGAACGGCCGCCTTCACCTGCCCTGGACTCTTCGCCGAACTCATCACCACGCCGAGCCAGACCGAAGGGCCCTTTTATCCAGATCAATTGCCGCTCGATACGGACAATGATCTCTTGATCATAAACGACGGGATCACGCCAGCCGTTGGCCTCATCACTCATCTGACCGGGTCAGTCGTCGGGCCCACCGGCGCACCGGTTCGGAACGCGCTCGTAGAAATCTGGCAGGTCGACAATCAGGGCATTTACCTTCACAGCAAAAGCCCACGTCGCGAGACGTACGACAGCAACTTCCAGGGCTATGGTCGCTTCTCTACGAATGCGAAAGGAGAGTACTATTTCCGGACGATCAAACCTTCCCCCTACACCGGACGTACCCCACACATTCACGTCGCCGTCAGCAAACACGGCCGGCGCATCCTCACGACCCAATGCTACGTCAACGGAGCCCCACAGAATCAACGGGACGGATTGGTACGCCGAATCCGTGACCCGCTGGCGCTTGAAACCGTCATGGTGGACTTCAAACCGCTGGCAGGATCTACGATCGACGAATTGACCGCCAGATTCGATATCGTGCTAGGAGTGACACCAGAGGACCCAGACCACAGCGATTCGTAGCAGACAACTTCCATACACAACCGCCGGCCCGTTGCCCGAGGCCACGGGCCGGCGCAGCAACGACAGATTTTGATCTGAAAACGCCATTGAGGCATTTGAATTGGCACTTGATTTGGAACGGAGCGGAAACATGACAGGCATTTTGAATGGGAATTCTCGAGGGGCGAAAAAGCTAGGTGCGGCCGTTGCCATCCTTCTGGCGGCAGCCGCAATCCAATGCCAAGCTCAGCCACCAGGCGGTGGGCCGGGAGGGCGCGGCGGACCGGGCGAAAACGGCGGAGGCCGACGACCGTTTCCTCTGCTCGAAGCGTTAGATGCCGACGGAGATGGCACACTTTCAGCCGATGAAATCACAGGCGCAGAGAAGGCATTGAAGGGACTGGATAAAAACGGCGATGGCAAATTGAGCCGCGAGGAATTCATGCCCAATCGTCGCCATGGTGGCGAGGGTGGCCCCGGCGGTGATCGTGGCGGTCGCGGTCAACGTGGTGGTGAGGGCGGCCCAGGCGGTCCCGGTGGAGAACGCGGCGGTCGCGGTCAACGTGGTGGTGAGGGTGGCCCCGGAGGTCCCGGTGGCCCCGGCGGAGAGCGTGGTGAACGTGGCAGTCGCGGCCAACGTGGTCGTGGTGGACAAGCTCAGGGAGGCGCCACTGCATCCCCCGAAAAGATGGTCGATCGCCTGATGAACTTCGACGAAGATGGCAACGGAGAGATCAGCAAGGAAGAAATGCCAGAACGCATGCACAGCATGTTTGCTCGAGCCGATGCGGACGGGAATGACTCGATCACGAAAGAAGAGATTCTGAAAATGGCCGAGAAGTTCCCAGGCCAAGGTGGTCCCGGCGGTGAAGGGCGTCGCGGTGGTGGCGAAGACGGTCGTCGCAGCAAACGCCCGCAAAGACCACCCGTCGAGTAAGCACCACGAAAGCAAACGCCATGGCGACTCAACGGCTGCCACGCGCAGAGACATGATTAGCCGCATGAGTACGGCGTAACGCCCTACCTAATGCCTTACCTAACGCCCTACCTAACGCCTTAACGTCAATTACTGCCGCCGCCATCGTTGCCACG
>CAYZRS010000001.1:52472-85655 GCA_964480915.1 uncultured Pirellulaceae bacterium | reverse complement strand
TAACGCCCTACCTAACGCCTTAACGTCAATTACTGCCGCCGCCATCGTTGCCACGCGACATGGCGGCGTTGTCATTCTGCCCGGACCACAAAGCATCATAACGACTCGAATCGACGCTCTGTGGCTTGGACGCTGTGAAACCCACGCGGAACTCACCTTCGATACCGGTCGTTTCAAAAATGACCGGTGCGGTGGCTCCCATGCCTCCTTGGACGCCAAATCGAATCTTGAATGGCGAACCATCGTTTGCAGATACGAACAGACCTTCAATGTCGCTGGGCTCAATTCCCATCCGTTCGAGCTTGCTGGCATTCAGCGACTCGATATAGGCGACGAAAGTCTCTTTGTCCTTGGGGCCAGCCCAACCATGGCGCGATTGATAACTACCGTACAGATTCCCCAAACGCTGGAGATTGTCTCGATTGGCATCGCGGATAAGCGTCGCAGCATCGGGATCACTACTGCAGCCACAAAACATGACGAACGCTGCCGTCACGAACAGAAAAACAACTCGACGCATCAAGATTACTCCGGCAGATTGCCAAATAGCGGGGACGTACGCAGGACCTTCAGACGTTCTTGCTTAGTAGCTAGAACCATCGATAGTACGACCGTCAGCACGGCGCCCAAGGTCATCGAGGATGTTCCATTCAATATCATAAGAGATACTACGTACCGAACCATCACCAAAGACCGCATTCACCACTTCGTGAGGCGCACCAAAACCGAATTCTGTAAATTGCCCTGTCGTGCTGCATGTTGGTTGGCTGCGATCGCGCTCTTCACCGTCCCGCAACATCGGAACATCCTCCGCCGTTTTTCGCATGGTCATCCAGTCGGAACTGTGGAAGTAGCCCATCACTTCCCAATATGCCCAACATTCATTCGTGTCGACGGAATAATGTCTCGACGGAACCGCTTTCTCCATGACCAACGCCGTCTTGGAAAGGCCGTCCTTCACTTTACCTACCGTCACGGAGGGAAACTTGTCGACTCGCAAATTGGACCCAACGCGAACGTGTCCACCTTTGGCCAACAGGCCGGTCCAGACATTGACTTTTTCGTTAGGTCGAGCCGCCTTCCTGTTATCCCATTCAAACCCACCCCAATCTTGTGTCCCCGGAGCAGGGTTGCTCCAAGATCCGATGAAGCCGGCGTAGTCGCCTAAGGCAACAACATCGGTGCCGTTGACGATCCCCAAGCGAATGCCACGCGAAGGGCAGTTGTAGGAAGTGATCGACTGTTCGGCCATGGGAGAATCGCCGCCGAGCCAACCGTTATTCGGTCGTTGATCTTGCAAGGCCTGCTCTTCCATGAACGGCAAGATTTGGTACATCCAACCAGCGTTCTCAAAACCGTATTCTGGCGCCATTCGTTCGTCCCACCATTGCTGGCTGGAGCCGCCCGAAGTCGGGAATGCTTTGTTGGCCGCTTCAAAATTCGCGGTCGCCAAACCGATCTGTTTTAAATTGTTAATGCACTGAAGCCGGCGAGCTGCTTCGCGGGCTGAATTCACTGCAGGGAGCAGCAGCGAAACAAGAATCGCAATGATCGCAATTACGACCAACAACTCAACCAATGTGAAACCAGAACGAGGCGATGTTTTTATCATGATGTAATTACCAATCCCGAATGAACTCATATCTTGTCACGCAGTGCCTCCTGCCGACCGTTAGTCTAATCGATTCTCATATTTCAGTACAGATTTCCTTGACTATTTTCTCTAGGAGAGTTCGCTATTTTGACAGCGCTAAATCGTTAGAGAAAATCGCCTTTCATATCGATTTTATCGGCAAACAGTGTGGGAATACACAACGGAATCAGTGCCAAATCGGCCGCATGCTCGTATAAATCCTGGCGACTAATCGCTCCCGCCGTGAGAATCCCCACCGCACCCCCCTTTTGTTTGGAATTGACCTGCGAAAACAATTGATCGTTCGCATGCCCTAATTCGACGCCAGATTTCACAAGGTCGCGAACCATGGGTGGCAAAAGAAACGCTGCGCTGCGACTTCGGCCGCGTGCCTGACAGCAATCGATCACGACCCAAGCAAACGCGAACATATCGCCGTCGATGACTTCGATCCCGCCTTCAATCCCCACGGCAAAGTCAACGCCAGGATGTAGACGCCGAACAGCCGCGGATCGGGCCGTTGCGCCTTGCCTCGTCTCCTCATCCGACATCGGCTGATCGCTAACTCCCGAAGCAACGTCAATGCCGTCGACCTCGATCGGCTCGCCAAGAAAACGACCAATGGAATTCTTGGCCGCTGCGATTTTGACTGGATTCCGCGATCCAACGACCACACTTTTCATCAATTCAATTCCTCTATCTCGCTAACTCGTCGTACTACCACTCTTCCAACGTCGGCGCTTCTCCGCTTGAGCCGAGAATGTACGCCACCGTCGCCGTCAAGACAATCAAGCTAACGGCGATCAAGCAAGGTCCGAGAGGCCGCTGCTTGGTACGAACAACAGCATCCGGCATGGTCGAAACCGGCCAGCTCAGCACCAGCAGCCCGGAACAAATCAACGGCCCGGCAGGCAACAGCGCGACCGACCACCAGGGTGGTTCGGGATCGATGAGCCCCATCCAAGCTACGCCAATCACAACAACGAGGGGAGCAATCATCATCGACGGTTGTGGGTCTGTATGCGACCCACGGCGAAAACTCCCAAACGTCGTCGTCAGCGCTACCGCCCCAATCACCGCCAGCTGACCGTACGTCACACTGACGTGGGCCGAGACGGCGACACCGACCGCAACCAACATTAGCAACATGATGACCAAGTGCGTGTGCGGCGATTCAATTCGCATCATGAACCCAAGGCAAAGTGAAAGCGCCAGGCAGAGATAGACGGCAAGCATCAGGACGCAAACCGGATAGGAAGGATTTAGCGACTCCCATGTCGGGACCAGCAACCACGCTGTCATCAGACTGAATGCCACTAGGAGGCCCAGCCGACCGCCCCGGCCGTCAATCTTCGGCAACAACCACTCACAGGCAACCGCCAGCAAGACGGTCAATGGCAAGCAGTGCCAATGACGACTTGGCCACAGAAACGCTCGATCGATGACCGCGCAACCGATCGAGAATGTGATTGCAAACAGCAGTCCGGGAGCCCTCCCCGTCCCGCTTCGCATTCTCGTTAGCCACCGCCAAGACAGCGCCGTAACCGCCGTTGCCAAAATTGCGAAGACATTCAAGCTTGTCTCTTTCGAATCAGCCAAGCGAATCCGATCCCGATCCACAGCACGACGCCGGTCGCCGGTTCAGGAACCGAGTTCAGATCGGCAAAGGTGAATTTGTTCTGATTCCAAAGCAGAAAGTCGGCGCCACTCACCTCGCCGTCTGCATTGAAATCCCCATGGCACCAGGCCGGCGTTGGGCTGAATTTGTTTTGATTCCACACGAGAAAATCGTTGCCATCGACCGCTCCGTTGAGGTCAGCATCGCCAGCCAAATAGGGCGCTCCACTGTCGTTCTCTGCGAAACCTGCCTCGGCGAGCCAAGCCGTCAGATCGTCGAAAGCGACCGCACCATCCCCGTCCAAGTCATAGAGACTGTTTTGCGAGCCAGCGACGATGGCGGCGACCAAGGCATCGACGTCATCGCAGGCGTAGTCGCCGTCGCCATTGAAGTCGCCCGGTCCTATTGTCTGGATATTGCCTGGTCCAATGATTGTCGTCTCGAATGTGGAGCCGGGAATCGCTTGCTGAAATTGTGAAGTGACATAGAAGTACGATTCACCTTCCAGCAACAACGCCTCGATCAGCGAAGTCCCTTGGGGCGTCCCATTTTGTCCACTGCCGTTTCCCAATCCATAATCGAGCAGATTGTCCAGCGGCAGCGTTGGATCAAAATCGCCTCGGTAGAGGAATGTGAAGTTGTTACTCGATGGAATCACCGACAGAAACGAGTAGCCACCCGACTCGGAAACCGTAAACGGCAGCACGTCGTAAGCGACCGGCCCCAGCCCCGATATGCCGTCGATAAAAAAGGGTCGATTCCAGGTCGGACTGCCTGACGCCACCGAACCGTCGTATTCCCAAGTGACGTCGGGGACGACCTCGGTGGCGTAGAGGGTCGAACCTCGCAATCCAGAAACGTACGGACTGGGAACGCCCGGTGTCGTAAAGGCGACCGAATAAGAGCCACCCGCTTGAGGCGACGAGAAGACGCTGCTGTAATCGGCCAATGGATAGTCGGCGATCGTGATGTCACCACCAATCGGGTCCCAAACAAGGCTGTCGCCACTGGGAGCACTCACCGTGGCTCGCAGGTCCAAAGCCCAGGGATTCAAGCCGCCGCCGTTGTCGGCAACAACGGCCGTCCAATCAGCGACAAACCCGATCCCAGAAACCTGACTCAACCCAGACCAATCGACGTCGAAGGCTGCGCTGCCGCTGGAAGCGATATCGAAATCGCCCAAGAACTCTGAAGCTACCGTTCGCACCGCCGCTCGAGCACCATTGAGCGCCAATGAAACAGCCAGCATCGCCCAGACGACAATGTGAATCGAGTCTTTCCTTAATCCGTGTAACATGATTCGTTCCCCCCTCAGCCATGAACCCTAGTACTAAACCGCCACTCCTCTGTTGGTCGCTGAGAATGTTGCGGGCGGTTCTTTTGGTTGCGTGCCGCGCTCGGGTCGCAGAACGATCCCCATCCCCGCCCACCTCAAGGTGGTTCCTCACCCGCGCAGCCGTCGCTTCGTGGCCTGCGGCTTGCCGTTTAAGCTGCGCTGGGCAGCGACGCTGGGCCAATTCTCCGACCGCCAACTCAGCTCGACTCGGGGTCTTGCCTAACCCTCTGCAGGCAGTTGGCTCGGTTTCCCGATGGCAATCGTCAGCTCAACCTCTTTGTTGACTCGTTCTGTCATTTTCGACATGCCAAAATCGGTCCGGTCCAATGTTAATTTGGCATCTAGCGTCACACCAGACTCCGAGACTTCGATCCGAGCCGGAAACTCCACCTTCTTGGTCTTCCCCATGATCGTCAGGTTGCCTGTTACCGTGTGCTGATCTCCGTCCCCCTGTTCAATCTTCGAACTGACGAATTTTGCTTGGGAATGCTCTCTCACGTCAAAGAAGTCGGGACTCTTTAAGTGATTGGTTAAGTTCTCAATCGGAGTCTGCAGCGACCCGGCATCAATTTCAACTTGGATCGATTCGACGCCGTTTTCGGTGACGTTGGCCACCCCACTGAATTTCTGAAACACCCCAACGCGAGGATTGGGCTCATCACCTGCGTGCGTTCCGACAAACTGAATCATCGCATTGTCGGCCGACAATGAGGCCTTGCCCGATTCGACCGGCACGGGAACGACGCCTTCCATCGTGCTCGTCTGAGCCCAGAGTAGAGAACTCGATCCGAAGATCAACAGTGCGACTGTTCGGGAGATGTTGGTTGCCATGTTCGCCTACTCCTGGGTGTCTAGGAATCGTCGTGCCGCTCCGACACGGTGGCCCGATTATACGATTTTTAGCAACCAGTCGAGTGAGGAAATCGGTCCAGCTGGCAGCGGGCCGCAGAAAAGGGCAGCGACAACGAAAGAGGCCAACAAAAGGGGCCAGAATGTGGACGGAGCAGCTGCTACCGCCGATCCGAGCCGTGGCCGATCGGCCCCGGTGCCGCGTTGCCTTATAGAGTGAGAAGTTTTTCTGCACACCTGGAGCGGGCAGACAATCGAATTTTTTGTTGAAGGCCGCTCTTCGATTCGTTCACCGAACAAGCATCCGTTAGCGCCCGTCGCCGACTCGTCGAATGGCCAATGTGATCGACCGGCTTGATCGCCCGCGCCGGCTGTCGCGGCCGATCGACACGTTGATTAGTCCAGTTCGCGGTTCAAAGTAATCGTCGAAGCGGCCGCCCAATTGTCAGGTACGAATGGTACGTGAACCCAGAAGTTATTTTTGAGTGGGATAGAAACAGAAACCTGAATGGACGGTGTCGCTGGAAGTATCACTTCCGGCTCGATCTTGATCTGAGCGCCCTTCGTGCGAATCGTATTGAGGACTTCCTCAGCCCTTTTGCGGACCTCGTCCGCATCGGCGCCGGCGATAATTCCTGCCCTGGCACCTTCGTAGGCGGCATTGTCAGCCGTACTCTTGAACATGTGCCCTTGGATGAGCACGACCATGGCAAAGAAATAGGCCATCAACAGCGGAAACGTGAGCGCAAACTCGACCGCGACCGCTCCAGCTCGCGCCCGCTGGTCATGCGGTCGGGGGCGCCGCATCGACTTCCGAGGAAACATAGTATCTTCCCGTGCCATGTTGCTTACTCCACCAAGGCTCGAGCAGGCATGCTGGCGATCTCACGAAAGATCGCTTCCAGTGCACCTGCATCTGGAGCGTGAAAGTGATGTCCACCGCCGGCGGCAGCAGTCTGTCCCATGTGCGAACGAGCGGCCGATGCGCCAAACGTCACCGTGTGCACCTCGATGTCGTTGGCCCGCGCTTCACGAGCCGACAGGATCGGGTCCCGTCCAGCCGTCGCCTGGCCATCGGTCATCAAGATGATCGTCTTGAACGCATAAGGGCGTGCGGTGCTCATCAACACTTCTGTTGCTAAGTCGATACCGGCAGCGATGTTGGTTCCGCCTGCGACCGGCTGGTCGCTGTAGTATCTTTTCTCGACCTGCTTCGCGGCGGCGCGGTAATCGGTCGTCGGTTTCGCTTCGACCTCCGCCTCAACGACGTTAAATCGGCGGCGGCGCAAACTGTGGTCGTAAAAGACCGGCTGATAGTCGGTTGAATAGCTGACGATCGATAAGTTTTCTTTTTGCGATGTCTCATCCAGTTCATCACACAGCCCGTAGGTCGCATTGATCGCTGCCTGCCAGCGGCTTTTTTCCGGATGGGGCCAATACCACCACCATTGGTAAGAAGCGTTTCGCAGGTACGAATAACGACTGGTCGACATTTGGTTGTACGAATGCTTCGAGCGGTCGTTCATCCAGGTATTTTCATCGACCGCCCAGGTCATCGAACCAGACCGATCGAGCACGAGGACGATATCTCGTTCTAGAATCGCGGCGACTGCCGTCCTTTCGATCTTCATCGATTGATTGAACAGACCTGCCACCGGCATCGCCGGCTTGATCTTCTTGGTGACCGTCACCCGCATGGCGTTGCTAGGCTTGGCGTCTTTGATGAATTTCACCTTACCTGACGAGATCTCGGTCGAACCGAGTTCGACGGAAATCTCGTTCGAGTCGTTGACCTGGTTGGCGACGCGCGCTTCCTGAGAGTAGACCGACGCCATCTTTTCAGAAATGTGATTCGGCTCTTCCATGTAGATCGAATGAACTCCAGAGCGAGCCCCGACGTCGGCAGCCATTTGCGTCTCGGAAAGCAATAGCTGCGTACGAGCCACGTTGACAGAGTAGGCTCCCACGAGCAGGCAGGCCATCGACAGGACCGCGACCAATATCAAGATCGCGCCTTTACGCGAATGACGTCGGCAGTTGCGCCTTCGGTTGATTCGTCGTACAAGCTGCATCATTTCGTTTCTTTCTGCATTCGGATTGGTTCACTAGAAACCCACGCTGTCATCGGAACCGGACGGGGTCCAAAAATGTTCTCTTTGTGTGCCAGAACGATCACTTCGATTGGTTCGCCCGGCTCGATTTTCTCAGGTGCGGCTGGAGCAAACGCGATCTTGTAATTTTTAATCTTCCGAGCAGCCAGATGATCTTCAGCGGCTCGATAGGCTTTTTCATAAGTCCCGTCGTAGCGCGAGGCGACGCGAACCGCTTCGTACGAGGCGGCCCGCAAGGAGTGCTTCAGATGCACGATCGCGGAAATCTGCAATAGACCGAACACAAGCAGCGTCATGAAGGGCAACGTGATGGCCAGCTCCACGGTCTCCAGACCACGCCGATGGTTGCGGTTTTGTTTTCGTCGCCAAAATTTGTCGCGGGAAGAATAAGACATGCGAATGGTGCTGCTCTTGATAGTGTTGGTGTCTAATCAAACCATAGTTTGCAAACCGCCGAAGAGACTCGGTTTACTCGCTAGTTTTGGCGGTTACGGAAACGCCGTAGTCTTCAACGTCGTGGACTTGCGACGCTGTTTCTCGATGTCACCGCACCACTGCGGGTGATTGCCCATGGAGACGCCCCAGATTGGGGATTATCGAGGGAAAAACGCATCGCGAATTTTGCGTGCTGCGCTCTCGGCTTGATTTTGAATTCGTGCCGAAGTTAACGGCACAACAAAGCGAATCTTCGTCAATGGAATGGGTTGACCGCCCCATTTCGATTTGTAAGGCTCATCGCCCCGTAGATAATCAAAACCGGTTCGCCCCTCTGCAATTGCTCGCCGGATCGAAGCGACCATCAAGACATGGCCCGGTTCCAGTTTTTTATGCGATGGGTCGATGCCGGTCTGATACATGAAGACCGTCTGTTCATTCAACAACTGATAATGGGCTGCGATCGGCACACCGTCGAGCTCGCACCATAAAATTCGAACGCGATCTCGATGCAACAATTGTTCGGATGCTCTTCGTAAGAACCGACCAAAACGTGGGTCCTCGAAACAGCCGCCGTCACCGACCGATCCCCAGCGCAGCTGATGCAATGACTCAAACGTATCAAACGCAAGTGAAAACGTCGCCGCGGTGGAACAGTGCACCGTCACTTCGCCCGACTGCAGGCGTTTGTCTGCCTTCCTCGCTTTACGTCGCCAATTCGACGATAGCGATCGATAATACTCGTCCCAATCGGACGGCAACGGCAGAAACCAAGAATTTTCTAGAGGACGGTTCTGCGAGAGAAAATCACAGCTCTCCATCGCAGAACGAAAATCGTCCAACCAAGCCGCATCCGTGGTTGCCCCCTCGAATTCAATGAATTGCGTTCCGGGCAGACGAAAGTCCTGTTTCTTGATGATCGCGTCAATCAAAAACTGCGCGATTGCTCGATGAGCTGCCGGTGCGAATTGAGAATCAGCGAAAATCGAAATGTAGTCCGTGCAGACTTTGCCCGATCCCAGACACCGCAGCGTCTGCGTGCGACGCTCACTGTCGATATAGAGCGGCGCGATCGCCACGACTTTGCCGCCATCATCGTGGACGACCAAGACACAAAGACGATTGCCCCCGCCATAGACTTCCCACCAGGGGATCAGCCAATCAGGCGAATGCAGAGGGTTGCTGCCGGCTAAGCGCTGCCAATCTTCCCGGAGCAATTCAAGCTCCATCGCCGAATCGATAAGTTGTACGTCCATACAGGTGAGCCTAGGACGCGAGTGATTTAAGTCCGGCCAGTTTGCCCGATTCCGCTGAAATCCCCCACGATGGAGTATCCCTACCGGTGTCGAGGAAGACGACTATAGCGATCAATACAAAAAAAACACCGGCGTTTGCCGGTGCTTTGTGGCCTAGATTACCAGTCCGTGACTAAGGCTTTAGTTGCATCGAACTGATGGAATCGGTATTGAGCGAAATCGTTCCCCATTCGGCGACTAATTCGATGACGGCCGGGACGAGCTGCGAAGAGATGCTGTCGCGATCTCGCAATTGAACCGTGGCCGCACCAGGTCGATTGATGTCAAATTTGAGCTGCTGAATTTTGTAAAGCGGAATATCGACTTTTGTGTCGGCGACGAGCATCGTCACGGACGCTTTTTCATCCAAGAAGCCAGAAAACTCTTTGCCGTTCTTCAGTCGAAAGGTGAATTTGTCCGCGGCGGGTTCCTTGGCCGCGACCACAGCGGGTTCAGCAGCTGAAGCCTCCGCATTCTCCTGAGCGCATAGCAGCGGCGACGCGTTCAGTAAACATAGAAGCAAAGCGCCGAAAAGCGTACGGTGGATCATCCAAGATACTCCTTAGTCTCATATCAATTGCCCGGCCGTGATGACCGATGGGTCGATTCTACTGCCCAGCCAGCGGCAGCGTCTAGCAGCCCGCACGCCGGAAGGGCAAGTCAATGGACTCGCTGTCCTGCACATTCGCTACGGTTTGCCCAGCCTTGAGTTTCAGCCCGGGTTAACAGGTGATCGCCCAAGCCAGATCGGTCTATGCGGTTTACGTGTGTCGCAAAAAGGGAACACGCGTGTGCGAACCGCCTCAAATCACCGTCAAACTGGTGAATCCTGTGATTTCAGCAACCTTTTCGGAAAGAGCGCCGTACCTTTGAAAGGGTTTCGTTGGAAGTCCCACAATTACTAAACACCGAATCAGAGGCTCAACGTTCGCGCTCGACGACCTGAGATGAATCTACAAGAATCAAAATTCGGGGCGCCTTTACTTAGCGATCGGCTGGAGCGGGTCGGCCCATTCCTGGCCGTCTGTTCCATTGGCTTCGCCGTTTTCTCGCTCTACTACCAAGGGCAAGGTCATCTACCCACTGCGTGGATCTGTGCCTCCGGTTCGATCGTCGGCGTCTTGGGAATTTTCATCGGAAAGCTGTTTCCCTCGTTGCGAGCTGCGACGGCTCATGGATTCATCGCGGCTGGCTGTACCGCTTTGGTCGCGATTAGTCTCATCACCGGACGTCACGAATCTCAAACGCCCATCTTTCTTTGTTGTGCCAGCCTGTTTGCCGGCCACATCATTGGACTGAGGGCGGCCACCGTCTGGACAGTACTTTCCATTGGCTGCCTGCTGTTTATCAATTTCGGTGCCCATGAATTGTCGCTTCCGCAGATGCAAGAGCACACACCTTTTGATCAATTGCTCAACACCATCGGGGTGACGCTGATCATCTATTTCATGTCGCACCAGGGCGAGTTGTACTTCGAGCGGCATGCGACGCGTCTGGTAACACTGGCCGAAGAACTTCAAGAACGGACCAGGCTGCTCAACATGGCAGAGGAAGTGGCCAACGTGGGCCACTGGCGGCTGGATACGGTCACAGGCGAGATTGTCTTTTCGCAGGAAGCATGTCACATCTGCGAATTCTCTGCCGAGCCAGGAATTCCGCAGGCGTTCTCCACCTTCCTTGAACCTTTCCCTCAGGAGGCGGCCGACAAACTTCGCGAGGCCATCAGTCTCGTCCGTTCCGATTCGGACACCTCGTTTACTGTCGAACTCTCATTCGAGAAAGATGAACGCCAACGCTTCATCACGATCCAAGGGCTGTGCGAACAAGATGTCGAGGGCGCTCCGGCAGCGGTCTTTGGCATCATCAAAGATGAGACCGAGGCCAAAAGGGCCGCAGCGCAACTGAGCGAGAAAGCGGCCGCCTTGCAGAAGCTGGCAGCCTTCGACGTTTTGACCGGACTTGCCAACCGGTATCGATTCCAGAAAGAGCTACAAGAATCAATCCACGAAGCAAAGCAGGCCAACCTTCAAGTCGCACTGCTGCTGATCGACATGGACGGCTTCAAAGAGATCAATGACACTTTAGGGCATCCCGTCGGAGATCAAATCCTGCGGCTGATCGCCCAACGCTTGAAATCGGCAGCGGAAAAGGGCGATACCGTCGCACGTCTCGGTGGCGACGAATTCACTTTGATCTTGAACAACATCCAAGGGCCGGAAGATGTCTACGAGCAAGGCAAGCGAATTTCGGAAATCATCTCGCAGCCCTACTACCTAGACAACAAAGAAATCAATCTCGATGCCAGTATTGGGGCGGCACTCTGCCCGACCCATAGCGAGTTCATGGATGAATTGTTGGCTTACGCCGATACCGCCATGTACGAAGCCAAGTCCAATCGACAGCATCTCGCAGTCTACGATCCCAAAATGACCGATGCCCTCGTCCGCCGCCGAGAGTTAGAGGCCGAGTTGGCTCAGGCGTTGTCGCGGGGCGAATTCCATTTGGTCTACCAGCCACAATTCAACATTAGTGGTACCGCAATCGTCGGATTCGAAGCCTTGCTGAGATGGGAGCGCAACGGCAGCATCGTCTCTCCATTAGAATTCGTACCGCTGCTAGAACAGTCGGGAGCGATTCTGATCGTCGGGGAATGGATCCTACATGAGACTTGCCAGCAAGCGCAAGAATGGATCAACTGCGGTCATGACATCACCATGTCTGTCAACATCAGCCCTATTCAATTCCGAGATCGGAAGTTTGTCGATACGGTGCTGAATGCTCTCGAGACGAGCGGACTCTCACCCGACCGACTCGATTTGGAAGTGACCGAAAGCGTCTTCATCGATGATGTCGAGATGACTGCCAATCGACTCTTTGAACTGAAAGAGTATGGCATTTCGATCAGTATCGATGATTTTGGCACCGGCTACTCGTCGCTCGCCTACCTCAAGCACTTCCCGATCGATCGACTAAAAATCGATCGGGCGTTCGTCAAAGACATCCCTTGCACCGACGACGGAACGATCGCCTCTTCCATCGTGGGACTTGGTCACAACCTGGAAATGAAAGTGCTGGCCGAGGGTGTCGAAACGCACGAACAATTGAGTTTCCTCGGCAACGAACTTTGCGATGAAATCCAAGGCTACTTGTTTAGCAAGCCGATTCACCCCAACGACTGCCTCGTCATGCTGAAGGAGTGGTCCAGTCGCGATTTCGTCTCCGAACCGCTCTTCGCCGAGTAGCAACACTTTGTTGCGATTTCCGGTGCTCTCAGCGCTTCACGGCCCCTCTAAGCAACCTCGACCTAATCGGCAATCATTGCCCAGCATTGCGATTTCCGGGCCGATTTCGTGCCTCCGCTTGAATGCCAAGTGCGACTGAACGAAACTGAGGAGGTTGATTAATTCAAAGGGGACCCTATGTCTACTAGCTCGCCGCGTGAAATCTATCTGGACGCCAACGCGACAACTCCCGTCATGTCAGTCGCGGCGAAAGAAGCCCAAGATGCAATGGAGGAACTGTACGGCAATCCCAGCAGTTCCCACATCACCGGTTTACGGGCCCGTTTCATTCTCGAATCGGCGCGTACAGCTGCCCGGACAATTCTTAACGCACCAACAGGGCGCATTGTTTTTACGAGCGGTGCCACCGAAGCAATTCAAACTGGCATCTTCTCGGTGCTCTGCCAAATCCGCAAACAGCGAGAACAGCATCCGGAGCAAGCGTCGGAGCGCGTGTTGCTCTACGGAGCCACCGAACATAAGGCGGTCCCGCAGGCTCTGCAGCACTGGAACGAGATGCTCGGCATCAAGAATCAAGTGCTCGAAATCCCCGTCGACGAACATGGGCTGCTCGACTTGGAATTCCTCCGAGCTCACATCGATTCGGCGGACATCGTCTGCACGATGGCGGTGAACAACGAGACCGGCGTCATCCACGATCTGTCAGCCATTGAGAAAGTGGTTCGATCGAGCGAACGGCATATCCCGTGGCTGGTCGATTGCGTGCAGGCCATCGCCAAAATTGACCTGAACCTGTCAGAACTCTCGATCGATTATGCTCCGTTGAGCGGGCACAAGTTGTACGCGCCCAAAGGCATTGGCATTCTTTACGTCCGTGACGAATCGCCCCTGACACCACTAATCGCCGGCGGCGGACAAGAAGGAGGAGCCCGCGGCGGCACGGAAAACTTGCCCGGCGTCGCCGCCATCGCTGCCGTACTACGCGAACTGGAAGCGCAGAACCGAGACATTTTTCGCGATCATGCCACGCTGGTTCAATTTCGAGATCGACTGATCGCATCGCTGACGAAGGCCTTTCCGAAAATCGTCTTTAACACACCGTTTGAACATGCGGTCCCGACAACGGTCAATTTCGCCGTGCCTGGAATTTCGAGCAAAGAAATCCTGGACCTCTTCGACGCTGCCAGCATTCGTGTGAGCTCTGGTTCTGCCTGCGGTTCGGCGATTCAAGGCTCCTACGTCTTGGAAGCGATGGGGCTGCCGAAGTGGCAGAGCGACGGCGCCATCCGGGTCTCGTTTGGCCCTGCTTCGACCGAATCGGAAATCAACGCCGCTTGCCGTCGAATCGAAGAAGCGGGACGAGCCATGTGTGATGCCTGCCTCATCGTTTCGCACGACGTCGACACCACCACCGGCACGCAGCTAGACGGGCTCATTCAACTCAAGAAAGGTTCGATGTGCAGCTGGCTCTTCATGGACGCCGCCTCGAAACAGTGCATCATTATTGATCCTTTCGACGAGCTGGTCGACCGCATCGAGAGCATTGTTCATTGCCAAGAAAGTCGCGTCCTCGCGGTGCTCGACACGCACCAACATGTCGACCATGATTCGCCGCGCGCACTGATGGTCAAGGCACTGGGCTCCCGAATGGTCATGCCCGATCAACCAACCGATATTCTCGGTTGGCCGACCGCACCGCACGGCACGGTAACGCTCGGCGATGGAACGTCGGCTCCTTTCCTGCAGCTATCGGCATCGACCATCCTGGCGAAGACCGAACTCCCGGGACACACGGTAGACGGGCAGGCGTTTCTGCTGGGATCGCTGGAGAAAGATCGCCAGCTGGCAGCTGAGAATGTTCGCTTCGCGTTTACGGGTGATACGCTGCTGATCGGCGGCATCGGACGGACCGATTTCCCATCCAGTTGTGCTGAGGGCATGTACGCCTCCCTTCGTCGACTGCCGACAATTCTCAGTGATCGCACGATCCTTTGCCCCACCCATGATTATTCGAACGGATTCTGTACCTCTTTCGGCACCGAAAGAAAACAGAATTGTTTTCTGTCACGCATCGTCGACCCGGTCGTCGAGCTGCCGATGGCCGATTACCTGTCGGAGAAGATTCGCGTCGACGGAGAAATCAACGACGATACGAATTGCGAACTCGTCTGTGGCCGCATCTCGACGCATGTCGAAGACAAGTCTTCGATCGACATTGGGCCGGATGAATTGCCTGACTTCTTTCGACAACATGCCGGCTCTCGCATCATTGATGTCCGCGAGCCCCACGAATTCAAGTTCGCTCAAGATTGGAACGCATTGGGGCTGGCCGCTCCGCCCTTGAATGTTCCGCTCACGCGGCTCACGGATTTCCTGCAAGCGTTGGCGACTGGCGAACAATCGTCAGACGCCGACATGATTTTCATCTGCCGCAGTGGCAATCGCAGTAGCAAGGCGGCGGAAGCGACGCGGAGACTGGGCTACGAAAACGCTTGGCACATCTCCGGCGGGATTGCGCTGGGCACCTCACGGTCAAGCAGTATCGACGAGATGGAATACTCGATTTAGACCATCGATTGACGCCAGCAGGCGTGGGAAAGCGGCGCTGGTCGGGTCGAGACTCCAATGAGTTTGAGAAACAAGAGTCTCCCAAACGTTCCACCGATCGTTCGTTCCGATCGATCTTGGGCGGGACCGAGTATCTTTTGCCAGCGAAGGCTCGAAAACTCCTACTTCGACCTCAACGCCGATTCGACGCGGTGCAAGAACTCGGCCCCTGCGTAGTTGATGGCCTGCATCGACGCTTCGTGCTCGAGCGCTTGCCGTAGCGCTGCGGGCGATGGTCGGAGCGTTGCCAACAGTCCTGCCACAGCCTCAGGGCCGCTTTCCAGATACGAACGAGCCATGGCTTCGGCCGTCGCAACCACGTCGGTCGCGGGGACGACCTGTTGAGCCAGCCTCCATTGCATCGCTTCCTCTGCTGAGAAAATGCGGCCAGAAATCAGCAGATCTTGAGCAATCCCAAAACCGGCCAGCCGAGGGAGAAAGAGCGTGGCTCCCATGCCTGGGTGCAAACCCAATTTCGTAAAGGTCAAGCCAAGCTTGGATGTCTCGGCGATAACCCTCGCTTCGCACGCGAGCGCCAAGCACAAGCCGGCTCCGATCGCGTGCCCATTCACGGCAGCGATCACCGGCACTGGCAGTTGTTGAATACCGAGGAACGCATCGTAGAACTCCAGCATGCGCTGCCGATTCTCGTTTTGGCTGAGCCCTGCTTTCTCGCGTAGCATTTGCAGATCGCCGCCGGCCGCGAACGCCGCACCGGCCCCCGTGATAATGACCGCCCTTAATTCGGGCTTCTCGGTAAGCTCGCCCACCGCCGATTGAAACGCGGCGGCCATCGCCAGTCCCATGGCGTTACGACGGCCGGGATCGTTAAGCGTTAACGTCGCAACGCCCCGATCCGACAATTCGACATTCACCAACGCCATCAGATTCCCTCGTGGTTACGGCGCCACATACTGCATCATTAAGCCACACAGCCAAGCCGCGTAGGTCCCCAGCGCGTATCCCAGCACAGCAAGTAACACGCCGACCGGCGCCAGCGATGGATGGAAAGCGGCCGCCACGACGGGAGCGCTGGCGGCACCACCGATGTTGGCTTTGCTACCGACCGCTAAGAAGAAGTAGGGCGCCTTGATCAGCCAGCCGACAAAAAACATCAGCCCGACGTGAATCGACATCCAAATCCCGCCGACGAGGAACAGATTGCGATGCGTGTTCACGGCCCGAATGTCCATGTTCAGGCCAATCGTGGCAACCAACATGAAGATGAAGAGCGTGCCAATTTTCGATGCGCCAACACCTTCTAATTCACGCAGGCGAGTGAACGACGCCGTCAATCCGAACGTGGTTGCCAACACGATCAGCCAGAAAAATTCCGAGTCCAGGCTAAATTTCGAAAGCGCCGGGTAATGCTGACCAATCATCGGTGCCAACCTGTCCGCCAGTAAATGGCAAGCCCCCGTGCAGCCGAAGGCAATCGCCAGCAGGACCATGTAATCGGTCGTTGTTGGTATCTTGGCTGTTCGCAAGCTGAAGTCTTCCATCTTTTGCTGCAACGTGGCGATACTGCTGGCATCCGCCTTGAATAGGGCATCGATCTCTTTCGCCTTGCCGACCCCAAGTAAGAGGAATAGCATCCAGGCTTCCGCCACCAAAACGTCGATGGCCACCATCACGCTGTACAAACTGTCGGACGGCTGGAAGACCTCTTTCATCGCCGCCTGATTCGCACCTCCACCGATCCAGCTGCCAGCCACCGTGCTCATTCCTCGCCAGACTTCATCCGCCCCTTCACCGCTGACAAGCTCTGGGCTAAACCGAGAAACGATAAGGATTGCTATGGGGCCGCCAATCACAACTCCCACCGTACCTGTCAGGAACATGATCAGAGCCTTGGGACCCAACCGCAAGATTTCACGCAGATCAATGCTGATCGTTAGCAGGACGAGACTGGCAGGAAGCAAATAGCGAGACGCCACGAAATATAGTTTTGATTGGCCCGGATCGACGAGGCGAAATGCGGTGAGCAGTGATGGCAAAAAATAGCACAACAGCAACATCGGCACCCATTTGTAGAACGACTTCCAGGCCGGGTGGCTGTGATGAGAGCTCCAAAACACGAAACCCAAAATCGCCATCAAAATCCCAGCGATCACGGCATCGTTGGTGATCAGTGGGTCAAGGTCGACAGCTCCGCCGGTACTCGCGAGCAGTGGTTGCAGTAGATTCATGCCGTCAATGTAATGCATGCTCTAGCCGCTGTGGATACGACGAACAAAGACAAAACGAATCGATCTCCGTTCTGCTCACTTGACGAACGCGTCAATCGAAGGGTCAATGCAAAAAGGCGAGCCAGTTGGGCTCGCCTTTTTGGCGTTGATTCGCGAATTCAAGCATTCCTAGGCAACTGGGTTGCATGCTTGTTCTAAAACTTCGTCCAGCTTGCCGGAAGCTTCCAATTGACGACGAAGCAAGTCTTGACCCGCTTGAGTCCGAACACCGACCGATCGATCTTGGTTGGTGAATTCGACTCGCACGGGAGTGATCGCGGGAGCCGAGCTATCCACCTGCGTATCGATGAGCAGGTGGATCGTGCGGTTGTTCTCCTCGTCCTCCCAACGTGCGTTGGTTTGCATAGTTTCACTCCTAAAAATTGGGTTGTGAGTGGCCGGTTGGAACCAGAGATCGGTCGCCGTTGCGGCACACGTTAGACATTTTCGACCAGGTAGACTTTGTTATTTAGTCCGAATCCCCGATCGAGTTGGAACCTTGAAGGTTATGCACTGAGAACCGGAAAAACTAGACCAAAACGACAAGATATTGTCCCTTTTTTCTGGCGGCCCCCGCCCCGATCCGTGCGGGCCCGAAAAATGGCCAATTTGAGGGTTAGAACCCGCGTCGCCGCTGAGTGCTGTATCGCTCCAGGGAATCGACGATCACCGGCAACGCGGAAGCGGCTGGTAGGAACTCGTCCACTTCAACTGACTTCCCTTCCAACGTCTTGTAGTCCTGAAAAAACCGACGCAGCAGCGCCAGACGATGCGACGGCAATTCGGCCGCATCCTGGAAGCCGTTGTATTCCGGGTCGTCCACCGCGACGGCCAGAATCTTGTGGTCATGCTTTCCACCATCCAACATGGTCATCAGTCCGATGGCCCGAGCCTTCACCAACGTCAACGGTGCGAGTGCCGCTTGGCACAGCACGAGCACATCCAGTGGATCGTCGTCCTCCGCAAAGGTCTGCGGAGTGAATCCGTAATTCGCCGGGTAGTGGACGGCTGAATAAAGCATGCGGTCCATTTTCAGGATACCCGTTTGCTTATCCAATTCGTATTTCACATTCGAGCCCGTCGGGATCTCTACGATCGCCGCAAAAATACTCGGCAATTCTTCGCCGGGCGTCACGTCGTGCCATGGGTGAGTCATCAAAATTACCTCCTCGATATATTCCGAGGAGGGATTCTACGGGGAATCGTCAACAGGAACGAGTCCATTCGCGGCCGCTTGCTCTCTTTCGTCATGGTCCATTCAAGAAAAAACCCACGCCGGCGAAGGCGTGGGTTCGATGTTTGCCTCTCAAGGGGTGGCAAAGGCGACACGGAAGCCCTTCGCCCCTGCCATTGCCGTTGCCATTGCCCATCCGCTTCGATTCAGCTTCCTAAGCAACTTCAAACAACACGTCGACCAGCGAAAGATCGACGTCATTGTCGAGCGTCAGTGAATCAACGCCACCTCCTCCGCTGGCAAGCCCATTGCCGACGGCCGTGTCCATCGTCAATGAATCATTGCCGCCACCGAGCAACATGGTGAAATTGCCGACGTCGGCATCGACGACGAAGCTCTCGTCATTTCCGCCGCCCATGCTGACGAACGATCGATCGGCCGAGCTGTATTTCAGCGCCATCGAATCGTTGCCGCCACCCGTATTCGCAATCAAGTCGCCTGACGTCGCTGAATCGATCACTACAAGCGTGTCATCCCCGGCACCGGTCAGTGCAGTCATGTTGCCATACTTGGCAACCGAATCTTCGATTTCGACCGTGTCGCTACCGGCTCCGCTTCTGACCGTCAAATTCCCGTACGCCGCAGACGACATGATACTGGCCATGTCGTCGCCACTCGTAGAAGAAATCAGCATGTTATTCGCAGCGGTCGAATAGAGAATCTTGTCCCAGTCTTCGCCACTGGCCGAGTTGATCGTGATGTTGTTCGCTTCAATTTCGTTGAACGTCGTTTCATCATTGCCGGCACCACCGTTAATGAGAGCATTGCCGCTCATCGAACTGTACTTTACGCCAGCCACGTCATTACCGCCGGCCGTATTGACCGTGATGTTCCCGGTAAGCCCGTAAAGATAGCCGACAATCGCCGAGTCATCGCCAGTTCCGGTATTGATCGATACGTTGCGAATCGGAGCGGAACTATCGACACCGTACAGTGACACCACGTCGTCACCACCGCCAAGATTAATCCGGACGTCGCCGCTGACTTGGGCCGTGGCGAGGTTACCGATGTCGACCGTCGTGCCCGCGTTTCCGGTGATGGAAACCTGCCCCGTCGAGTCGATCGCTACGTCAATTTCGTTCGCCGCCCCATCGCCGGTGACGACAAGGTTGCCAGCTCCAGTAATGACGGCCGACACGTTGCCCGCAAGCATCTGACGATTTTCCAACGATTCCATTTCCAGCGAAAGCGCCGTCTCCGGTGCGCACGTACGTGCTCGCTTGGTCTTTGCTTTAGACTTCATCTTCTGACTCCGACTAGATTATGAGGTGGGTGTGCAGACGACCTCGCAGCGAGCGCCAAAGCACTCTTGGGTCTAAGCGGAATACTGGCGGCGGTTTCCGCCTGTAACGCCCAAATCGAAGAAATTCGGAAGATTTTTTCGCGAGCCTAGCAGGCCCTTTTTCGAGCCTGCCCCCCCGTTTGGCCGGTATTAGGGAACTTTCGCACCGTCGAAATACCAGACTCGGCGGTGCTGCCCTTGGGGGCTCTTACCGATGTAAACGACGTTCATCCCGTCGACCTCCCAGACCGCGTATTTGAATTGCCGATTGAGTCCTTCGTTCTGCAATTCCATGAAGATGCCCAGAACCTGCGGGTCATGCTTTTCTTGAAACCGATCATTCAGCACGGCGTACGAGGCCTGAAAGAGATCAAGCGAAAGCACCCACAGCTGTCGGTGCTTATCGGCAACGAATGTGCGGTAGTGAAAGCATGGAAACCCTAGCTGCGGAATCATTCCGGCAAAAGCGGTACTCACCGCTGCGATTTCACCGTCGTCTTTTTCTGCCACGATGACAAGTTGCTGCGCCCGCACCTGTCCGGCATTGTCGACGTTTTCAGGCAATGCACTGTTGGCATTCCAAAACTCGATCACTCGGTCTTTTGTTTCCTGAGGCGGATCGGGCCACACGACGTTCAGGTTGTATGGGCCTACTTTTTCTTTACGCTGGCGATTTGATTTCATGACATTTTTCTCGACAACTGCTGACAGTCCCCCATCGCCATCCCGGCGAATCCCGCTGCGGTTCACGTACAAACTAGCAACTGGCGGCAAATATTCCAGCAAGCCGACCCCAAGTAACGAAGAATTAGGGTTCTTCGGCGTCAATCACGACGATTGATTCGAGTGTCGCCTCGGTTCCCTTCAGCGGATGTTCCTGCCGGCTCACCCGCCAGGCCCCGATCGATATGGCAAAGACGGTTTCTGAGCAAGGTACGTTGAGGTCACCATGAACGATACAAATACCGACGAGCCCTTGCTCGTCGCTCGGCTTCCGCTTAAAGCCTCCTTGCGTCGAGACCCGCGCGAGGCACTCGCCAACTCGCAGAAGTTGAATGCGTCCCTTACCGTCGTTGGCAACGGCCCCCTCATTGGCGACGAATTCTAGTTCAGGCATGACCGCCTTCACGTATCGCTTCATGAGTTCGTTGCGTTGACGAGAGCTCATTCCCGTCAGGTCGGCCGTGGGAAGCGACTGGGACTCGATCGCCTCAGGCGGTCCGGGCTTGGCCAGCTGTTGAGCGCGGCTCGATCGAGAGCAGATCAGGCAAACAAACACGATACCAGCGACAACCAACTGGCGTCTCAGCCAACGATTCCAGCCGACCATCCTCGACTCCTCTCATCTCCGCCGCCAGAACAAGACATTACTATAATCTTACTGTGACCATTTCACCTGGTGCAATCACTTGCCAAATCGATGATTAGTGTTTCCGTTTGCCGAGGAGTCGGCCAACAGCGAGACCGCCCCACAGGCGATTCGCCCGAGCAACACGAGGCCACGAATCATCCGACACGCCGCCCTGCAGAACCTGCAAGGCCCTTGCTGCAGCGGGCGATCTCCTTAAAACTTGCAACAACCTCCCCGAGTGGGGGATTTGACTACTGCGGCCGATTCCCCAAGGAACATCTCGTTGAATTCACCAAAACCACGCGGCAAGATTGCCGAATCGTTGGCATTGTTCTTGCCAGGCATTTTCTTACTTGGCTTCAACATTGGGACCGGCAGCGTCACCGCGATGGCGAAGGCGGGGGCAACCTACGGCATGTCATTGCTGTGGACCATTGTGGCCTCCTGTCTGGCGACCTTTTTTATGATCAACGTTTACGGACATTACACGCTCGTGACGGGCGAAACGGCGCTGCAAGCTTTTCGCAAACACATCCATCCTGCTGTCGGTATCTTCTTTATTGTGGCGTTGACAGCCGGCGTCAGCGGAAGCGTGATGGGGGTGATGGGGATCGTCGCAGACATCTGCTACGAATGGTCGAAGACGTTCGTCGCTGAGGGGATCGCCCCCATCTATTTCGCCGGGTTCTTCATCGCGTTGGTCTATTTCATTTTCTGGAACGGGAACACTCAGTTCTTCCAACGCAGCTTGGCCGCGATCGTCGCCGTCATGGCAGGTTGCTTTTTGGTCAACTTCTTCTTCCTGATGCCCCCGCCGCTGGAAATCCTGCAGGGGCTGGTCCCCAATCTCCCGGAAGTCGCTGCCGATGCGGGCAAAGGCCCCTTCCTGGTGATCGCGTCGATGGTCGGCACGACGGTTTTCTCGGGGCTATTCATCATCAGAACGACACTGGTGAAAGAGGCCGGCTGGTCGATCGACGATATCCAGCAGCAGCGAAATGACGCCTTCGTTTCGGCCATCATGATGTTTGTCATCAGCGGTTCGATCATGGCGGCAGCGGCGGGCACGCTTCATGCCGAGGGGCTCGGCCTGGCCAAGGCCTCGCAAATGATCGAACTCTTGGAACCGTTGGCCGGTCGATTGGCCACGTCGATATTTGCCATCGGGATCGTGGCTGCTGGCGTCTCGTCTCAGTTCCCCAACGTCCTGATGCTGCCTTGGTTGCTTTGCGATTTCTATCAGTCGCCCCGCACGATGACGCTGCCCAAATATCGCCTGATGGTACTGCTCATTTCGCTGCTGGGATTCGTCGTCCCCATTTTCAAGGCGCGCCCGGTCCTCGTGATGATCGTCTCGCAAGCCTTCAACTCGGTCATCTTGCCTGTCACGGTCGCGTGCATCCTCTACTTGGGCAACCGGCAAGATCTAATGGGCAAGCACAAGCACACGTTGGCCACACAGGTCGTGCTGCTATCGATCCTACTGTTTTCCATCGTGACTTCGTGGATGGGAATTCAGGGCGTCTGGCAGTTGCTGCAGTCTTAGTGCCGCGCCATGAGCATCGCCGGAGCGCATGCCGCTAACTTCGCGTTCCCTGGAAGATCAATGCGTGTCCGTTCTCTGGCGACAGCGCGTCGAGAAATTCGACGACCGTCTCTTGCGAGACCGACAACAGGCGGCGGCGTAATTCTTGATCGGACCACACTTCACCGTAGCCCGTCAGGCGCCCTGCCGCCTCTTCCGTGAAATCACCTGGGCTCGGATCGTGCATGTCAAATTCGCCGCGAATCGTATCCTGCACGAATTCGAACCAGTCGACGGAACGCACATCGGGACTGCGGAGGACTTGCCAGAAACCAT
Organism: uncultured Pirellulaceae bacterium; assembly: GCA_964480915.1. Taxonomy (GTDB): domain Bacteria; phylum Planctomycetota; class Planctomycetia; order Pirellulales; family Pirellulaceae; genus CAWGCE01. Next base: position 62,573 of record CAYZRS010000001.1, on the reverse strand, counting down.
CGATCACTTCCTGCGGATTGGCAATATTGGTTTGGGCCTCCAACCCCCAATAACCTCCATCGGGACCAACGGATGAAATGAGACCAGGTGAATAGGCCAACCGTGAATCTTCACGAACGATTCGATGAAGTGGCGATCCAAGGTCGCCAGCCGTGATCATGTACTCAACAACGGTCCAGAGGAGGTGCGCATCCTCGACAGCAGCGGCTGGGGGCACGGGGAATAACAAGAAGACGGCCGAATCTTCGTGCCCCGTTTTACGCCAGGTCTGCGCACCTCCCTGCCACGCGGGTAATGCGCCATAGGAGGCCGGTTTTGTCCGAGGGTCGCCCTGCCCCTGGGGCAAATGCTCGACGGTCGCGGACACCGTATCCACCACCTCGGCCGGCTCCAGGTCGCCCGAAACAAACAAGACACACCGCGATCGCGTGTAACCTGCCCGATGGGCCGACCGTAACATCTCGGGGCTCATCGAGAGCAGGGATTCACGCGAGCCCAACTGATCATGGCCCCAAGGGTGCCCGGACCACAACAATTCAGGCAGCAAGCACAAAGCCTCTCCGTACGGCGACGAATGCCATTCATCCATTTCTTGCTGGATGATCTCTCGTTCCGCTTCGATATCTTCCGGACGCAAGAGAGGCTGCGCCAACATGTCGGTCAAGATATCGAGCGCCATTGGCCACACGCGACGCGGAACGTCGGCATAGTAGGCCGTATGGGAATAGTCGGTTTCCGCCCCAGCGCTGCCGCCGTGCCGGACTAAGCGAGCTTCCGTATCTCGATAGCCGGCGGGATACTTCACCGTGCCGCGTGACGGGATGTGCTCGAACCAATGATAAATCCCATGGTTCCCGACCGTCTCGTCGTCCGCACTGCCGACGAAAACGAGCCAGTAGATCGAAACCGAGTTGACCGGCAACCGCTGAAAGTAGATCGGAAACCCGCCCGCGTCATCAATAAGTTCAAAGTCGATCAACGGGCATCTCGCGCGGAAGTAGCAGGGCGAACGAACCGCGCATTCTGGCGCATCGACTTTTCAGCAGCAAGTACTGGTTCGGTTTGGGCAAACGGTTGGCAATGCGCATAAAAAAACGGCGCTCTGGAAATAGCGCCGTCTTTCTATTGTTTCTGATGCTTAGTTGTTGTGCAGCACTTTTTTGTTGTAGCGACGCTGCATACCAACCTTAACCTTGGTCCGTTTCGCACCGGTACGGCGGCGACCGTTATTGGTGGAAGAATGTGAGCGAACCGGCATGGTGCGATTCTTAGAACTCTGGATACGAGTGAACCCCGGTTCGCTTTCGTATTCATCGAAAACGTGGTCCAAATCGTTCAACGCTTCGATTGGCCTAATCATTTGCTTACTCCCTTACTCTCGTGCTTTGTTTTGGTCTGTTTGTCTTGGACGTGCTTTCAGCGACTCAGTTAGAAATCAACGTTTTTGCAGAACACGCTTGGCTTTCGAATCCCAGGAATCCTTCGACCCATTCGGGAACCAAGTCACCACACGCGTAAAATGCCCCGGTCTGGTACGCGGCAATCTCTGCTTCGGCATGATAATTCGTGTCGACCAACGCCATCCGATGACCACCAGAGGTCCCTGCCAATTGACTTGCGAGCGTCAGTGCAGAGGAACTCGTCGCGTCGATGAGCCAGCCGCTCACAAGCTCGTCTCGTGCGATTCGAGCAGCAGCTAATTCACTGCTGCAAGTGAAGAAAACACACCGATCAGACAAGCGTCGTTGGATGCTTGCGAATCGTGCATTGTCTTCCGAGACAATAACAACGAGTGGTAGGTCATTGGATTTGTTGGATGCGATCATTGAATCTTTTTCCCTTTCGTGCCGACTCTACGTGAAGCAAAGTAAGGCAAAGTGCGTGCCAAGCTTTGACCACACTAAAAAAAACGCCTGCCGCAGGGGATTCGCTCTGATTCTCGTGTTTTCCCCACCGCTGGTGGCTGGCATGAGCGCCCGATTCCGGACAGTCAGATGTCCAGAATCGGACATAAGGCGCACGAAAACAGACACATGCGCCCGCTAGAGGGCGCCCCTTTCGTGGACATCCAAAGGCCCTGTGTTATTATGAGAGGGCATGATGCGACTCGAATTAGCACAAGAGATCCCCCCGGAAGAGCGCCCTTTGTTCGACGGGCTCCGAAAGGAAACTGAGGGCAGCAATGTCACGAGAAATCGTCGGCTCATCTCAATGGGCGAAAACGCTGCGGCAACAAATCGCCAGTGTCGCGTCCCGACCTTCGACCGTCCTTGTGACCGGACCGAGCGGAACCGGTAAGGAGCTCATCGCCCGGGCGGTTCACGAGCAGAGTGACCGGGCCAACAAGCCCTTCATTCCGATCGATTGCGCTTCGGTCACTGGAACCCTCTTTGCAAGCCACATGTTCGGTCACGTGAAGGGCGCATTCACCGGCGCCATCAGCGATACGCTCGGCTGCTTCCGAGCCGCTTCCGGGGGAACGGTTTTTCTCGATGAGATCGGCGATATGGAGTTGGGCCTGCAGGCCAAATTGCTGCGCGTCCTCCAAGAACGCGTCGTCGTGCCGGTCGGCTCTCACAAAGAACTACCTGTCGACATTCGCCTCATCGCGGCCACGAATGCCGATCTCGAAAACGCCGTACAGGACGGCCGTTTTCGTCGAGACCTGTTCTACCGATTGGCAGTCGTGCCGATTCGTACCATTCCGCTTGGCGAACGGCCCGAAGACATTCCCACGATCGCCGACCATATCTTGGGACGGCTTTCCGATCGCCAACACGTCCCTCGCAAGGCGCTCGCTCCGGAAGCGATGGCGCTACTGCTTTCGCACAGCTGGCCTGGAAACGTGCGTGAGCTAGAAAACGTCCTGGAAAATGCAGCTTACGCTTCCGATGCAACGGTCATGACATGTGAAGACCTGATGGTTCATTCGGCATTCGTCCCGAGCAAGACGAATGCGCCGCCGCCCGCACCAGCCCCGGAACCGGCTCATGCCGTCACCAAGATCAACCAGGTCTCGGCATCTCACGAACAACGCATCCCCTACCCTCACAATCCAAGCGACGATTCCTGGATGACGCTCAACGCCTTGGAACGACAACACATTCAAGAATCACTGCAGAAGACCAATTTCAACCAATCCGCAGCCGCTCGTTTGCTGGGAATTCCCCGCAGCGTCCTCTACCGTCGCATCGCGAAACACGGCATCGTCCTCCCTGGCCGTTCGCCGGCTGAAGAAGATCAAGAGTCGTAGTCGTCAAGTCGCGAAACCGAGCGTGCGAACTCTGTTGGGCGCTAATTCGAGCCATTGAGATGCCAAGGCCCGCTTCCGATTAACGGGATTGTCGTGTAGCCGACTCGCGGAGGAATTTGACGAGCGCCACGGCGTTTGCCAACCGTTTACCTGCCCGTCCTGCCACCTGTGGCTCTCCCACCTTCACTTCCAGTCCCATCAGCGCCCGATCCAAAGAGGCCGCGATCCGCTGGTTCGCGTTTTGACCAAGCCGAATCGATTTCAAAATGATATGAGGCGCGCAGTCAGCGTGCATGCCGCGAAGCAGATCGACGGTTCGCTGGTTGTAGACGGCGAGTGTGTCCGTTTCTCGAAAGAAGTCGCTCCAGGATGCGCAAAATTCGCCGCGTGAGGATGCCTGGTCAAAATCTTCGCTCCTCAACTGTAAATGGGCGAGACAAGCCGGGCTAAGTTCTTCTTTGGTCCCTAACCAATGGGCAAATGTCTCCCCCGTCCGGATGCGCTCCGCCACCCAGTAAACTAAGGTCCGACCGGTGCCGGGCGAAAGGTCGACTTGGACCGACTCGCCGTAAGCGACAACAATGTCGGCCCGCGGATCGGCGAGCCGCTTCGGAACATTTCCACCGTCCCCGCTGCGTCGCGCGTTGCGCCGCCAGTGATGCCGCATGTTGGGATGAGCCAATTGCCGATTTACCATCGCGTCGAAAGCAGTTTCTAATTCTCCCATGCCAGGCGTATTCGGCTCGAGCACCTTCATCGCCATGGCAACCGCTTCTAACGTCGACAATGATTCTAGCGTGGGTTCACGACGAATCCGAAAACGGCCTGGCTCGGAGGGCCTCAGTCGGACGCGAGGCAATTGCCTCAGCGCCGGTACATCGCGAACCATCGTTTTGGCCTGATGCCAAGTCCCATCCACGACGACGAGCTGCCGAGGGAGCTGGCTTCGCTCGAGCTGATCCAGTTCGACGACTTCTGCGCCCGGATAGAGCAACGCAGCGCCCGGAAGGAACGGCAGATCGGATGCGGCGATGTTCAGAGGGTAGCCACAAACCAACTCGGATTTCAGCAATGCTCGGTCAACGATGCGAGCAGAATTGAAGGCATGTCGTCGTTCGCGTGGGTGCTGCACGATCAAGACATCGGTTTGATTATCGATGCGTGGAATTTGATCGCAAAAGCAAAGATTGATCGGTCGAAAGCAGACGTAACATCGCCCTTCAGTTTTTTCCGTACCGTTCACTCATGCGCCTCAGCGGTTGCCTTCTTCCCGCTGACATTGGAACGATTCTGAGTAGAAATTCAAGGTCGAGTTTCAAATTCTATTTTGGCCGACTTTTCGTCTTCAGCGATTTGCGTAGCAGCAACTCGGAAACCTGGTCGGCCTGCATCGGACGAGCAAAATAGAACCCTTGCCCCACATTGCAGCCTAATTCTCGCAACACGTGGAACTGCGATTCGGTCTCAATCCCTTCTGCAATCAAGTCAAACCGCCGGTTTTCGGCCAACAAGGCCATTGCCTGGACCAAAGGCAACGAATCGGCAGGCGCATCCACGATGTCGCCGATCACCGATTCATCGATCTTCACGGCCGCGAATGGCAACGATTGAACCATGCTCAGCGACGAGCAGCCCGTACCAAAGTCATCCAGATAGATTGGAATGCCCATTTCAGTCAGCGTTTGGCATTGCTCTTGAATCCTCTCAATATTCCCAATCGTCACCGATTCGGCGATTTCAATCGCCAGCGAATTGGGCGACAGCCCCCACTCATCCAGCGCGGTGCGAATGCACTCGACAAGGTTTCCTTGTGAAAGTTGTTTGCGGGCCACGTTAATCGAGAAGCGAATATCATTCGCAATCGGGCACTTCTGAATTAGGTCGCTCGCATAGCGGCATACTTCGTTGATGACCCATTCGCCCACTTCCTCGATCAGACCAGCTTCCTCGGCGACGTCAAGAAAGACTTCAGGACGTAAGAGGCCACGTAGAGGATGCTCCCAACGCACCAACGCCTCCAACCCGATGATCTCTTGCGAATCGATGTCAACCAATGGCTGATAGTAGACGAGTAATTCACCACGTTGAACTGCATGGCGCAGATCGGCTTCCACCCGTTTGCGTTCCACCAGCGCCGCCCGCATTTCCTGATCAAAGACTGCGATGCCTCCTTTGCCATTCCCTTTGGCTTGATAGAGCGCCAGGTCGGCGTCACGCAGCAAATCCTGAGGCCCCGAATGGACTCCTTCCCGGATCGTTAGGCCAATGCTGGCCAGCGGAACCAATTCGGTATTCTCGATTTCAATCGGTTTTGAAAGTGCTTCCCGCGCCCGTGTCGCAAATTGCATGAGGTCACTGGCATCGGTGATATCGTCGAGCAGAACTACAAACTCGTCGCCTCCGATTCGGGAAACCAGGTCCAGCAACGAATGGTCTGCTTTCGTCCGTCGTTCGACAGTCGATGCCAGTTCTCGCGCCACATGCTTGAGAACTTCGTCGCCAGCATGGTGTCCCAAATCGTCGTTGACCGTCTTAAAATTGTCCAGGTCTAAGAAGACGACTGCAAATTTGTAGTCATCGTCGTGCTCAGCGCGTTTAAGACAGGCATCTAAGTGCGTTAACAGGCGAGTGCGGTTGGGCAGTCCGGTCAAGGCGTCATGGTAAGCCATGTGCATCAGCTTCAAATCGGCATCGCGTCTGGCTGCCATCTCCGTGGTGAGCTGATCGTTGGATTTTTGCAAGTAGAGATTGGCTTCACGAAGATTCACGTTGGCCGCATTCAGTTGAGCTGTCCGGTTCGTTACGATGTGCTCAAGCCGCTGCATGTTGAACGATGCCTGCTGTGCCAGGTTCCATTTCTCTGCCAACGCGCAAGCCAATTGCTGAACTTCGGCGACGTCAAATGGTTTCTTGATGATCAACAACCAATCGTTGCGGCCAAAGCGATTTCGCAACTCTTCCCAACTGTAATCGGAATAGGCCGTACACAGCACGATCTGCATCTTGTCATCAATTTCACGGATGCGTTCGATCGTTTCGATACCGTCCCATCCAGGTGCCATTCGCACGTCAATGAAGGCGACCGAGTACGGTTCCCCTGCTTCAATCGCCTTCGCCACCATGCTCAAGCCAGTATTCCCCTGGAATGCCGAATCGACTTCGTAACTGACGTCGGTATCCCTCAATTCACCTGAAGGGTCGTCGAACAATTCGGCAGTCAACGCATCGAGTTCGTCGTCCACCTGGGCGGGCGTCAGGATCTTGCGAATATCGGCATGGATGGCGGGCGTGTCGTCGATGACAAGTATCTTTGTCGGAACGACTTCAAAAGCGGATTCGCCAACGTTCAATTTTGAAAAGGACGAACTCATGCGGAGTCCTCCGAGTATTGTTTTGGGAGTGTGAGTGCAAACACAGCGCCGCAACCAGGGCCTTGGCTGTCCGCGGTGAGCGAACCTCCCAATTGCTTGGCGGCCAAGGCGCAGCTATGCAGCCCAAAACCGTGACCATCTGCCTTCGTGGTGAAGCCGTATACAAAAATCTTCGATAAATGTTCGTGCGAAATCCCGGAGCCGTTATCTTCGACTTCGGTTCGGACCCGCCCGTCGTCCGTTTCGAATATCCGGACCGTTATCTTGCCATCGGATCGCGAAGCGACTGCTTGTTTTGCGTTGCCAAGCAGATTGATAAAGATCTGCACGATCTTATTCCGATCGGAACTCAGCTCGAGCTCGCCCGTGAATTCACGAACCAGCTCAACGCGATGCCGTGCCAAGGAGTCGGCGTTCACCTTGATCGACTGTTCGACCAATTCGGTCATCTGCAACGATTCGATGACACCAACCGCCCGCGCGCTAACCTGCTGAGACTGGACGATCTCCTTGATATGTTCGATGTTCGTGCGAAGTTGCTCGACCTCATCTAGCAGCTCGAATCGCTCTTTGTCCAAAGCCAGCGACACCTGTTCGATGAAGGAAGGGAGCTTCTGCCCCCTCTCGTCCGTTTGCAAAAACTCCGCAAGTCGATCCTGGTTCGACGTCAACAGCACCGACGCTTTTTGCAGCGCGCTGCACCGACTGTTCCGCAGTCGTGTTGCGCATAGCTCGGCGGATACATTGACGCTGTTCAAAACATTTCCCACGTTGTGTAAAACGCCCACGGCGACTTCGGCGCGTCCAGCTTCGTGCGAGAGAGCAATCAACTGCTGACTCAGTTCCTCCCGTTCTCGCATCTGCTCCAGCAGCTTTTCGTTGGCATCGGACAACTGCTGCGTCCGATCCTCAACGCGTGCTTCCATGTCATCGCGTGCCGCCATGAGTTCTTGATTCGCGTTGTAGAGCTCTAAACTCTTCTGCTCCAGCAACTTTTCCGCCTCTTGTCTCGCACGTTTTTCCCGCTGAGCTCGGCGTTTTGCGACATCTACAGCAGACACGACTCAACCCTTATCTGAGCGGTCAAATGAAACTTCGCTTGCGTACCGTCCGCGCCAATGTCCTCGCGGACAACCGTGATCGGTTCGCCAAAATGCTCGACGGTGGCCACAATCAGCCCCTCCGCCAGATCGGCGAATGGTCGGGATGATTTGTAGACAAGTTCCATCTGGTGATCGTCTACGAACCGATGCTCGATCGTCGGCAATTCAGCATTCGGATACAGTTTCTTGACTTCGACGTGGATGTAGCTGTGAATTTTGCTCAGGAAATCAAACGCCGAATCGGCATCGCTGAAGAGCTGCGGATAAGTTTCTGTAAATCGTTTGAAGAGAAACTGCCCAAAAGCGAAGATTAGCTTCGGAATCGGCACATCGGTATGCTTGCTCAGTGCCACCACCATTTGGATCAGTTCGTCGCAGTCGTATGTGCCTACCGACGTATAGGCGCCCCCGGTGGCGAGGTTGGATTCTTCAATGATTCGATCTGCTACCTCATCGCCGAATTGCGTTTCCACCAGATCCAAGAATGTCGTAAATACTACGCCCTTCATTTCAACCCTCCGTCTGCCCACTGGCTCCCCGCAGCTCGTGAGCATTCATACCCACACGCTCAGAATTTGCGAAAACCTACGGCGCATGTTGCGTCGCTACATCGATTTGGAAATTAGACGAGGGAAAGCCCTAGCGAGTATTCACCCGCCTGCTGCCGAATAAGGCGTGTAATCGGAAGAAACCGTTATGGACAGGGTAATTCCACGTAGACATGGACCTTCCATTCCCAATACGATCCGCGAAGTCCTCAATCGATAAAACGCCGTCATGGAGCCCTCACTCGATGATCCCACGCATCCTCATTTTCATTGGTCTCACCGCCCTGGTCAGCTTCAATGCCACTTTTGCTCAACAACCGAACCTGGAAGTCACGGTCACGAAGACACCGGGAGGGAAAGGACGAGTCGTCGGATACAACTCGGAAAAGAAGCTACTTTTGGTTGAGCTCACGCTCGCCAACGGCAAGACGACGCAAGTCACCGCCTCCCGTCAATTCGTGAATGCCAAGTCATGGCATGAATTGAGCGGACTATTGGACAGAGGGGCCGCACCGCAGACAACTGGCGATGCGGTGACCTTTGACCGCGCGGCACCTTCCGGAGCCCGCAACACCCAGCCGATCGAAGTGCGAACGAAACTGGGCGACCAAGGGAGACTGATTTCGTACGATGTCGATTCGAACACGGTGCAACTCGATTTCGACGGACGGCAGGGCCATCCGATTGCCATCCAACAGCTCCAACCGGAATCGTGGCAAGCCGCCAAGCAACAGCTCGCCAGCCGCTTTCGCCGGCGAGCCGAAACGACGAATGTCGCCGAATAGAGGCCACGAATCAGATTCAGTTCGCTCCCTGGCTCGTTCCCGGGCTGAGGGGGAATCCATCGATTTCAAAACCTTTGATCTTCGCCCCGAAGGCGCTCAGCAGTTGACTCATCCCACCCGGATGGAACGTATCTTGCCCTTGCGCGCCGTTGATTTTCAAAATCTTCAACGTACTCGTGATGCCAAAATCGTCCGCCAGCGATTCCAACTCCACGATCAGCTCTTCGATCGAATCAACTTCAAAGAACTCGAGCACGTCGTCAATGGTTTCGTCACCGACGGGGCTGCCACCGAGGGTCAGCGCTAACGAGTCGTCTCCCGCCCCCAGATTGAAGGAGAACTTTGGCGGCTTCTCGAGCAAGCCGATCGCCTCTTCTTCGCTGATCGGCAAATCTTCAATGGCATCGGCGTAGCCATCGATCGCGAATTCCAACGTGTCATTGCCAGACTTCAGATTCAACGCCGCGCGTTTCAACGGGAGCACTCCCGCCACAACGACGTTGTCGACGTCCTTTCCACCAAGGAGCTTGATCTTCGCATGCACGCCACCGAGGTAAGCCGAATTCTCGCCATTTCCCAACTTGAGGGTCGTCGTCTTTTCGACGCGTACGTCATTGGAAATGTACAGGTCGTCATCACCATCTTTGAGGTCGACCAACAACTTGTCGGCGGTTGCCAAACCGGTGCCATGCACTGCGCCGTCAAAAACAACAATCTCGCCACCCGATTCGTAAATTTCTACGAAGTCATTCATTTCATCACCGGTAACCTTGATCGTTCCTCCGACGACCGAAACATCGACCGCCAGCAACCTGCGATTTTCTAGGGACTCGACACTGAATTCGAGCGACGATGAGAGACGATTTTGGCTTGGATTGGGCACGATGGGGGCTCCGTATTGAAAAGAGAAGCAGTCATTCCAACTTGTAGGCTGCCGGCCGGCATGCCACACTAATGGGGGGGGCAGGCATATCCTGGCGCCATCGCCCAGAGTCCTAATGGTCACCGCCCGCCAGACCACGACACGGCGCTTTGAATTTT
>CAYZRS010000001.1:0-52372 GCA_964480915.1 uncultured Pirellulaceae bacterium | reverse complement strand
TTCCGCCTGAGAGGAACACCGAGACATGACGCAGCCGCATGACGAAGCGGAGTGGCTCCAACAGGTGATCGAACAGCAAGACAGTTTCGAATCGGCCGCGGTCGCCGAGTTTGCAAATCGAGTTCTCTCGCAGGCCAAGCGCGAACTGCCTCGTTATTTGAGTTCACGCGTCGACCCGGAAGACATCGTCCAATCGGTGTTCCGCAGTTTTTTCCAGCGTCATCGGAGCAGCCCTTTTTCGTTCGAAACGGCCAACGATGTGTGGCGACTTCTTTCGGCGATGACGTACAAGAAGGTCTGCAACAAGATTCGGCATCATCATCGAAAGTTGCGTGACGTCAACCGCGAAGGCACCGCCGATGTGGCTCACCTGCCGGCCACGAACGGCAACGATGCGTCCGCTTCTGCCGTCACCATCATGATGGAATTGCTGCAGCGGATCGTCCAACAGATCCCGCCGCAACACCAAGAGATCCTCATGCTTCGCATGAACGATTGCACCATTGAAGAAATCGCAGAACAGCTACAAATTTCTTCCCGCACCGTAGATCGAGCACTCCAGCGCGTACGCCACATTTGTAACGATATTCACTCGCTCGAGTAAACCATTGATCCACGACAAGTTGAATCAACCGAGCGACTCGTCTTGGCTACGCCAAGAAGCGACGCTGCTCCAATTTGAGGAAGCTTGGCGCCACCCATCGAAACCGTCGATTGAAGACTTTGTTTCCGATCGAAACCATGGCAACCTCTCGCACCGACTACTGTTGGAGCTCTGCAAGATTGACCTGGAACATCGCTTGCGGCGCGGCCACGAAACGAGCCCGGCAGAATACGTGGCTCGTTTTCCGCAACTCTCGAATTCAGACTCCATCGCTGAGTTGGATCACTTTGCTGCCCATATCAAGAAACGCCTTAGTGGCAAGCAACCGATGCCGCGTGTCGGTGATACGATTCGCCACTACGAATTGAATTCGATCATCGGCGAGGGCAGCTTTGCCGTTGTTTTCGCCGCCTGGGATACAGCCCTCCGCCGTGACGTCGCGGTAAAGATCCTGCGGCCGGGCAAGGCAGATCGTCAAGCGGTATTGCAGCGGATGCGTCGTGAGGCGTTGGCCATCGCCAGCTTACAACACCCAAATATCGTGCCCGTTTACGACGCCGGTTCCTTTGCGGGCGTCGAATTTATCGTGACTCGACTGATCGACGGCAGTACCCTGGAAGAGACGCTGACAACTCGCAAGCTCGACACCCGAGAGGCGAGCACGATCGTTTGTCGTCTGGCAGAAGCACTGGACACGGTGCATCGACAGGGAATCGTACACCGCGATGTCAAGCCATCCAACGTCCTGATGGATCGTGGCAATCCGCTGCTTTTTGATTTCGGCCTTGCACACGTTACGGATGCTAGTCTGCAGCTGACTGTCGAAGGTGACTTGCTAGGCACGCCGGCATACATGTCGCCCGAACAGGCGGCCGGACAAGGGTGGCAGGTCGACCAGCGGAGCGACATCTATAGTTTAGGTGCACTCCTTTTTCGACTTACATGCGACCGGCTTCCATTTGAAGGGACGATGGCCGAGGTCGTTCATCAGGTGATCGAGCGCGAGTGCCCTGATCCAACAGCCTTTGCGCCAAGACTCGATCGTGACCTGAGAACGATCATCTTAAAATGCATGGCGAAAGAGCCGACCGATCGTTATGCGACATCTCGAGACTTGGCGGACGATCTGCGCCGTTTCTTGGACGGACGGGCGATTCAAGCGAGGCCGCTGCGCCCAATGGCACGCGCCCTTCGCTGGGGACGCCGCCGCCCGGTCGTCACTGGCCTGATCCTGACTTCGATTGTCCTGACGGCGTTTTTCATTGGTGCCACGACCCAATTGAGTCGCGCGCGACGCCAGAGAGATCGAGCGGTATCGGCCGAATCGCAAGCCGAAGCCTTGATGACACAGGCTTCTTTCGCCGCTGGCGCGCTGGCAGCCCAGCGCGGCCAATTTGCCAACGCCGAAGCTCATTTCCTCCGCTGCCTTGACCAGAGCCCGAAAAACAAGAGCGCTGTCCTGCTGCAATTAGCCAATGTGGCCATCGCACGACGCGACATGAACTCGGCCAGCAACTATCGCGACCAACTGGCGGAACAGCAGCTCGATACCAAGGCAACGGAACAGCGGAAACTGCTGGAGGCCGAGTTGGCCAGGCGCACCGACTTCCTGGACTCATCGCTCGCCTATTTACAATCGATCGACCTCGTCGAATTACCCAGCCACGACGCCGATTATGTGCGTGCGCAGCTCGCCGATACAACTCCAGCAGCGATCGAATTCCTCCGCCAAGCCTGCTCGAGCGATCCTTACGACTATCGCTCACGCAAAATGTTGATCGTGACACTCTTTTCGTTGGCTCGGTGTGACGAAGCGTTAGCCGAAATCCTCATCGCGCGGCAATTCTTCGACAGTGCGGAATTCCGACTGATGGAAGGCCTGATCCGATCCGCTCTTGGAGAGCACCCTGCCGATGGGCCAGAACGGTCGCAAGTCGCAACTGCGAACCCGGTCGGCTGGCAGGCATTTTCCGAGCTGATTCATCACGTCACGCAAGTTTTAGGCGTCGCCCGAGTAGAGCACGACTTCAACGTCGAATCGTTCGCCGACATTTGCACTCGGTTCAACGCCCAGTTCGCACCTCTCTTGCGTGAACATGATTGGCGGTTGCCGGTTCGAGTCGCTCATCGATTCCAACGCCTGCCTGCCGAGCTGGAGCATCTACAAGAACCGCAGTCTCTGGCCAACACACCTTGGCTGGAAGACCTCGTCGATACACACCCCGAAGGCTCGCTCTTTCTTGTCCTTGGCACCATTCATTTGAGTCATGTGAGCACTGGGAATACGACTGCCGCCGCAGACATTAAGCACTTGCAACAAGCGCGTGACAATTTCCGCAAGGCGAAACGGTACTCACGATTCGTTGGGGAAACCGCCGCCTTTGCCCCCTTTTCCGAATTCACCGTTTCTTTGTTGCTGGCAACACGTTATGCCATCGATGTCGAACAGAACCTAGCGGCATGTGTCGACACGGTTAGCGAAATGAACCCCGACCAAATCCGCCAGCCCAAGGAAATCGCCGCGATCTGTCACGGTCTGATCGAAGGCCAAGCCTACGAACAGGCGGGACCTTGGCTGAATCGTTGGGAAGAAGTCGCCAGCAAGGACGATCCAGCACGCGAATTCATGACGATCCGTCGCGCGATCGTTCACCGACACCTGGGTCAGTGGCTTGAGCTTGCGGATGTTTGCGCCGGTTATTTGACCGACTACAACGCGTCTCACCATTCGATGCGGGCGTTCCACGCCGAGGCGTTGGAACAGCTCAATGCGGCGATTTCTGTCGTTCCTACGTCCGATGAGTGAATGAACGCCGGCGTAACAACCAGCCGCATGACATCCATCCGAAAAGCCAACGAAGGCCGCCCGGTTCTGGAACGGTGAAAAACGATCCGCCACCGGCAGTCGTTCCGAAGTTCTGAAGCCAAAGGGCATAGTCGGACATCCCCACGATGCCATTCAGATCGCCATCGGCGCGGAGGTCGCTTGAGGAACCCAGCGTGTCTTGCCAGACGGTGTAGTCGGCCGCATCAACGATGCCATCCAAGTTGTAATCGCCCGCCAGGATGGGAGCAAATATGCGATCGCTGAAGAAGTCGGGCTCAAGGCTTTCAACCAATCCAAAGAGTAGAAAGAGGTGGTCCACCAGGCCGGCATCATTGGGAACCCAAGTGGGCAGAGTGGCCGACTGCCGGACCAGTCCGTAACGATAACGTGGATCGCTCGTCGGCAATTGCTCGGCGTGAAATTCAAGAAACGCATCGAGATCTCCCCACGCGGTCACAGTTTCTGGCGAAAACACGGTCGCAGGATGATTGCCAATCGAATCGGCATGATAGCCACCAGGTCCTGGTCCAGCACTCAAACCATACCGAAAGGGTTCATTCAGAACGGTGCTCGAATATGCCTGATCGGCCGCCTGCTGGCTGAAGAAGAAATCTTCAAAGGCAGCGCTGTGGCGAAAGTCGCCGTTGAAAAAATGCTGCTGTTGAACCCAGAACGCCGGAGCAAACACAGAATTGTTGTCGGCCAAGGTCGAGTTACCCGCGTAGCTCAACTGAGGCGCATTGGCCGGATTGAGCCATTGATCCTTCACGGCGATCGCTCGGTCGTTGTTCGTCTGCCGCAAGGCCAGGCTCGCGACGAGCATAAATTCGTTCCAATTTTCCACGGCTGGTCCACTGCCGCCGCCGGCCATCGTTTGGTCGAGGTAAATCCGTCCGTCGAGGCTGGGATGAATCGCGGCGTTGAAATCAACACTGCTGGTCAATTGACTCGCCAAGGCCGCAATCGTCGCGTTGCCTGAAAAATGGTTGGCGGCGAATTGGGCTCCACTGACTAAGAGTGCCGAGCTGATCGGGCTGAAAGAATCGTCCCACCCACCTCCTTGAGTCGCGCCTGTGTCAATGTTCATGAAATGGACGAAGTGACCATCGGCAGAACGGGCCGGATTGACGCCGGGCGTCATCCCAGCGTGCGACCTAAGAATATCAATCACATGCTGTTCGGCGTTCGGCAACGAACCGAGCTGATCAAACGCGCTCAACGAGACTAACGCGAACCCAGCAGCATCCGGCGTCGCAGGATGAAAATGATTCGCCGTCGGGTCGAGCACCAACGCATCACGAACCAGACCTGAAGGCAAGATGGCATCCAGGACAAACGATTGAAGCCTTGAGATCTGATCGTTACGGATGGCGTTCAGCTGCCCACAGGCCGGAGTCGCCAGAGTCGAAACGGACCCGGCGAACAGCACCCCACCAAGCACCGTTTGGATGAGTTTCGTCCACCAGCTGCGGCCGAAGCGGCTCGCCAGTCCTTTCGATGGTAATCCTTTCGATGGTATTCCCAACTGCAATTCCAATAGCGTTGATACGATGAGCTGACCAATCCCTCCATTATCAACCGAAACTTGCATTTGATCAACAAAAGCTGAGACAACGTCCAACAATCGCCTGGAATGTCTCGCCGACGTACCGCCATCGTGACAAGATCGGTCCCAAACGCCACACTGGTGGGACCATTGGCAAGCAGCGGCCCTTACCGATTCGATACGATCTCTATGAGTAACGCTTTGCAACACGCCATCGAATTGCACCAATCGGGTCGGATTCGAGAGGCGGAGGCAGGTTTTCGCAAGCTACTGGCCGCCGAACCGGAACATCCCGTCGCGCTAGGACGCCTTGGCGTCATCGCTCACCAAACGGGGCACCACCAGCAAGCAATCCAACTTATTCGTCGTGCCATTGCGCGGGATTCTGGTAACGCCGAATATCAGTTCTATCTCGCGGTCGTTTTGACAGGACTGCAGCAGTTTGGCGATGCTGTTGCCGCCTATCGCTCGGCGATCAAATTACGTGCCGACTACACGGCGGCCTACAACAATTTGGGATTGATTCTCCATTCGCTCGGCGACGCGGCGGGCGCCGAAGCCGAATTCCGGCAGGCCATCGCCTGCCAACCCGATTTCGCCCTCGCCTGGACCAATCTGGGGCTGACGCTGCTGGATCAACACCGAATGCAACAGGCGTTGGAGGCCTGCCAGCGGGCCGTTTCGCTAAATCCACAACTCGCCAGCGCACAGACGAACCTGGGACGCGTTCTTTTGGAGAACGGTTCCGCGATCGAATCACGCGCGCATTGCGAAGAAGGAGTTCGGCTGCAACCTCAATCGGCGGCGGCTCACAGCAACCTGGGAAATACGCTGCGTGCGCTGGGAGATTTTGAATCGGCACGAAATAGCCACGAAGCAGCAATCCAGCTCAGCCCGAACACGGCGATGCTCCACAACAACATGGGGCGACTTCTGCTGGACATGAACGACGTATCAAGCGCCGACACCTGTTTTCAAACTGCCCACGACTTGGACCCGAACAACATCACGATTCAATGCAATCGAGCGCGCTGCCTTGGCCGTCAAGGAGATTTCCGGACCGCGATCGACATCCTTCAACGGGCCATCGAATCGAATCCCAACGCCAGCTTGCTGCACGTCGAACTGGGAAGGCTCTACCGGCAGACGGGTGATTTAATCGCCGCCGCACAGTCGCAACGCTCGGCTTTACGATACGATTCGACGGCCATCGACGCTTGGCTGGAACTGGCAACCTATCATGCCGATTCGCTCGAGGACATTGATATCGGTCAGATGCAGCGACTGTTGTCTCAAGAATCTTCTCGTCACGGTTCCAGGTCATCACTCGCTTTTGCCCTGGCTCGTGCCTACGATTCGCAGCGGCAATACGAATCAGCCGCCCAGCATTCGCTCGAAGCAAACCGGTTGGAGAAACTTGTCCGCGAAAGCCGAGCCAAGTCATACCACTCGGCCGCTCACACCACATTCGTCGATCAACTCATCGCACATTTTGATGAACCCTATTTCAAACAGGTCTGCGACGCGGAACAGCCGTGGGGGAACAAGACTCGTATCCCAATTTTCATCGTCGGGATGCCCCGATCGGGTACGACATTGACGGAACAAATCCTCGCCAGTCACCCCGGCATTTTCGGAGCGGGTGAGCTACCGTTGGCAAGCGAGTCTTTGGCTTCGGCTTGCGCAGATTCAAACAGCACCGGCCCATGGCACGAGCAATTGGCTGCTCTTCAACGGAGTACGGTCGTCGATTCGGCGCAGGCGTACCTCGCGCAGCTGACCAAGCTGGCTCCTGACGCCGAACGCATCGTTGAGAAACTGCCTGAGAATTACCTGCTTCTGGGTTGGCTCGCCACGCTATTTCCCGCAGCTCATTTCATCCATTGCCGGCGTGATCACGACTCGATCGCTCTCTCCTGTTGGCTCACCAGTTTTCGAGAAGTCGACTGGGCAAACGATCCGTCCGACATCCGACATCGGCTGGCCGAATACGAACGACTCTTTCGCCACTGGGAGGCCACCTTGCCGATCGATGTCCACACGGTCGACTACGCCCACACCGTGGACGACCTGGAATCGGTCGGCCGAAGCTTACTCGACTTTGTTGGCTTGCCTTGGGACGACGCATGCTTGGAATTCTACAAAACCGACAGGCCCGTGAGCACAGCCAGTGTCAGCCAAGTCCGCCAGCCGATTTACCGCGACTCACTCGACCGAGCACAACACTATCGGGCCCTTCTCCCAGCGCTGTTTCCTTTGCACGAAACACACTGAGTGACGGCGTGGGAACCGGAGTGCCGCCAAGGCTTCTTAGGAATGAACCGATCATGCTGGCGCTGCGTGATCAATCATGCGCAGAGGCCAGCCCCCGCCAATCCCGAGCCAACGGAAAGCGACAGAGACAAGAAACAGAGCGAGCCCTTCATCCCCAAAACAGAAAGCCGGCTTTGCTAAACGGCTCGACGGTACTTGCTCTTCTTTTTCTTCACCGGTGCCTTGCTCGCAGTGGCCGCTTGCCCATTGCCCGTTGTCGACTTCCTCGGTGAGGACGCCGCAGATGTCGATTTTGCGCGTGCCTTCGACTTCTTCCGCGGGCGTCGAGAGCGGCGCCGATTGTCAGGGCTTCCATTACCGGCCGTTGCCGATTTGGGCACGGGAGCCGGTTCTTTGAAGTCAGGATCGATCTGTTCCACTTCCAGTTTCTGACGGATCAACTTCTCAATCGCACGCAACTCGCCCCGTTCATCAGCGGTGCAGAACGAGATGGCGATTCCGTTGGCCCCGGCGCGACCGGTGCGGCCAACCCGATGCACGTAACTTTCTGGTTCGACCGGCATGTCAAAATTAACGACATGCGTCACTCCGTCGATATCAATCCCCCGCGCCGCGACATCGGTCGCAACGAGCACCGACACTTTCTTGCTGCGGAAGGCCTCTAATGCTTGCTGCCGCGCATTCTGAGACTTATTCCCATGAATGGCCAAGGCGGCGATTCCGACTCGATCGAGTTTCTTGCACAGTTTGTTCGCGCCATGCTTTGTCCGGCTGAACACGATGGCTCGATCCAAATCATCCGACGAAAGCACTTCGCACAGCGCCGTCAACTTGTTGGTCTTCTCGACCATCCGCACGGTTTGCTTGATGGCCTTCACGCTTGTCGATTTTGGCGTGACATTGACCGATACCGGATCGTAAAGCAGCTGCGACGACAGGTCGCGGATTTTGGGTGGCATCGTTGCCGAAAAGAACATCGACTGCCGCTCCTTGGGTAACTTGGCAATGATCTTCTTCAGCGCTGGCAGGAAGCCCATGTCGAGCATCCGATCGGCCTCGTCAAGAACGAAGATTTTCACTTCGGAAAGGTGAACATGTCCTTGATCCATCAAGTCCTGTAGACGTCCAGGCGTGGCAATCAAAACGGACGCACCGCCTCGTAGCGCACTGACCTGCTTGCCCTGCCCTACCCCGCCATAGACCAGCGCTTGCGAGAAACGAATGTGCTTCCCGTACTCGCGAAAACTATCGCCAATCTGAATGGCCAGTTCCCGAGTCGGCGCCATCACCAGCGCCAGCGGACGATTCGGACGGACCTTCGGTTTCTCGTATCCGAGGTAATCCAAGATCGGCAAGGCAAACGCGGCCGTCTTTCCAGTCCCCGTTTGAGCACATCCTAAGATGTCGCGCTCGTCAACCGCGGCGGGGATTGTCTGCGCCTGGATCGGAGTCGGTCGTTTGTATTGGAGCTCCGCCAAGGCCTTTTTCAGCGGGTCGATCAATTCCATATCTGCAAAACTATTCAATCTGATTCTCTTTTCTGTCGGGCCGACAATTCGAGCGGCCGAACGACGAATCGGTAAAGATTCGAGCTGTATTGAGTTGGAGGGTGTACGCCAAACTGCAAACGAGGGCCGCGCATGACGTCTGTAAGTGTTTAGGAGTCTCGTCGATTGGAATTCACCCGTTCGACTCCAACTCCAGGATTTCGGACCAACAAGAACAGTCACGAAATTCGGTGCGCCTTCGCGACGCGAGCCTGCCCACCCATACGATCAACACGATCTCAAGTGAGCGGCAATGGCGAAATTCGACTTCGCCTAGCGAGAAACTGAAGACCTAACTCAGCATTGATCTCGCCGGTCGGGACGACGCTTGCTTATCAGCTGCGTGTCTCATCTCTCCCAACCTATTCAACAATCGGGTCTGTGAACGTGCCCGTGTCTCCCATAAGAGTACGTCCGCGCAGCTGGCACGCCAATGGCAAATCATTCATTTGAGCGATAATCGGTCACATCCGGCGCAAGTGAGTCGATTTGTTCCGCTTCATTGGCCGGAATCCACCCCTCTCGGTCATCCGGCGTTCTGATTCGGAGCCAATCACCACGGCGATCTATTAACTTCACCGGCCGCCCCGTGCTGTTCTCGAAGCGATGCTCGACGTCGAACTCCTCACCATCTCCCAACCTCAGTTCGGTGGGCTGCGAGGTGAGTATCGCCAGCTGGAATTCTGCATCCGGCTGTTCCATCCAAACCAAACTGCCACTGAATATCAACAAAACAAGCGGCAGCACGGCCAACCGGATGGTTCCCCCTCCGACCCCGAACAGGCGTGCGATCAGCAGGCCCCAGAAGAGGAGCGACGCCGCGCCCAGCATCGTTCGCAGTGTTCCCATACCGATCAGCCCCACCAGCCGTTGGGTCGTCGACCGGAACAACTCGGCCGTAGAAACAGCCCCCGCCACTTCGGAATCGCGGGGCGACTTGGCCGCATGCTCACCCATCGAGCTGACTCTCGCTTCGGCGAACCGCAGATTGGCCTGCGCCTGGCCATTGCGAGGATCGTGACGGAGCGCTCGATGATAGGCAGCGATCGCGCGTCCCAACTGGCCACTTTGGAGATAAGCATTGCCAAGATTTCCTTGCAGCCGACTATTCCGCACGCCCGATTCAAAAAGCAGCTGGTACTTCTCGGCTGACTGCGCAAACAGGTCGTTCGCTTCGGCGCGATCCGATGACGATTGATCTTGGCCGGCTAAGTAAAGCTCATTGGCTTCCGCCAAGATGGACGATTGCTGTTGCCGTGACAACTGCGTTCTGGCCTTGACCACGTCGTCACCGAAAGCGTCCGAACGACCACCGGCAATGCACGTCAACAGAAGCACTCCGGCCGTCCATCGTTTGTCGATTTTCTTGAAAGGCGACTTGATAATGTCCCGGCGAGAATTCGTCGCAAACGCCGTTTCCAACGACTCGGTCAGGCTGTGGCAACGCGTTTGCATTCGCAGAAATTTCTCATTGGACAGTTCCGGACCGTTTTGAAAATCCGATTCGGCGTCGTGGAAAAACGACTCGACATCGTTGGCCAGATTGCCGATGCCGGCCATTCGCAACCACCCGACAGCTTGCGACGTTGATTCCGGCACCTTGCCAATCTGCTTCGCAATCAAACGCAGCAGCGCACTCGTTAGTTCGACCGGCTGCGTGGCCGATTCGATCTGGGTCAAACAGACTTTCCCTGGCGGCCGCCAGTCGGGCACAAGAGTCAGCATACGGCGCACGACCTGTGTCATGACCATCGCCATCCAGACGATCGGCGGCACGAAGGTGCAATACCACCAAGCCCCCTGGGAGGCAGCAGCAGCTGTCTCTTGCGAGTCGAGCACCCCCTCCGAAAGGTCATTCTCCAAATTCGCTGACCAAGAAGCTCCGCTCTTTGCTTTAGACGGGTCGCGACGATCACCCACCGCATCGCGGCGAGGCCGACTCGAATTGCTAACGATCGCATCCATCGACAACGTCTCGGCGGCATCCACTCGGATCGGAATCGGATCGCTGTAGGCTGTCTGAAAGGATTCCGTCTCTGGATCAAAATAGCTAAACGGAATCGCCGGAATCGACTTCACCCGTTCATGGCGCGGACGAATCGTTGTGACAAAAATTTTCGTGTCGTCTCTGACAAAACCGGCCAGGTTTTGATCGGCAACTTTGAAATCGTTCGTCAGCGATTCGATCTCGGCCAAGGGAGGCGCTTGAACCAGCTCCATCGGCCCGGTCCCTTGCACCCCAATTCGCAACGTCACCGGATCGCCCGCAGCCACCGAATCGGCATCCGATTTGGCCACAATCTGATATCGGCCCACGGCGCCGCGATAGTCGGCAGGTCGATCCTTCATCGGAATCGGAATGACCTCGGTCGCATCGACATTAGCATTCGCCACCACGGGACGCGACGCGCTGACCGACAATTGCCCACCAAAAGGCGAACCCAGGAAATCGTCATCCATCATTTGCTTCAAGAGCGAATTCCGACCAAAGAAATTCTCAAACGGGTCGCGAGACCTGCCGAGCGCCGTCGGATAGTTGACCACAATTTTTACGTCGCTGGCGTCGATCGATCCGGCTCGTGTGGGATAGACGGTCGCGTTCATCACATACTGGTAATAGCCCGCCCTTTCGCCCTCCCCATTATCGCGCAATACCTCTTTGCCACCGGGCCGTCGGTTATTTGTCGCCATTTCCTGCATACGATCGGAAAAACTTCCCCACGTCGATTGATCCGAAATCAACTGCCACATCTGGCCTTCCGTCAACTTGACCTGCTGCGTTCGATCGCGGAACGGTTTGATCCAGATGCTCAATTTCAGTTCCAGTGGCTCGCCGACGTAGACCTTCTCTTGCTCCCCTGCGACCTCGACAAACAACAGATCGCCCGTCTCACTTTTGGTGGCAACAATCGCAAAAGGCTTCGATTTTTGAATCTTGCCGTCCACGTTCACTTCCAATGCAGGAACTTCGAATTCGCCCGCCTCCATCGGCGTGATCAAATATTGCATCGTGATCGTCCGACTTTCGTTTCTGACCCCATTGATGATCGTGAAGTGCCGGCTTTGGGATGGAGCCCCATTGGCTTTCACTTCACAGCCATCGATCTGAGGCGGATCGGGCAAATCGAATTCTTGCGGGTTCGAAATCTGAATCTGCAAGATCACCGGCATTCCGACATAGGTCTCCCGAGTCGACACTCGTGTCGACAGTGCCTGCCCCCAGCACCAGTGACCGCTCACGAGGAGCAGCCAGCACAGAATTCCCAACGAATGCTTTTGAAGAACCGTTGCAGTCATTACCAGTCTTTCTCCACGGGAATTCGTCGCACCCGTTCACGTTGCTGCTGCCGGAGCCGCCGAATCATGTCTCGGTCCCGGATCGATTGCAACATCTTCAGCGCCTCTTCCTTCGTCATAGCGCCGTCCGTTGCCTCCGTGACGCCCACGGCTGACGTCTTCCCGTCGGCAGCCGCTTCCTCGATGGCATTTTCCGACGTCAATTTGCCGTCGGTGGGTTGCTCGGGCTCATCCTCAGATTGCGTCGGATCGCCCGTGGACTCAGTTTCCTTCGCCTCCCCTTCGTCGCTTGCCTGAGCAGCCTGGGAAGCGGCATCGTCTTCGGCAGTCGCATTCGATTCCTGGCTCGACGGCGTTTGGGACGAATCGTCATTTTCCGACGACGGTTCGCCCGACGACTCGCTGGACGATTCCTTCGACGCGTCATCTCTTTGGCCTTCTTGGCTGTTTTCGCTGTCGCCCGCTTTCCCTTCAGATTCGTTCTGGTCTTCCGAGCTTTCTTCGCCATCGCCCGTCTGCTGTTGATTCTGATCCGATGATTGCCCGCTTTCGTCTTCTCGCTCGTCCTGCTGCTGGTCCTGTTTTTCTTGTGTTTTATCGTTGGGCGACGACGATTGTTGCTGTTTCTGTTCTTGATCCTGACGCTGCTGCAGCTGTCGAATCAGCTGGCCTGCCAATTCGATGTTGGCTCGCGCATCAGCATTTTCTGGATCGATTCGCAGCGAACCTCGATAGCTTGCGACCGCCGACTTGAGTTTCTCGATGGCGGCGGTAGCGTCCGCTTGAGCCATTTCGAGCGCCTGTGAATATTGACTGTTGCCAAGATTGAAGCGGCTGTCAGCCGCCAAGCGTGAATTGGCAGAGGCCGCTGCATTCCGGAACAATCCCTCTGCCGCCGCCAAGTCACCGTTCCGATAATGGGCGATTGCCGAGTTGTAGTTCAGTTCGTCACGATGCTGTGCGGCCCCTTCGATTTCGTTGAAGGCGTTAATCGCTTCCGGATACTGTTCATTCTTGAGGAGCCGTGTCGCCGCATTGATCCGCTGGGGAATTGACCAACTCGGATCGGGCTCGGCTTCTGCCGGCAGGGGAAACAACAAACCAATGAGCAGCGAGGCCGCGCCCACCAGTGGCCGCTGGCGGGCTGCACGCTCGGTCACCTGTTCCGAGCTCTCTTCGCTCTTCGGACTGCGAGTTCCAGCGAAAGAATCGCTGCGAGGCGTCCCATCACCCGCTCTTGTCGTCAACCACAATTCGACGAACAAAAAGGACAGCGCTGCGCCGGCAAACCACTGAAACCGCGGAATGTACGCTTTGATCTTCGCCGTTTCGAACTCGCTCTGTTCGACGTTCGCGATGTAGCCGTGATACACGTCGGCCATGTCAACACGTTTGGTGCCGGCCGGAATGTAGGCTCCCTCCGTTTCGGTTGCGATGGCCCGCAAGATCTGTCCGTTCAATTTCGACCAGACCTGCTCTCCTTCGTGCACGACGAACGCCTCCCGCCGCGCACCGCCATTTGGGATTCGCGATCCTTGTTCGAGGTCTCCCAGCCCCACGGTGAAAATTCGTGTCCCATCCCCGGCGTGAAGTTGTCGAGCCAGTTTGACCGGCTGGCTCTCCTGGTCTTCGCCGTCGGTAAACAGCACAATCGTCTTGTGATCGTTGGTCTTGCCAATGAAACCGTCGGCCGCCGTTTGAATCGCAGCGCCCAAACGTGATCCGCCCCGCATGACCGATTGAGGACCGACGGTGTCTAGGATTTGCTTGAAGTCGTCATAGTGGCTGGTGAGCGGTACCGCCTGGTCGGCTTCGCCGGCGAATACGACCAGACCGATTCGATCGCCCGCCATCTCATCCACCATATCTTTGATTTGCTGCTTCGCCCGTTGGAGTCGGTTAGGGGCAGCATCTTCGGCCAACATGCTCCTAGAAACATCGAGTGCAAACATGACCTCGATCCCTTTCTGCGGCACGTCCCTCGTCGTCTTTCCCCAGCGAATGTCGAGCAACGCGAGAACCAGAAATGCCGTACACGCCACGACACAGAACGGCGCCAGCCAGCGAACCGCAAGCGATCGTGTCGGCAAGAGCGAACTTCGCATCGGCGCGGACGCGAACTTGGTCGCCGCTCGCGACCGAACGACGCTCGCTCCGATCACTAAGGCCAGCGCTACGACGCTACAGGCGAGCAAGTAAACGAAACCCGGATTGCCGATTTGCATGTCCATACTAGGTCAGCTCACGAAGCCAAGTGTTCTGCAGGACGACCCGCGCCATGAACGTTACCAGCGCCAGCAACAACAAAGGAGGCAGCTTGAAAAATCCCGCTTGATACGGCTGCACGGCCAGCTCGCGATAGTCGACGAAATGATCCGCTTCGACCTTCGTCTTTTCCAGTTGGTCAATCTCGGCGTAAACGTTTGCCAGCGAGTCGGTGTCGGTTGCCCGAAAGTACTTGCCGCCAGTGATGTCGGCGACCTGTTTCAGTGTCTCCTCATCGATATTCACATCGACCCAGCGGATGGCTTGCCGTCCCGTGAACGGATTCGCGACCGGCATGGGAGCTCGCCCTTTCGTGCCAACCCCGATCGCATAGACCTTGATTCCCATCGTCTGTGCAATTTCGGCCGCCGCGACCGGCTCTAATTCACCGGCCGTATTCTCTCCGTCCGTGAGCAGAATGATGATCTTGCTTTTCACTTTTTCAGCCTGACGATCGTCGAGCGCATTGAGCTTTTCAACCGCGAGTGCCAACGCGTCACCGATCGCCGTACCATCCTCGCTCCGCTGCGATACGATCTCCGTCTTGTTCAAACTGGCGACGAGGAAGCTGTGGTCGAGCGTGGGCGGAGTCAGCCCGTCGGCAAACCCGGCAAACGAAATCAAGCCGACCAGATCGCTGTACCGCCCTTCCAATTCCTCTTCGCCCAACACAAACTTGCCTGCCACATTCTTGATCGCCGTCAGGCGATCGACATGCTCGCCATCAATCTGAAAATCCATCGCCTGCATACTGCCGCTCCGATCGACGACCATTTCGATGGCGATTCCTTCACTGTCGACGATGGTTTGTTCGCGTCCTTCCTGAGGCCGTGCCAGCGCTAGAATCAAGAGCACGATCGTCGCCACGGAAAGTGCCCTCGGCAACCACAACAATCGCTGCCGCAGAGTGGGAGCCATCGCTTTGGCGACCGCCAACGAACTAAATCGTATCGCAGGACGACTCTGCGCCCCAAACAATCGCCAGATGACGAATGGGACGAGAAACAGCAGCAGCAAGAACCAAGGCGAATGGAACATCAGGCGGCTCCTCCACTCTCAGCGAGCGTTGGGGCGAGCGTTTCGAGTTGCTGAACAATTTGCTCGGCATCATCAATAAAGCGCATCAGCTCGACTCTTTCAAACGAACGTCCGGCATATTTCGCTTGCTCTGCTGCCCGCAGCAGGCGCTCGCACTGTTCAGGTGTTGCTCGATCGTCAGGCAGCGGCAACGCCGTTCGGACGGCTGCCGTCAATTCACTTCGACCCTGCGTCGTGGCGGGAATACCAAATTGGGATTCGATGTAAATCCTGAGGGTCGACTCGAGTCCAGCTAGTATCTGCGGCGTCTCACCGGCAGCGGCGACGTCAGCGCGCAATTGCGACAACTGCCGGCTGGCCCACGCCTGAGGCGTGATTTGAAGTCGCTTGCGCCTAACCGCGATCACTCCCACCAGCGTCGCAGCGATTGCCAACCCGGCCAGCCCGCCCCATGCCCAGCGTTTCCATGAACCAGCCCCCGACTCAGATTCTGCCAGTTCGACCGCATCCTTTAGATCGCGAAACTTCAGCGGGTTCGCCCGATCTTCGAGTACGCTCAACACTTCGACAAGTTGCGCCTTGGTGCGCAGGATCTCCGTCGACGTTCCTTGGCTCACGTAGATATTCTGCGCCGGCACTTCGACCGATCCAGTGGCTAAACTTTCCAATCGAATCGTCCGGTTCCACACTCGCATTCCCTTGTCGTCCTCGTCCGGTACGTCTGATTGATCGCGATGCCGGACGATCTCCAGCTCTCCCATCCGCTCGCCGATCGGCGGGAAATCGACTCGACTCCCCGTCGCGACACGGACCGAGAAGTGGACGTCGAACGGCTCCGCGATCTGGACTGTCTCCTTTGACAAGCTTACGCTCACCTTCGATTCAGCCGCCTGCGCACGGCCAGCGGCGAACACCGTCAAGATGATCACGATCGCACAATTGCAGCGATGGAGCATATGAAACCGCATCACTTCCGCCCTTCCCTGGCCCGAAAATAGCGCCGTAGTGGCTCCACAAAATCTTCGCCCGTTGTGATCTGAATCGGTTGCATTTGTAAACGCTTAAAAGTCGCGTCACGCGTTTCCGCTTGCTGAACGTTGAGCAGCCGAAAGAGTTCTCGATTGCGGCGGCTCGCCGTATCGATCGAGACGGTCTCGCCTGTTTCAGCGTCCCGCAGTCGCACCAGCCCGACATTGGGCATCTCGGCCTCTCTGGGATCAGCCACAACAATCGGCACGATATCGTGTTTCCGTCGAGCCACCTTCAGGACGTTTTCGAAACCCGTATCGAGAAAATCGCTGATCAAGAAGACGACCGAACGCCGCTTGCTGGTCCGATTCAAATGTTCGATCGCCGTTGTCAGATCGGTACCGCCACCCATCGGTTCGCAATAGAGTAATTCGCGAATTAGCCGCAAGACGTGTCGCGAACCTTTGCGCGGCGGGATGCTTTTCTCGACCGCGTTCGTAAACAACGTCAGGCCGACCTTATCGTTGTTCTTAATCGCCGATAGCGCCAACGTCGCCCCTAATTCAGCCACGAGCTCACGTTTCGTCTGAGTTGACGTGCCGAATTCCTGGGACTTGCTCAAATCGACCAACAGCATCACCGACATCTCGCGCTCTTCGCGAAACAACTTGACGAAAGGCTGGTCATTCCGGGCCGTCACGTTCCAATCGATCGCGCGGACGTCGTCGCCAACTTGGTAGGGGCGAACCTCTTCGAACTCAACGCCACGTCCTTTGAATGCCGAATTCCACGAACCGGCTAACAGCTCGTCGACCTTGTGCGAGCTGCGAATTTGGATGTGCCGGATTTTCTGAAAGATCTCTTGCGGAATCATCGCCGGCAACAACTAAGGGACAGGGATATGGTTGAGAATCTCGGTCACGATCGATTCCGAGGTGCGTTCTTCCGCTTCCGCTTCATACGTGATCACCACACGATGTCGCAGCACATCCAAGGCGATTTCTCGGACCTCTTCCGGCGTCACATAGGCGCGTCCATTGAGGAAGGCGATCGCTTTCGCCGCCAACGTCAAATTGATCGTCGCTCGCGGCGATCCGCCGAACTGGATCATTTGATCAAGAGCCAGTCCGTATGATTGGGGCGAACGAGTTGCCATCACCAAATCGACGATATAGCCCTCGACTCGCTCATCGACGTGAATCTCATCCACCAACCTGCGCGCCGATTTGATTTCGGCTGGGCTCGTCACCGGCTGAATCGCAATCTCAGGCGCCGTCTTGCTCATCCGCCTGAGAATCTGCAATTCTTCGTCGCGGCTGGGGTAACTGACGACCACTTTCAACATGAAGCGGTCGGTCTGGGCTTCGGGTAACGGGTAAGTCCCTTCTTGTTCGACCGGGTTCTGCGTCGCCATCACCAAAAATGGATCATCCAGAGGGAAGGTCTCGCTACCAATCGTCACTTGCCGTTCCTGCATCGCTTCCAGCAGTGCACTTTGCACTTTGGCCGGCGCCCGATTGATCTCGTCAGCCAGAACGAGGTTGGAGAATAGCGGCCCTTTCTGCACAACAAACGATTGATCCTGCGGCCGATAGATCTGTGTCCCGATCAGGTCGGCCGGCAACAGATCGGGCGTGAACTGGATTCGTTGAAACCGGGTATCGATCGCTTTTGCTAAACTGGCCACCGCCGTCGTCTTAGCAAGCCCCGGCACACCTTCGATCAGCAGATGGCCACCGGTTAATAACCCAACAAGTAACCGCTGAACCAATTTCTCCTGCCCAACCAGGACTCGATTCACTTCACCGGCGATCCGCCGAAACGGCTCGCTATGCGCTGCGATCTTGGCCGTCAACTGGTCAATTTTCTCACTGGCTGATGTCATTTCGTATTCCACGTTCCGCTTTGCTGGTTTGTACACATCCAAAATTGGCTTAGCACCGTGACTTGCGCCTGATGGGCATTTGTCTTTCCATACGTAACAGGTTGCCGAACGGCTCATCTTCCTGTCATATTTCTGCCATTTCCCGCAAAGAATACCGAATTCTGGCTCTCGTGGCGAATCGAGTTTTTTCGGATCCAGCAATCCCCGGGGCACCGACATGCTGGCGAGTGACCACGTTCCGAGCGAGCCCGCTTCGAAGGCAATTGCGAGAGTGGCGACTTCACGTGAGGACAGCCGCCGCCGAACAGAGCCAGGCGAAAGCGTGCCCCATAAACAAACGGAATGATCGACAGCGGCCGCAGCGACCCCCCATGCATCTTCGACGGCGAACCGATCACCCAGCGGCTTTGAACCACGAATCCCGAACGGACCCCGATCAAATCACATGCACTCTTGGCCCAGCAACGCCGGCAATGCTTTCACGCCCGTTCCTTACCAAGTATATTTGCGTTTTGATAACACAGTCCTGCAGGCTTCTTACCTTCCAAGCTCAGGATTCCTTGGCTGGTAGGGAACGGTCCTGATGGCATACAAACTGAACGCAAGGAAAATCCGGTTTCGAGAATTTCGCAACGAAGCTTCTTGGCCGGTTGCTGCGCTGGGCTGGTTCATCACAAGGCTCGTTAACATTCCCGCAGCCTGCGATATCCCGGCCATTGAAAAGCTGGACACATTTCGTCTACGTAAACACGAAGTATCGGCAGAAGCACTGTCCATCATTGAACCTGCAGCGCGCGAGCTGACTCAGTTTGGCTTTGGTCCCGCTCTGTTTCATCGGATCAATGATATCAACAACCAGACGACTTACCATTTCGTAACGATGGTCCATTCTTCGGGAAAGGTGGTCGCGCGAGTCAGGCATCGCGTTTTTCGAGGCACCATGCCACACAAGACTTACCTTTCCACCGAATTTCTTACCGTGGTTGGCGGCGCCAAGTATTGCACAACGGTTGACGCCAAAGCGGACGTCGATCTGCCCGCAACGATCGATGCAGAATTCCTTCCCAATATCTGTCTCGATAAGCTGTGGGAAAGGCATCAGGAGCGAATAGCTGGCCATTTGGAACGTGGCGAAGTGATGACGATTCGCGCAGGAGGCGTGCTTGTTCGCGTGTTGGAAACGCAACATCGAATGCTTCGCGACGAGATGGTCGCACGTGGCGTGTTTGACGATTCCGGCCCTGCCCTAGCGCCGCAGACGCCTACGGCCTCAGCCAACGGTGAAGACTTCAATGCGGACGATGGAACGCTCGCTGCGGTACGGAAAATCGAAAAAGGGAAATCGACGACTTGGCTATCCACAGTCATCCTCCTAGCCGTTTCGATCGGACTCTTCATGGCGGCCGGCGGATACGTCTGGTCATGGCGGTTTACCGCTCTCTTGATTCCGATCTTATTCTTCCATGAGGCCGGCCACTACGCGGCGATGAAGCTGTTTGACTACAAGAATCTTCGCATGTTTTTCATTCCCTTCTTTGGAGCGGCCGTCACCGGACGCTCCTACAACGTTCCCGGCTGGAAACGTGCGATCGTTTCGCTCATGGGCCCTGTGCCTGGCATTATGCTCGGAATCGTCATCGGCGTGTTTGGCGTGGTGAGTAGAATCCCGCTGGCCAACGAATTCGCCATCGTGATGCTCCTCCTCAATGGATTCAACTTATTGCCCGCACTGCCGCTCGACGGTGGCTGGATCGTCCATGCCCTGCTGTTCTGTCGCCATCCATTTTTGGATCTCGCCTTTCGAATCGTGGCAATCTTGGTCCTCTTTGGTCTCGCCACATTGGCTGGCGACCGCATTTTCCTGTTTCTTGCCATCGCCACTGCAATCAGCCTACCGACGACTTATCGGGTCGTCATGATCTCGAAGAAGTTACGAAATCAACCAGAACTAGCTGTCGAAGAAAACACGGATGTCATACCGGCATCTACGGTCTCCACGATTTCTCGAGAGCTGGACGGCGCCTATCCCAAGGGGATCCCGGTAAAAACCAAGGCTCAACTCGTCCTGCAGATCTTCGAAAACATCAACGCCAAGCCGCCCGGCTGGATCGCCACGCTCGCGTTGGGAACGGTATATCTCGGGAGCATTGTCGCTGTCGTCGGTGGCGGCGTCATTTTGCTCGCTGGGCAGCAACCGGGGTTAGCGAGACATTTCTTCGACGCGATGCTCGGCCCTCGTCAGACGCTCGTTGTTGAAGAAATCGAATCGACCGATGACTCAACTTTATCGTCGACGGCAACGAGCACGATCGTAGCGAACTACGACTCGGCTTCCACCGCCGTGCAACGGTTCCATGAGCTATCAAACGCACCTGACGACTGCGAGGCGAGCGTGATTGGCCAGACGTTATGCCTATCTTTTGCCTCTGACGTTGAAGCCGTTCGCAACGAATGGTTCGACATCCTTGAAGTTGACTCGACGGGCATCGCAGTCGACGGGGAAGAGTACCGCGCCGCGGCAATCCTACGTTGTTCTGCGAGCGACGCGGCGTCAGCCGAAGCCATCGAAACCCAGTTAATGAACTACTTTCAAGCTTCCGCGACACTCGTTCCACCTTGGTCGCCAGACTTTGCCGTCACGCAGCAACACAACCTGGCCAGGACCACGCTCCGCAAGTTTTCCAACCTTCCACCTTTCGACGAGTCAGAACACAACTTGTTGACGGAGCATTATGAATTGCTGGAGCAAGCCCGCAAGAGAGGCAATTCAAAAGAGATTGAGCGGCTGGAAGAAGAGCAGAGTCGAAGGTATTGGGAACGCGAGAATCAGTACTACGACTCACTGAAAGCGGAACCGGAACACGAAACAGACCAAACGGTCTTGAAGGCTCTCTGGGACAACCGCGAAGCAACGCAAGCACACCAAACAATCATCGACGAAGCGATAAAAAAAGAACAAGAATCCGAAACGCTCACAAAGCTCTACGAAAACGCACCTCCCGACTACCGCTGGGATTCAGAAAGTTGGCCCGATGAACTGGCAGCTCGCCTCCGCGTCATGCCATCCGAGGACGGCACAGTATCGCCAGGTGCCAATCGTTACTCTTGCGATGGTTCGGTGAGGCGCAAGGAGGAGGAGTTGCATTTGGAATGGCTAACTTTTGACGACATCGAAGACGGTCTGCCAATGCTGCTTCGCTGGCTTGCCGAGCAAGGCTGCCAGTCGTTTAAGTACTCCATTCACACCGACTGACCAAAGCCGACGGCGTTTCATTCGCTTCGTTCGACCGCGTCGCGACCATCACAACGAAGAAGGCAGGCTGCCGTTGTGATAAATTTCTTGCACATCATCGCAGTCATTCAACATGCCGATGAACTTTTCAAAGAGGGGAACGTCATCGGCGCTGACTTCAATGTTCGCCTGCGGCAGGAAGGTGATCTCCTGGACGTCTAGTTCCGTTTCGGGGAACGCTTCCACCAGTGCCTGCTTCGCCTTGTAGAATTCATCCACGACAACAAACAGCGTGACCTGCCCCTCCTTGCTTTCGATATCATCAATATCGACGTCGGCAGTCATCATGGCATCCAGCACCTCTTCCTCGTTATCGCCCTTGAATGACAGGACAGCCAAGTGGTCGAACATGTGAGAGACCGAACCGGGCGCACCCAATTTGAAACCGGTTTTCGTAAAGCAGTTTCGGACATCGGTGATGGTCCGATTGTTGTTGTCGGTGAGGCAATCGATGATGAAAGAGCAGCCGCCCGGCCCAAAGCCTTCGTAGCGTGCGGCCGAAAAATCCTCGCCGCCGATTCCACTCGCCTTTTCCAGCGCTTTCTCGATCACATGACTGGGCACTTGATCCCGTTTCGCTTTTTCAATCATGGTCCGCAGCGCGGGATTTGCTTCTGGATCCGCACCTCCATTCTTGGCAACGACGTAAAGCTGTTTTCCATACTTTGAATAGAGCTTCGACTTCTGCCCCGCCGTCTTAAGGATCGACGATTTTCGATTTTCGAAGCTTCTACCCATCGCGGCGTTCCCGTTACAAATGGACTCAGGAAAGAAATCATTAACCGCGGCAGGCTATCGCCGTCTTCCATCTTGTGTCAATACCTAGCTCGATCGCAACCGATTCGCGTCATCATCGGTCGCCGTCCCATCCACCAATGGGACTTTGCTTCCGGGCCCATGACGGGGCCAGCGCATCGATCGCAAAGGATCGATCGGCCGCTGCCAACGGTCAGCCGATCTTCTGACTAGGAATCTTTGGTCGGTGCAAACTGGGAGACAATCTTGCGGGCAGCCCGTAATCCATCGACCGCGGCCGTCACGATTCCGCCCGCGTAGCCGGCTCCTTCGCCCACCGGATAGATGCCCTGCAAGCCAGGAACCTGCCAAGTCTCACGGTCCCGATCAATCCGCACCGGCGAGCTGCCTCGCATTTCCGGACCGACCAAGACGGCGTCGGGCAAATATTGACCTCGCCATTTCTTGTCCATCACTGGTAGCCCCTTTTGAATCGCCGTGGCGATCACGGGCGGTAGCAGATCGTTCAGATTGTGCGCCTTGGTCCCCCGCTGATAAGACGAGGGAATCGCATCACCCCGCTTGGGCGATCGTCCTGCGAGAAAATCTCGCGCTCGCTGAATCGGCGCCGAGTACTCGCCTCCCGTCATGCGAAAAGCCAACGACTCGAACTTGCGCTGGACCTCCACGCCGGCCAGCGGATGGTTACTACCAAAATCATCCGGCGCAAGCGTTACCACCAGACCACTATTCGCGAACTGGGTATCGTGGCGAGAATTGCTCATACCGTTCGAGCAAAACATGTTGGGCTCGGAAACGCTCGGGATGACCAATCCGCCGGCGCACATGCAAAACGTGAACAGATCCCGCTGCCCTTTGGCGACTAACGTGTAGTCAGCCGCACCTAGCTGTTCCAGGTACTCCGGCCGCCCATATTTTCGCTGATTGATCAGTTCTTGCGGATGTTCAATTCGCAGGCCCAACTGAAAGGCCTTCGGCCGCAATGGCAAACCGGCATCCAATAACATCCGGTAGGTGTCTCGCGCGCTATGCCCCATCGCCAGTACGCATTGAGTCACGGGAACGAAACCGGAAGATGTTTCCAACCCGACCAGACGCTCGTCTTGCAGCCTGAGCCCTTCCAACCGACAGCCAAATCGATACTCACCACCGAGGGCTTCAATCTTGCGGCGGTAGTTTCGGCAGATCATCGGCAGCTTGTTGCTGCCCAAATGGGGCCGATGTTCGTACACCAAAGAAGGTCGCCCGCCACAATCAACAAAACTCTGCAGTACCCAATCGACATCCGACCCGGTGATCCGGCACGTCAGCTTGCCATCACTAAAGCAACCCGCGCCCCCTTCACCGAAAAGATAATTGTTTTCACGATCATGAGCTCCACCCGAATCGAACTTGCGAATCGCTGGCACCCGCTCTTTGACAGGAAGGCCTCGTTCAAGAATCAGAGGTCGAAAGCCCTTCAGCGCGAGATAGTATCCGGCCAACAATCCGGCAGGACCCGAGCCAACCACCACCGGTCTAGTCGGTAACTGCGAAGAACCGGGCTCTGGATCAAAAAATGGCTCGAGGTGAAACTCGGCTACCTGAACGACGCCATTCGACGTCGACTTGAGCCGTTTCTTGCCCGGAATATCCACGACCAATGAATAGACAAACTGCAGCTTATTCGCTTGTCGTGCGTCGAGACTCTTACGCAGAATTTTCCATGATGAAAACTGTTCGGTGCCCGTCCCCAGTGCCTTTGCGGCCAGCGCAGGCAACTCGGCTTCTGGCTGTTCCACGAGGGTACGTAGGTTGGTAATTTTGACAAGCATGCGGCACGAGTTTCGAACAATCAATCCACCTTAGCAACCGCCAACGGAAGACGTTCAGCAATTCCTGCACGTCGGCTCGACTCCCTCCGTCCAACCAAGCCAGATTGAAATCAAGTTGAAGACGAGTTGGATCGGAGGTCGAGCGCTGCGGCACCACATATTCCCGTCTTTCAACGCCCATTTGTCGACCGATTTTCGCAAACAGCAACTTAAGCCTTGCTATTCCAAGTCAGAGAGTCAAACTGCACCTTGTAACTGTTACTGAAAACGCCAACTTCAGCGAGTCATCCCTTGAAAACTTCATTCTTCGCGTCCCGAGTCGTATTTGTCGCCATGCTGGTCGCTACCGGCTTGCCTTGCAGCGCCCTCGACTTGACCACGAACGGCGATTTCGAATTGGGTGATTTTAGTGGCTGGGAGCAGTTTCCAACGGGAGTTGGCCAACAAACGATCGACACGCTCAATCCTTCGGCGGGCCAATTCGCTGCCAAGATTTTCAACAACACCGAGGCTTCGAATTCGTTGATGAAGCAAGCCAATCTCGGCGTTGGCGTTGTAACGCCAGGTCAGTCCGTTGATATTTCGTTCGACGCGCGTGGGATGTTCGGCATTGGCGGGGTCGCATTTGCCGAACTGTTTTCAGAAATCGATGGCGGCGGCGTATCGCTCGCCGAAATTCTGGGAGGCGGTCCGCTTCCGCTCAACGCCGACCCCGAAGTGTGGACGACCTTTACCTTCACGCGCTCGCTCGGTTCGGACGTCAGTGGTGGAGTCACTTTACAATTGGGCGTCGCCAATGGTGCCATCGCGAATGAAACTTCGACCGTCTGGTTCGATAACGTTTCTCTTTCGATTGAAGGAGACGCGCAGGTCGATGGCGACTTTGATGACAACGGCGTCTACGAATGCAGCGACGTCGACGGACTTGTGGCAGAGATCGTCGCGGCGACCAACAATGCCGACTTTGATTTGAATGGGGACACCCTTGTGGACTCAGACGATTTGGACGCTTGGCTTGTCGAAGCCGGTTCGGTCGGTGGCCTGACCGCTTCCGGCAATCCGGTTCAACCGGGCGATGCCAACCTAAGCGGCAGCGTGGACGGTGCTGACTTCGTGATTTGGAACGCCAACAAATTCACAAATACACCGGCATGGTGTGCGGGCGACTTTGACGCCAGTGGCAGCGTCGACGGTGGTGACTTCGTGATTTGGAACTCCAACAAATTCCAAACGGCCGACGCGATCTCCGTCCCGGAATCTCTACTGCCAAGCTGGCTTGTCGGTCTTGGTGCACTCACGAGCCTGCTCTCGATCGCTCGACGCCGCTAAGCACCACGTCCACGCCACCGTCTTGGTCCACCGAGGTGCCTAGCATCACTTGCTAGGCACTCCGGCCGCGGAATCCGCGGCCTCTTGAGAGCTCAGCAACGACTTGATCGAATCGCGAAGAGGCTCTTCAAACTTCGCGCCACCACCGACGAACACGCGCTGCACCATTCCTTGTTGGTCCACAATCACCGTTTGAGGAATCGCGTTCGCTTCATACGCCTCGGTCACGACGCCGTCGATATCCAGCAGAACGATCGGTTCCATTTCGAGTCGTTTTAAAATCGCTTGGATCGCCTGCGCATCTTCCGCCAAGTTCACGGTCGCCAGCACAACTTGGTCGGCCGGAAATTCGGCAACGATCGCCTCGACTTTCGGAAGCCACTGAATGCAAGGCCCGCACCAAGTCGCCCAAAAATCCAACACGACGACTTTACCGCGGAAGTCGTCGAGCGAAACCGGCTCCCCTTTCAGATTCTTCAGCTTCACAGGCGGAGCCGCTTTGTCCACCAAACTCGATTCTTGTCCAGTGACGCGACTTTCCGGCGTGCCCTCTTCGTCAAGGTACTTGGGCAGCGTTGCCGCCGTCATCTCGATCTGGTTGGCGGGGAATGACTTCAACATTTTCTGAATCTCGTCGCCGAACGCTAGTCGATTTGCCGAGGCGACATCCACCTCGCATTCACCCAACACACGATTGCGACCAATGATCACTCCGTCTTTAAAGGAACGCGGGAACATCGACAGCCGATTGCCGCTATCCTGAATCGCGAGAACCTCCATCCCGTCAATTTCCGATTCTGCTTCGTTTTCTTTTTGATCGTCGGCCTTCCCCAAGCCATCGTCGAGCCACAAGATCGCGGCCACACGATCTCTGGGTATGCGACGTTCCTCCAAACCGATCTCGGCAGTTACGAATTTTTCGTCAACCGCTTTCAAGCGAACCCGGACCACATCGCCGGTGAACGAGAGCAAGAGATGGGTCGGTGGATAGTCTTTGTATCGCCGCGGAATCGTCAGCAGCCGGTCTCGTTTTAACGTCGTCAGCACCGCTGGAGAACATTCCGGCGTCAACGTCACTGCTTTGACTAGCGAATGCGCGACAAACGTCTGTTTTGTGCGAGGCGAAACGAAAGTGATTCCCTCTTCATCAATTCGCTGAAGTTGAAACGGGATCGTGTCACCCGAGCGAAGTTCCATTTTGAAGAAGGCAGCACTCTCCGGGCGTTGCTCCTTCAGTTTTCGACTCCACTGGTGGTTCACCAGGGCACGGCCGGCAGCTTGCAAGAGATGCTCCAGGAGATTTGAGGGGCGGTTTGCGATTCGCTCGGCCTTCTTTGCTTTGTTCTTTGCTGAACTTGCTGCCGTACTGCGATAGACGATCGTCCCGCTGGCATTGGACTTGAGCTGCTGGGCTCGCCGCGCAGCAACCGGCTTCCACCACAGACAACTCTCCAAAGGCGTTGCTTCGCCAGCGACCAATTGGCCACGAATGCTCGATTCGCCGATTCGGAGCATACCGAGCTTCTCTTCGCTTGGATCCTTTTTGCTGGAAAACGAAACGGTCAACAAGTCAGCAACGTTGAACGATAGTGCTTCCTTCACGATGGCAGACTTGAGGGTGAGTTGCCCATCCGCACAGCCATGAAAATCGCCAGCGAACTGAATTCCGTTGGTCAACGTGACCCGCATGGTAGCAGCCGATTCATTCTCGACATTCCCAAAGCAGATTTCTGTAAAGTCAGTCAGCGCTCGTCGCTCGATCGTTGGCGAGGGCTCCTTATCCTTTTCTACATCCTCGTCCGTGGGCTTTCCGTCAGACTGTTCCTCAGCGGTGACAACGGTCGGCCCTTTTTGATCGTTCACTTCATCTTTTGTCTCGCTCGCATTCGCACCGGTTTCGGACTTTTCGGTGACTCGACTGGATTCACTGTCATCCTGCGACGACTCAGCTACCTGTTTTGCTACTTCGTCAGTTTTCGACGCAGCTTGGGAATCATCGCCCGCTCGCTTATTGCTACGCTCGCCCTCCTTCGTCGCATCACTCGAATTGTCCGCTGATTCATCACCCGCTGCGGCATCAACTTCCGCACAGACGACTAACAGCTCTTTCGTTTCGTTGTCCCAAGTTGCCGATTCTAAGAACTCGACTTCGCCGTTGTCGCGGTACAAGCAAAACCGTTCTCCTTGGCCCGGCAGCTTCGACTGGCCGTGAAGCGTCGCAATTCGTATCCCGTGGAAGGCGAAGCTGCCACGGAATTTTTCCAGGCGTACTGCCTGCGGCTGAGTCGTCCAATACGTTGCGATGCTTTCAGGGAGCGATAGTGTGCCGCAAAACTCGCCGCCACGAATGACATGAATCTCTTGCCTCTCCGGGTCGATCTGCAAGGAAACCTGGATGTGATTCGCCATGGTTTTGCCAGTCGCCCTCTCTGCCACAGCGAGGACATCCAACGATTCTTTATCTCGAGCCAGCACCACAAGTCGATCCTGCCAGGTTTCGATGCGAATCCCTGCGGTTTCTTGTTTCTTCTTTTCATCATTGCCACCGGGGAACACAACCCGCTGTTGTCTTTCGACTTTCTCAGGTTTGAATTTCGCCGGATCAACAAACTCGCCCAAGTGGATTGCAAAATCGGCGCCGTGCTCCCATTCAAATTCGATTCCGACGGTGCAGCAACCTGGCGGAGTCGTTAGTTCTCGACTGGCTACAGCCAATCCCGCTTTCGAGCGGACGGAATCACCCTCTGCCTCCCAAGAACCGTAGGCCGATTCCCGTAAGCTGGCATCACTTCCCAGCATCGCGTCAACGATTTTGTTTGGAGTCCTCAATGAAGACAATCGCAAGAGATGTTCCACCGGAATGGTTACTTCTTGCGCTCTCTTTTCAGCGATAACCGAGAACGTAAGCAACTTATCGGACAGCGACACAGGCATCCCCTGTAATCGATCACCGGCCGTCGTCTCGCAGAGACATAATTCGCGATCTTCCGTGGCGTCGACATCGATATCAGCATGAATCGACGCAATCTGATCAAGGGGAAAATGAAACGGTCCAACGAACGACTCGACTTGCCAGGTCAGATGGTCGGCTTCTTGCTCGGACGCAAGCCATGTACCTGCGATGCGATCCCCCTCGGTTGTCACCAAGGTCAGTTCCTGTGCCGCGACCCGACTGGCAAGCAAACATCCGAGGACGCTAAACAAGACGAGGAAACCACCGCAGCACGGACGTACACGTTTGGGACTACTTACACTGGAAACATTCGCGAAACGAGTCCCCTTCTTTGACATTCTTGGCAGCATTTTATCGCTCGTAGATCGGGAGGAAACGATAGTTCAGTGCGAGGGCCAGTAGCGAAAGCGACGTGTCGACCGGCTTGCCAAAGCTTCCACTAAAACTTCCATCTTCATTCTGCGACGCTTTCATTCGTTCCACGAGCAACTTATTCCACTTCGCCCAGGCGTCCATATCGCCTTGGAACAGTGCCTGCGCCTGATAGTAGTTGGCGTATTCCCGATAGTGGCCGCTATCGCTTCCGCCGACTTCACCTGCCAAATAGGAGATTGTGCTCTTGAACTGTTTTAGCTCTTTGCGTTTGGCAATCGAAAATACCAGCGACGCGATCGAGCTTCTCGCCAGCGATTCGCCCATTCCGCCAATGCCGCCCGAGTAGCCGACGCGGCCCGAGTCACCGGTCATACTTTTGAAATAGTCGACTGCCCGGTCCATCGCCTGATCGGGCACCTCGATGCCAGCGTTCCGTGCCGCCAACAATCCGACAAGGACGGCACCACTGACCGATGTATCCGCATCGTTCGCGTCCGGCGAGTAGCGCCAGGCTCCCAGCGAATTTTTCTTCTGCGATGTGACAGCGCAGCGCACCGCCAACTCGAGCGCTCGACCGATCGACTTCTTGCTCCCGGGGCCCCACAGACGTCGGTCATCGACTGCCCCATACGCTTCGGCAAGTCCCAACATGCCGAAGCCGTGGTGGTACATGCTGCCACCAAGGTAGCCGGTCGTTCGGTCCTGCGCCTCCACCAACCCTTTGATTGCCTTCTTGATCTGCTGACTGTACTTGCCAAAATTCGGGTCTTCACCGGAAGCCAAAAACGTCATCAGCGCCATCCCCGACACGCCTGCTCCCGATTGTCCTTCTTGCCACGTTCCATCCTCCTCCTGCGAGCTAGTAAGATATTCCAGCCCGCGGTCATAAAGCTCTCTCACATCACGCGGCACGGCATCACCATGATGTAGCGACATTGCCGCAAGCGGATGCTGTGCCACCGCCGGCGCAGCAATAACACAGCAGCCAACCGCCATTCCCGCAGCGAAGATTATTTTTCTTATCACGACATGATTCCTAAAGAATCTAACACGTTGTCAATCGGCACCACGCCGAATTCGGCTCTCCATCCTAAGCTAGTCTCTCGATTGTCTTTGAAAGTTTGCAACGCCACCGCCAAGCAGAATGTCGCCCGCCTGGGATTGACCCCGGTCCGACAATCCCCACTAGGAAGCGACATTAGGAAGCACCACTAGGAAGCAACATTGCGAAGCCCAATTTGCGTTCCGTCAATCAATCATCTCCGACTTTTTCAGAGTTACTTCGTACCGCATCGCGATCTTCGTCGCACGATCAATGAACTCCTTCTCATCTTCGTCAAAAAGAGACTCCCATTCTTTCAACTTTGTCTCCGGAAGCTGTGACACTCGATAAAGCACATACGCCGACATCACATTCGATTGTTGAAGCCTCGGCACACGCTTGGGCGCAGCCACGTTCTCTTGAAGAAAAGTCGTCACGGCTCGACGATGCCGGGCATCCATGGCACTCACTTGATCCAACTGACTTACCATTTGCCGCACCATCAACTCCAACTTCCTCTCGTTGGCTTGCTGCTGGCGTTTTTCTAACAGCGTGGCCTGGTGTCGGTCGAGCGATTGCCTGAGTGTCCGATCGAACATGGAGTCTTCGCCGTGGAGTCCGGAGTGTAGCTTCTGTTGCAGCGGCTGTAATTCTTGCCAAATGTTGTTGATGTTGCGGTTATTCGGACCCACTCTATCTCGAATCTGCAGGCACTCTCTCATGAAAAGGTGGATATCGCCCATCCCCGCCAGTTCGATCTTCTCCTGCTGCTGACTTTGTAGCTCACAAGTCACCACCATCATTTGGATCGTACCCTGCAATTTCTTAACCAGACGTTTCCGCGCATTTTCCGCAGTCCCCATTCCGCCAAACAGTTGCTGGTCGACGATATTCATCGGCATCACATGCCGAGGCCCACCAGGCTCGTGTTGGTTCGCTTTTTTCTCCGTCAGGAACTCGATTCCGTCTGCGATCGCCTGCGTTGGTTTCAGCAGAGCAACGAATGCAAACAGAGTCGCGATCGATACAGACTTCATGTTCTCATTCAAGGCGATGGCCCCCTTGATCGGCACGCACCGCGGGCGGGGCTTTCTGGGCCTCACCCGATTTGGCCACCGCTTGTTGTTTGACTGGCTGCTCGACGTCAAACCATGGATGGCGTTTAAGTCGTTCGCGAAAGATGCTGTTGGATGTCAGCTGCCAACTCATACCGCCCAGCTGATGTTTTTCCATCGTTTGCCACGACTCAAACTGTATTTCGCTGAGATACGGCTTCAGACACTTGTCCGGCAATGGCGGGAAGAACTGCGGATTGTTTTGCATGATCTGCAGGTAACAATCCCATTTGGTTTTCCAGATCGGTGTAATCGCATCGATGATTTCTTGCACCTGATCTGGTGACAGAACGAGCCGATCCGCCAGAATGTCGATAACAAAAGTCGCATTGGTTCGGTGGTGGTATTCCGTTCGCGCCCGCGCTTCCTCCCTCCATTTTTCCAGTTTGGCCGGTAACGGTTCGTCAGGTTTCAAATCAGGCCAAAGCACCGACCTGAGAATTCGCTCGGTCGCTTCGTCGCGCAACTTAGATGCATCGACGACTTTCCCAGGCTGCCTGGCGGCGACGCCGAATTGTTGTTCCATCTCTTTGGCCAATTTCGCCAACTGAGGTTTTATCTCTGCACGAGCCAGCGCTTTCATGCGTACCTGCTGCTCTTCAGTCGCCCCGCATGTCTTAGCCGCAAATGCAAGCACGCTGCCAAACGCCCATTCCGTCGAATAGCGTGCTCTTTTGACATGAGTCGCCAACCCGGGTTGCAGCTTAAGGACTTTATCAAACGGGTCCGCTTCCTCATCTTCCTGCTCTGCGGCTGGCGCTTGGTCTGCCCATGCCAAGTTGGTGCTCGGCACGGTACAGATCAGCAACCATCCGACAAGTCCACCAGATCGAGCGACTTTGGCCCAATGGAACGAGCGGTACCGCCTCAAGGCCCGTTTCATGGCTTGGCCTCCAAAATCCGACTAAAGTACTCATCTAAACCGGAACGAAATTCGGCCGGATGTTTCGTTGTTGTTTCCCCGGTGATTTGTGCCACCTCCCGACGCGTTCTCACTTCACGTTGGTTGACGCCTTTACCGACCAAGGCCAACGCCGCGTCGCTGGTCGTCCCACCGCCACCGCCGCCGGGTGACGATCCACCTCCGCCGCCGCCATTCGGATTGATGCGCTTCGACTGCAACAGCAATTCGATCACTTCGGTCTCTGCAGCCATCGCCTCGGCTCCCGTTTCTGGTCGGCTAAGGATCTGTTCCGCGTCGCTCATGACGTCGGCAACTTCAGAAAGGAGCGCTATCTCTTTACCGAAATACTCGTCCGCATGAGCCAAATTCCGTATGCGATCGGTCAATTCGTCACAGCGATTTACCAAACGGTTTTGTCTGTCTGCCAGTGCGGCGCTGCGTTCCTCGAATGCCTCGTCATCCAGCGCAGGCTTGGCCTGTTCGGCAACTCGTGTATCCTCTCGCAACTCGATTTCGTCAGCGAGAATCTTCATCGCTTCCAGCACGATCGATGGCGGCAAACTGCCGGCCGATTTGCCGCCCGGTCACGTACCGCCGCCGGCAGGATCGACCAAATCTTCGGCCCAACGATCCATCGTGTCTGCCCAATAGTCACACTGCGCCATAGAAATACCGCTCTCCCTTGGAATGTCGACTTCCAATTTCCGCAGACTTCCCAACACGTCGGTCTCTCGCATCTCCTGAAGAACGGTTTTGAATTGAGCAAACGGACGCCGTTCAAAGTAAGCTTGCATGTCGTCCATGATGTAAGAAATGCTTTTGGCAGCCCGCTTCTCGCCGGTCATGATCGGCGCAAATTCCTCAGTCGTTTTCCCTGCGTTGGTCAGTTTCAAAAGGCCAAATGACGACTCCATCAGATCGGCCAGAGAACCGGACAGCTCAATTTGCTTCCGCGACTCGGCTTTCAGCCTTTTAATCAATGTGCTGCCTTCGAGATTGGCCAGGATATTGTTCAACTCGTTGGCAACCTTTTCAAACTCGGCCAACAGGTCGATCTGTTCCTCGACCGCATCCTCCATCGCTCCTTCGGTGGAACAGGCCTCTCCTTTCTTCGCTTTACCCGTAAGCGTCGTTACCGGCAGTGTCAGCCGACCCGAGCTCGATTTTTTCTCTTCTTCATTCGCGGCCAATTCGTCAGCGGACGATCCGAGGGACGATTCCCGATCGACAAGCGACGGGACAGGCGGCTCGGAAGCTGCGCCAGGCGCCGGTTCATCGTCGGACAACGGCTTGCCCGTCGGACCGCGATCCATACCTGCTGACGGAGCCGACGGTGGACTGTTTTTCGCAACTTGCGGCGCTTCGGCAGCATCCTTCAGCAAGTCGGCAACCGACGGCATCCGATTCGCCGAAATCTCTTTCAAGATCTGCAACATCTCCGCCCACTTTTCCAAGTGCCCCACACCGAATTCCGGGTTGCGCATCGCCATCTGGATGATTTGCTCACCCGCTTCCGAGAGGTTCGCCAGCCGACGTCCATTCGATTTTTCGGCCGCTGCCTGACGCTCGATCTGCTGCCGTGTTTCGGGAGTGCCAAGTTCCTCTGGCGACAGCGCACGAATGCTCTTGTTCTTGGCGTGCAATCGCAATTCTTTGTCGCGTACTTCTAAAGCGCGGCGATGCCAGAGACTCAACTGCTCGGTCACCCAAATCGCATGCTCATCGGCGCTGAGCACATACAGCATGAAAGGCGGCGACAGCTTTGGCTCACGATGGGGTAGATAGTCGGTCGCATACAACCGCACTTCAACCGCCTGTGGTGCGATCCCGAGCGTCTCCGCCTGAAACGTCCCGGTCGCATTGAGCGTTTCCCGATTCGGTCCGCCAGCGGCCAGCACGGTACGACCTTTCGATTTCGATGGCTTGCCGTCGTACTGAAACCCTTGCCACTGGAGACCGACCTCTTTGATGCCGAAGTCATCCTGCGATTGAATCTGAAATGTCAGTTGTTCAGAAACCAAAACGACTTGCTGACGACGTAATCCCGACGCCGAGATGGAAGGCTCACCATCTTCATGAGCGGTCATCGTGATCTGGAACGGTTCTTTACCTGCTAAACCCAATTCGTCTTGCCAATCCAATTGCCATTGGGCCGACTCTTCGATAGCGATACCGACGCGTGAGAACGTCGTTCCGTTAGGCGCGCACGCCGTTCCATTGATCGAAGCATCCTGCAGAGATCGATTCGCCTCCGCGAGCAATGCGACTTGGCTGCCACGGACCAATTTCGCCACACCACCACGCAAGTCCTGTTCGATGCTTTCCGAGCGCTGCAAATACTCAGGCAACTCGACGCGCGCCATCACGCTCGTCAGCTCGGGTCGCAAAGTCGGCTTGATTTCCAAGGCGTGCCGCGCATCCCCCACCCGCACCTTGACCGGGGCCGCATCGACCTGTGGTGGGATCTCGAAACGGTACCTGTTTTGGTCAAGCGAAGCCGCAATCGGCGACTGCACACCGACGGTCAGTTTCGCCTGCGCCGGCTGCCAACGAGAATGTTCATTGAGCGCAATTTGGAAATGATGAGGTTCTCCGTGCGGCACAATCAGTTCGCCCGGCAGCTGATTCAGCGAAGCGAACGTGTACCGAGGCGTATCGCTCCAGGGGGCAGTCATTCGAGCCCACGCATTCTTGATGGCGGACGGTGCGAGCACTGATGCGACGGCCATCAAGCCAGTGAGCACGACAACCTGCAGCCACCATGTTCGATTCCGCGAGCGAGGCAATCCTTGGACGAGATCCC
The DNA here is from genome assembly GCA_964480915.1 of uncultured Pirellulaceae bacterium. Taxonomy (GTDB): domain Bacteria; phylum Planctomycetota; class Planctomycetia; order Pirellulales; family Pirellulaceae; genus CAWGCE01. Next base: position 17,737 of record CAYZRS010000001.1, on the reverse strand, counting down.
ACGACTTCGCATCATCAGCCACTTGAGCGATCGCCGCTTGGCAAAGTACGGGGGAACGCTCCTGTTCAACGCGATCACCGACCAATTCCAATACACCCAGCAGGCGATCACCCGGCCCCGGAAGGTTTTTGTAGATGAGTCGAGCCACTTGCGGCATCGTCCGTCGACACCAGACCCAACGGTACAGTCCGGCAGGAATGAGCGCCAAACCGACAACAACCAAGGCCAATGCGCCCCCTCGCAACCAAGCCGGCGTTTCTAGAAAACGATCTAGCAAGAAGACTGCCAACCAAGCAAACAAGACCGAGCACACCGCAATGGCAACAGCTTCCGCCGACTTCGAGGTCCAGACTCGCCGGCGAAAGTCCAACAGCTGCCCTCGCAAGCCGCTCGGCAAGCCGGTCTCGGAAGCACGTTTCGAGGTATTCATATTCGTCTCATCCCTTGGCTCATCACGCACACGGTTCGCCCACGATTGGGTTCACGTACCGTTCGTACGCTCGCGCGTTTTGTCCATCGTTCATCTACTTTCATCGTCGCCTAAATCAATCCCACAGCCTTTCGTCCTACCCAAAAACATCCCAAGAGCAACATAAATAAGCCGCCCGCCAACGGGTGCGCCCAAAGCTGGACGCGACGGACGGCAGGCGGAGGCTCGGGGATCGACTTTAACGCCGCGAGAATTTTTTCTGTCTCGTCAAGCGACAAGGTTTGCCCACCGGAGACCTGAGCCAACTCTCGCAAGACTTCGGGGCGAGCCGATCGACCGGGCCGTTCTTCGGCAGAACCCTGCACGTAGATCGCGGCTTCCAACGTCGCGCTCGTTTGTTTACAGGCGATCGTGATCAGATGCTGACCCGGTTCCACAGGCGTAAACTGCCCCGCAAAAGCGCCCCATTCATCGCCAGAAGATTGGAAACGGACCGTTTCTGACGTCCCCGAAGGTGCCACAATGCGCGCGACGACATCGCCTTGTTGGAGCGGTTCGCCCGAATCTTCCATGACGTTCGCGTTCAACGTCACGGTCTTGTCGAGAAACGGTTGGTCGGGCGAATAGTAGAGTCGCATTCGCTCCCCTTTGGCCATATTTCGTTGATAGGCCATCCAGCGGACGACCTGCCCCCAAAACCGATAGTGATACAGGTCTTCGACACCTTTTCGCCAACGCCAGGCGCCGTCGGTCCCCATGAACAAAATTTTGCCGGCACCATAGGTGCGCGTTGCCAGCAGTGGAATCCGACCAAACTCGTTCGTCATGTCGCGGTGCACACACAGCACTTCGCTTCCCGGTTTGGCCTGCTCGACGGCCGCGTACCATTGAAAGCCGGGCAACGATTCCCAGACACTCAAATTCTCCTCCTCGCCATTCGTCAACCGCGTCAAGAGGCTGCGTTGCCCTGCTTGCGTCAGTTCAAAATGACTGGCTGTGCGTGAGCCCCACCCTTCGGGCTGCGTAGCGTCCATGATGACCGGATAGAGATCGGCCAACTCGCTCTCCAGCAGCGACACCTGCCGACCTTGCCAGCCCGGCATGAACACCAACCCGCTCGCCTGATATTCGACAATCCCTTTCAGCAAGCGGCAATCTTCCTCGGAAAGCTGCCCCTGTTCGATGCCTACATCGCCAAGAAACACGACGTCAAACTGACCCAGCTCTTCGATCTCGCTGGGGAAACTCTTGATGTAATCCTTGTTGCCTCCGCCAACCGCTTTCAACACTGGATGAAACAATAAGCAGGACAGCTCCACTCCCGGATCGCGAGAAAGCGCATTGCGCAGATAGCGGTACTCCCATCGCGGGTACGATTCGACGAGCAGCACTTTGAGTTTTTCTTCTCGGATCGAGATCGGCGCCTGCAGCGAGTTATTGTCGGCTTGCGTCTCTTCCGCATGTTGCTGCAACTCGAGCGTCAACATCACATCGCCCGTCCCGCTGGGTTTCCACAGGACGGTGCCGTTGGTTCGCCCCATTGGCTTGACCTGAATTTCCGTCTGCACTTCGTCTCCATTGTCGGCCCGCAGCAGAACCGTACTCGTCTTCTCTCGCGGCAACGAACTGTCGACCGAGTACGGAATGCGTACGGTCTTCCCGGCGACGCCAAATGCCGGCGTGTCGAGACTGACAAGTTCCAGGTCGGGCAGACGGGTCGGGCTGCCGACCGGAATCGAAAACACGGGGATACCACTCATCCGCAATTGGGTCGCGACTTCGACCGGTGGCGGGCCATCGTTCCAATCGCCATCGGATACGAGAACGATTCCTCGCAGCCGCTCCGTTTGCTGCAGCGTGCGATGCAACGACTGGAACAAATTGCTTTGACCGTCGTCTTGGCCGAATTGGCGGATCTCGATATTAAGAACATCGCCCAGTGATTGCCAGGTTTGCAAATCGCTCATCGATTCCGCCGCTGCCAAGCGGGAGGCGATCGAACCGGCCTCTCCATCAACGACATCTTTCGTCTGCATGCTGGGCGATTGGTCGCACACGATCGCCACCGTCGGTTTTTCGCTCGGCAGATACTGTTCGGTAAATTCGGGCTGGTTCAAGAGAAGGCAGCCCACCGCTACGATCGCCAGACGCAGCAATTCGAGCACACCGTCGCCGCGCCGAAAGCCGCGACGGCGCCACGAGACATAACCAAGCATCATCACCACGATCAAAACGACGACCGAAATGAACAGCGACCAAGGAGTCCACGCCAAATTGAGTCCGCGCATGACGTTCATTTGAGCGCTCCGTCCAGCGTCGGCCGCTTGGGCAAGCAGAGCGCCGCTTCTGCCACCAACCCACCGAGCATCGCGATCACAAACAGTCGCCACACTTCGCGCAACAACGACTCGGCCGTCCCCGCTCGTTCGGCCACCCGAACCATCGACAAACCAGCGAAACAACGATCGAGTTGTTCCGCACTGAGAATGATCTCTTCGTCTTCCGCAGCGGAGCGGTTGAAGGCAAAGAGCTGACTGTCTGATTTGTAGACACCGTCATGATACTGCCGTTGATGAGACAGTCCGTTCTCACCGCCGACAATCGGTTCCCAAGTGACCGACTCGTGCCCCCCGCTGCCCGTGTCCACCTGCCGCGCCGACGCCAACCTCGCCGCGCCGTTCGCCAGCGCGCGCTGCATCGCGACGTACAAGACGACGCCGTCCATTGCCAAAGACGAATCAGTCGCAGCGGTCGTCGTCGCCAGGGCGTAGACGGCTCCACGAACGGTCGGGATGCGGACCAGAAGTGGCTCGTCATTGGACAGCGAGGCCAATCGGACCGCTTCTCCGTCGATACTACAGATCTTTTTGACCGACAGTTCACCCACGGGCAGCGCCGATCCGTCCTGGGTATGCGCGAGCAACCCCGCATCGCCTCGCCAAGTTGCGACTGCCACCTCCTCGGGCAGTGTTTGCCATTTCCCCCATTGGAAGCCAAAACAAGTGTCCGTCGTTGGATTCTTCGGCGGCAGAAAGATGACTTGCCCTTCAGCGTCAACAAACGACCGTAATCGAAGACGATCGGTATCCCTGGGTAGCGCGGCTTTCCAGACAACCAAGCCGATCTCTTCCCAGCTAACCGTATCCAATTGGTGCGGGGAAATGATCTCGACCCCCAATTCCAATGCAGACTCGGTCGGAATTTCCGTCGCTAATTGAATGGGGGCGATCGAGTCGACGTCGTCCGTAACTATCAGCGTCCGCCGAACCGGCTCTCTGTCGAACACAAAGAAGTACTCGTTGTCTCGTTCGAGCGCATCGGACGGCAACGAAACTCGCCCCCAACCACTGGCCTGATTGCCACCCAGAGGAACCCGATAATCGACCAACTCGAACACCGGCCCTGCCAGATCGACATTCACGACCGACCGAGCGCCGTCGATATTCAACTCGATCGGCAACGATTCGGTCGGCAAGTCGGCACTCCGTCTCACTTCCAAACTCAGCAATAACTCCGCCCCTTCATCGCTTTCACGACGGGCGACCGATTTGACTCGAATCGATCGATTACCCGCTGGCAACTCGGCAAAATCCAACACGTAAAAACGGACCGCCTGCGACAGCTGCGAAAAACTGTCACGCAATACACCCCAGCGCCCCCCTTCGGCATCCCAATCGTTGAAGCGCGAGTCGCTACAGATCCAAATATCGGTGCGCCCCGTCTGATTCGCTTGGACGTATTGATGGGCCGTTTGCAACAGCGCCGGCAGATCGGCCGAAGCACCAGACTGCTCCCCTTGAACCGAGGAAAGCAGGTCGGCTGCCGACGTCAATTCGGTCGGTTCGCCGGTCACGCTATCGATGAGAACCCAATGATTCGATTTGAGTTTTTCGAAGGCAGCGGCCAACTGTTGCTTCCCGGTCGTCAATTTGGTCGCCACGTGATTCGCGTCTCTGGCAGACATGCTGGGCGACCGATCGAGAATCACGATCGTCGTATCCGTTCGGTTTCCAGCAGCCAATCCCAGCCAACCACTCGAAAGTGGCCGCGCGATCGCAAAGATGATTCCGGCCACGACCAGCGATCGGGCCGCGAGAATCAGCCAGCGCCGAATTTTGGCAAAGCCCCGTGCCATTCGATTGGCGGCCAACAGAAAATACATTGCTCCCCAATCGATTGTTTGGAAGCGGCGTTGATTCATCAAGTGGATGAGGATCGGCAAACCGATCAGCGGCAGTCCCCACAGCAGCCATGGTTGTAAGAAACTCATCGCCCACCTTTTTGCTGATGGCGACGCACCAGAAAATCAGACAACACTTGCTCATAGTCGTCAGTGATCGTGGCTCGATGGAAATCGACCGACGACTCCAAGACCATCTCGTTCAAGGCAGTGACATGCTCGCGTAGCGCCTCATGATACCGTTCCGCAATGTCGGTCGGATCGGTAAAAATCGCGGCTCCCCCCTCCATGTCGAGAAACCGCATCGGCCTTTGAAAATTGAACGCGAGTTCGGCCGGGTCCAGCAACTGGAACAGCGCCACATCGTGCTTGCGAAACCGCAGGTGTTCGAAGCACCCTTTCAGTTCGTCCGGTGGAAGAAAACAATCGGAAATCACAATCATCAGCGCCCGCTGTCGATTCGATTCGGCCAGTTCATGCAAAATCGGAATCAGCTGGGTTTCCCCCTCCGCCTGCGTGCTTTCGAGCACATCGAACACGATCGAAAGATGAGCCGGGTTGCGACGTGCGGGGATGTCGGCCACCTTTCCTGCGGCAACGCAGGCCAGTCCGACCGCATCGCCCTGTTGAACGGCCAAGTAAGCTAAGGCGCCGGCCAGTCGCCGAGCGTATTCCATCTTGGTCCCACCATCCGACCCGAATCCCATCGAGCCGCTGGTATCGACAACGAGGCAGCAACGAAGATTCGTATCGGCCTCGAATTCCTTGACGTAATGCCGTTCACTTCGGCCGTAGGCCCTCCAATCGACGCGGCGCAAATCGTCACCAGGAACGTACTTCCGGTATTCGGCGAACTCGACGCTCGAACCACGATGCGGGCTTGGATGGCGTCCCGAGACAGTCCCTTGCATGGCCGAACGCGACAGCAAGGGAACCGCCGACAGTCTCATCAGAGCCGCCGGGTCCAAAAACGTTCGTGACCAACCACCATTTTGCATCGCCGCTCCTTACGAGAATTATGCTTCGGTCGCGTCGGTTTCTTCCACCAATCGAGCCACGATCTGCTTGGCTGTCATGCCGGCCGCTTGTGCGGCGAACGTTGTGATGATGCGATGCGTCAGCACCGGTCCCGTCGCCGCCTGCACATCTTCCAGACGCACCATGTAACTGCCCTTCAGCGCCGCACGCGCTTTCGCTGCCAGGATCAGGTTCTGAGCAGCACGCGGCCCAGCGCCCCATGACACAAACTTCGGTAACCATTCGGGAGCCGTCGTCCCCTGCGGACGCGTCCGTCGAGTCAGTCGTGTCGCATACGTGTAAACGTGATCGGGGACTGGAATGCGGCGCACGAGTTCCTGATGCTGAATGATCTCCTCAGCCGCCATGAGCTTCGCCAGAGTCGCCAACGCCGCACCGGTCGTCGTACGAGTGATCTCGATCTCTTCCGCTTCCGTGGGATAGTCGACCTCGATGAGGAACATGAAGCGATCCAATTGCGCTTCCGGCAATGGATACGTCCCTTCTTGCTCCACCGGATTCTGCGTTGCAAGGACCAAAAAGGGAGCCGTCAGTTCGAACGTTTTCCCCAGCGCAGTCACGCGATATTCCTGCATCGCTTCGAGCAAGGCGGCCTGCGTTTTGGGTGGGGCCCGATTGATTTCATCGGCGAGCACGATGTTCGCGAAGATTGGCCCCTTCACGAATTCCAGCTCGCGCCGGCCCTGCCGAGTATCCTGAAGGATATCGGTGCCGGTGATATCCATCGGCATGAGGTCGGGCGTAAACTGAATGCGGCTGAAATCCAACGATAGCGTCTCAGCCAGCTTGCTGACGAGCAACGTCTTCGCCAAACCTGGCACGCCCATCAGCAACGCATGCCCCCGCGCGAACAGGCAAATCGCCAGCTGCTCGATGACCGTCTGTTGACCTACGACAACTCGACTCAGCTCGTCCGTTAGCTGACCGTACGCATCTCGCAACCGATCGATGGCCCGCACGTCATCGTCGCCCAACTTTGCCACGGTCGCAGTCGCCGAATGATTCTGCTCACTCATCGTTGCCCCTTCCAAATTCGATTGTGTCGCGCCGCAGACGGGCATCATACTCATATTACGAGCGCTTTGTCCAAGTTTGGCAGCACTCGCACTGTTACGCAGATCAAGAATAACAGTTCATCCTGAGAGACAGGCCCACACAAACGCTTGTAGTTGCTTTTTCCTCGCATTTTTCGCGGTTCACACGCCATTTGCCGCTCCATTTTTCACCCGCTGCATTCCGCGGCTACGGACCGATGAAGCCATAACTTGTTGGCGGATGGCAGTTTAAGCCAAAGCGCAGGGAGGCCATTTTTTTGCCGTGCTTGCGAGCCGCTCGCTGACGACACTGTGATTGCGACAACCGGGCAAGTAGAATCGGAGATCTGGCGGAAAACGACTGCGCAAGACGCGAACGCCGCAAGCACTCACGGCACTAAGATTCGAGCGACGCGTCGATTACATGGATACCTTACCCAACCAACCGGGAGTGCTGTCGGAACGCATCCCATGGATCGACTGGATCAAGGGTGTCGCTATCCTCATGATCTTCTCCAACCACTTGGTTGAAGAAGTTTTTATGGGTGCTCATTTGGGCAACCCGCACCCATATTGGCCCGAACTGGCGGTCCGCATTCATCAGTGGCTGCCGCTGCCGATCCATTCTTTTTCCGACTACCTGGCGAATGCCACGCGGTACGTCGGCTTCATCTCCGAGCAAGCCGTTTCCTACTTCCTCATCATCTCCGGGGTCGGATTGACTCGAAGCGCTTTGCGTTCCGGCCACCGACCGACGTACGCTTCCTTCCTGAAGAAACGCCTGCTGCGAATCTATCCAATCTGGATCGTCGCTCATTTCATTTTCTTGATCCCGCCCGCGACACTTGGGTGGCGCGTCTCCCTAGGACACCCTGAATTTTATCTCAGCCTGCTCGGCCTGCGATTGACGTCGCATCAAATGCACTACGGCATTCCAGCATGGTGGTTTATCACGCTGCTCATTCAGTTCTATCTGATCTTTCCGTTTCTGTTCACCGTCTTCCAAAAGCTGGGCCGGACGCGCGGTCTGCTGTTGTTGTGTTTCGTCGGACTTCTCTGCCGTGGCGTTGGACTGCTCTTCATCCAAGAGAACCTTTATGCCTGGGCGCGGGGCACGATTGTTATCTCCCGATTGCCAGAGCTTGCCTTCGGCATGTGGTTTGGCTTTCTTACTTCCGAACGAGGTGACGTTCCGCTGCTGCGGAAGCCGTTGAGCATCGCCTTCCTCGCATTGGGCTGGCTGGTGGCGATGCCGCTGGGCCTGCATCTTCTCGGCGTCACCTTCTTTCCCTTGCTGACGGGAGCCTGCGGATTTTGCTTGCTGTACGCCGTCGTCACACGTCCCATCACAAGTCGAGTCGGTCGTGGTTTCATGTCGGTTCTCACGTGGCTGGGGAAACACTCACTCTCTCTGTTTCTCGTTCACCATCCGATCGCGTTTATCGGACTGCATGGGCAGACTGGAGCCGAGGCCTTTCCCGGCGTTTTCCTCCGCTTCGCCATGGTCGCTGTGCTGACTTTTATGGCAGCGTTGTTTTTGGAACGCCTGACGCGATTCGCAACCGAGCTGATCGCGCGGGCGGCCAACCGATTTGGGAAGTATCGCGTCGTCGCCTTCGGCGCGGGTGGACTCAGCATGCTCGTTTTGCTCATGTTGCCTGCCGAACTCTGGTTGCGGAGTCATGCACCGCAAGACGTACCCGACTTTGGCTGGAGCGAAAAACCGTCTCTCCAGCCGGACGAGAAACTCGGCTTTCGGTTGAAGAACTCTTCAAGGACTCAATTGAGATGGGAATCCTACGACTATGAAGTGGTCGGCAACGCGGAAGGGTTCCCGGGTCCCGACTTCGCCTGGGCCAAGCCGGCGGGTGTTTTCCGCATCATGACCTTGGGCGACGCTTATACCAGCGCCGAAGGAGTCGACACGCACCTGTCGTGGCCCAGGTTACTGGAAACGAACATCAACGAAGCGCGCAGCACGGATCGTTCCGCCGAGGTGATCAATTTTGGGATCACGGGCTTCGGCCCCAGCCAATATGCGACGATCACCGAAGATTATGCTCCACGGTTGCAGCCCGACTTGATCATCATCGGCTTTTTCATCAACGATTTTTGGGATGTGCAAATACCGATCGATGAGTTCCGCGATATGATTGGGTTCGATCGACCTCCAATCGATTCTTGGCTGGGTATTGTGACCGGCCGTCACCTGTTTCGATACTTCCGCGGACACGTCTTGGAAGCGACGTTCGAGCGGCTCACCGGCAAGCCGTCGCCCCATACTCGGTTTTTCTTGCAGCAGGACGTGATGGACCCGGAGCAAATCGAAGCGATCGAAGCCGGCCAGTCGCTCGTTCGAGACCGCTTCCGTTCGATCGACGAAGTGGCACGTCGCGTGGGGGCTCAAGTTATCGTGATGGCCATCCCAGCGCCGATTCAAGTCTCTGATCGGGAACAACTAAAATTCCTGCGGCCCCAAGTCGACTTTGACAGCAACCGCTTTGACCTGGATCAGCCGCAACGCCTCGCAGCCGAAGTTAGCGCCGAATTCGGCTTTCAGTTCGTCGATTTGCGGCCCGCGTTACGCAGCGCCAAATCAGACCAGCCATACCAGCCGAACAATTTGCACTGGACGACGGTCGGCCATGAAGTGGCCGCCGCCACCATGGGACCGATCGTGCAGGCTTTCCTCGGTGACCAAGCGGCGACTGCCGATTGATTCCACGTCCGGTTACAAGGACGGGAAACCTACCCTTCGGTCTATGCGCATGGTCGTTTCACCGGTAGCTGCAGGCGCCCGCGTCGGTGATGGAGTCGACTGGCGATGTCGTCTGGCGGCGCAGGACACTCGGATGTCGCCGCACCAGCGCCGCCACGCTTGGACCTCAACGAGCTTGGATTGGTGGGGGACGAAAGTGCTCCACCGGACACTGGCCCGATGCTCTATAATTCCCTCATGAAAACATCCACAAACCATTTGGCAGCGGTCGCGGCTGCGATCGCTACCGAGCTCGCGTTGCCCCCCCGGCAAGTCGATGCCGCCGTTGAACTCTTACAAGCCGGCAACACGATTCCGTTCATTGCCCGCTACCGCAAGGAGGCAACCGGCAGCCTTGACGAAACCTCTTTGCGAGCCATTGAAGACGCACTCGACCGGGCCAACACGCTCGCCGCGCGAAAATCGACGATCCTAAAATCGATCAATGAACAAGGCTTGCTGACCGACGAACTGCGAGTCCGCATCGAAGCTTGCTCCGACATTCGCCTCTTGGAAGCGATCTACTTACCGTTCAAACCGAAGCGTCGTACGCGGGCAACGATCGCCAGAGATCGCGGCTTGCAGCCCTTGGCCGATCTTCTGCTGCAACAGACCAAACTGAACCGGTCGAAACCGTCCGTCCTGCAACCTTTCATCAACCCGGCAAACGAGATCCCCGATGCGGCCGCGGCTCTCCAAGGTGCACTCGACATTGTCGCCGAAACGTGGTCGGAAGATGTCGATTCGCGCCAATGGTTAATGGAAAAGGCGCTGAAGTTCGGCAAACTGGCTTCGAAAGTAAAGCGAGGCAAGAAGACGGCCGACGGAGCCGACAAGTTCGAACAGTACTTCGACCGACAGGAAGCGGTGGCCCGCATCCCGGGGCATCGGCTGCTGGCGATGCTGCGGGGCGCGGCAGCTGGCTTCCTGCGTGTCGATCTGGAACTGGAAGGTGACCGAGAAGTGTCCGACCTGAAACGGCGGTTGGCACCCAATCGTCAATTCGAGTTTCATGCCGATCTACTTCGCTGCGTCGAAGATTGTTACGAACGGCTGCTACTCCCCGCAACCGAATCGAACGTCGTTGCACAATTGAAAGAACGGGCGGATGACGAAGCGATCGGCGTATTCGGCAAGAACTTGCGAGAGCTGTTAATGGCGGCTCCGGCTGGACCGAAGGTCACCATCGGGATCGACCCCGGCTTTCGCACCGGCTGCAAGGTGGCCGTCGTCGATGCCACGGGGCAATTTGTTGCGCACACGGCGATCTATCCGACGGCGCCAAAGAACGACACCGAGGGAGCGGGCAAAACGCTCCTAAAACTGATCAAAGAACACGGCGTCGAACTGATCGCCATCGGCAACGGGACCGCGTCGCGCGAAACCGACGCTTTCGTCGGTGAACTGATTAAGCAACAGGAGCTTGCCGTCACGAAGGTGATGGTGAGTGAATCGGGCGCTTCGATCTACTCGGCCAGCGAGCTGGCCATCCAAGAGTTTCCCGATTTAGACATCACCGTGCGCGGCGCCATTAGCATCGCACGGCGGCTGCAAGACCCATTGGCCGAGTTGGTTAAGTCGGACCCCAAGTCGATCGGTGTCGGCCAATATCAACACGATGTCAATCAGCCGAAACTGAGAAAATGCCTGGATGGCGTCGTCGAATCGTGCGTGAATCAGGTCGGCGTCGACTTGAACATGGCGAGTGCACCGCTGCTTTCCTACGTCGCCGGCATCGGTCCCAAACTGGCCGATGCGATCGTCGACTTTCGAAACAGCCATGGCCGCTTCCGCAGTCGCCAACAACTGACCGCAGTGCCCAAACTGGGCAAAAAGGCCTTCGAACAGGCGGCCGGATTCCTACGGATTCGTGGTGGTGACCAGCCGCTAGACAATTCGGCCGTGCATCCCGAAAGTTACTCGGTTGTCGAGCGGATGGCGCTGCAGCTCAATGCCGATCTGAAGTCGGTCGTCGGGAATGCGACGCTCAGTCAGAAGCTCAATCCGACCGACTATGTCGACGCGACCTTTGGCCTGCCCACCATCGAAGACATCATCGCCGAATTGGGCAAACCGGGCCGCGATCCACGCAGCGAATTCCGAGCCGTCAAATTCAACGACCAGGTGAATTCGATGGGGGACCTGAAACCCAAAATGCGACTGGAAGGGGTCGTCACGAATGTTACCCACTTCGGCGCGTTCGTCGACGTGGGCGTCCATCAGGACGGGCTGGTTCACGTGTCGCAGCTATCGGACGAATTTGTGTCCGATCCAAATGAGATCGTCACCGTGGGCGATGTTATCAACGTCGAGGTATTGGAAATTGATGTACCTCGTAAACGCATCTCGCTCAAACGGAAACACGGGTAAGTCGCATCGAGCTGCCGAATCGGAGACCGCAGAAACGGCTGACGGACCAGGCCACGAGCGCTCGCCCGCTGGCTGCCCTCTTATGAAGTGAGCGATGACAGCTGGCTCACCAGCGCCTGTGCCCGATCCATATCGACTTCTGCCAGGGATGTGGCGTTGCGAGTCAGCTCATCGAGCAATTCATTTTGCTGTTCCCCACGCCGCAACACTTTTGCATAGGGAATTCGGTGAAACATGACCATCGAATAGCGAGGGATGAAACGATCGGGGAACTGGCGTTCGAGTTCAAACCCCAGCTCTTTCTTCAGCTGGAACCGTGGGTCGCGGACGCTGTCTCGCATGATGATGTAATTTTCCAACGCCATGTCGGCGATCGCATTTCCATCGGCGGGACGACGCGAGGCGAATTCTTCCATCGCCACCGGCCAGTCGCCAGCGGCGCGGTCCAGCGAATTTAGGAGCTCACAACAATCTTCAAATCCTGCGTTCATGCCCTGACCGTGGAAGGGGACGATGGCGTGGGAAGCGTCGCCAACCAGCAGCGCCTGACCGCCAGCTTGCCAGCGATCACAACGCACCGTGCCCAATGGCCCGGTCGGATTCGCGGCAAACTGACTTGCCACATTCGGCATCAAGGCGAGCGCGTCCGGAAACTGGGCCGCGAAGAACGGAACGACTCGCTCTTCCCTGTCGAGCGCCGCGAAACTGACCTGCTGTTCAGCGCCAGGCTTGGATTCCGAATTGAGGAATAGCGTCACCGTAAAACTGCCATCAAGATTCGGCAACGCAATCAGCATGTATCCGCCTCGCGGCCAGATGTGTAGTGCCTTTTTTTCAATCTGGTGCTGGCCACCTGGCCCGGCCGGAATGGTGAGCTCCTTGTAGCTGTGATCCAGAAATTGGACGTCGCACGTGCCGCCGTTGGCGTCGATGACTTTTTTTCGCACCGCCGACCCGGCACCGTCAGCACCGATCAACACGTCGAATGAGTGACGACGTGTTTTGCCCGAACTGCCATCGTTGAGCAGCAGCGTGTTGGTGCCAAAATCGATGTCGGCAAAGCTGTTTTGAAAACTCAGCTCGACAAGCCCCGTTTGCTCCGCCGCGTCCAGCAACAACTCGTTCAGCCCGCCACGCGACACCGAATGGATCACTTCGTGCGGACGTTGGCCGTACGAGCTGAACTCGACCTGTCCATCGATCGAGTGAAGCATGCGGCCACGCATCGGCACCAACAGTTTCTCCACGTCCTCCATCACGCCCGCCGCGGTTAACGGCGCTATTCCCCGTTCGGCCAACGCCAGGTTGATCGACCGACCGGCCGAGACATCGGCCTTCCGCAGGTCGGGCCGTTTTTCAAACAGCGAGACGCGATAGCCGCGTTTGGCCAGCATGAGCGATAACAACGAGCCCACCAGGCCGGCTCCTACGATCGCAATGTGTTCCCGTTGTTGTTTCATGACACTATTCGCATGCGCTTTTGCCTAAACGGTCATCAGAACTTGTTTTAACGTCGTCACGAAACGGTGCACGTCTTCAAACGAGTTGTACAAAGGCACCGGCGCTGCCCGAATGACATCCGGTTCGCGCCAATCGGTGACCGTACCGGCTCGTTCCAACTGTTCGTGCACTTGCTTGCCGTCGACTCCATCCAAGCGAACCTGCAATGACAGTTGACAACCACGCTCTTGCGAGTCGCTCGGCGTGACGATGCGAACGCGTTCCGGCAATTCGTATCGCAACAATTGCTCAAAGTAATCCGTTAGCAGGACCGATTTGGTGCGCAACGGTTCCAGCCCACCCGCTTCGTCAAAAACGGCCAGCGAAGCGCGAATCGCGGCCAAAGAAAGGATCGGCGGGTTACTTAGCTGCCAACCTTCAGCCGTCGGCATGGCCTGAAATTCATTCTGCATGAGAAACCGAGTCGCCTTGTCGTGCCCCCACCAGCCAGCGAATCGAGGCAGATCAATATTTTGCCCGTGCCGACGATGCACGAAACAACCGGCGACCGATCCGGGGCCAGAATTCAGATACTTATAAGAACACCACACGGCGAAATCGACGCCCCAGTCGTGAAGCCGTAGCGGAATGTTGCCGGCCGCGTGCGCCAGATCGATTCCCACCGCCACGCCACACTCGTGAGCCACTTGCGTGATCCGAGCCAGATCGATCACCTGGCCGGTGTAGTATTGAACTCCGGGCAGGAGCACCAACGCCAGTGTCTCGGCGTGAGCCCGAATCTGTTCGCAGATCGCATCGCTACAAAGCAGTTCGCCACCATCGACCGGTTTTGCTAACAGCAGTGACTCGTTCACCGTTCTCCCGTGATGCAACAGCTGCGATTCGACCGCGTAGTGATCGGACGGAAACGCATGTTGTTCGATCAAGATCTGGTGTCGCTGGTCGGTCGGACGATAAAACGTCGCCATCATCAAGTGCAGGTTCACGGTCAACGAATTCATCATGACGACTTCGTCGGCATGCGCCCCGACGAGCCGTGCCATTGGCTCGGCAAGAAACTCGTGATAAGGCATCCAAGGATGGTCCGACTCGAAATGCCCTTTCACGCCCAGACGCTGCCATTTTTCTAGCTCTCCTTGCAAAAACAGCGACGTTCGCTTCGGCTGCAACCCCAACGAATTCCCGACGAAGTAGACGTCGGGCGATCCTGCTTCGGTACTTGGCAACCAAAACTCGTCACGCCATCTGTGTAACGGATCGGACCGATCCAAGGTGCGTGCATGTTCCAGCGAAGGGTCGAAAGCAGTCATCAACGATCCGCCTGCAGTAAAGGAAAAATGACCGGACGTGACGGAGCCGCATCAACTTGAAACTCAGGGACTTGCAAATTGAGCAAGTAGATGCCGTCGGCAAAGCTGAAGTTCACATCGATCAATTCCGTGATCGTTTTGTGTTTCGCCGACGCTGCGGTCAGCGTATGGGTTCGTTCCGGCACCTGCCAAAACAGATGATGATTCGTGAGCAGCCCCTCGTCCACCACACGATCGATCGAAGGCAGCTCGACCAACAGATGGTCGACCGCCAACGCTTGGCACCAGCGGATCGCCGACGAGGAAAAATAGGGCGGCAACGCGGCGGTCGAATCTGGCGTCTCTTGGCAGCGCACGATCAAAGCGCGTTGAGGTGCCGCTTGATACGTGTGGGTGGCCGCAGCGCCGGCACTCGATTGCACAGCGTCCCAAGCGGTAGCCAGCGCTGCTTCGGTCACGAGCAAATCATCGACGGCCGGCTGAGGCGTGTACGAATCATCGGTATGGCGGGCCTCAGCCGGTGTCACCGAGACGACAGCACACAGCAGCCAATGCGGGATCGCCAGATCGGCCAGCGTCACTTCCTCATGGACGATGTGGCCGACCGTTTCGGTATGCGTTCCATGGCAGTGTGGTACAAGCTGCAGTCGATCGACGTTGCAGCCGCCCCCCTGTTTTGTATCGCCGACGAACGCACCGACTTGCAGCGGAGTCCGGCGAGGAGGATCGGCTCCAAATTGAGCGAACGATGAGCCAAAATCGAGCGGTCGCGACAATGACTGCCCCTGATTCACGTCGAAGGTCAGTTGTTCTTCGCCAATTTGAATTTGAGCCTTCATAGCAGCCATTGTCGTGCGCCGAGTAAAATCGACAAGCCGGTTAGCCCCCGCTTTCGTCCGCTCAACTTAAGGTTTAGCTTGGACGGCAGCCGTCAGCCAACCTGTGGGGAGTCACACCTTGTCTTTGATCGCCATCCAGAATTACATCGGTGGAGCGCTCATTCCGCCCGCATCCGAAGGTTGGATCGACAATTTCGAACCAGCCACCGGAACCGTCTATGCCAAGGTCCCCAATTCGGCTGCGACCGATATCGGCTCGGCCGTCACAGCGGCGCAAGCGGCATTCCCGGCCTGGTCCGCACTTACCGCCGAAGACCGATCACAACGCCTGCTGCGGTTGGCCGATCTCATTGAGCAGAACCTGGAATCGCTGGCGGCCGCCGAATCGCGCGACAACGGCAAAACGATCGCTCTGGCTCGATCGGTCGACATCCCACGGGCAGCGGCCAACTTCCGCTTCTTCGCGAAACTCGTTTGCGGCGTTTCCAGCGAGAGCCACGAGATGCCCGACGCGATCAACTACACACTCCGACGCCCTTTAGGAGTCGTCGGCTGCATCTCGCCTTGGAACTTGCCACTCTATTTGTTCACGTGGAAAATTGCTCCGGCGCTTGCTGTCGGCAACTGTGTCGTCGCGAAGCCTTCCGAGGTCACGCCGATGACCGCCTTTGAATTGTCGAAGCTGTGCATCGAGGCCGACATCCCGCCCGGTGTGCTGAATATCGTGCATGGGTCGGGTGCGCAAACGGGCAACGCCCTGATCCAACATCCAGACATCAAGGCAATCTCCTTCACGGGAGGCACTGCTACCGGAGCACACATCGCTCGCGAAGTGGCGCCTCAATTCAAAAAATTGTCGTTAGAACTTGGCGGCAAGAACCCGAACATCGTTTTCGCCGATTGCGATTACGAATCGGCACTGGATACCACGGTGCGTTCGTCGTTTGCCAACCAGGGCCAAATCTGCCTGTGCGGTTCACGCATCTATGTCGAACGGACGCTGTACGAGCGGTTCCGTGATGACCTCGTGGCACGCGCATCGGCCTTGCGAGTCGGAGATCCCGCTTCTGCCGATTCCGATTTGGGAGCCGTCGTTTCTGCCGCCCATCAACAGAAGATTTTGGCCTGCATCGATACGGCCCAGCAAGAAGGCGGCACCGTACTGTGCGGCGGCACCGCCGTCCGGCCGGACGGGCGCTGCGAGAATGGCTGGTTCGTGGCGCCGACCGTCATCGAGGGATTAAGCGACAGCTGCCAAACGAATCAGGAAGAGATCTTCGGACCGGTGGTGACGATCGCTCCGTTTGCGACCGAAGCGGAAGTCATGTCGGCGGCCAACGGCACGAAATACGGACTGGCGGCGAGCGTTTGGACCGGCAATGTTCAGCGGGCTCATCGCATCGCACGCGACCTCGAAGCGGGCGTCGTGTGGGTCAATTGTTGGCTGGTCCGCGACTTGCGGACTCCGTTCGGCGGGATGAAGGCCTCCGGCGTCGGTCGTGAAGGGGGCGAAGAGGCCCTGCGATTCTTTACCGAGCCGAAGAACGTTTGCATTAAGTATTGAACGAGCCGATCGCGCGACGCGCAACGACGGTCACGATCACCTGAATGCTGCGGTCTGCCACTTAAAGGGGTACTACGAACATTCCTTTTGAAGTAATCGTTAGGCCAACTGCTGTGCCTGCGAGATGTGAAATTCGCCGGCACGTTCGACCACGGTACCGCACTCTTTGCAGGTCCGGTTCTCTTCCGGCCCATTCCAGAATTCGTCCATGACCTTGTGCAGGTCTTCGTCGATATGCTTTAGGCGAAAGCTGGCTTCATGCACGAGGTGTTTATCGTCATTGCAGTACCAGCGGAGGTGATCGAGCTGTCCTTCGGGTCGAGGAAACTCGACAATCAAACCGGTCGTCCCCGCTGGCCGCTGGGGCCGGTGGGGAATGTTGGCACCCAAGAGATACATTTCCCCTTCACGAATAACCACGTCGTGTGGAGCACTCCCATCCAACGGCCGAATCCGTACCGCGATGTCGCCTTCCAACTGATAGAAAAGCTCCTCGGTGACGTTCACGTGATAATCGTTACGGGTATTGGGCCCTTTGGAGACAAAGACGATCACGTTGTCCGATTCGGGATAGAACTGCTTGTTCATCACCGGCATCTTGAACGCTTCTTGGTTCTCTTCAATCCACTTCATCAGATGGAACGGTTTCGACATGGGGTGGCTCCGTAGGGTTGAAGGGGAAGGTGCGGTTTCAGATTGCAAATCTCAAATCTCAAATCTCAAATCTCAAATCTCAAATCTCAAATCTCAAAT